>JAJEHX010000044.1 GCA_022823465.1 Candidatus Latescibacterota bacterium
GACGTCCAGTCCTTCGTCCCCCGGAACGAACGGACCAGGGCAATCCGGACGGCCCTCGATAAACTGGGAAGGGAGAGCCGGGAACTGGTCATTCTGCGATTCATCGAGCAATACACCTACGCGGAAATCGCGTCGGTCACCGGTTCGTCGGAATCGGCGCTGCGGGGCAAGGTGTACCGGGCGCTACGTAGACTCCGTAAAATCATGGAGGGCGATCCCAGTGGATTGTAACGAAGCGAGACAGTACCTGGATCAAATCAGAACAGGCAAGGCGGACGATGAAGCGAGCCGGGCCGTGGCGGAACACCTGGAAGCGTGCGCCGATTGCCACGAAGAGGCTGCTTTTCTGAAGAATCTTGTCGTGGAATCTCCCAATCTGAAACTAAACGCCCCCGCGGGGATCAAGGAGGAAGTGATGATCAGGATCGCAGACCGATATGATGTCATCGACACGGATTTCGGGCCGGCGCACGTGGGATGTACGCCCAAGGGCATATCGGCGGTAAAACTCGACGTGGAGGAGGACGGTGCCTTCGAATCGTACTACGAAGACAGGCTTGGGCGGATTGTAGTCCGGGGTTCCCTGCCTTCGGCATTGGCCCAGGCAGTCAGACGGGCCATAAAGGGGGAGAAAACCGCGCCGCCGCCGGTCACGCTCGAGGGGCTGACCGAATTCGAAAAGACCGTCCTGGAGCACCTGGCCAGGATTCCGTCGGGCGAGGTCCGTCCCTATGCCTGGCTGGCAAGGGAAGTAGGCAGGCCCAAGGCAATCCGCGCGGTCGGGACGGTCATGGCCCGCAATCCCGTTCCCTTCCTGATGCCCTGCCACCGGCTCGTACCCTCGACCGGAGGCGTGGGGAACTATTACTATGGGCCGGAAATGAAATGGACCCTGCTGGAGCGGGAGGGGATCGCCAGAGAGGATCTCGCGGGCTGGAAGCAACGCGGCGTGCGCTTTGTCGGTAGCCGCACGACCGGTATCTACTGTTATCCGACCTGCCGCGACGCTCGGCGTATCCAGCGGCAGCATCGTCTTGAATTCACCAGTCCCGGCGAGGCGGCGGAAAAGGGGTGCCGCCCGTGCAAACACTGCAGGCCGCTGTCTGCATAGATTCTACACCAAAATTAAGAAGGAAATTAACGCAGATAGTAGAACGTTAGTGCTGTAGAAACTTAGTGCTGTAGAAACAATGTAGATACTACCGATTCCGGGGAGGAATCTGGTCGTCTGTCGGTCGGGGAATGGGCCTCCAGTAACCCGAGGGATCGCTGCCCCGGCAGATCAGGGCGCGGTGATATTCCGGATAACGGCCCCGCACGTCGGGCGGCAGGTACCGGATGGTCAAACCGCATCGGCGGCGCTCCGATACGTTCGGCTCGGACCCGTGCAGCAGCAGGTCGGTGTGCATGGAAATCTGACCCGCCTTCATGACGAAGGGCACTGGATCGCCGCCCCACCTGAGCGGGTCGTGGACGGTCTGTCCCAATACGTTCCGTTCGGCTTTCGTGCTGTTCTCGAAGGGGATCTGTCCGTGGAGGTGGGAACCGGGAATGACCGTCATGGGACCGTTCTCCTCGTCCACGTCGTCGATGGCCAGCCAGATCGTCACCACCTTGCTCGGTGTCAGGGGCCAGTAGGACGCGTCCTGGTGCCAGCTCACCCGCTGCACGTCGCCCGGCATCTTGCAGAAGTAGTGGGTCATCTCGCAGATCAGCGTCTCGCCGACCAGGTCTTCCGCGTAGTCCAGTATCTTCGGGTTCATGGCCAGGTTGTAGATACCTTCGCAGTGCCGCTGCCAGCCGTTTATGGAGTAGCTGTTGTACCCTTCCTGTTCTGCGCGGGCCATCAGGTCTTCGAAATACAGACGGTTCTCCTCGGCCTCCTGTGGAGTAAAAACCTCCAGGGGGCAGAGATACCCGTTTGCGTTGAAAAAATCGACCTGTTCGCGCGAAAGTGTCTTGGGATGCTCGGTGCTTGCCGGGAAAAAACGAAGTTCCCGCTTCATTTCAGGCAGGGCATCGGTGATGGGCATGGGTGCACCTTGGTCGAAGGAAAGATTATGATCAGACGGGCGGATTGCCGCGTCGATGAATATACCGTCATAAAACGCTTGAGACAACCCTTTGCATCGGTTAAATAATCCGTATATGGACGACAAGACACATACGGCGCTTATTTCGCTCGACCTCGCTCCGGGCGCGTCTATTGACGACGTAAAGAAATCGTACCGGGAACTGGCGTTGATCTGGCATCCAGACAAGGTGCCCGACCGGGTGAAGGACCGGGCAACGGCGAAGTTCACGGAGATCAACGAGGCCTACCAGTGGCTGGTTCGGAACCCGGAAAAACTGCGGATGTCCTCATATTCTGGGTCATCATCCCAACGGCAATCGCCGCCAGGTTATCGCACTTCCACGCGGACCTACCAAACTCAGTCGGAGCGGAACCGGTCGGAGCATGCCCGGACCGGCGCTTCCGGTCGAACGGGAGCCGGCGCCTCAGGTCGAACGGGAGCCGGGGCCTCCGCCGATCCGGCTGTTCAACGAGTACGACAGGCCGCACGTGGCATCTGGACTGATGCCCGCGCGGGACTGTACATCTTCCCGGACATCGACGCCGACCGGGCGGCGAACTTCGTCGTTTCGCTGCAGCAGAATAGCCGCTTCAGAGGTGTGGCCGCGACGGTGAACGACCTGCTGGTATTCTACGACATCGACGGTTCCGGCGAGGAAGGCATGGCCATCACCCGTTCCGATCACCTGGTCAACAACAACACCTCGACGCTGTACGACATCGGCGACCTGGTGGAGGTCAATCTGAAAGAGGGCTTCTTCTTCTGGAGCGAGATCAAGGTGAGGAGAAGGGGAAGCAGAACGTTCGAACTGGCGGGATACGCGGAAAAGGCGCCGGGCAGGGCGCTTGTGGGGATCTTGAAGAACCTGGTCGGCGACGCCTGAACCAATGAAGTGGAATTCACTGCTCATCCTTGTTGAGGAGGGTATTATAACGCCCCTTAGACCCCTCCTTAGACCCCCTTAGACCCCCCTTAGGCCCCCTCAGATTCCAGAGGAACCATCTGATGACCTGACACGTTTCCACCGGGCCGATCCACCGTGCCCGGAAGAAGCGATCAAACCACGTTCCCTCATTGTTTCCAAGTCCCGAGTCACTTGGCGCTTGCTGGCATAGGGAGCCAGTCGCGCGACTATGTCTCGCCGTGCCATTCCATCGCCGGCGTTGTTAAGCAACGAGAGAATAACCTGCTTTCTATGGGCCGCGCTGGTTTCCCTACTACCCGGTTGAAGCACGAACTGTCCGTGCCGAAATCTCACCGTCACGCACCAGCCGTCATCTTCGATTTCCAGCATGGGAAGGCCCGCCGCTCTGTTCAGGTCCGTCATCTTCAACGTTCCGTGCCCCCACTCCTCGATGATCCCGCGACGATGGAACGCGCGGGCAATCAACGGATTCCACGGACGTGATTCGTGCGGTACGAACAGCTTTTCCGGGGTCAAACCGAAGTGCAGCGATCCGGCAGAGGTGATCTCCAGTCGGTCATCGTAGATCGCCACCCCAATGGAACCGCCGCCAATGGAATAATCTCGATGACACAACGCGTTCGCGAGCGCCTCGCGCGTCGCCAACGGAGGATAAAGCGGTTCGTCGATTCGGTCGAAGCGATCATCCTCGAACCGAGCGGCGATCGGCAGGCTGTCGCGTAGGAAACGTTCCGCGTTCCCGAGGAGCGTGAAGGCATTGCCGTTGAATTGACGATTGTCCAGGAACTGCATCTTGTCGGTTCCCCGGAAGCGAGCCACGCGGAGCAGGCATTGCGGCATGTCGACCTCCAGCCGTCCCCTGTTGCCGAACAGTACGGCGCCCGCCCGTAGCAACACCCCATCGCGCAGCACACCGAGTCCCCGCAGCAGGTCGGCCGGTTCCCGGCTCGGCGGCTCATCCATGCGGCCGCGGCGAACGCCCTCCGCGACGACCCGCCTAATCTCCGCCACGTCGAGGTCACTGATCGACCATCCGGTGGCAGGCTGGTTTTCCCAACGCTGCTCGCTGTGCATCCGTTCGAAGAGGATCCGGTTGTACTCGTCCGGAGACATTGCCAGCGTGGTGTTCCCGACCCGGCGGTAGGCACTGCCACGGAAAATGTACGGCCTCGTAGGTCCCCGGCCCGTACCGACCATGATCACTTCACGGCCACCTTCCACGGGGACTCGCTCGACCGTCGGAAACGCCGGAGGGTCGATTTGCCGAAGCTCGGCGCTCAACTCCTCGATGGTGCGCTCGCCAACCTGCTGCCCTACGACGCCCCCGTCCCGGTTCACACCGAACAACACCCGTCCGCCGTCCTGATTCAGGAAGGCACACACCGTCCTGGCTGCCTCCCGGCGAGTCCCGGTCGTTTCCTTGAACTCGAGCGTTTCGGACTCGCCCGATGCGGCCAACGCTGAGATCCTGTCAAGAGTCATAAAAACCCTCCTTCGGCAGACGTCCTTACGTAACTTCCCTCGTAAATCCGAGGTCGTTTGCCACAAATCGCCATGTCACGGTATGTCACAGCTTGTCATAGCTCGGAACCAAGTTACCCATCTTCGAACCCATATCGTTTGTCAGAATCCGTCGAATGACTAATTAGTCGGAATTTTGTCCACGATCTCGTTTACTTCAAATCTCTGCTTGCGTATCAAATCAATTACGGGGAGCCTTAGCGGGCTCGATCTGGTTCGTCCAGCCCGACGCCAAAGGAGAGGGCATGCCCGGACCGGCGCTTCCGATAGAAGGGGATCAGGCGCCTCCAGTCGCGCTGGATCCGGATCATCTGCTGACCCGGCTGTTCAGCAAGTACAACAGGCCGCCGCGTTATCTGGACTGATGCCCGCTCGGGCCTGTACGTCTACTCTGAAATCGACGCCGACCGGGCGGCGAACTTCATCGTTGCGCTGCAACAGAACGGCCGCTTCAGAGGTATGACCTCGACGGTGAACGACTTGCTGGTCTTCTACGATATCGACGGATCCGGCGAGGAAAGCATGGCCATCACCAGGTCGAACCACCTGGTCAACAACAACACCTCGACCCTGTACGACATCGTCGACCTGATAGAGGTCAGTCTGAAAGAGGGGTTCTTCTTCTGGATTGAAATCCTGGTGCGGAGAAGGGGAACGCGTCAATTCGAATTGGCGGGATATGCGGAAAAGGCGCCGGGCAGGGCGCCAGCGGACATTCTTAAGAACCTAGTTGGAGAGAATCGTGCTGGATGAGATTGGAGACCGAGAGGATATGTAATGCGTTTTCGTAATTGGCAATTGTATACATCTTACGCCAAAGAAATAGTGCCCACGGCCAGAGACCAACGATTGTATTTAGTAGACCCGGTATAGTGGACATGTAAATGACTTGGGAACTGTATACGCAGGTAAACTTTTCGTTCAGTCACTTTTAGGAATTCTTACTTCAATGGTCCTATTGATATCTCGTGAGTTACAGTAGGATGTGATATCAGATATATCTCCGATTTCCAGCGGTAAAGGATCGTCCCCGGGTACGCCTTTGTCGATAGCAATTCGATATTCGTTCTCGTAATTGTACTTATCTCTTTTTAAAAACGCAGCGTTGAAACTGTTGTAAGGGACTGCAGGTTGCTTACCGGATTCAAAGTAGGTGATCAATCCCCGTCGTATCCTAAATCCGTTTCGACTTATCGCCTTATCTACACGGGTTAGGAATTCATTCCGATTGTGGACAATAACAGCATGATCACCAAATGTATCAAAACACCGATCATCAATCTCCAGATGTTTCTTAAATGCTTGTAGGTTTTCAGGACCGATGAATTCAAAATCGCCTGTGTCTATTGTGTACATGCAGAAAACATTTAGGTTCTGAACGTGAGGTGATCGTAATTCGGCAGATCCACACATGTCCTCTGCTAGTCCATCAACAATAACACCATTACATTTCAGTTCTATTCTATTAGGAGGAATCAGTGTAACTCCTTCAAGTAGATCATTTCCATTTTGACCGTGCCAACTGATCCGATTTGAGTACAATACGCCATTTCGGAAGTCATCTGCGAATTTCCTTTTCCGACACATTTTAACAAACCCCATTATCTCCGACATTATATTGACTCCAATATCTCCAAAAGAAAAAACCGGCGCTTATAGAGAACCGGGGGTTAACCCACTGTGTATTCCACATTCTCCGTCTTCGGTTGTAGAAGATTGTTAATCAAACCTTCTTTTCCTAATCTGGAAACACTAATGTAACCTTGGCCTCTTCAACCTCAGGCGGAGTGTTCAACAGAATGTCGCATTGTTTTGTTTTATCTGGTATTGATGCAGGCATAGTCCTCCCGCGGCGGCGCACGACCGAGCGCGGGGTGTAAAACTCGCCGCCCTTCCTGCCCTCAGCCAGGGCGAACTGCTCCAGGAAGTACTCGTAGACGTTGCCTAATACGTCTGTGGCTCGGGCATCGGTGCCGCCCACCTTGATGTTGCTTACCATGTCGACTACCTGTCCCAAACGAGTCTTGTCGAGGGCGGGGCGGGCGTACTCCTTGGGCAGCACATCCTTGAGCGCCGGGTTGTCCCGCTCGATGGCAATCATGGCGTCGTCGATCGACCTCCCGATGGTCGGCTGGCGCGTCTCATTCTTGAGATGCTGCCATCGGGCTTCGAGAGGCACCCAGAAGATGTTCTCTGCGATATACTCGTCCCGGTCCTCGGCGGCTTCCTCGCCGTACTTGGTGAGCACCACGGCGTACCGCTCCTCGAAGGCGTCAGAGATGTACTTGAGGAAGATCAGACCGAGGACGACGTGCTTGTACTCCGCAGCATCCATGCTGCCCCGCAGGGCCTCGGCCATGCGCCAGTATTCAGACTCGTGATTCGTCATCGAATGTACCGTCCATCATTCAAGATTGAAGCTTCTCTGAGTTAAGGCGGGTTGAATCTTGCCCAGCTGTAGATCGACTTCCCCGTCAGGCGCGCTTCTCTGCGATCCACACCTCCGCAAGCTCCTTGGCAGCCGCCAACGCGCCGTTTATTCCCTTCCCATGTGTCGTCAGTTCCAATACCGGAATATGAGCATAGTAGCAGCCCTCGAATCCGGGCTCGTCAATTACGTCGAGCATCACTGAGTATTTCATTGTTCGTCCTCCCTTCTCTGGATATCAACCTCACACCGGCCACTGCTCCTTCCGATACCCCATGTCCCAGAACATCCACTCGTACCGGCTGGTCGTGATGTAGTGGTTCAGCATGGCTTCCCGGTCCTCGTCGGAGAGCCCCTCGGAGATGCGGTTCGTAATCTCGAGGACGGCGACGACGCACTCGGCGAATTGCTCGCCGGCGTAGGTGTCGATCCACTGCTGGTACATGGGATCGGGCGATCCCTGCTCGGCCAGCGCCTTGCCTACCTCCCAGTAGATCCAGTAGCACGGCAGCACGACAGCCACGACCTCGTGGTAGGGACGGCCGTAGGCCACCGACAGCAGGTAGCTCGTGTACGCCTGGCACGCGGGAGCCTTGGGTGTCGCCCAGACCTGATCCGCCGACAGGCCGAAAACGTCGAAGAAGTGCTCCTGCATGGCCCGCTCTTCCACGAGACAACCCTTGGCGTGGTCGTTGAAGAGGATGATACTGTCCTCGTCCGGTGCCTTCGCGGCGGCGAGGCTCAGTGCCCTGGCGTAGTCCTTGAGATACAGCGCGTCCTGGACGGTGTAGAATTCGAAGGCCGACCGGTCCAGGTTACCCGACGTGAGCCCCTTGATGAAGGGATGGGCGAGGATCGCTTCGTAGATCGATGCCGTCTCCGACCACATGAGATCGGTGATGGTTCCTGTCGCCGATGCGGTCGTCATCTAAACACTCCCTAGTTACTTACCTAACGGGTGTACAATCGCAACCTGCTGAATCATATCCTTTTATATGATCTTATGATCGGTCTAAAATACATGTTTAGAGTATGTAATCAAACGGAAAGCAGACTCATTACAATTCCCATGCGTCCAGCGGATAAACGCTTACCGAATCGGGAGAAAATACGATGGGCGTTGAAAACATATTGAATATCGCATTAAAATATTGCATATATAAAAACGCAAGGGTTCAAATTCGCGGGAGGGTATTATGACGACAGGGCTTATCGGCAGGCGCATCAAGGCGTTACGAGAGAAACGCGGGCTCTCTCAAGAGCGTGTAGCGGAGATCTTCGGCTTCAGGGACCGGCAGACCGTATCGGCTATCGAGACGGGCGCCAGACGCGTGACGGCGGAGGAACTGCTGCTCGCTGTCGAAAGTCTGGACGCTCCGCTCGATTACTTTACCGACCCGTTCCTGCTTGCGGGCGAAGGACGCTTCTCCTGGCGCCAGACCCGCGTCGACGTTGAGCGGCTCGAAGCCTGTGAACAAAGCGCCGGCCGCTGGATTGGCGCGTTCCGCAGCCTGGCGCCACAGGTCGGATACGAAACCCGGTTGATGCGGCGGGCGCTCAGACTCACCCGCCGTGCGCGTTTCGAGGACGCCATGGCGGCCGGCGAGCGGTTTGTCACCGAATTCGACCTCGGCGAAGTCCCCGCCGTGCGTCTCGTGGAGGTCATGGAACGCGAACTCGGCATCCTGGTGCTCATGATGGATACCGAGCGCGGTATCTCGGGCGCGGCCTGCCGCCTGCCCGAACTCGACGCGGTGCTGATCGCGCGACGTGAAGTCATCGGACGCCGTCACTTCGATCTCGCCCATGAGCTGTTTCATATCCTGACCTGGGATGCGATGCCGCCCAGGCACACCGAGGAAGTGATGGAGACCGGAGGCAACCGCGCCGAGCAACTTACCAACAATTTCGCGGCGGCGGTTCTGATGCCGGCCGCCACCCTGGCGAGGTTTGGAAGCTGGTCGGACCTCGCCGAAGAAAAGTTGATCCGGAGACTCCACACGGTGGCGAACGAGTTGCGCGTGACGGCCTCGGCGCTAAGATGGCGGCTGGTCGCACTCGACAGATTGAAACCTGTGGTTGCGCGTTCCCTGCCGGATGCGGCATTGCGCAACAACAGACCAGACATCGCCGAGAACATACCGCCCGCCCTGTTCTCGAAACCCTTCATGGAGGTGCTCGGACTTGCGATCGATAGGGGATGCGTCTCGGTGCGTGGTGTTGCCGGTTTGCTCGAACTGAACATCGAGGATCTCGTAGACCTCTTCGCAGCACATGGCGTCCAGTGTGCAATCGACTTGTGAGGCGTCATGGCTCGGCATCAGGGTATCGTGCTGGTCGATACGAACGTCATACTGGAAGCCCACCGGACTGGTTCGTGGCGAGCGTTGACTGGTGGCTACCCTCTGGAAACCGTCGAGGATTGCGTCTATGAAACGCAGGCGGGCTTCCAGCTCCGCCGGTCAGAGCTGCGTATCGACGCAGGCGAATTGCGAGATTCCCTGAATGCGGTCCATCCGGTTGGAAACAGCGAACGCGCGGGGTTGGCCGTTCGTATAACCGATATCAAGCTGGACAGGGGAGAGGCGTCGCTTTGGGCGCATGCACTGAGCAGGACCGATGCATGGGTCTTATGCGGACCGGACAAGGCAAGTCTTCGTTGCGGCGTCCGGCTTGGGTTCCGGGAGCGGTTGGTGTCGCTCGAGGAACTCCTCAATGATGTAGGATACCGGTCAAGAACCACCCTGCATCCAGCGTATACGAGGCGTTGGCACAAGAGGGTACTCGGCGAGATACTTCTCATGGAGAGGGATTAACCCACTCCCGCCCGGTCCGCGGCGCGCACATGCTCCGCGTAGTCGTCGCTCCGGAAGTAGGCGCTGTCCAGGTTGTCCGTCTCCGTGGTCACTTTGGCGGTGGCCCAGTGGGTCGCGTAGCCGCGCCGCCAGCGGTCCGACGTATTGCGGCGCGACGAGTGGAGGGTTTCCGAGTGGTGCAGCACCACGCCGCCCTTGCGCACCGGCGCCGCGGCCTCGTTCTCCCAGTCGATCAGATCGTCCGGCGGAGCCAGGTTGTAGGGCTGGCCGGGGACCTCCACGTGGTCGATGATCCCCTTCTTGTGCGAACCGGAGATGTAACGGAGGCAGCCGTTCTCCTCGTCCACGTCGTCGAGGGCGATCCAGGCCGTGATCACGTGGCCGCCCGGCGTGCACCGGAAGTAGAAGTTGTCCTGGTGGTAGGGTTTCTCGGAGCCGAACCGCGGCGGTTTCATGAAGAGCTGGTCGCTCTTGAGCAGGGGTTCTTCACCGGTAATCCGCCGGATCACGTCACGAAGCCGGCCGTCCAGGGCGAAGTTACGAAACACCGGGTGGCGAAGATAGGGACTGTCGATCTTCCGGGGCGCGGTCTCGCCTGATTCGGACCGGTCCAGCAGATAGCCCTCCATGGATTCCTCGACGTCGATGGCATCCGCAGTTTCAAGGGCCAGCCGGGCGACCTCATCCGTTTCTTCCGGCGCGAACACCCCTTCGACCACCAGCCATCCGTTCCGGTGGAATGTACGGACCTGTTCTTCGCTGATCATTTTGCTCATCCGTTCCGCAGGGTGTCCAGGTTCTCCTGCAGCACCCGCATGCCGTAGCCCATGGGCGTGCCGACGTTGATGTACCGATAGCCCCAGTCGATCTTCTGCTGGATTTCTTCCATGCCGTCCAGCGTCGTGCCCGCCACGATCCCCGTGCCTTGGAGGCGCTTCGGCACGTCCCGCATAATGTCCTGCACTTCCTTCGATTCAATCTGGGTGATCACGCCCAGGGTGGCGGACAGGTCCGTGGGACCGACGAAGAGCACGTCGATGCCCTCGACCTGCATGATCTCGTCGAGGTTCTCGTAGGCTTCCAGGCTTTCGATCTGGAGCACGAGGACGGTCTCGTCATTGGCGGTCCTGACCACGTGGTTGAAATCCAGGCCCGCCATCATGGCCCAGTACGGCGAAATGCCCCGGTTTCCCTCCGGCGCGTACCGGGCGTACTGTACGGCTCGCTCCGCCTCTTCAGCGGTGTTTACCTGGGGAATCATGACGGCCACGGCACCGATGTCATAAGCCTTCTTGACGAGGGCGGGATCGTTCCAGGCGATGCGGATCATGGGCGCCACGTCGTTCCGGCGCGCGATGACCGGGACCATGTCCAGCCCCTCGATCCAAATGGACGAATGTTCCGCGTCGATCCAGAGAAAGTCGATGTCTGAATTGCACACCTGGGATGCCATGAACGAGGTGGGGGCGGGCAGCACCGTGCCCAGCAGCAGTTCGCCGCCACGAATGCGCTGTTTCAGCGGATTGGGATATTTCATCTACGGCGCGCTCCGCTCCCGCTTGAAGGCGGAGATGAAGGCCTCGTTCTCGCGGGGCAGGCCGACGGAAATGCGCATGAAGCCTTCCATGTCGAAGGCCTGCCGGACGTACACCTTCTTCTCCCACAGGCGGTCGATCAGCGTATTCACGTTGGGGCCGACCTCGACGGTGACGAAGATCGTCTGCGTGCGTATGGGGCTGTATCCCATGGCCTCCAGCTCTTCGTAGAGAAAGGCTTTCCCCTGGCGGGTGATCTCCACGGTGCGGCGCACGTGTTCCTGGTCCTCCAGCGCGGCCAGCGCCGCCACGGTCGACAGGGTGTTCTTGTTGAGCAGGCCGATGCTGAACCGCTGCATGCGTTCCAGGAGGGCGGGGTGGGCCACGCCGTAACCGACGCGCATGCCGCCGAGGCCGTAGGCCTTCGAGAAGGTCCTGGATACGAGCAGGTTCTCGACTTCCTTCGTCAGGGGGATCATGGACGGATAATCGGGATCGTCCACGAACTGTATATACGCTTCGTCGACGCAGACGATGACGTCCTTCGGCATCGCCCGGATCGTCCGTTCCAGTTCCGCGGCGTCGAGGATCTGGCCCGTGGGATTGTTCGGATTGCAGATGCTGACGATCCGCGTGTTTTCGTCCACGGCCGCCAGCATGGCCGGCAGGTCCATCTGCCAGTGCCCGGTCAGCGGTACCCGCTTGACGGCCTGTCCGAGTTCCTCGGCGGTCCTCGGGATGGACCGGTAGGATGGAAAAGCGGTGACCGCGTTTCCCGGCCGGTCCCAGAAAGCGGCGAGCGTCGCCGTCAACAGGATTTCCGACGACCCGACGCCCGTGAAGACCGTCTCGGGGTCGACGCCGTGGTGGGCCCCAAGGGCTTCCTCCAACTCGAAATGCATGGTGTAGCGGTTCATGCCGAACATCTTGCCGGCCACGGCCTCGATAGCCCGGTGCGAAGCGCCCAGCGGGTTTTCGTTGATGCTGAGCTGTACCAAAAGCGGATCGTCGAGTCCGACGCCGTTCACCTGCATCGTCCCGGACCCGTTGACCATCTGGGCTGCCGCTTCCCAGACCGGCGTGCCCATCAGCGTCACGCCCGCGCCGCCCAGCACGGTGTTGCGCAGGAAACTGCGCCGGTTCATGTCCTGTGCTTCAGCCATGACTGCCTCCGTATTCGATGGCGATCAGATTGGATGTGATATCGTGTAAAATAAGCGGCGAGAACGGTGGAAAGTCAAAGTTTCTTTTAGCCTTGATTTGGCCTTGAAAAGAACACGCGATATGGGTACACTGAACCGTCTCACACGACATTACACCGCAATTTCCGGCTTCACGCGGCCGGTGTTGCGCCGCATGCGCGGTTATGGCACGAGGGTTTCGATTCATCATTGCGAGGAGCGACCATGAGCAAGATTGAATACCAGGATTTCGACCGGGGCATATGGGACGAGGAACTGGCCGGTTTCGTGCCGGGAACCGTCTACGACATGCATGTGCACATGTGGTCGGAGCGGCATCGAGGAAAGCTCCCTCCAGGCCCCACCGGACTGCGGCTGGAGATCGATTACCAGGACCACCTGGCCTGGGCGGAGAAGCTGTATCCGGGCCGCAAGATGCACTACCTGGTCCTCGGCACGCCGATTCCCGGGGGGATCGACACGGAAGGCCATAACGACTGGATGGCCGAGGAGATGAAGCAGGACCCCGAGTCGGGCATCAACATGATGGTCACGCCCGACATGAGCCCCGAATACGTGGCCGCGCAGGTGAAAAAGCACGGCTTCCTGGGCCTGAAGCCGTACCGGACCTTCGCACCGGATCCCACCCACTGCCGCATTCAGGACTTCCTGCCCGAATCCTTCATCGAAGTGGCCCACGATCTCGGACTCGCCATCACCATGCACATGTCCAAGCCCGATGGACCGGCGGACCCGGACAACCAGAAGGACCTGGCCTACTACACGAAGCAATACCCCCGCGCCCAGTGGATCCTCGCCCATTGCGCCCGGGCCTTCAACGCCTTCATGATGGAACGGGCCATCCACTTTCTCACGGACCTGCCGAACATCTGGTACGACACCTCGGCCGTGAACGACCTCTATTCGCAGTACCTGCTGATGAGATACGAGGACCGCTCGCGCGTCATGTTCGGCTCGGACAACGTGGTGGCGGGCTGCGCCCGAGGCAAGTACGTCACCTACGGGCGGGCGTGGACCTACTACGAGGGCACGACGGAGACGACGCCTCACTGCGATTCGAGGGCGACGCTGGTCATCTACGAACAGTTGCGGCAGGAAAAACAGGTGGCGGATATGCTGGGCCTGACGACACAGGAGATCGAGGACCATTTCTCCGGCAACGCCCGGCGGTTCCTGCGGGAAGTCCGCGGCCGGCAGGACTGGCGGTGAGCGCGCGCAGCGCGGCCGCGCTCTAACCCCGCGACGGCTCCGCCATACGCAGCCTGGCCTTGCGTACCTCCTCCACAAGGTGGTCCTGGTGGGCCAGGGGCTGTTCCAGGTGTTTCATGCGCGCCGGGCCAGCCGTCTCCAGCATGGCCTCGCCGTAGACGCTGTCGAGCCAGAACCGTGCGGCAGCGGCGATCTCGTTCTTCAGGATCGGGATATCCTCATCGGCAAACCGGGCCGTGCAGTTGACCGTGAACATCCTGCGCCGATCGCCCCCGCCCCAGGCGCTGTGCTTGGTATTCTGGTTGAACACGACAATGTCGCCGGGCCGCGTCTCGAGGGCCACCGCGGGTACCTCCCAGCCTTCGACACCCCAGTTCTCCCCCGACTTTCTGATCTGGGATTCCAGCGATTCGGCATAGGCGTCGCCCCACCGGTGACTGCCCGGGATCACGCGCAACGCACCCGATTCCCGCGTCAGGGGATCAAGATAGAAAGCCATCTTGTAGTAGATACGGGGCGGCGCGCCGCGCATCTTACCCGACCAGTCCGTGTCCGAATGCCACCGCGTATCGTCCACGTAGAAATTCCCGTCGCTGCCCAGGTACACAAAGTCGTCCCCCAGGAGGCTGCTGAATATCCCGTTGACGCGAGGGTCGTCGATGAGCGCGGACAGCACGGGATGCTGGTCGATGAAGGGCACGATGCAGGACCTGGCCGTGCCGTCGTGGGGCTTGCCGTCATGACCGCCGCCGCGCTCGGCCCAGACGGCCTCGAAGGCGCCTGTAATTCCGTCGATCCGGTCCTTCAACAGCCCGGGAAAGCCGAGGAAGCCGAAGGTCTCCATGAACGCCAGTTGTTCTTTCGTCAGTCGCATAGCCTGTTCTCCGCAATGGGCCGCTGTGTCAGTGCCGTTTGAGCTTGTAAGAGTTCGATGAAACCGCTAAAATCTGAATATACAGTTTTTCCATACAAACGCCCCTGAAATGTAACTGTTCAAACATGCCTTGCGAAATTCTTTACGAGATGCTCAGACTATATGACGACTGTTTGGGTGTTACGACGTGACTGCTAGAATTGCATAATACCTGAGGATATCGTTATGACTGTTTTTGTCATTATACCCTTACAGCAAGATTCGCAAGGGGTGCGGCAAGTACTCGAAAGGCTGCTGACGCACAAAGACGACAACTTGAAACTATATCCGACTGACCAACTCCAAAATGTGTTCTTTGTAGCCTACACCGGCACTACATCCGAGTTAGAGTCATTACTGGAATACGGGAAAGACAGTATTTGCGCTGCGATTATACCCATCGTTCAAATATCCGGATACGGTCCGACCAGCCTGAAACAATGGATTGTTCACTATGAGCGAGCAGGGCAGGCTCGACACTGAAACTCGATTCGATATCGGTCGAGTGAAAGAAGATATCGATTTGCTTCTCGGAGAGGTATTTCACCGTGAAGGCAGTGTTCGAGACCGACTGATCACAATAGAAACATCGCTAAAAAGCCTTAACTTTCGTCTTGGTATCCTGACGTGGGCGATAGGGCTGCTGGTTTTACTTGTAGGGAGCGTCTTTGCCGGTGTCGTTAAGATGGCGTTCTTTGACGTGCCTCAATAAGACCGGCTAAAGCCATACACCCACAACAGGTATTCACTGCCCCGCCATTGAGCGTCGTCTCTCGGGACCGTGCCGGGGCTTTGTAAGGAGCAACCCGATGCGACGATTTACCCGAACCCCTTACCTGTCCGGCCCGGACGACCCTGCATACCGTGAGATACGGGGCGTACTCGAACCTGGAGAGCCGGTCCAGGTGGAGACCTACGGCGGCCACGACCAGGACTATCTCGCCAAGAAGGACCTGCGGGCCGGAGCGGTCATGGACGTGGATCCCTACCGCCACTCCCGTCCGTGCGGTCCCTTCCATATCGAGGGGATCGAGGCCGGAGACTGGGTGTCCGTGGAAATCATCGACATGGAAGTCGGCGCCTACGGATTCTATCGCAACGGCGGCCCTCACTGGGGCAGCCTGCGCCTCATCGCGCCGGTGCGGGACGGGCTCGTCCACTTCCCGCCCGACTTCGTGGTCCCGGTGCGGCCCATGATCGGCGTCGTCCAGTTGGAATCGGTGGCGCTCCACCAGATCGACACGGGCGGCAACATGGATTTCAACGCGATACAGCCGGGAAGCACGGTGCACATCAAGGCGCAGAAGCCGGGGGGACTGCTGACTCTGGGCGACGTGCACGCGCGAATGGGGGACGGCGAGCTGACGGGCACGGGCGTGGAAATCGATTCGACAATCACGATGCGGGTGGACAAATCGCCCGGGTTTCCGTGCAGCGCGCCAGTGGTGGAGAAGACCCGGATCGTGGAGTCGCAGGAAGAGTACCTGACCAGCGGACAGGGTTACAACTGGGAGGAGGCCGTCAAGATCGCCTGGAGTGAAATGAACGCCCTGATCGCGGATCGGTACGATACCACCGTGGAATACGCCAATCTCATCGTCGGCACCATAGCCGACGCCCGGCCGGGCTACTCGGCCGGCCTGCTTAACCGCCGGGGCAACGCGGACGAGCACGCGTACGTAACCTGCCAGATGGCGGTGACGAAGGAGCTGCGGAGAACGGGGACGCCCTACGTGCCCTAATCGTGATACGTCCTCCGGAAGGTTCTCAAGTCCGCGGGCTCTCCAATAACAGTCAACAGGACGCCGGACCGGATTACAGTGTCGCCCCTGGGGACGATTACCTCGTCGAAATGGCGAATCCACACGATTCGGCATCCTTCGGGTATATCTATTTCGGAGATGCGCATGCCAATCAGGCCGCTTGCGGGCGACTGCGGAAGGACCGGTACGGTAAGGTACCGATCATGACGCAGGAAGATATCGCGAAGGGCATGTTCATCGACCGCGGCGAGCCACACCTGGCCGAAGTGCTCGTCATCGGCCCGTTCCGCAATACGGGCCAGCATGCGCAGATGCAAAGCGGGGTTCTCCGCCGGGCTGACCAGAAAGAAAAAGGCGTGAATCTCGTCTGAACTCAGCGTGCCGGTCACGGGATTTCGATAATCCACCCGTACTCCTTCGAAAGTACGGACGAGTACCAGTTCCGGCAGGGCGAGATCCGGCATTCGAAAATGACGGAGCATCACGCCTTTTGCCACGGGAGTCCCCCCTTCGCGGGATCCCTCCTTGAAACGGTCGGCAATATCACTGTCTGAAAGCGCTATACGGGTCGATATCCTCTCGGCCGCACCGGCGGCAACCCGTTCGAATTCGACTTCCTGCTCCAGATCGATGGTCTGACATCGCGTGATCATGTCTTCGAAGGGATCTTCGTCCCGCAGCCCCTTCTCCTTCAGAATCCCACGCAGCTCCTGATCCAGCCCCTGGTGCCGCAACCGGCCTAGCCGCTCGAAGATGTGGTAGATCGCGCCGTTGCGGTCGGCCTTGAATCGTGCATAGTAGAAATACCACAGGGTCCCGGCGACGATGAACCCTGCAATGAACAAAATGGCGGGCCAGCCCATCTGCCAGATCACGAAGAAGGGCAGGACCATACCTGCGATCTGCATCCAGGGGTACCAGGGCGAGCGGTAGCCCGGATCGTACTCGATGATCCTGCTTTCCCGCATGACGACGACCGCGAGGCACACAAGAGCGAAGACGACCAGTTGAAAGGCGCTCGCCAACTTGGCAATGCCCAAGGGATCCAATACCAACAGGATGACGAGGATGCTGCCCACGGTAAGCAGCAGCGAGACGATGGGCACGCCCTGGGTTGTTATGTGGCTGATTCCGGCGGGCAGCAGCTGGTCCCGGCTCATCGCCAGGGGATACCGGGAAGCGCTCAGGATGCCCGCGTTCGCCACGGAGACGAAGGCGAGCAGGGCCGCTACCGAGAGAAGCAGGCTTCCCCACCAGCCGTACAGGATTCCGGCCGCCGTCGCCGCCGGCGTGAGGTCGCCCGAAAGGCGTTCGATGGGAATGACGCCCACCATTACCGCCGTGCCTAGTCCGTATACCAGGACGGCGGTGGCCAGAGACAGGAACACGCCCCGGGGAAGGATCTTCTCCGGTTTTTCGATTTCTTCCGAAAGGCTTGCGACCTTGGTCACGCCCACGTAGCTGATGTAGACCAGTCCGGCCGTCCCCATGAGCGTCGTGAACTCGACGTCGAAGAGGCCCTCGAAGACCGCGGGGGACAGTTCGGGTACTCCGCCGCCGATAAAACCGGCCAGGAGTAGGAGCAGGGCCATCACCAGGTAGATCTGCAGGCGGCCGCTCTTCCTCGCGCCGAAATAGTTCACCGCGCCGAGACTCGCCGCAAGCGTCAGGGCCACGGGTGTCTGCGGAAGCCCCGGAAAGAAAAGGGAGATATAGGCGCCCATACCCACAAGGGCGAAGGTGACCTTGAGGATAAGCGCCAGCCAGGTCCCGATTCCCGTTATCAGTCCGGCGTACGGCCCCAGGGACCGGTCGACGAAGTAATATACCCCGCCCGCGCGCGGCATAGCCGTTGCGAGTTCCACGATGCACAGCATGGCCGGAATGAGGGGGAGGGTCGCAAGGAGATAGGCAAGTACGAGAGACGAACCCACTTCCATTGCAGCCAGGCCGGGCAGAAGGAAGAACCCCGCGCTCAACGTCGTGCCCGTCGCGACGGCGTAAACTTCGAAGAACCGCAGTTCCTTCTTCAGGCGCTGTGTTCTGGCCATGGCGGTGTCATTTTGGCGGGGTCATTTTATTGTAAGGGAGAAAAGGGAACCGGGGCGAGGATCCGGTTGGCCACATCGGCGACCAGCGGACCGTTCGTTTCGCTGTCGGCCTTTGCCTTGATCCAGGCGGGATCGGCCATGAACGCCGCCCAGGCCCGGTCCCGGTGGTTCGCGTCTTCGAAGGCCAGCAGGTAGGTGAGCTCATGATTGCTCGGACCCACCGCGGTCTGCCAGAATCCCACCAGTTTCATGCCGTGTTTCTCGAAGAGGGGCACGGCGTGGTTGGTGAAACGGTTCAGGATATCCGGTACGCGGCCGGGCATGATTTTGTAGATGCGTTCTTCATAGATCATTTCGGTTTCTCCTGAAGTCAGTTCGTTGGGGCCGATCCGCTGGGATGCCGATCCGTTGGGAGTCAGTCCTCTTGAGATCAATCCAGGCCGGCCAGGCACGCGCCGCGCGCGACGTCGAAACCCTGCCGGCGCAAATACTGCTCCAGGCCCACGAGAAAGGGCGTCACCGCCTCCAGATTGGCGTTGTGCGCCATGTGGCCCACGCGTATGGACCGGTTGACGTAATCGCCCAGGCCCAGGCCGACGTGCATACCGTATTCGGCCTTCATGAAATCTGAAAAAGCGACGGGCTTGAAGTGATCCTCCGACAGGATGACCGTCATGTTGACGCAGGCGGCCCGCTCCTCGGCCATGACAGTCAATCCCATCGCCCGGACGCCTTCACGCACCACGCGGGCCACCCTGCGGTGGCGGGTCCAGGTGGCTTCCAGCCCTTCCTCCAGGATGGCGGCCGTACTCTTCTCCAAAGCGACGAAGTTGTTGACGGGCATGGTGCCGGGATGGGGATGGACGTCAGCCTGGGTCTCGGCGAAGTGACGCAGATTCTGCAGGTCGGCCATGAATCCGCGGGGCTCGCGCCGGTCTTTCATGACGTCCCAGGCCCGGTCGCTCACGGCCACCAGGGCCAGGCCGGGCGGCGCACCCAGGGCCTTCTGAGAGGCGCACACCGTAACGTCGATGTCCCACGCATCCATCAGGTACTGCTCGCCGCCCAGGGACGCGATCGAATCCACCAGGACGAGCAGGCCATGTTCCCGGGCGGCGGCGGCCAGTTCATGCACCGGGTTGGCCACCCCGGTCGACGTCTCCCCGTGTACCACGAAGACCGCCTTCAGACCGGGGTTTTCGGCGGCAGCCTCGTGTATGTCCGATGCTTCGAATGGGACGCCCCAGGGTTTCTTCAACACCACCGAATCCAGTCCGAAAGCCCTGGCGAGATCGTCCAGCCGGCGGCCGAACAGGCCGTTATCGAGCGTCAGGATCCGGTCGCCGGGATTGAACAGGCTGTTCATGACCACGTCGTTGCCGGTATGACCCGATCCCACGAGCACGAAGACCTCGCCTTCCGTCCCGATCACGCGCTGGAGATTGGAAATGGTCTTCCGCCAGATCTCCACCCAGCGGTCGCCGTAGTGGGCGGTGAGCGGATCGCTCATATGGGCCAGCACGTCGGGACTGACTTCGATGGGCCCGGGGATCATAAGACGGTAGTGTTTACGCATGGAGGGTACCTGTCGATGGGTCTTGCGAGTGAGTTGAATCCGTTACAACGCATGCCGGACGGCCCGGCCTGCGCACTGGCCCGCGCAGTGTCCTGCGCGCTCGAAACATCGTTCGAATATACGGGGACGGCGCGGGTGGATCAACAGAGAAAAACTGAAGACAGGACGGCGGGACGACGTATCTATATCGTGGCTTTTCTTCCGGCATAAAGGACATATAGCTCTTGACTTGACCGAGAGCACCGTCTTTATTGATTGTGCCGGTCCGTGTGTCGGTAGTCGGCAGTTGCCCGCGCGCAGGACACGTCGAGGACAGTGGCGCGGAAGCATGGTACCTATAGTTATGTAATGCGGGTGCGGGCCGTACCGAAATTCGCGCATGATACTTTAATCTTCCCGGTGTATCGATTGTATCGACGTCGGTACGGGAAAATGACAGGAATTATTAAATGATGCATCGTTTCAGGATTCTGATCGCGGTATGCGGCCTGGTCATCTCGTCCATTGCGGTTCACGAAGCGAATGCGGCGTCCCGCAAGCCGGCAGTCGGCAAGAAAGGCATGGCGGTGGCCGTGGAACCCCTGGCCACGCAGGTTGCCGCGGACATCCTGAAAAAAGGCGGCAACGCCGTCGACGCCGCCGTGGGGCTGGGACTTGCCCTGGCGGTGACCCATCCCTCCGCCGGCAACATCGGCGGCGGCGGGTTCATGGTCATACGACTGGCCGACGGAACGGCCGTGGCCATCGATTACCGCGAGAAAGCGCCGGGCAAGGCCCATGCCCGGATGTATCTGGACGAAGACGGGAACCGGGCCGTGAACCCGGCCATTTCCTTCACGCGCTCGGACGGTTCGACCTTTCATCCCAACACAAACCGTATTCATCACCTGGCGATCGGCGTCCCGGGCACCCCGGCCGGATTCGCGCTGGCCCTGGAGAAATACGGTACCATGAGCATGGCGGAAGTCGCTCAGTACGCCATCGATCTCGCCGAGAACGGCTTCATCCTCACCGAACGGATCGCCCGGGGCCTGAACGGCCGCAGGGCGATTTTCTCCCAGATACCCGCCAGCAAAAAGGCCATGATGCGGGCGGATGGGGAGGACTGGCAGGAAGGCGACCGGTGGATACAGAAGGACCTGGCGGAGACCCTGAAGCGTATCGCCCGGGACGGCCATGACGGGTTCTACAAGGGCAAGACCGCCGAATTGATCGAAAAGGACATGAAGGCGGGGGGCGGCATGATCGACCGCGCCGACCTGGCGAACTACCGCGCGGTCATACGCGAGCCCGTCCGCAACGTCTACCGGGGAATCTACGAGACGATCTCCATGCCGCCGCCGAGTTCGGGCGGCATCACCATGGCCATGATGCTCAACATACTCGAGGGTTACGACCTGGGTCGAATGGGACACAATTCATCCAGTACCATTCACGTGATGGCCGAGGCCATGCGCCTCGCGTACGCCGACCGGGCCCGGTATCTCGGCGACGCGGATTTCGTGGAAATCCCAGGCCATCTCACCTCAAAGGACTACGCGGCCGCCCAGCGGTCGAAAGTCGACCCCTTCTTCGCTACGCCGAGCGAAGAGGTGGGGCCGGAGCTTACGCTGGCCACGGAGCCGGACGAAACAACGCACTATTCCGTGGTCGATCAGTGGGGAAACGCCGTTTCGAACACCTACACGCTGGAAGGCGGGTACGGCTCCCACATCGTGATCGCGGGCACCGGCATGTTGACCAACAACGAGATGGGCGACTTCAATCCGGATCCGGGGATCACCCGGTCCACCGGCCAGATCGGCACGCCGCCCAATCTCATTGAACCGAACAAGCGCATGTTAAGCTCTATGTCCCCGACCATCGTCACGCGGAACGGCGAACTGTACCTGGTGGTGGGCAGCCCGGGGGGACGCACGATCATCAATACGACCATGCAGTTGATCCTGAATGTCATCGACCATGGCATGAATATGCAGGAAGCGGTAAACGCGCCGCGCCTCCATCACCAGTGGTTTCCGGACCGCCTCCGCATCGAAGGCGGGGTGGGACGGGAGGTACTGGACGCCTTGAAGGCGATGGGGCATGACATCAGCAGCCGGGGTTTCGGGGGCGGGTCCTACCGCCAGGGGGACGGCCACAGCATCATGGTGGACCCCGACACCGGCTACCGTCTGGGGGCACCGGATCCCCGGATCGAGGGCGCTGCATACGGTCATTAGGCGAACGCGCCGGATGATTCCCGCGGGGAACCCGGCCTCTCGCCTGGTGGAGCAGCCATATTGAAGTTGTACGACCGTGACGCCGCGCAGGAACTGCGTCACCTCCTGGGCAGGTTCACCCGAGCGCCGGTGGCCCACCTGCCCACGCCGCTACAGGACTGTCCTCGCCTCGGGAAGGCCCTCGGGGGCCCCCGTATCCTCATCAAACGCGACGACATGACCGGGCTGGCCATGGGCGGAAACAAGGCCCGCCAGTTCACCTACTCGCTGGGCCCCGCCCTGGAAAACGGGTGCGACTACCTGGTCCACGGCTCCGATTCCCAGTCCAACCAGTCCGCGCAGACCGCCGCCGCCGCCGCACGGCTCGGCATGAAGTCCGTCGTGGTCATCCCGCGGGACCACCGATCCTACCCCGTTTCCGGCAACCTGCTGCTCAACCACCTCATGGCGGACCAGATCAAGTACGTCTTTCCCCTGACCGTGAAGGACGAGCTGAAAAAGCAGGTCGAGGAACTGGAAACGAAGGGATCGAAGCCATACGACACGAGCAGTGACGGCGCGATCCTGCGCGCCGTGGCCTACGTGGACGCCGTCCTCGAGCTTTGCGAACAACTGGCGCAGCGGGGCGTCACGCCAAGGGCCATCTATACGAGTTCCATGACCTATACCATCGTCGGGCTGGTGGTCGGACTGCGCGCCGTCTCCGCCTGCTTCAAGGCCGTCGGGCTGAACTACTGGGTGGGGGACGACCGGGAGATGCAGGAACGTCTCGCGCCCGTGGCCAACGAATGCGCCTCGGTCATCGGACTCAGACACACTTTCACACCGGACGATTTCGATGTGACGTGCGATTTCGCGAAACCGGATTTCGGCGAACCGTCGCGCACCAGCCTCGAAACCATGCGCCTGGTGGCGCAGACCGAGGGCATCGTACTCGACCCGGTATACACGGCCAAGGCCATGGACGGCCTGGCCGGTCACATCAGGGAAGGGCGATTCCAGGAAGAGGATGCCATCGTCTTCCTGCACACAGGAGGAACGCCCGCCATATTCGCCTATGGAGACGAGCTCTTCGGTTGAGCCGCTCCGGTGGAATTCACCAACCCAACAAGAGAGGTAATGTTATTTTGTTTCGCAGATCATCCAGGACGGCCAGATCGTCCAAGACGGAGAACACGGGTCTGACGCGGCGGGTAGCCAGGGACCGGGTCGAGCAGGTTTTCAGCCCGAACGTCTCCCCCGCCATAACCGTCAGCCGCGGCGAGACCATCGTCGTGGAAACGCAGGACTGCTATCGGGGTCTTCTCGCGGCAGAAAAGGAAGCGGATCAGGACGGCGAACGGTCCGGCGATATACCGGTAACCGGTCCCATCTACGTGGAAGACGCCCATATCGGCGATGTACTGTCGATACAGGTAAAAGAGATCAAGACGGCCGGTACCGGGGTGTTCGCCGTGCGTCCTGAAACGGGCGTGCCGGGGCAGGATATCCAGAAGCCGGAGGTGCGCGTCCTTGAAGTCGCCGAAAACCACGTACAACTGGACGAAAGGCTTAAATTGCCGCTGCACCCGGTGATCGGGAACATCGGCGTGGCCGCGAAGCACGGTGAAATCGATACCGTCTATCCGGGCAGGCACGGCGGAAACATGGACACCCTGGAAATCACGACCGGGTCCCGTGTCTTTCTCCCCGTTCAGGTCAACGGCGCCCTGCTGTCCCTGGGAGATGTCAAGGCCTGCGTGGGCGATGGCCAGATCGCCGGTTCCGGCGTGGAAGTCGAGGCGGAGGTCACCCTGCGGGTGGACACGCTGCCGGGCGGCCGGTTTTCCTGGCCCCGGGTCGAATCGAAGGGCGAGTGGATCACCATCACGTCCGCGTCCACGGTCGATCAGGCGGCGCGCCTGGCGATCACGGAGATGGTAAAGTGGATTACGCAGGACAAGGGACTCGACTTCGATACGGCCTACGCGCTGGTGAGCCTGGGAGGCAGTCTCCGCGTCAGCCAGTGGGGGAATCCGCTGGTCACCGTGCGCATGGTCTTCCCCAAGCGGCTGGTCAACAAGCTCAAGTCGGTGCCGACCGCTTCCGGCCGGCTCAACTACCGTTCCCTTCCCCCTGCGGCCAACGGCGGCGCGGGCGGCGAAACAGCGGAAGGCGAAGCGGAACAGCCCGCTTCCCGGTCATCCCGCAGATCCGGCTCAGGCCGTTCGCAACGCGCTTCGGGACGGTCTCGCCAGTCCGGCGGCCGGCGCGGCACGCGACAGAAGTCGAATGGCGCCTCTGCTTCCGCGAACGCCGAAACCAACCAGCAGGAAGCAATTGAACAACAGGATGCGGCCAGCCGGCAGGAGGCAGCCACGGTGAGCGCCGATGAAAAGACCGACCGGCAGGACGCCACCGCCGAGCAGGCCGATGAAAAGACCAGCCGGCAAGACGCTACCGCGGTGAACGCAGATGAAAAGACCGGCCAGCAGGAGGCAGCCACGGTGGACGCCGGTGACAAGACCGACCGGCAGGACGCCACCGCCGAGCAGACCGACGAAAGGACCAGCCAGGCAGCCGTTAAGGGCAACGGTCACGAAGACAAGCCACGCCGAACCCGCCGGACTGGCAGAACCGGCAGAAGAAAGAGTCCGGCCGCGAAAAAGGACGCGGCGCCTGAGCAGACGGATACTTCCGCCGTAGCGGCAGAAACCGCTCCCATGTCCAGCGACGAACCCGAAGCCGCAACCAGGCGGGCGCCGGCCAGCACTGATCGGGAAGATGCCCAGGAACCTGCCGTTGCAACCAGGAAGAAAAAGGCCAAGGCCGTAGCCACACCTGATGCCAGTGACAAGCCTGAAGCCGAAGCCCGGCCTGCAGCCGGTGATAAGTCCGAAACCGTGACAGAACAGTCGAAGAGCCCGGCAGCAGGCAAGGCCCCTCGGAGTGAAGAGCCAAAGACCGGAGGCGGGGCCGTACAAAGAGAGACCGGACAGAAGGACGCCAAACAGGAAGGCGCCGACCGCAAACCCACCTACGGAAGAAGGCAGCGTACGGTACGCAGGGCATAGCGGCCGCCCGAGAAGAGCCGGAAAGCCGGGAAGCGCACCGACCAGGTGCCCGGGAATGATGTACTGACTTGGCATCCTGCTAGCGGGATGCGGTATCCAGTCGGCGGGATGCGGGCGACGGGGCGCGCAATTCAGCTTCCCTTCGACTCCACGTCGATCTCGTATTCGGCCTCAAACGCGGTGGTGAAGTCGAACACCTCGTCGAAGTCCTCGATGACGTCCTCTTCGGTCTTCCGCAGCAGTCCCTCGTTGACCAGGTTGAAGACGATATCGCCGAAGTGGCGGGTCTTCGTGATGTTCCATTCCTCGAAAACCAGTTTCGCCGCGATGCCGAACCGTTCGATGGCGAAATCACGGATGCCCAGAGAAAGTTCCTTCCCCGTGATGTGCCTGCGGACGGTAAGTTTCTCCACCGTATACGAAACCGCGTCCATGACGAAGAGGTACGCCCGCCGGGGATAGCGGTCGTCGTTTTCCAGGACGCGGTCCAGTACTTCCTGTGGATCCTGTTCTTCCGGCACTTCACCCTCCAGGTACGATCTTCCGAAGTAAATCACGCCAACCCGGTCGCCGAGTCTGGACGGGATGGCCAACACGGCCACCAGTTCCGGACAGGATGACCGGTCCTGTCACCAGTTCTGGACGGGATGGCCGGCCCTGGGAAACCACGTGACATCGGCCACGTAAGAAAGAAACACGCCCAGTACGAACGCGACGAGCATGCCCATGACAGCGGGTATGGCTTTTCGGTACAACTGGATGCCCCCGATTTTCAACAGCAGGGCCTTGACGCACCAGACCACGAAGAGGGAAAAGGCGGAACTGGCCATGCCCGGCGTCAGGACCACGGTGAATCCAATGGGATGGAGCGACCACCACGTGAACCGGTGGTGCGCCTGGATCAGCAGCGTGGTAACGACCGCGCCGAAAACCATGAACCAGAACTCCGGCCCGGTGATCACATCCCGGTTGTTGATCCACTTCACGAGATTGTCGTAGGGCAACTTGGTTCCATTCGTGAACGCGGGCTCGAAAAACTGCGCCGCCCCGCCGTGGTTATATCCCAGGTATAACGTGAATACCAGCGCCACGACGATACTCATCGCGAGCACGGCGATGATCGACTTGAAGGAACCCTTTCCCGTGCCGCCCAGCTGGTCGTCCACCTTCGCGATATGCCCCATGGAGCACATGCCGAGTGTTCGCCAGTTCCGGGCGTAAGTGTTGGCGATGGCGAGGTTGGTCAGATCCCGCGTGCCGATACTCCCTGAACCGATGACGGCCACGGTGAAGTCGTGGGTCTCGAAGGGCAGGTCGAGGAATACGATCCCCGTTTCCGCCACGATGCGCGTCACACCTACGAACATGATCAGCAGAGAACCCATCATGAAAGCGATGATCCCGAGGGACATGCCGGACGCGTAGAGCCAGCAGACGATGTAGGTAATACCCCCGAGAACGCCCAGCGTGGCCATCCGATAGGAGAAGAATTCCTTAGAATCGTCCACGTGGGGGGCCTTCCCCAGCGCCTTCATCAGCACGTCTTTCAGGTGGCGCCGCGCGGCCCAGAGGGCATAGAGCGCAAATACGAGAAATCCGCCGGAATGCTGCGACTTGACGACGGCGAAAGCCCTGGGCACGCCGAGCCGGGTCATGATGCCCTGTTGAATGGTCATGATGACGAAGAACACCCAGATGCTGAACAGGACGTTCAGGTTGGTGAAATACCCGACGCCCGCGACCAGGAAATTGAACTTCACGGGAATGGCGGGAAACGACCGCGCCAGAACCACGTTGAAATTGTGCAGTGGTCCGATGGGAATGGAACTGACCCAGTTGAAGAAACCGACAATGTTCCAGAGGAAGATAAACAGCGTAATGCCGAAGGCGTACCAGAACAGCTTTGACTGCATCACCGCGGGCAGCGCGCGGCCCTTTTCCTCCTCGATCAGGATCAGTGGAATCTGGGCGAGTGGAAAGGTAAGCCGCTCGTGTTCCACCCACTGCTTGCGCAGCATGACCATGGCCGATGCGCCGACCACGAAGATGGCCAGGAAGAAGGTGATCCACCAGATCATCGGAATCGTCCAGGCATTCCGGATAATGCCGAGGACCGGGGGACGGCTGTCCGGTATGCCTTCAAAAAACCACGAGAGGGCCTGCTGTTCGTTCTGGACGATCAGCCAGGAGGGCAGATACTGGAAGAAAAGCTCCGCCCACTGATTCTCCGTGGTGGCGTTGTAGTACGGTCCCGTGATACCGCCGATCCAGTAGGAACTGAAGGGCCACGCGGGTATGGTGGACGCGGTGAAGACCAGGAAGAACACGATGATCTGTTCGTTCCTGTTGAGCACTTTCGCTGGCCAGAAGCGTTTCAGCAGGGGATTGAGCCCCAGCACCACCAGCAGGAAGGGAAACAGGGCGGAAACGGGCAGGTGGGTCAGGCTGATAAAAGACGATTGGGATATATACCCCGCGTGAATCGTCCAGATATTCAGCAGAACGGACAAAACCACGCCGATGGACAGCGCCCTGCGCGTGAGTCCCGAGGTCAGCGTGGCTGCCAGGCCTCCACGACCGGACTCGCCGGTTTGCGGGGTGGTCTTGCTGGTTTGGGACATGGAAGCTACGGTAGCCCTGTTGTTAACGCACTGTCGCCGGGCACGGGTACGGTGCGGTCCACGCCGGCAAATCGACCGCGGTCTACGCCGGCAGTCCGGTCCCCGAGGACGCCGGGGCAGCGCGGGTTAGTCCCAGGTATTCAATCCTTCCCTGCCGTATGCCGGAAGGAGTACGAAGTGGTCGTCTGTTTCCTTCATCCTGTCGAGGAGGAGATCGTGGTGCCGCGTGATCTCTCCCCGGTACGCCGGATCGTCCAGTAGATTCCGCTGTTCCCACGGATCCTCCGCCAGGTCGAAGAACTGCCAGGGAGATCCGCCGTGGTTGTCCCCGCGGACGGTGTACTTGTACCGGGCGGACCGGAATCCCCGCCAGACCCAGTCGTGGAAGGCCACGCCCCGGCGCTGTTCGGCAATGAACTCGAGCATCACGCCTTCCCTGTCCAGCCTGTCCGCGTTGCCGTGCACCAGCGGCGCCAGGTTGTCGCCGGGGAGGACGTCCCTCGGCTTCAGTCCAGCCAGACCCAGGATAGTGGGAAACAGGTCCTCGGTGGAGACGGGATCCTCGATCACGGCGCCGGCCCGGTCCGGGTGCCGGGGGTCCGCCACGATGAGCGGGATCCCCGTGGACTCCTCATAGGGCCATTGCTTCCCGCGGAGGCCGTGGGCACCGCCGAGTTCCCCGTGATCTGAAAGAAAAAGGACAACGGTCTCGCCATGTAACCCGGTACGCAAAAGGAAGGCGCCAAGGCGCCCCATGTTCCAGTCCAGGTTCTCGACCATGGCGTAGTACCGCTTCCGATTGAGCATGATCCGTTCCATGGCCTCGGCGTCTTCTGCTTCGACGTTGGGTGGCAGCACGATGTCCATCGCCTCCCAGGTGCGCTGCAGGGACTCCGGCGCCTCGAAGGGATCGTGAGGCGGTTCCACGGAGATCACCGCGCAAAACGGACGGGACGGGTCCCGGTGCTCGAGATAGTCCATGGCAAGGTCGAAGAGTCCGTCGGTCTGGTACCCTTCGACGGGCTTTGGCGTCGGGTCGTCGTCCTCGAAGTAGTACGTGTCGAAGGGGCCGTTCCTGAGCTCGAATCCGAGCCATTTCTGCCAGCGGCCCCGGTAGGCTTTCTTCACGGGTGTCCGTCCGCACTGGACGGCGGACCCCATGCGTCCGTGGCCGCCGTCGAGATGCCATTTCCCCGTGTAGATCGTCTCGTAGCCCGCCTCGTTGAATTCGTCGGCCAGGGTCCGTTCCGCCGGAGACATCCTGTACTCGATCGCGGGGACCTTCCGGTCGTGAGCGTACAGTCCCGTCATGAAGGTAAAGCGGAAAGGGACGCAGATGGGGCAGGTAGAGCTGGCGTTCTCGAAGCGGACGCCCCGGCCGGCCAGGGCGTCGACGTGAGGGGTTACGATGTTCGGATCACCGTAGGTGGACAGGGCCTGCCGCCGCAGTTGATCACTCAGCACGATCAGCACATTGGGCGGTGAAGCAGCCTTCATTCAGGTTACCTCGTCCTGACTTCCGCGGGCGTTTCGGGATGGGCCGGAGCCGGCCGATGGAGGCGCGGCGACCGGGTTTATTGGGTTGTGTGCCGGGGATCGGCGTACTATATTCCCGGCTTAAGAGATTAATGAATCGAGCGGGACAAATCAACAGGATTTACCGGAGCACGACGGCACTTGCCATGAACAGACCCGACGACCTGGATATCTATCTCTTCGACCTTCAGGGTTTTCTTCATTTGAAGCAGGCCTTGACCAGGGCGGAAGTGGCGGAATTGAACGCCTGCCTGGACGAAATCCCGCCCCTGTCGCCGGGCGAATGGCACGGCTACGTCCACGCCCATACCTATGGCACGGTCGATGGCCTCAACCTGCAGCAGATCTACGAGGCGGGCGCGCCTTTCGAGGCGCTGATCGACCATCCATCCTGGATCGGCCGGCTCAAACACTTCGTGGGCGGAGAGGGCACCTTCGACTACGCCCACGGCCCCCTGTTCATCGACGAGAACTTCGCCAATTTCCGGGAACCCGGTGAAGCGATCGGACTGCATTCCGGGGGGTTCCCGCCCATCATGCGCAACGGATTCCGCTACCACGGCGGCCGGTTCATGTGCGGACAGATCAACGTGCTGATGGCCCTGACCGACATCGGCCCCGGGGACGGCGGCACCATGGTCATCCCCGGCAGCCACAAGTCCAACTTCACCCATCCCCATTTCGCCCGGCACGCCATGAAACCGAAAGGCGCCTCGGTGGAAGGCATCACCGGTTCCGTGGAACTCTTCATGGAGGCCGGGGACGCCCTGCTGTTCGTGGACGGCATATCGCACGGTTCGGCCATGCGGCGCAACGCGGGCACGCGGCGCATCGTGGTCTACCGGTACGGACCGTCCTGGGGGAACTTCCGCCACGGGTACCAGGCCTCGCCCGAACTGCTGGAACGACTGACGCCCGAACGCAGGCAGATCGTATCGCCACAGCATGCCCCGCCTCCCGACGCGCCGTATGGTCCTGGTGGTCAGGGCGGGAAGTGAAACCGCCGGCGCAATCGCCTTCGCAGCGTCTGCACGACGTCCGGCCGCTCGGCCGACACGTTCTTCTGCTCGTCCGGATCGTTCTCCAGATCGTATAGTTCCGTCTCTCCCGTCTCGTGGGCAATCAGCTTGTATTCCGCCGTGCGTATCAGCCTGAATTGGCGCAGCGCACTGGCCGCTTCCTCCCGGTGGATCGACCGTTCACCGGCCAGCACGGGGCTGAAGTCCTTCGCGTCGAGTCCCTCCTGCGCAGGCAGACCCGCCAGCCCGCACAGCGTCGGGTTGACGTCGATCAATTCCACGAGGGCGTCGGAAGTCCGCCCACCCGATATGCCCGGTCCGGCTGCGATGAGGGGCACCCGCAGGGCCGCCTCGTAGGGTACGGACTTGGTATAAAGGCCGTGGTCGCCCAGCATCTCGCCATGGTCGCTGGCGAAGACGACGATGGTGTCCTCCCCCATGCCCCGCTGTTCCACGGCCTCGATGATCTGTCCCACCTGGTCGTCGATCAGTTCGATGGCCGCGCAGTACTGCCTGCGCGTAACGGCCACTTCGGCATCGGAGAGGTTGCGCCGCCGGGCGTTGACCCAGCCTGGCTTCCCTTCGTCCGTGCTTCGTATTGCAGGCGGCACGGCCGCTTCACGGTACCGGTCGCCGTATGCCGTGGGCGGATCGAAGGGGTCGTGGGGGCCCACGAAGCTCACGAAGAGATGCCAGGGGTAATCGTCGGGCACGGCGTCGATCCATTCGACGGCGCGGCGGCCGATGTAGGCGTCTTCGAAGGCTTCCGCGGGCAGCACCGAGTCGTGGGATGCGTCCTGGATCCAGCCCCGTGCAGCCCGGTCCGCGTAATCGGCACGGAAGTCGTTAAACAACCCCTGGGCCCGCAGCCAGAACCCGTAGGGTCCCCGCGGCTGGTCGGCCATGCCCGCGTGCATCTTGCCCTCGCATTCCACGGGATGGGTGAATCCCCATTCGAACACCCGGGGCCGGTCGCCGTGGCGGCCGTTATAGGGATCCGGCTTGGCCAGATCGAGCTTGCCCACGCACCCGACCCGGTACCCCGCGCCCCGCAGGCGGACGTAGTAGGGCGTGACGTGCCGGGGCAGATAGCAGTTGTTGTCCAGGCAACCCAGCCGCGCGGGCTGGTACCCGCTGGCCAGGCCGATGCGGGCGGGCGCGCAGACCGGTGCGTTGGTGATGCACTGCGTGAAGCGGATGCCGCGCTCCGCCAACCGGTCCAGGTTCGGTGTGTTTACGAAGGACGCCCCCGCTGCGGACAGGTAGTCGTGGCGGTGCTGGTCGTCCATGATGAACAGCAGGTTGGGGCGTGTGGGTTTTGCCATGATTCCGTCCTGGTTGGGTTCAGGTTGGTCCCGATCGCTATGTAACCACTTGACTACGAACGCGCTTGAATGTGAACGTGTTAAATCGTGAGCGCGCTGACTTGTGAAAGCGCATGACAGTGAACGTGCGATATGTGCACGCGCCGGATGTGTTCCCGGACACGCTTCAGTTGATGAACGATTCGAACTGGTGCGGCGTGGCCGGGAACCACAGGCTGTCCACCAGGAACGAAAGGGCCATCCCAAGAACGTACCCTACCAGGATGCCGAGAAAAAGGGGTTGCGCTCTGCGGTAAAGCGCCCCTCCGCCCAGGCGCAGCAGGATCACCTGGATGAGCCAGGCCAGCAGGAAGGGCAGGAACATGAACCGCACGGTGTCCGCGGCCACGGCGACCAGGCCGATGGGATGGAGCGGCCACCAGAGGAACAGGTAGCGCCCGAGGATCATCAGCATGTACAGGGCGACGCCATTTCCAAAAAAGAACAGTTCCAGATCGGAGACGCTGCTCGCGCTGCTGTTCCACGTCATGATGGTGTTGTAGAAGAAAGGCACGAGATCGCCGGGCTTGGAAAGGAGATTGTCGGCGCCCACGGCATAACCCGCGCTGATATAGTAGTAGAGTGAGGCGACGACGCTGGCGGCAAAGGCCAGGCAGATCCACAGAAACAGGTGCCGGGTGGCCGGCGCCATCCAGCGCTTAAGGTAGGCGGCGTGGGACAGCCCGATCATCGTGAATGTCCGCCAGTTCCGGGCGAATGCGTTCGTCATGCCCAGGGCGGTGATGGTAGACGGGTTCATGTTGTCGGGACCGATGATGCCCCCGGTGAAGATGTTGGGGTTTACCGGCAGGTCCATGGCGACGAGACCCGCCTCGGCGACCATGCGAGCCATGCCGAGATAGACGGTAAAGAGGACGGCAAGCAGGGCCACGCTGACCGGCAGCGACATGCCGATACTGTACAGCCACGCCAGCAGGTAGAGCATGCCGAAAACGAATCCGAACACCGCGACCCGGTAGGAGAAGAACTCCTCCCGGTCGTCGACCGTCGGATCCCGCCTGAACGCCCGCCGGGCCACGGCGGCCAGGTGGCGCCGTGCCATCCAGAGTCCCCAGGCCACCAGGGCGATCAGGGCGCCGATGGACTGCGTGCCCACGAGTCCGGTTGGCGACATGGTCGTCGCTGCCGAGACGCCGATCATATTCAGCACGCCCCGCTGCAACGTGGTAAACAGCAGGAAGAAGCACAGGCTGAAGAGAATTTCGGCGTTGATGAAGAAGGCGAAGCAGAACACGAAGACATTCAGCCGTATGGGCAGATCGGGGATGGACGGGTGCACTTTGATGTACGCAAGGTCGGGTCCCATTATGGGTATAGGCGCTACGATATCCCAGTAGGAAACGATATTCCAGAGCACGACCGCCAGCGACAGGCCGAGGCCGATCCGGAACGCGGCCGTGCGGACCATGGGTGGCTCGTCTTCGTCCTTCCGCACCCCCATGAGGTTGAGCGCCACCTCGCCGAGGGGGAAACGCAGCCGCTCGTGGCTCACCCACTGTCTCCTCAGGATGACCACGATGCAGGCGCCCGTCCACATCAGGGCGGCGAAGCACGACATCCACCACAAAAGGGGCGAGATCCAGGCCATCCACGGGATCTGGTAACCCGGCGCGGCGCCCTCGTAGAATACCCGCACGGCGTCGGTCTTGCCGCTGATCACGAGCCACGCGGGCAGGGTATCGAAGAACGTTTCCGCCCAGCGGTTTTCCGGGCTGGCATGGTAGAAGGGGCCCGTGATGATGGAGACCAGGTACCGCGTCATGCCCCAGTCGGGCACCATGGAACCGATCAGGCCCATGGCGAAAACCACGACCAGTTCCGAAGTCGCCAGGGCGTACCGCGGCGCCAGGATCTTGAGCAGTACGTGGGGGACCAAGATCAGCAGAAGGAAGGGTATCAGCAGCGCCGAGGGCAGATGGGCGTAGGTGACGTAGTTGTACCCGGCGTGGTCGGCGGCGAACTGTCCCCAGACGGCCACGACGGCGGAGAGGACGAGCCCGATGATTCCGGACCGCAGGGTTACGGGAGCAGAACCGTTGGACCGGGGTGGTTCAGTGGACATGGGGTTGATCCGATCCGGTTGCGGCGCCGACCGTAGCGCGGATTGCGGCACCCGGAATTACTGGACCCATGGATCCAGGCGGAACAGTTTGCGTCCAAGGGGGGTCAGTGCGGCCTGGGCTTCCGGACTCAGAGGACGGTCCGGCCCCGGTGCCTGCCTGGCCTCTTCTTCAGTAAGGGCCTGCAGTCGCGTAAATTGGGCGATCCGGGGCGAACTGTTGTGATTGGCGCTGGCGGAATGGGGCATGAGGTGGTGCATGAGCACGTAATCGCCGGCGTCTCCGGTGACTTCCACGGATGAAGGAAAATCGACGATTTTCCCCCAACCATCGTTGCGCGTCAGACCGTCCGGTTCGCTGAGCATGATATCCCGCACCCGGTTCGGGGCGCCAGGTACCACGTGGATGCCTCCGCCTTCATTTTCTACCCTGTTCAGGTAGTAGCATCCCCCGATGCCGATACCCGTGCGCAGGAAATTCTCGTTAAGTTCCTCCGGACCTTTCGGCACGGCGTCCAAATGAAGGTTCTGAAGCCGCCCATCCATGGCGCGGTTTCGGAGTGTAATCCCCGCCGAGCCGTCCCACACCTGTATGTATTCGGTCCCCAGGATATCCACGGCCGCGCCGTACAATCCTTCGTTCTGCATCAGGGGCAGCATCGCCGGTTCGAAAAAGCTGCCGTTCCCATCGGGGTGGTGAGGTTTGAACCGGCCGTGGTTCGCGTGATAGTGGTCCGGGATGACCAGGTCGCGCGGAATCAGGTCCAGCAGGAAGTCACGGGCCTTTTGGACGACGTCGTCATCCAGCGTCCCCTTAAGGACGAGGTAGCCTTCGGACCAGAATTGATCCAGTTGCTCGGCGGTGAGGTAGCGGGGGGATGGATTCATGAAGGTGAAAGCCAAGGTGGTATTTGGATGACAACACGAAATTGCGGGTCAAGGGCAGGTGTCCGGCCGTAACAAGCGCCTGTGGGCTCTGGTTTGATACACACTTCCTCCAACAACTGACTTGAAGTCCGTATGCAGGTCAGTATCACCTGAAACCAACAGATTGACTTCCGCTACGCACGCCAGCGCGATGATATCCGGGTCGTCAGACTGCAGTTGGGGTAACCTTTGTTTGAACATTTCAACTTTTTGCGCAGAAAACAGTTTGAGTCTACCGTTGGCTCGAAATTGGTCGATCTGCTGCCTCATCTTGTCGTGTCTATTTAACTCCTGCTTCAGTTTTTCTGTTGGCGAGTACACCATTTTACCTTGGTCTCTCATCCACCTTCTAACTGGTTCCATATCGAGATTTTCCAGATCTAAATAATCACTAAACTTATTAGCGTCCAAAACAAGACACATGACTCTTCTTTCATAAGGATAGGCCTAGCAACTTATCCGATTCATTGATGAAGAAATCCCGATAGCCTTTGGGTACATTTAGCAAATTAGCCTGATCGTCGAAGCCAATATTGTGGACTTTCACCCGGTTTCCTACTGGTTCCAAGTAAACCAACGATACGTCCTCAGGTGAAATCACTCCATTCATGATTTCGATTCTTGCTCTATTTACCATAGTGTCACTATGAGTCTCAATAACATATGCGTTCTTCACTCGATTTAAAGTTTCAATCAGTAAAGACGTTAATGCTGCCTGACCTTTGGGATGCAAATGGATTTCTGGTTGTTGCATAAGGAACATCGTGCTTCTTGATCCATTTAGAACACGTACCAGAATGGGTAAGATTTGGCTAACACCGTATCCCACATCAACCATGTTCACTCTTGGACCATTAACTTTGACTTGCAATTGGAATGGATCCCCGGGAGATTTCCCAAAACGCCGTACGAAAACCCCATTAAACAATCCAGAATGTCTGCCGAAATCACTCAATCGATCTCGTAGTTGTTGCCAGCGCTCTGTATCGGAACTCGTCATATTTACCAGAGTCATCGGCAAATCTCTTCCAAAAGGACTGACATCCTCTCGTATTGGATCATATGTACGATGCGGTTTAGATCTAATTGGAGCAAAACTACATACTTCTACAGGGCTCCATATTTCGTTTTTTGGATAACCTGCCAGATACTCTTTGAAAATATGTAATAGTTCCATATAGAAGTTGTTACGAGACTCATTTCTCTTTGGGCTTATGGGTCGTTCTTGTTCGACCGATTGATATACAGATTCCATCTCCTTGGCTAAATACCGAAACGAAGAGAAAGGCGACAACATCGCCAATACAGCGGATTCCAATCTGTTTTTTTCTATCGCCAGCTTGGTTTTACAAATTCCTTTCTTCTCAGTGGATTTGACTAATTTGAAGTTGTCATAGAAACCCGTCTGTGGATCACTCTCGTCTAGTATTTTGCTGTTCTCAACAAAAGAAATCTCACCGGTTTCATACCTAATCCTCTGTTCAACAATAACAGGTTCAGAACTCCGTTCTCTTGTACCAATTCCCAACGTATATTCAACGGGTTCTGTAGATTTTTGATTCTGTATTTCGAGACCAATCTCAAATTCTGTTTTTCTGGGGTTGGCTCGTCTGACGATATCCGTAAACGCTCCCATCTCATATGGCTGTGTATTGAAATTCAAACCAGCGTTTTTCCCACAAATAAAACCGTACAGTGTGTGCAAACAACCAAGTACGGTAGATTTGCCGGTGCTGTTTTCACCTACCAAGAAGGTTATTGGTCGGATTTCTAGTTCGTGTCGACCAGAAAAACACCGCACGTCTTTAATTACCAACTTCCGAATGTTCATTTGTTTACCTTCACAAATACTGGCTTATTCCAATCCAAACGCCACGCCTTGCATCTATACAATGACGGATGATTCAAAATACTCGTCAACTCAATAGGGATTCCAACAATTCTCATACCGCCCAGTACTTCCACAGATCCTCGGGAATCTCGTATCGGAAGGACTGCTCCAGATGTCTTTCATGGTTCCAGCGGGCGAAGAGGGCAAAGCGCGGGGAATGACTGGTGTTCTCCGATCCGTTGTGGGTCAGGTAGGAATGCCAGAGCACCACGTCGCCGGCCTTCGCGGTGAATTCCCGGCCACCGGTGGCCGGGTTGTCGCAGAACACGTCCCAGGAGAAGCCTTCGATCTCCAGGAAGCTGCCGTCCACGTGGGACGGATGCTCGAGGAAATACCGGTGCGCTGCATGGTGGCTTCCCGGCCAGTAGATCAGGCTGCCGCCGCCGGGTTCCACATCGTACAGGTAGGTCGTCGCGCCGATCATGAAGGGCAGCCACCGGCCCCCGTAGGCGTCGATATGGCCGGTTTTGGGCATTTCCCACGATTTCCCGGGCTCGGGCCAGCGGATGATGGGGATCCCGTCACCGGCGACGAAGTGTCCTCCACTTAGCTGATCGATGATCTCCATCATGTACGGGTGATGCACGAGGGCCGATTCGGGCGGATCGTATTCGTACCCGTCGAGGCCGCTCGTCTCCCTGGGCCAGGTCGTGGGATCCTCCAGGCGGCCGTCGAGGGCGCGCCAGATCTGCCGCCGCCAGGTCTCGAGTGTTTCTTCGTCGAAGACGTTCTTCAAAACCAGGTAGCCGTTCAGTTTGAAGTAGGCGATCTGCTGGGCACTCAGGGGTTGTGGAGTGGACATCTGTATTCCTTGAAGACTGAGAACCGGTTGTGGAAACGACAAAGCGGCGGCGCGGGAAGCTTCTGCCCGGTCGAACGCTACGTTCCGGTAGCCGGAAAGACCTGGAAGACCGTACCGCGATAGTCGGCAAAAAGGCAACTTAAGCACGTTGCCGGATGCTGTCAAGACCCTGCGGCTTCTATGCCTGAACCACCTCGAAAAACGACGGTTCGTTCCTGCTTGACACGATACACGTAACCCGTATACCATTGCAGAGAGCCAGGCGCGCACCCTGACATCGATCATTCGTACTTCTTGCACATAATAGCATCTGTATTGTCCGCGACGACTGCGCGGCAAAAGAGACATCACGCAAGCGGCAAAGGGACATCACGCAATGCAATCGGAAATCAGGCAGTGGATCGCCGAGAGCCGGAAGAAACTGGATGGGAAGGGGCTGGATGAAGGGGATCTGAATAAACTGGAAGCGCTCCTGGATGACGGGCCCCGGCCGAAAATCATGTACCTGACGGCCCGGTCGACCAACATGCGGTCCGGGCTCGTCGGCTGGGTGGTGTTCGTCCCGGGCGAGAAACCGAAACTCAGGCTGCCGGGCGACGAGCCGCCTTACGACTCCGTGCTGGAGGCCGTTGCCGACGGGTGGCGCGTGGTGCAGTACCCGATCCCGAAGCTGTACGAATACAAGGACCTCGAGAACGATTACGTGGGTTTCGATTTCATACTCGAGAAGTGGAACTGAGGAGGCACGGCCATGGCCGAGATCAAACCAACGATGACCGATGATGACGTGATGGATTTCGTGGCGAAGGGATACGCGGTGCTCGATACCATGGTGGATCCCGATTTCAATGAGCGGTGCCGCAACCAGGAGCCGGGACGCGCGAAGGACTTGGTCGGTTCACCCGAATTCGTCCGCGAGATCCTGCTCCATCCCCGGTTGGCGGGCGTGATCCGTTCGCTGCTCGGTCCGAATTTCCTGATGCCGACGGGAGGCCACCATCACCTCATAAGCGAGCCGGTGGCGGGACAGGACTGGCATTCGGACGGCATTTCCGGTCTCGGCTACGAGATCAACGAGCTTCAGTGCTACTACTATCCGCAGGACGTGAACATCGAAGACGGACCGACCATGATCCTGCCCGGTTCCCATTGCCGGGCGGTCAACCGCGACGCCCTGGCCCACTACGGAGATCTCACCGGCCAACTCTCGCTTGTCGTGAAGGCCGGGACCGTGGCCATTACCCGGTACGGCATCTGGCACCGGGCCGGCCCGAAGCTCAATCACAAGCCCCGGAGCATGATCAAGTTCTCCTACTTCCGCAATGCGGCGCCGCGGCGCGACTGGCTGATCGATTCGGAAGAAATCCCGGCGTACCGGGATCGTCCGGCCGCGCCATACACGAGCGGGGTGGAATCATACCGGGATCTGAGACGGCGCATCCACACCTGGAACTGGCTGTGCGGGCTCAGCGAGGAAGAGTCCATGGCCCACGACCGGTGGCGGCCCGCCTACGAGACCGGCACGCAGCCCGTCGAGGAAGTCGCCCTTTAGCGTTTGTACAGACCCAGGCCCCGGTTGATGCCATCGCCGCGGCAATGGGCGCGTTCGACCGGAACGGTACGCAGCCCGTAGAGGAAGTCGCCCTGCCGTGATCTGACCGGCACGTACTGAAACACGTAACGTCTGATGCGATCACCGGCAGGCCGGAGCGTTCACCATGCTGATCACCCACACCCGGCGCGAAGAAATGCATCTTGGCGTCAGCCACGGCGGTGCCGCGGCGAGCTATTTCAACCCGGGGTTCGACGCGTCGGCCTTCAAATCTCCGTGGGGATTCATCCATTCCGTGATCTTCCCGCCCGGCAGCGGCATTGGCCAGCACAGCCACACCTATGCGGAAGAGATCTTCGTCACCATCGACAACGCCATGCAGTTCACTCACAACGGCCGCACGGCCGAAGTCACCGGCGGCGCCGCGGTGCCCCTGCGATCAGGCGAATCCCACGGTATCTACAACCACACCGACCGGGATACCTGGTTCTTCAATTTCCACTGCGTGGATACGGTCCGCGAACCGAAGCACGAGGACTTCGACGACCCGCGTGTAGAGGTCGAACTGGAATCCACGGACCGGCTGCCCGTGGGACGGTTCGACCGCGCCTTGCTCAAGCCCCGGCGGCACCACGGCGGACGGGGAGAAGTGTTGTTCCGTGAGGTGTGGGGAAGCCGGGACTTCACGACCAACTTCGAATACCTCTGCCACGTCCTCCTGCCGCCCGGGACTTCCATCGGCTACCACAGACATGAAATCGTGGACGAGGCCTATATGATCATGAACGGCAGCGGGCGGATGACAGTGAACGACGAGACCGAAGAAGTCGTCCGCGGGGACGCCATCCCGAATAACATGGGCGGCGCCCACGGCATCTGCAACCACACGGACGAAGACCTCGAACTCTTCGTCGTCGGCGTGAGCCTGGAGAAGGGCAAGGTGGACGCGACCGACCTGGGCGACGACCTGGCCGGGCGGTAAGTTTGAGCGGACGCCACGGACCTGGGCGACGACCTGGCCGGGCGCTGATCCGCCGGCCGGACAGCCGTGTGACCGCGAACAGATTCACCGGCCGCGCGCTGATCCACCGGCCGCGCGCTGATCCGCCAGGAATCCATGGAAACCGGAATCAACCCATGACTGAAGAATCCTTTCAAGCTCACGTGCTGGACCTGAAGGTCGAAGGGTACACGATCCTGACGGACCAGTTGACGGCAGAGGAATGCGCGGAAGCACGAAGTGAACTCGAAGCCCGCTACCCCGACCGCGACCAGGGCGGTTTGGAATGGCTGTTCAACAAAGCGCGGGTTTTCGAGCGGTTCTACCAGCTTCCCGATCTGCTGCGTCTGATCCGCCATTTCCTGGGACCCGACGCGCTTCTGAGCGCTGTGTACGGTTCGGTGGTCATGCCCGGCGAAGGTGGCCGCGGCCTGCATTCCGACAGCGGCATCACCGGGCACAATCGCGAGGCGTCCATGGCGGAGGCCGACGAGGGCCGACGGATCACGAGCCATCCCATCGCCTTCAACGTGATCTTCTGCCTGAGCCCCTTCAACGGGACCAACGGCGCTACCGAACTCGTCCCAGGCAGTCACCGGTTCGAGTACCTGAACGTACCCGACTCGGCCTACGACAACGCCCGGACCGCCGTCGCCCCGGAAGGATCGCTGGTGCTCTTCGACGTCAACACCTGGCACGGCACGACGAAGAACCAGACCGACGAGCCGCGCTACGCGGTGCTGAGTCCCTGGCGCCGGCGCTGGACCAAGTGCGAATACGAGATGGCCCGCGTGGTCAAGCCCGACGTGCTCGAACGGGCCGGGGAAGATGGACCCGTCATCTTCGGTTTCCAGGCCCAGTCGCCCTACACGGAACTGTGGCAATGGGACCGTGAAGAAGGCGGCCCGAAACCGGAGTTCAGCCATTTGCGGCGGGACTGACGTCCAGCGGGACAAAAACGACGTCCCGACGCGGTGGACGAAGAACCAACCCGGCGCGGCCGGCCGCCTCAGTGTCCGTGACACAACTGATGGGAATGAACCATCACCAGGCACAACCCGGAGGAATTCGTGAAAATCACCGACGTGAAAGTGCACCTGGTGGAGTCCTGGCGTAAATCGACGGATATCGGCTCGCCGTGGATCTTCGTGCAGGTCTATACCGACGAGGGCGTCGTGGGTCTGGGCGACGCCACGAACTGGCCGGGCGGCACGATCATCGCACAGTCCGTGGAGGAACTGGGCAAGCTCATCATCGGTGAGGATCCCTTCCACATCGAGTACCTGTACCACCGCATGTACTACGCCCTGGAGCAGATCGGGCAGACCGGCGCGGTCATCGCGGCCGTCAGCGGCATCGAGATCGCCCTGTGGGACATCGTGGGCAAGGCCACCGGCCAGCCCATCTATAACCTCATCGGCGGACCGTGCCGCGACCGCATACGGTTCTACAGCCATGCGTCCAATCCGGAGGAATGCGCACAGCTGGCCGAAAAGGGCGTCACCGCCATCAAGGCCTACTTTCCAGGCGATCCGATGGTCAGAGGGGAGCGCATTGACTCGCCCCGCTCCGTCACGCTGCGGGAAGAAAAGATGGCCCTGGATCACATGCGACGGTGCCGGGAGGCCGTGGGCGACGAAGTGGACCTCTGCACCGACGTGGGATGCCGGTACACCACCAGCGCCGCGATCCGCATCGGCAATCGGCTGGAGGAGATCGGCCTGCTGTTCTACGAGGAGCCCGTCCATCCTGAAAACATAGACGCTCTGGCAAAGGTTACCGCGGCCGTCAACGTGCCCGTGTGCGTGGGAGAGCGGCGGTACACGCGCTTCGGCTTCCGGGACCTGATCGCCGCCCAGGCGGTGGACATGATCATGCCCGACGTGGTGCGCACGGGCGGCATCATGGAGACCAAGAAGATCGCCGCCATGGCCGAAAGCTACTACATGCAGGTCTCCCCCCACAATCCGAACAGCGCCCTGTCCACGACGGCGAGTCTCCACGTCATGGCCAACATCCCCAACGCCCTGGTGCTCGAATTCGTGGACGAAAAATGGGACGCGCCCTGGCGCGACGACCTGCTTACCGATCCGCCGATCGTGGAAAGCGGCTATTTCCGTCTCCCCGAGAAACCCGGCCTGGGGACGGAATTGAACATGGACGTCGTGGATAAGTATCGTTTCGAAGGGTAAGGGAGCGGGCAATATGCAACTGCATGACGACAAGCGGACCAACCGCGAGGACAACATACAGGGCGCAGAGATCCGGCTGCCGACCTCGGATCTGACCGCGGACCTGGCCTTCTTCATGAAGACCCTCGGATTCCGCATGGACAAAATATATCCTGCCGACTACCCGACGGTCTCTGTGCTCTCCGGCCACGGACTCACCATCCGCCTGGAGCAGGGCGCGGCCGAACCGCCCGGCACGCTTCGAATCCTCTGCCGCGATCCGGCGGCCCTGGCCGGCGGCCAGACAGAACTTACCGCGCCGAACGGCACCCGCGTAGAGATCGCGGAGGCCGATCCGCCCCTGGAGATTCCCCCGACGGAGCACGCCTTCCTCGTGCGAAGGCTCAAGGACAACACGCCGTGGGTGATCGGCCGCGCCGGCATGCACTACCGCGACCTGGTGCCCGGCCGTCTCGGCGGGAGCATCATCGCCTCCCACATCCGTATACCCGACGCCGGTCCCGTGCCGGACGTGGTCCATTATCACACGGTGGGGTTCCAGCTGATCTTCTGTTACCGGGGCGAAGTAAAACTCGTCTACGAGGACCAGGGGCCGCCCTTCATGCTGAAGGCCGGGGACTGCGTAATCCAGCCCCCGGAGATCCGGCATCGCGTGCTTGAATCATCGGAAAACCTGCAGGTGATCGAGATCGGCGTGCCCGCGGACCACGTGACCACCATCGACCACGTGGTGGAGTTACCAACCGGGGTGCTGAACCCCGATCGCATCTTCGGTGGGCAGACGTTCTGCCGCCACCAGCTCAAGGACGCGGTCTGGGAACCGTGGAGAATCGCGGGGTTCGAGGCGAGGGAAACTGGGATAGGCGAAGCGACGGGCGGCGTGGCCTCAGTGCAGGTCGCCCGGGTGACAACGGGCGCGAACAGCGGCGCTAAGGACAGTGCGAATGGCGGCGCGACCGGCAGCCCGAACGGCGGCTCCGCCGCTGCCGGCGATAGCGGCGCCGCTGCCGGCGGCGAACAGGTCACGAGCCACACAGGCGACATCCTGTTCACCTTCGTCATGGAGGGGCAGTGTACGTTGAACGGGGAGAACCAGGGCGCTCACAGGCTGGAAGCGGGGGACGCTTACGTCATTCCGCCCCACACGAAGACGTCGCTCACGGATCGCTCCGATGACCTCGAACTCCTCGAGGTGGCGCTGCCCGCGCGGTTCGAGACGATCGCGCACGGGGATGTAAACCTGGGTTAACGGGCGATCCCTGCGGGACTTTTGCCACGGGACTTTGCTGCGAAACTTCGTTGAGGAGCAACCCCCGCGCCTGTCCCCGCGTTCGACGGCCTGACACGAGTCCATACGCCGAGCCAGCACGCCGAGGTCACACGCCCAGCACACCGTGCAATCGGCCGGATGCCCGGCTCAGCACCGTGGGTGGCACGGGTACGTGGTTGTATTCGGAGAAGCGTCTGTAGGCCCAGAAGGCGGCGTACTGGGATTGGAAGACGTAGCGCATCCGGTCCGACGTGACCGGCGCACCCCGGTGCCAGCATTGGTTGTTCTGCAGGTAGACGTCTCCCGCCTTGCATAACGCCGAGACCGGCCCCCTGCCTTCAAACTCCGGGTTTTCCTGGCTGTTGGGATCTCTGCCGGAATACTGGCTGCCCGGGACGAACTGCGTCGGACCGTCCTCCACCGAATCGATATCGGTCAGCGCCATCTGGATGGTGAACCACTGCACCGGCATGCGGATACGGGGGTCGTGCCGGGGCACGTCGTCCGGCAGCGGAAACTCCACCCGGTCGTCCACGTGCCACAGGTCGATCGCCTGGCCCGGCGCGTTGCGGATCACGTTCTGCCCGCAGAACTTGCAGTCCTCGCCCACGACCGCCTCGGCCAGGCTCAGGATCGGTTCCCGGATCAGCATGTCCACGAACACCGCGTCAAGTTCCAGCGTGTTGCGCAGCACGAATCCGTCCCCCTTCCCGCTCAGGTAATCGGTGCCGGCCAGCACGGGATCGTTGAAACAGCGGTCCGTGACCTCGCGCAGGGTGTCGATTTCGTCCCGGGTCAGCACTCCGGGGATGAGGGCGAAGCCGTCACGGTGAAAATCCGTAAGGATTTCTTCCATTTTGGCGTCGTCGAGGCGCTCGCCCGGCAATATGCGTTTGGAAATCACGGTTATCTCCTGTCGACTTGCATGTAAAAGGAACACGTCAGGCAAGGGACACATCAGGCAAAGGACGCGTCAGGCAAAGGACACTTCAGGCAAACGCTGCCGGCAAACACCTATTGGCACTCGCGGTTGGCAGGCGCATTGGATTGCTTGACATCCCGCGCCTTCCGACTACTATGGCAAGACCATAGATTATGGCCTCGACCTGGAATATTCAACCGTTTTCCTGATTGGACCGTGCGCATGCGCACCACCAGCTACTACGACCTCAACACCGCCGCCCTCATCGCCCAGTATGACGGAGTCGACCCTGCCGACGTCCACGCAGACTGGGCGCCGGCGCACCTGCGTGAAGAACCGGGATTCGCCTGTGACATCGGCGCCGGTTCCGGACGCGATGCCAACTGGCTTGCGGCCAGGGGATGGGAAGTCGTGGCAGTGGAACCGAGCGCGTTGCGGAACCTCGCCGCGGAACGCTCCCATCCACGCGTGGTCTGGATGAACGACTCGCTGCCGGACCTGCGGGTCCTGCGCGCGCTCGGCCGGCGGTTCGACCTGATTCTGCTGAGCGGCGTGTGGATGCACGTGGCGCCGAGGGTCCGGGAACGGGCGTTCCGCTTGCTTACCGAGCTGCTCAATCCTTCCGGACTGTTGGTCATCATGCTGCGACAGGGCGGCGACGCCGCGGAAAACGCCGCCCGGGGATTCCATGACACTTCGGCGGAGGAACTGATCGGTTTCGCCAACCGCCGAGCCGTCGCGCTGCGCAGCCGCTCGACGCAGCCGGACCTGACGCGCCCCGGCATACACTGGGAAACGCTGGTCTTCGCCATACCGGACGACGGCAGCGGCAGCCTACCGCTGCTGCGCCACGTGATCGTGAACGACAACAAGTCTTCGACCTACAAGCTGGGGCTGCTCCGGACCCTGGTGCGACTTGCCGAAACGGCGCCGGGGCTGGTCATCCGTCGCACGGACGACTACGTGGAAATCCCGTTCGGCGCCGTCGGCCTGTACTGGCTGAAGCAATACCTGCCCCTGGTCCTTCATCATGGACTGCCTCAACGCCCTTCGGGATCGGGTGGATATGGCTGGGCAAAGGACGCGTTCTACCGGCTGCGGAACGTCTCGCCTTCCGACCTTCGGCTCGGCGCCCGGTTTGATTCGGACCGGGCCGTCATCCTTGCCCGCGCCATAAACGACGCCTGTGAGAATATCGAGCGGATGCCGGTACGCTACATCACGTATCCCGCTTCCGGCGACCGGCAATTGTTCGAATCCGGATTTTCCAGAACGGGGGCGGCCGCCCGGCCCATCGTGCTGTCGCGCGAATACCTGGCGCAGTTCGGCCGATTCAGGATTCCCGCATCGCTCTGGCAGGCACTCGGTCAGTTCGCCTGCTGGCTGGATCCGGTCATCGTACGGGAATGGCGGCAACTGACTACGAATTGGGTTAGCCCGGCAAACCTGCGCAGCACGGAGCGGTGGGCGGCCAACACCGGCCAGCCTGTCGCCCTGGTCCGGGAAAGCGGGGGAGAATCGGTACCGGACGACCCGTTCGACTGGACCGAAAACCGCTACGACACCGGCATTGCTCTCGAACGGGCGAAGCAATTGCGCGATGAAGGATTCGCGCTCACCTGCGTCTGGTCCGCGGCGCGTATTCGAACCGCTCCTCACATCGACCACTGTTTTCCGTGGGCGCGCTGGCGCAACAACGATCTCTGGAACCTCATGCCGGCCCGCGGCAACATCAACCTAAGCAAGAGCGACCGGCTGCCCTCCTCCAGCGCCATGGCCGACGCGCGGGACCGCATGCTGGAATGGTGGCAACACGCATGGGTCCAATCGCCTCGGGAAGAAAGGTTTTTCATGGAGGCGCGGTACTCCCTGCCGGGGCTCGAAGACGATACGCCCAGGCTGGAAGACATCTTCATCGCCGCCCAGCACCAGCGCGCGCGCCTGAAACAGGACCAGCAACTGATCGAGTGGCAGACTTGACCGCGGCATGGTGTAGACGGGACCGCCAGCCTTTCCTCCTTACCTCCGGCCGAACGCCCGAACCAAGTCTGACCCCAAACTACCCTTCGTCCATCACGGCCTGGATCATGGCCTGGATGTAGCCGAACTCGTAGGCGAAGGCCTGGCGGTAGCTGTCCGGCTCCTTGTGTCCCGGCGCGTGGTCCGGCACGCACATGTGCGGGTAGCCGACTTCTTTTAGCGCCTGCATGTTGCGGTGCATGTTCATGACGCCCTCGTCGGGCCAGACCTCCTGGAACTTGTTCCGTCCGCCCACGATGTTGCGGAAGTGGCAGAGGAAGATCTTGTCGCGCGAGCCCAGGTAGCGGATGATGTCCGGCACCTCGTTGAGCGGGTCGAGCGAACTTTCCGCCATGCAGCCCAGGCAGAGATTGACGCCGTGATAGGGACTGGGGCAGATCTCGATGAACTGCCTGAATCCATCGAAGCCACCGAGCACGCGGTCCACGCAGCGATAGCCGGGCGGCAGCCAGGGATCGCAGGGATGGCAGGCCATACGGACCTTGCACTCCGTCGCCACGGGGATCACCCGCTCCAGGAAGTAGGTGATGCGGGCCCAGTTCATCTCGGCGGTCACGGGTTCGTCGTATCGCGGCGGCCGGTCCTTCGCCTTCTCCAGGTCCCAGGTACTGTAGATCGAACCGCCCCGTCCAGGCGGATCGCTCTCGGTCCGCTGATTCTCCATCTCGCACAGGTAGTACTTGATCGCGGGGATGCCCGCTTCCGAGGCCTGGCGCACCATGTTGCAGACCAGCTCGATCTCCTTGTCGCCTTCCTCGTATTTTCCCAGCATGTAATTGGGTACCTGACCGCCGTTCACGTTCAGGTCGGCGATGGGCAGGGCCACCATTTCCATCTCGATCCCGAAACGGGCGCACTTCTCCTTCTTGGCCGCCAGTTCCTCCACGTCCCAGCCGTACTCCCGGTGGAAGGTAAGGTTGAGCTCGCTCTTGTTGAAGACGCCGTGGCGGGCGAGATACTCGAGGTCTTCGTCCGCCGTGCTGAACTGCTGCGTGCCGACGTGCATTTGATCCTCCGTGTTATGTAAACTTGATGCCCAGGATTCGCGCGGTGGTGCCGCCCATGATCGCGGACAGGTCCGCCTCGCTGAGAAAATCCGCGTACTTCTCGATCCAGTCCCGGGACTGGCGGTAGGTGCAGAAACGGTTCTGGAAGGGCATGTCCGTGCCCCACAACAACCGGCCGGCGCCGATCCGGCCTGCCATCTCCTCCAGGGCCGGCCAGGCCTCGCGGTAGGGATAATCGTACAGATCGCCGATCCGCACGGGAAAGCACACTTCCAGGCTGAGGTTGGGGTTTTCGAACGGTCTCCACAGGCCGTCCGGCAGGACAAGGCGGTCGCCTTCGATGAACATGCGCCAGGGGAAACCGTGGGTTATGCTGCAGACCGAATCCGGATAGCGGTCCATCCAGTCCATGAGCACGCCGAGCTCGTCGAGGTACCCTTGCGTCAAGTCGGCATGGTAGCCGAGGACGGGTCCGGCGCCGAGGGTGAAGAAAACCGGCACGTCCAGGGCGGTCACCGCGTCCCAGAAGGGGCGGTAGGCGCCTCCGCTCCACGGCTGATCGCTTCCACGGTAGGACAGCGTGGCGTTGAACTTGACGGCGTGCAGTTGGTGGGCGCGCACGGCCCGTTCGATCTCTTCGATCACGCGGTCCGGTTCCGCGGCGATGCGCCACTCGTCCACGGGCGCCATGGAGTACAACCGACCTGGAAATGCGGCAACGCATTCGGCCTGAAAGGCGCTGTCCCGGTTCAACATGGGATTGGTATGCAGGAGGGCGACGTCCACGCCCGCGTAGTCCATCTCGGCAATCAGGCCGTCGGGCGTGTATTCCAGGTTGCGGAGGTGGGGCGGGTAAAACTGCTTGGTGCAATCTTCGCCGTCGACCGTCCACACCACGCGGCCGTGGGTGCGATCGACGCGGAAATCCACGGCGGGGAGCGTGGACCAGTCCCCCGGCGACGCGGGAGCGATGGCCTCCGACGAGGCGGGGGCCCGGTCCCGGACCCGCCAGGCCGGCTGATGGTGGACCGCGTGCTCGGCCTGCATCCAGCGAAGGTGTTCACGGGCGTCGGCGTAACCAGCCTTCGCGTCTCCCGGCGGAAAACAGTAAGCGTGGGAATCGATGACCATGGATCGGGATTCAGTCCCAGGTGGAAAGGGATTCGTTTCCCTAGCTTTCGAAGGTCCAGATGGTACGGGTCACCTGGCCGTTGCTTTCCCAGTAGGTCTTCTTGCCCGCCAGGTAGGGATCGTCCGGCGTCGGCTGCACCGTGCCGGCCATCGTTACGCCCCGCGACGTGATCGTGTGCTCTCCGGGGGATGGGCGGTCCCAGTCCAGCCGCCAGAACTTCCAGGCGTATTCGGCGTCTTCCCCCTCGATGATCTCCGCCGTCTGCCACGGACCGTCATCGATCTGCACCTGTACCTCCCTGAGCGGTTCGCCCCACGCCGCGCCATAGATCCGGTGCAGGGGGCCGACCCGGGTGACACGCGCCGTGACGGAATTGATGCGGCCCTTGCCCACGGACTCCTGGCGCCACACGGTCTCCCCGTTGTGGGTCTCCTCGCGGACCGTGACGTAATCTCTCGAAATAAAACGCCCCATGTAGCGGGTCGTGCGCACCTCGATGCGCTTGAGCCATTTCACCTGGGTGATGCCGTACCAGCCGGGCACGATGAGACGCAGGGGATACCCATGCTTCGGCGGCAGCGTCTGGCCGTTGACCTCGTAACACAGCAGGATGTCCGGATCCATGGCCTGTGCCATGGTCAGCGAACGGGCGAAGTTCTGCTTCATGGTCACCGGCTCGCTGCGCCGGGGCGTGATGACTTCCTCCCCTTCGTCGTGGCCGAAGAAAACCACCTCGATACCGTTGTCCCACACCCCGGCCCGTTCCAGGATCGGCGCCAGCGGCGTACCGGTCCACCGGGCGTTGAACACGCCGCCGCGGAACACGGGAACGCCCCGGTTGCCCGAGCACTCGAGGGTGAAGTCCAACTCCCTGCGTGGCATGTCCCTGATCTCGTCCAGACCCAGGTTCAACTTGTTTTTCACCGCGCCCGAAACCTCGAGGCTGTAGTTCTCCCCGTCCACCGTCGGCTCGGGATAGTGACTGGCCGAGAAGAACTGGTCCACGGGCGTGATCCACGACTCCAGGCCGTTCCAGTCCAGCAGCACGAAATCGGGCGTGCGCGGAGGGCCGAATTCGTCGATCCAGTCCACGGGCGTTTCGTCACGGGCCAGCTGAGTAAGTTGGGCGAGCACGTGGGAAGGCAGCAGCGTCATGCCGGCCGCGGCGAGCCCTCCCTTGATCAGTACGTCTCTGCGGGACAGGTTGGTTTTCCCAGCCATATGCGGATCCTCCCGGCGAAGCCGGTTCGGCTCGGCGGCCCGGTTCACTCCGGCGGCCCCCGGTTCACTTGCGTCAATTCGGTTTGAGATGGGATGCTGATGATCGGTTCTATGATACATCGAGCGGGCTGTTCAGATCAAGGGCAATATGACGCTTCGGATAAAGAATCAGGCGACGGTTTCGTTATTCCGATGCGATCGATTTCGGGATGACCCAGGCGGTTGATTTCGGGATGATCTAGACGGCACGCCTTCCGGTTGACAAGCCCTTCCCTTCCGAGTAGAATCGCTTATCCATCCCATGTAACCGGAGGTCCCAAAAATGAACCGCATGCTCGCCGAAGATTACCTCGTACTCGCCTCATCGCCCGACCCGGAGAACGTCTACGCGGGCTCGCCCTCGATCGCGCGGATGCGCTCCGGACGCCTGCTGGCCAGCTACGAATGGTTTCGTCCCAGTCCCTTGAAGGAGGCGGTGCCCGACCAGACCGAGGTGCTGATCAGCGACGACGACGGCGCCACGTGGACGAAGGCGGCCTGTCAGGATTTCATCTGGGCGACCGTATGGGCTCACGAAGACGACGCCTATCTCATCGGCAACCGGCGGAAGAGCCGGGATATCATCATCGGCCGGTCGCGGGACGGCGGACACACGTGGGAAGGACCCGTCACGCTCTTCGAAGGGAAGCACCACTGCGCGCCCACACCGGTACTGATCCACAACGGCCACGCCTACCGCGCCTTCGAGACCTGCGACGCGCCGAGCCGCTTCGACTGGAAATCACTGGTGGTAGCCGGCGACCTGTTGCGGGACCTGCTCGACCCGGCCGCCTGGCGCATGTCCAACCACGTCCGGTTCCCCGGCATCCCCGACGTGCTTTCGCAAAGGAAGTACCCGGAAAGTCTGAAAGACAAAGTACCGGCCGACAGCTTCCTGGAGGGCAATATCGTGCTGGTGGACGGCGAGATCCGGATGATCATGCGCACGATCGTCGACGGACACACCACTTCCAGCCTGGCCTCCGTCGGCCGGGTCGAGGACGACGGCGAGACCCTGGACTACCGGTTCGTTCAGTTCCACCCCATGCCGGGCGCCCAGTGCAAGTTCCAGATCGTATACGACGAAGTGGACGGGCTGTACTGGACCACCGTGACGCTGTCTACGAACCCGTGGCAGGACCGGGAACCCCTCCGGCGCATCGGCTTCAGCGGTCCGCCGGGCAACGAAAGGCGCATCCTGGTGCTCATGTACAGCGTGGACGCCCTCAACTGGTTCCAGGCCGGCTGCGTGGCCATGAGCAGGAGCATGATGGAATCCTTCAGCTACGCCTCGCAGGTCATCGCCGGAGACGATCTCCTGGTCGTCGCACGTACCGCGCGCGGCGGCAAGAACCAGCACGACACCAACCTGGTCACCCTCCACCGGGTGAAGGGATTCCGCGACCTGGCGCTGGACCTGCGGCCGGTGGATGTGTAGATCGGATATCGCCCCGGTTCTTCAGTGTGGACATGCGAATCTGGATCTGGAATCTCGAACTGGACTGGGATCACCAGGATCCCGCCGATCGGACGATCGTAGCCACCGCGGAATTGAACGATTGCCCACTTGTGACCTCGGATGCTAATATACCCGGGTACTATTCACAAGCGATCTGGTAGGGTCAAAGGGTGGTTCGGAGGACAGCCGGGGTCTCGAACAATAAGACCGTGCAGCGGAAGGGTCGCGGCAACACCTTCTTTCCTCGGCAACTTCATGCCACAAGGACCTCGTCGCGCACGAAGTGCAGTCGAATCAACTTGGGTCGTGCCATGGACTCGTCAAAGTAGCAGTCGACGGCCTCCTTCACGTTGCGGCGGATTTCGTCGAGCGAGTCACCCTGAGTGTGTATTCCGTAACCCAGTGCGCTGGCCGAATAACCGCCGTCCACGTCGTCCTGGGCAACTTCGAAGATAACCTCGCCCATGTCCGGTCCTTCCTATCGATCAACACCGCTCTCGTCACTAAAACAGGCAGTATCCTCGAATTCAAGCCTTCGGCCCGGCCGGGTACGGCTCAAAACGGAACGTCACCCGGACGAATCTGTCGCGTTCAAAGTTTTCGAGCGTCGGCTCCGTCCCGTTGAAGTTCCGCATGGCGTGTCGCATGGCAAGCCAGCCCCTGCCGCGACGTTCCATGAGCCCTCGCACGACCATGGCGTTCGCCATCATCTCGTTGCGAGATCGAGGTGCGCCACCCATCTGCGCCTGTTCGACCGTCATGTGGTTCGGCAACGCACCAGGACTGGTCACCACGATGCGGTCGTCGAAGACCTCCAGCATCACCTGGGAACCTGCGATAGCGTAGTCCCGGTGAATGACCGCGTTCACCAACGCCTCGCGAAGCACCTCTTCCGGGATGAGGGGGACGTCCTCGCGGTGGAGTCCCCGGTAGATCTCTTTTCTGCCCAGGCTGCGGAACCACCCCATGGACCGGTGAACCTGCTCGTCAAGCCGCCCACGACTCTCGCCCGCGCTCAGTACGTCGGATGCCTGGTCGCCGCCTCCGTATCTGGCACATTGAATGAACAGGCTAGTGGTGTGCGGAAACCCCTGCGGATCCTTGCCGAAGACCATCAGTCCATATAGGGTTGGGCGGAGCGTGCCGTTCAGCCGGTCGCATACCGAGGCGTTGCGCAAATCGCTCTCCACGTCCGGCTGCGGCCCATCCTCCATCCGCATGCCCTGCGCCTGCATGTACGAACGAAATGCGTTCATGTCGATGTCATCTGCGGTCGCGGAAGCGACGACCTGCTTCTCGGTGAGGACCAGGCCGAAGACGTTGAACAATTCCTGCAACTCTGAAGGAGAAGGCGCCGCGGTGGCGCGTCCCCGACGAATCCAGAAGCGCCCGTCATAGCTGAACGGCTCGTACCCCCGCCGCTGGCGAGGAACGTCGACCCAGTGCACCCATCCCGCTTCCGTGAGATACCGGTCGCACTCGGCGGTGACTGGACTGCCGCAGCCGTTTTGCAGGAAATTCGTCAGTCGTTCCTGCGCACTTTCCGGGTTTTCCCGCGCTCCCGCTATGACACCGGAGTTGTCTACACCGATCACGAGCAGTCCCCCGTCGCCATTGGCAAATGCGCACAGCGTCCTGCCGAGGGAGCTGAAGTCAACGAGTCCCCGCTTGAATTCAGTATGGCTGTTCTCTCCGCTTTCGATGCGCCGCAGCACTTCCGGCCATTCCATGTACGTCTCTCGAATGAACGCCTCTCAGAATCCGAACCTTTGCCGCCGCAGTCGGAAGGATTCGTCCCGCCGTCCACGGTGCATACCATAGCATCGCGAACGGATGCCGACATTCTCTGTCAGACCGGCTTTCAGAGCTATCAGACCAGCTCTCCGAGCGTCTGAACTCCGGCCAGCCACCTTATTTGCCATGGTTATGATAAACGTATTCGGCGGGCGCGGCAATCCATAATGGCCATCCGCATTGAACGGACGGACGTCATTTTCTGCCGGTTCTGTCCGGCATCATGATCAGGATCAGGTTCCCTTCCGGGCGCGGCAATCGAACGCACCGGCGGTCATCCCTTTCCACGCCGGCAGTGTTCCTTCATCGTTTTCTGCCAGTGTGCCAGGATTTTGCGTCCCGCCTGTCGTTTCTGTTCGTTGCTTAAAAGGCCCCAAAGGGGTCTGTGCCGCGGGCTCATCAGCGAAAAGGACTTGATTACCGGCAGGGTACGCGTGCCAGCGCGCCTTGATTTTCACCGGCCGGCTACGCGGACTGCAGTCCTTCTTCTTTTCGAGAGCGTGGATTACCTCCCAACTGCCGCACGGTTCGAGTTCGATGTAACAGTCGTTCATCCACTTCCAGGCGATTGAACTGAGCAGAATATCCGGTTGAAAACACTCGATGAGACGGCGCCAGAGCGGCGCGCCGTCCCGGACCAATCGTTTCAAGTCATTCACTCCTCTACGCGTTGAACGGCGATGACCGGCGCCGGCGCCACGTGTTCCAGCCCGAACTCCTCCCGCAGGCGGGCCATCTCCGCCTTCAGTTCGTCCGGATCGGGGGCATCCTGCGGCATGCGCTTGAGCAGCCGGTCGGAAGCTTCGAAGAACCGGTCCAGCCCCGCGGGCGTGCAGATCAGCATGATGTGGGCAGGATCGTCAGTGTCGTTCCAGAATGAATGGGGTTTCCATCCCGGCACCGTGACCATCTGGCCGGCTTCGAGCACGAAGGCACTTTCGTGTAGGAACTGGAAGGTAAGCCCGCCTTTTACGACCAGGAACATCTCGATGAAGGCGTGGCGGGTGAATACGGGCGGCGGACTGTGGGGCGGTTCGACGCACTCGATAACCGTCACGCGTTCCTCCGTGGCGGAGCCCGGCGTCTTTACCCGCACGTTCTGGCCCATCAGGGTGTCGAGCCAGGGACCTCCGTTGCCGCCGCCTTTCATGATATCTCTCCAGCAACTACGCCTCCCCCGACCGCGATCATCTCCCTTCCTTCCTCGGAATAGACCTGCTTGACCTCCTGGTCCACGGTGCGCCAGACGAGGAACTGCTTGCGCAGGACGTTGAGGAAACGCCGGTTCAGCCGTTGCCAGGAGTCCACGTCTCCGCTTTCCCGATGTATATCCACCCATACCGCGTAGAGATCGTGTTCCTGCTCCGCGGGCGCCGCGCTCAGGGCCACCTGCTGGCTGACCCCCGTGTCGTAGGGCGCCAGCCAGGTCTTCATCGTAATCATATACGTCACCACGGTCTCCTCGCCGGTACCCGTCAGGACCACTTCGTCCGTCATGAAGTTGCCCAGGGTGCTCTCGCCGTGTGACTCGAAGAACCGCGTCAGGTAGGCGTAGAGACCCAGCGTCTCCGTGCGGCTGATGGTGAAGGGAAACTCGAAACTCCAGTTGTCGCCGTCGGGTTCCGGGAAGGACCATTGCCTGTTGACGTCCGGCACCGCCATTCGGGACGCCTGGCGGGCCGGGTAGATCGTCGAGAGCATGACCACCGCCATGACCATGGCCGTGGAGGCCACGGCGGAAAGGGAGGAGTAGTTCAGGGTCAGTCCCGCCAGCAACTGGTATTCCGTGATGCCCCGGGCCACGGTCTGGCCGATGAGGTAGCCGGACATGCCCCCGATGACGGCGTACATGGCCGCCTCCGCCATGAAGAGGGCGCCGATATGGGCCGGCGCAAGGCCCACGGCGCTGTACACCCCGATCTCGCTGAAACGCTCGTAGACGGCGTTCATCATGGTGTTCAGGATGATGAGGGCGGCCACGACCATGGGTATGAACAGGTTGCCCAGGCCGGACAGGGAACTCAGGGACATGGCGCTGTACACGGCGACCTCGCCGTCGACGGCGGCCACCACGGGTATCCCCAGGCGCTGCATGAAGCGCTCGATCCGGTCCAGGGCGGCTGCGTCGGAGGGGAAGCGGACCGCGACGGACCGGAGCGTGCCGCCGAGATCGTTCACGAAGGCCTGCGGCGCCAGGATGAGGTTCGCCGCCGGCATGTGTTCGAATTTCGCCATTTGAACCGGTTCCTCGTCGTAGTCCATGAGGGCGAGTTCCGTGAGCAGGTCGTGACCCGTTGCCGTGTAGTCGACCGGCGTCAGCGGCTCTCCGTCCAGGTCGGTGATCCCTTCCATGACCGCCGCGTCGAACATGCCGATTACCTTGTAGGGCTTTCCGAAGATCAGGATCTCCGACCGGCCCGTGTCTTCTTCGGTCATGCCCAGGAGTTCGGCCATATCCGTCGGAATGATGCACACGTCTGTTTCATCCGAGGCGAACCACCTGCCCGAGGTCAGCGCGCGGTCGAGGCCGCTCACCTCTGGTTCCTCCGGCAGCAGGCCCAGGACGCCCGAAGCGTAGGTGGACCTGGGCGTTCCGTCCGCATCCGTCCGGTCTACTTTGACAAAGACCTGTTCTCCGGGAAGGTTCCCGGAATACCACGTCCGGGAAACGATCTGGATGCCCTGGTCTTCGGCTTCCGAAGAACCGAACTCGGAGAGCACGTACTCGTGGGTCTGCTTCTGCAGCGCCGCCCAGTTGGGATTTCGCACGAGGAACCCGGTGTACGCGCCCTCCGCGTCCTGACTAACTTTCTGCAGGCGGAGGAAAGTCTGCACGGAGGTGAAGGAAAGCACGGTGAACACCAGGAGCACCAGGGTGGCGCAGGTCAGCAGCGTCCGGGCCTTGCGCTTGCGCATGTTTCCGATGCCCAGGGCGAAGGCCGTGGCCAGGGCGCTCGAACGCCGCACGTCGGTGGATTGCACGGTTCGGGCGTCCTGCCTTACTTCGCGCATGGTCTGGCTGAACCGGCCCGAAATGAGCCAGATGACCACGGCCGCCAGGGCGAAGGTGATGAAGGCGAGGAGCACGATATCCGGCGCGGTGGTGATCTGGAAGGCCGGATGGGTGAACCGCAGCAACCCGTAGGCGGCCAGAAAGATGCCGAAGGTGGTGGCGATCCGTTTGTAGACGTTGGCGAAACCGAATATCAACCTCTCCAGGGCATAGGCGAAGGGGATGACCAGCACCATGTAGAACAGCACCCCCTTCACGACGTCGTTCGCCGTTCCCGTCGCGTCGGGATAGGCGCGGGACTCGTACCCCCAAGCGGCCCGGGCGTGCTTGATGAACCGGTCCCACTGTAGGTTCTGCCTGGCGGTCTCGGCCAGGTCCAGCAGGCGTCCCGCTTCCAGGTGGAAGTCGTCCAGCCGGGAATTGCTCACGCCGACGGACTTGAGCGCGCCGATCCGCGCCTCGTCCAGGTGCCACATGTCCCGCGCCACCTGGTATGAAGTGAGCGGAATGGCCCCGATCCCCGAATCGAACCCGACGCCCTCGGGATGCTGCTCGTCCGCGTTGGTCAGGATCAGGCGGCGGCCGAAGAGGCCGGTGGACATGGTGACCTTGAACCGGCTCTCCGGCGGCATGAAGACCACGGCCGTGTCTTCCTCGTAGGAAAATCCCGTGGTCCAGCCCCCTTCCTGGAAGGTCATGCCCCATTCGAGGGGCGGATTGCCCGATTCGTCCAGCACCACGGCCTCATTCAGCCGGGTCAGGAAACGGGGATCCACCAGGTCGTAGATGTTGGTCGCGTCGGCCCGGAAGACTACCGTGGGTTTCTCCTTGTCCACCCAGTCCATCTTGATCTCGAGCGGGTACGCGCCTTCCCCGTAGGGACCCCGGTCCGGCGCGTAGATGATCTCCCCCGTGTCGGGATCTATGACGTAGCCTTCCGTCGGGTACGTACGCCCCGCCTCCAGTTCGGTGCATTCGGCCACGCCCGCGCTGTCGGCCACCACGAAGATCTCGTTCTTCACCCCGCTGATGGTCTTGTTGTAGCGGCGGAACCGGACCACGGCGCCGGGCTTGGGCTTGCTCGGGATGTAGTCCTCCCTGGGATCGAATTCCACGACCCGGATGCGGCCGTTCACAAAGCGGTCCTCGAGCTGCATCTTGAAATCCGGAAACAGGCGGGGATCGTTGACCCCGCGGCCGAACAACTCGGTCAACAGGAGGGTCTGCGTATACACGTTGTGGAAGTTCACCCGATCGAGGTCGTCGATGGGGGTATCCACGAACTCGCGCACGTCGAACACCGTGGCGAAGGACAGGGCGGGAATCCCCATCCAGAAGACCAGTTCGGCCTCCAGGCCGATTTGGCCCGCGGGAAAGAAACCGCCCGTCCGGTGTCCCTGGGACGGAGAAATCACGTTCACCAGGGCGCCGGCCGGGAAAGCGCCGCGGCGGATGACCTCGTCGGCGTAACCCATGAAAGTGCGGCCGAAGGGGGTGAAGAACCGCTGCTTTTCGAAGGAATCCCCCCCGAAAAAGACGCCTGAGTAGATGACGCCGACCTGGTCCCGGGCGCTGGACAGGTCGATGCCCGCGAAGAGCTTGATGTTGATGGGGTCTTCGAGCTTGTCCGCGAAGTGACTGGATATGCGCGCATGGCGGTAGGAAAAGTCGTTGATCCCGCTGAGCGACATGAAATGGCCCGATGTCGCCAGGATCAGCACCGAGCGGGCGGGCGGATGGGCGGCGAAGTAACGGGCCATTTCAAGGAGCGCGGCCACGCCCGTCGCCTGGTTGGCGCCGGGGGATACGGCCGGCACGGCGGAGATGGAATCGTAGTAGGCATTCAGTACGATGACCTCCTCCTTCAACTCCGGGTGCGTCCCGGTGATCCTGCCGAAGACATTGTAGGCCGGCAGCCGTTTCCAGGTCATGCGCCCTTTTGCCCGGACGGTGATGGGACCGTTTGCTTCGAGGAATGCGATCAGGGGCCGGGCCGGGCCCTTCTTCATCCAGAAACGGGGGAAGTCGAGGGGGACCTGGAGGTGCTTCTCCTCCCCGTCGACGCGCGTGGTGTGGTCGGGCTCCGCGAAGATCACGGCGCCGGCGCCGAGCATGGCGGCCCGCTGCCAGTTCACGCCCGAGTTGAAGTCCATCAGGAAGACGGCGCCGGCGGGATCGATGCCGTTGAAGTCCTCCCACTCGCCGTTGCCGACGTAGTGAAGCTTCCCGGTGATGCCGCCCGGCGGAGTCGTGGACGTGCGGACCAGGTTCGGCCAGAGTGCGTAGAGGGGGATCGTCCGGGATGCAAGGGTGGTGGAGTCCGGAAGGTCCGCGGCGTCGAGGAGAATCAGTTCACCGCCCTCGTCCAGGGGGACGGACGAGACGAATTCCTCCATCTCCACGTCCTCGAGACCGATTTCCCGCATGCGGCCGGCCAGGTAGTGCGCCGCCTCGGTGGCGCCGGGATAGCCGGTCACGCGGGAACCGAAGGATACCAGGTCGGTAATGGTCCTCCTGATCCGCGCGGAGTCGACCACCGCGGCCACCTGGCCGTCGCCGATCGGTTCGGCGAGGAGTTCCACCCGCTCACGGACCCCCGTCGTCTGGCACGCGGAGACGGCGAACAACAAGGCCAGGATGAACAGGATACCGGGGAGGGTTCGTTTAAGATTCAAGGCGTATACCTGAACTTGCAGGATGGACGTGACTGCACGGATCGACCTGGATCGCAACCGCTTCAAGGCCGCGGCGGGTCTTGAAGCCAAAGAGTGCCCGGTACCCGAGACTAGACCTTCCACTTCCGCCGCATCTCCTCCATGGACACGGTCTTCCCCTCGGTCCACGCGTAATGGGCGACGGGGTTCTCGCCGACCCACCGGTGGTCGACGGGTTCGCTGGCCAGTTGGTAGCGGGTGTCGGTGCTGATGCGGTACCGGTTGGACGTGTTGTTGATGGAACCGTGCATCGTATACATGCCGAGGATAATCACGTCGCCCATCTTGAATTCGCTCGTCTGCCACTGGCCCCCGTACTGGTCGACCATCACGATGGGCTCGTTGGTGAAGTGGCCCGTCACGTGATCGCGGTCCACGTCCATCTGGCCGTAGGTTTCCTTCACGGCCTCGAACTGGTGGGAACCGGCCAGGATGACCAGGGGCCCCATGTCGTAGGTGACGTCGTCCAGGGGCGTCCAGACCGTGTACAGGTTCGGCGTGCCCCGGCCCATGTAAACCATGTCGTAGTGCGCGCCTGTATTGTCGCCCGGACCCACGGCCCGGAGCCACTTGTAGTCGAAAGTGAGGACGGGCCCTCCCAGGAACCCTTCGAAGAATCCCATGATTTCGGGGGAATTAACTACCGCCAGGAATTCGTCCGTATGGGTTACCCGCTTGGCGCCGCCGAAGAAGGCGCCGCGCTTGCCGGGGGCCGCCACGCCCAGGCCGAGGGGATAGTCCCGATCGATCTGGCCGTTGGCGTCGAGATTCTCCAGCACGACCCTGCGGGCTTCCGAGACCTTATCCGGGTCGTGGAGACCGCGGATGAGCAGGTAGCCGTCTTCGGCCATGCGCTCCCGCAGCCCGTCCGCGTCGTCCAACAGTTCATTGGCTTCCCGGAGCGTGGAGAGGTACTGGCCGTCCATCCGCAACTCGTCCTTGCCCATCACCAGATGCAATGATTCCCGGGTGGTCATTGGTCCCTCCGTCGTTTGTCCCTGCATCAAAAAAGACTCATCTGGGGAAAGGATGCAATCTTGATCTAAAAAACTGCAGCGACCCCGTTTCCCTCACGAAGCCCGCACGGACGAGGCCTCGATGGCGGCGTATACCGTATCTCCGACGGTCATGTCCATCCCGGCGAAGGCATCCCGCGCCACGTGGACGGTAAGGCGCAGGCCCGCGTCCACGTCAAGGCGAATGCGGTCTCCGTCCACTGCCGCCGCGGACACGACGCCCTGGAGCGTGTTTGCAGTGTCCGGGGACGGGGTCGACCGGTACAGCCGGATTTCGTGCGGCGCGATGGCGACGTGGACCGCTCCGCGGGCGGCCGCATCGGTGCGCAACGTCACGCCGTTCTCCAGCCGGACGACCGCGCCCTGGCTGGTATCTTCGATACTACCCTTGAAAACGTTCTCCGGCCCGGCCTCGATCATGCGCCCGTCGCGCATGATCAGTACCTCGTCGGCGATGCGATGGGCCTGTTCGTACTGGTGCGTCGAGAGTACCACGGTCATGCGCCGCTGCCGGCACGTCTCCCGAAGTATCTCTTCGATCTGCTGCCCATGGGCCGCGTCCACGCTGGCCGTAGGCTCGTCGAGCAGCAGGACGTCTGGGTCCGTGACCAGGGCCCGGGCCAGGCCGGCGCGCTGGGCTTCTCCGCCCGACAGGCTATGGGCGGGCCGGTGGGCGAACTCCGCGAGGCCCACCTTGCCGAGCATGCCGGTCACGCGTTCCTCAATGGCCTCCTTCGCCATGCCGCGAAACCGCAGACCGGCCGCCACGTTTTCGAACACGGTGGACCGGAACAGGTACACGTGCTGCATGAGCAGCGTCACGCGACGGCGGTACCGGCGGCTTCGGGCCGGATCGGCGCCGTGCACGGGCCTGCCTTCGAGAAGGATCCGGCCTTCCTGGGGCAGGGCCAGCAGGGCGAGCATGTTCAGGAGCGTCGTCTTGCCCGATCCGTTCGCGCCGTAAACGGCGTAGGTTCTTCCGGGGGACAGGGCGAGATGGCGGACCCGCAGATGAAACCCGGAAGCGTAACGGTGCGCAAGGTGCTCGACCACGATGATCGGATCGGCCATCAGTCGTCGAACCCCTGCAGCCAGTGAAAGAGTATGTTCGCGCCGAAGGCGGTCAGCAGCAGGATGATGCCGAGGGCGATGGCCAGGCCGAACTCCCCCTTGCTGCTCTCGAGGGCGATCGCCGTCGTCATCGTCCGCGTGCTTCCCTTGATGTTGCCGCCCAGCATCATGGCCGCGCCTACCTCGGCGATGACCCGCCCGAAGGCGGCGACCACCGCGGCCATGATGCCGAACCGGGCCTCCGAAATCAGCGTCCGGGCCGTCTGGGCCGTCGTGGCGCCCAGCGTCAGGGCCGTCTCCGTGATCCGCGAATCGACGGCGCGGAAGGCCGAAAGGGTGAAGGCGGCCACGATGGGCAGGGCGAGGATGGTCTCGCCGATGATCATGGCCTTCGGCGTGTAAAGCAGTTCGAGAAACCCCAGGGGGCCGCGCCGGGAGATCAGGGCGTAGACGAAGAGACCGATCACCACGGTCGGCATGGCGAGCAGCGTATTGAGCACCGTGGTAACCAGCCGCTGTCCGCGAAACCGGTGGGTCGCGAGGAAATAGCCGGCGGGCAGCCCCATCAGGGAAGCCAGCAGGATGGCGCAAACCGCGACGAAAACGGAAACGCCGACGATGCCGTACACGCCGGACTCGCCCGTGAGCAGCAAACGGACCGCTTCCTGAAAACCGCTGAGCAGGTAGTCCATGTTCCCTATGAAACAACAAAACGGCCCATCGAATCAACCTATTTTTGCCCTGCCGAAAGCACCGAAATACGTTGACAGAATCACCGCGGGGCTATAGGTTGTCTGGCGGTCGGCGGGGCCGTGCTCCGTTGGCGCCGCGATTTGCGGACGGGCTCGCCCCTGCAGGCGGTTTCCTCATCCTTCGGACCGCGGTTTCGCATGTAACCACCCCATTCAAGCAAAGGACTCGACGATCGGATGCCCGCAATAGGGATCATTGGCGTCCTGTGGCTGCTCCTCGTCCTGGCCGCGGGTTACTGGGGTAACCGGCGCAAGCTTGACGCGGCCTTCGTCAAGGGCGTCCAGACGCTGATCACCATCGTCGCCCTGGCCGTCGCGGCCCCGCAGCTTGGCGTGTTCAGCACCGCCCTCGCGGCGCTCTGGCTGCTCCTGTTCGTGGCCGCGTCCACCCTGTTGCGCCGGTTTGGCGTGCCGAACCTGGCCGCGCGGGCCATCGCCCTGGCCGCCGTGAGCCTGGCGCTGTGGGGCACCGACTCCCAGAACGTCATGCTGATCCGCACGCTGATCATGCTTGCGGTCACCAGCATCTTTCTCCTCGGACTGAACCTGGGCTTCCGGTACCTGGTCCGCCGCATTCTCTGGATCTTCCCCGTACTCTTCGCCGTCTCGGTCATCACCTTCTCCATCATGCACGCCGTGCCCGGCGGCCCCTTCGACGCGGGCGGCGAGACCGGCGGCATACCGTTGACGCCCGAGGTGCGGGCCAACCTGATGCGGAAATACAACCTCGACCAGCCCCTGCACATCCAGTACATCTCCTGGGTGAGCAACGTCGTACGGGGCGATTTCGGCTACTCTTTCCAGCATCAGAGCAAAACCTGCCAGGAACTCATCGCCCAGGCCTGGCCCGTATCCGTCCACCTGGGCAGCATGGCCCTGGTCGTGGCCCTGACCGGGGGACTGCTGCTG
>JAJEHX010000039.1 GCA_022823465.1 Candidatus Latescibacterota bacterium
TCCGGGACACGACTGGGCCGATCTGTGCCTCGGAAGCCCCGACGGCCACGACGGCGCGGCGCACCGGCAGGTCACGACGGGACAGCGCCAGTGGTTCGCCACGTCCTACGGCGACCCGGAAACCCGGGGCGGCGGTTCCAACATAGCCCAGTGGACGCCGGATGGGAGACAGGTGACATATACCCGCGCGAAGCCCGGTTCCCGGACGGCCTGGCCATACCAGGCGCAACGGCCGGACACCGACCACTTCAACCGGGACTACTACCCCGAGGACGCCCGCGGCGGCACCGCCATCTGCCTGCTCGATCCCTTCACGGGCGAGGAATCGGAGTTCATCCCGTTTGAAGAGGGCGTCTGGAACTTCCGGTCGGCCTGGTCTCCCGACGGCACCCTGTTCGCCTACTGCCGCGCAGAGGTGGGATCACCGAGCGGCATCTGGCTGGTCGATGCCGACGGAAGCAACGCTCGCATGCTGACGGACGGGTACGGACACCAGGGCGCGGATCACCCGGTGTGGGTGGGGTGACGAGGAAATCGTCCCGGTTTTGTCAGCGGGTAATGGCACCGTCATGCCAGTTTCGCGCCCTGTTGTCAAGGAACTACTCAGGATTATTATCGTGAAATCCGGGCAGCAGTGCTGGGAGGAAAACGCATGAAAGAACGCAAGCGGGTTGATCTGCGCTACTTCGCCTGTATGATGGCGTTGTCGGTCACGCTCACTGTTTCGGGATGTACAGAGCCCAGCCGAAGGACGACGGCCGGCGAAGTGGTGGACGCGGAAACCCTGAAAGCCTTTGTGGAAGGGGCAAAAGAGTACCTTGAAGGACTTACGACGCTCAAGCAGACCTCGAAAGTTCGTGAAGTCTTCACGTCGGAGGGGGAGTGGAAATCCGGGTCCTTATTCCTGTCGATACTGCTCGATAACGGCACCTTCCTTCTACATGGAGGCGATCAAAGGATAGAGAACCAGTACTTGATCGACATCGAAGACGACAGGGGAAAGAAAATCATCCGTGAAATCCTTGCCGCGGCAGAACGGGAAGGAGACTTTGTCGAATACTATTGGGACGATCCTTCTGTAGATGGCGACGAAGGGCCCAGGTTGGCCTACGCAGTCGGATACGTTTCCGGCTTGTCCGGCAATATGCTCACCCTGGTTGGCGGCTACCACCAGGACCTTTCCGATGTGATCAGCGCTCACCCGGAATCGGAACGTCCCGAAGTAACCGCCGGCGAGGTGAAGGACCGTGAAACCCTGCATGACTTCGTAAAGGCGGCGTCCAGAATCTACCGTCAGGCGATAATGAGTGACGACGAAACAGAAATAACACACGTTGAGAACGCATTCAGGACGGAAGGTGGATTCTGGAAGTCAGGACCCGTTTACGTTTTCGTGGTAACCAGCGACGGGATTGTCCATCTGGACGGAGCGGAACCCGCCCGGGAAGGCAGCAACGTCAGCGATTTGATAGACGTGCATGGAGTCAATATACTTGAAGAACTCGTGCGTGCCGCCAGTTCACACGGCGGCTATGCCGAACATTTCTGGGATGAACCCACGGTCGGGTCGGGAAATGGAGCGGGCGCTCACCAGACTACCTACGTTGAAGGGTTCAAACTGCCAAACCAGGATCTACTTTGGATCGTCGGCTCCGGTATCCACCTGCCGGGCGGCGACGTAGATCGTAATTAAACTCTGTCGATGCTAGAATGGGATCTCCAAATACGAACCGCCCCGAAGTCCGTTTTCCTCGATATCCGGGTCCGTCACACTTCCTTCCGTATTGCGCGGAACCTCACACGTACGTCAGCCAGCCACGCGGATCCTCGGCCTCACCGGTGGTGATCGCGAAGAACCGGTCCTGGATCTCCTTCGTGACCGGACCGCGGGATCCATTACCTACCGAGATGCGGTCGATGGACCGGACCGGCGTCACTTCCACAGCGCTGCCCACGAAGAACACTTCGTCGGCGATGTAGAGCATCTCGCGGGGAATGTCCTGCTCGACGACCTCGAACCCGGCGTCCTGGGCGAGCGTCATGACCGAGTTGCGCGTGATGCCGCCCAGGACCGAGGCCGCCAGGCTGTTCGTGATGACGCGGCCTTCTTTCACGACGAAGATGTTCTCGCCGCTTCCTTCGCTGATCAGGCCATCGGTATTGAGGGCGATACCCTCGCTGTACCCGTTCTCGATGGCTTCCATGCGGATCAACTGGGAATTCAGGTAGTTCCCGCCGGCCTTCGACAGGGTGGGGTGGGTATTCGGCGCGGGCCGGGTCCAGGAGGAAATGCACACGTCCACGCCGTTTTCCATTACGTCGTCGCCGAGGTAGGCGCCCCAGTTCCAGGCGCCGATGGCGACCTCCACGGGACAGCCGGATGGTTCGACGCTCAGCAGGCCGTAACCGCGGTAGACCACGGGGCGGACGTAGCAGGCGGAAAGGTTGTTCGAACGGATGGTCTCGAGGATGGCCTCGTTGATTTGTTCCGTGGTGTAGGGTATCTCCACCCGGTAGATCTTGCAGGAATCGAAGAGCCTGTCCGTGTGTTCCCGGAGCCGGAATAACGCGGGACCCTGATTCGTTTCGTAACAGCGCATGCCTTCGAAGAAGCTCGAACCGTAATGCACCACGTGGGACAATACGTGGATCTTCGCGTCACGCCAGGGTACCAGTTTCCCATTGAACCAGATGTATTCGGCCTCAGGCAGGGTGGCCATGCCCGGTCTCCTTTCTGCGGTTTCGGTACGCGTCACAATCTGGCGCAAACTAGGGGGCGAACCCCCTGTTGTCAAGGGCAAAAGGGCTTGACACCCTCTTCGCGAATCCCCTAGCTTACGCCATGACGAAATCGGAAAATGACGCGGCATTCATGCGCCAGGCGCTGGACCTGGCGGCGCGGGGATCAGGCCGTACCAGTCCCAACCCCATGGTGGGTTCCGTGGTCGTCCGCGACGGCGTTGTCGTGGGCCGGGGTTACTACCGTGAATACGGCGGACGGCATGCCGAGCCGCAGGCGCTCGAGGAGGCCGGCGACCGCGCGCGCGGGGCCGAGCTGTACGTCACCCTGGAGCCCTGCTGCCACCAGGGCAGCACGCCGCCGTGCACGGACGCAATCATCGCATCGGACGTCGCGCAGGTTCACGTCGCCATGACCGATCCGGACCGCCGCGTTTCCGGCAAAGGGATCGAGCGGCTGCGGACGGAGGGCATAGAGGTGGAGACGGGCCTCCTTGAAGCGGAAGCCCGGGAGTTGAACACGGCCTATGTCCACCACCGGACAACAGGCCTGCCCTTCGTGCTGCTCAAGCTGGCCCAGACGCTGGACGGCCGCATCGCCACGCGGAATGGCCATTCGCAGTGGATCACCGGGGAGACCGCGCGGGAACGGGTACACCTTCTGCGCAGCCGGGCGGACGCCGTGCTCGTGGGCATCGACACCGTGCTGGCGGACGACCCGCGGCTGACGGTACGTCACGTTGAAGGCCGGCAGCCCCGGCGCATCGTACTAGACAGCCGGGCCCGGACTCCGCTGGACGCGCGGATATTGAACGGCGAAGCGCCGGCGACCATATGCGTTACGGACGCCGCGCCGGCAGACCGGGTCGACGGACTGAAACAGGCGGGCGCCGAGGTGCTCGTCCTGGAAGGCGGAGGTGAAGGTGGAGCCGTCCCAGTGGGGCCACTGAAGTCCGCCCTCGGCAGCGCCGGGATCGTGACCCTCATGGTAGAAGGCGGAAGCCGCGTGGCCGCTTCCTTCCTGCGGGAAAGCGCCGTCGACCGGATCGCCTGTTTCGTCGCGCCGCGTATCCTTGGCACGGGGATCCCATCTATCACCGGCCTGGAACTGGATGACCTTTCGCGGACCATAGACCTGCGGGATACGCGGGTGGAGCGACTGGGCGACGACTTTCTCATCACGGGAACGCCCGGGTACACCTGAAGAGATCACGGGCATGCTATCCGGCGCGGCGCAGGATACGTGGCGCAAGATACGTGGCGCAAGATACGCGGTGCAGGATACACAACAAAGCAGGATACACGGAGTCAGGATACATGTTCACTGGTATCGTTGAAACCACGGGTACGGTACAGGCACTTGATGGCGACCGGGGCGGCCTGAAGGTGACCGTCGAGGCGCCGTCCATGGCGGCGGAATTCGAGCAGGGCGCCAGCGTCGCGGTGAACGGGGTCTGCCTGACCGTTGTGGATCACGGCGACCAGGCGTTTTCCGTGGAAATCGTACCCGAGACGGTCTCCCGGACGAACTTCGGGAATCTACAGGTCGGGCACCGGGTCAACCTGGAGCGGCCGCTTCGCCTGTCGGACCGGATTGACGGTCATCTGGTGCAGGGGCACGTGGACGGCGTGGGAAGGATCGCGGCGTTGGAGGAACGGGGCAACAGCCTGTTTTACGAAGTGGAGATTCCGGACGATCTGACCCCCTTTGTAATCGAGAAAGGGTCCATCGCACTGGATGGAATTAGCTTGACAATCGCCGGTCTGGCGGGTAATTTGGCAGCCGTATCGATCATACCTCATACCGCATCTGTTACGACCTTCGGGAGCAGGCAGATCGGTGACGAGGTAAACATAGAAGTGGACATGATCGGCCGGTACGTCGCGTCCCTTATGCATTCCGGCCGGAACGCCGATCCCGGCGAGCAACCGGGGTCATCATCCATCACCGAAGCCTGGTTGAAAGATACGATGTAGCACAGGCGATACCCGGCGACGGTTCGAGCACAGACCGGGACGCGTCGTGTCCGGGTGACCGAAAAACGGTTGAGCCGCATGTCGTCCCCCTTTAGTACCATCCCTGAAGCCATCGAAGAAATCAGGGCCGGGCGCATACTGATAGTCATCGACGACGAAGACCGCGAAAACGAAGGCGATTTCATTATGGCCGCCGAAAGAACGACACCGGCGGCCATTAACTTCATGGCCCGGTACGGCCGGGGACTGATCTGTCTTCCGACCACCCGCGAGCGCCTGGAAGAACTCAAGGTGCCCGCCATGGTCGGCGAGGAGGTCAACACGGCGTTGCTGGGCACCCGCTTCACCGTTTCGGTCGACGCCGTCAACGGCACCACCTCGGGCATATCGGCGGCTGACCGCGCCGAGACGGTTCAGGTGTTCGTCCGGCCGGAAAGCAGGCCCGATGACCTGGCGCGGCCGGGTCATATCTTTCCCCTGCAGGCCTTCGACGGCGGGGTATTGCGCCGGGCCGGACACACCGAGGCCACCGTCGACCTGATGCGGCTCGCCCAACTCTATCCGGCCGGCGTGCTCTGCGAGGTCATGGACGATGACGGGTCTATGGCCCGTCTTCCCCGGCTGGTCGAGATCGCCAATGATCATGACCTGAAGATCATCACCATAAAGGACCTGATCGAATACCGCAGGCGCAGCGAGAAGCTGGTAAAGCACCTGGTCACGACGACCATTCCCAGCAGGTACGGGGAATTCGAGTCGCGCCTGTACGAAGACGAGCTGACCGGCGACCACCATATCGCCCTGGTCAAGGGCAACGTGGACGGCGAGCGGAACGTGCTCGTCCGCGTGCACTCCCAGTGTCTCACGGGAGACGTGTTCGGTTCCATGCGGTGCGATTGCGGCGACCAGCTGCAGCAGGCGCTGAAGCGCATTTCCGCAGAGGGACGCGGCGTGTTGCTGTACATGCGCCAGGAAGGACGTGGCGTCGGACTGGCGAACAAGCTCAGGGCCTACGCCCTCCAGGACCAGGGCCATGATACGGTGGAAGCGAACCAGGCGCTGGGCCTGCCCGTGGACGCGCGCGACTACGGGATCGGCTCCCAGATCCTGGCGGACCTGGGCCTGACCACGATACGGATCATGACGAACAACCCGTCCAAGCGGATCGGGATCGAGGGATACGGCCTCGAAGTGACGGAACGCGTCCCGCTGCAGACGTCTCCGAACCGGTACAACGTGGGTTATCTCAAGACGAAGCGCGGCAAGCTCGGCCACCTGCTGGACCTCGACGAGCCGGCGGACGATGTCGGGTTCGACAGCCTCCTGTGATTGCGGTGATCCGGCCTCGAAGCGTCCGGGCTTCCAGGCCGCCGAGAATCTGCAATCGAGCGATCCGGCCCCAAAGCGTCCGGACCGGTGCACAAGATAGTGACCGTCTAGGAGCGGGAACGTGACGAGAACCATTGAGGGCAACCTGGATAACGGGGGAGGAGACCGGTACGGTATCGTGGCCAGCCGATTCAACGGCTTCATTACGGACTCCCTGCTCAAAGGCGCGCTGGACGGGCTCCTTCACCATGGCGTGGATGAAGACCGTATCGACGTGGTCTGGGTACCCGGCGCCTTCGAGATCCCGCTGGCAGCCCGGAAGATGGCGGCAAGCGAAAGCTACGAAGCCGTGATTTGTCTGGGATGCGTAATCCGCGGCGAGACGTCCCATTTCGACTACGTGGCCGGGGAAGCGGCGAAGGGCATTGCCGAAGCCGCCAGAGACACCGGGGTGCCGGTGATCTTCGGCGTGCTGACCACGGAAAACCTCGAACAGGCAGCCGAACGCGCGGGTCCGATGGAGGACAACCGGGGTCGGGAAGCCGCCCTGGCCGCGCTGAGAATGGCGGACTTGATGCGCAGGTTGAGCGGACCGGGTGGGCAGGACGGTCCAGGCGGGCCGAGGGATCCGGCGTGAATGCCCGTGCGACCGAACGGCGCCTGGGCCGTGAGCTGGCCCTGCAGTCGCTTTATCTCGCCGAACAGACCGGGGACGATCCCGGCAAGGCCCTTCCCAGGCTGCCTGGCTGGTCTCTGGCGTCGCTGAATACCCGGCGCTTCGCCGAGACGCTGATCGATCGGCTCCGGCAGCACGACGAGACCGTGAACCGGCACATCACCGCGGTGGTGCGGCACTGGGACCGGGAACGCGTGGCGCGTATCGACGATTGCATCCTCCGGCTGGGCGCTTGCGAACTGATCGCCTTTCTCGATATTCCGACGGCGGTGTCCATCAACGAAGCGATCGAACTGGCCAAGAAGTACAGCACGGAACAGTCCGGGGGGTTTGTCAATGGCGTCCTGGACGCCGTGGCCGCGAGACACCTCACGACCGAACAGACCTGATCCTGCCTGCCGGCATACCAGCGCATACACAGGAATGAAACCGAATTGTGCGATACGGCATGCTGTCCGACATACATGGAAACCTGGAAGCGCTGGATGCCGTGCTCGAGGCGCTGGCGGATGAGCCCATAGACCGGTACCTGTGTCTGGGCGACATTGTCGGGTACGGCGCCAGTCCCAACGCGTGCCTCGACCGGGTGACCGGGCTGACGACGGACGTGATCGCCGGCAATCACGACCATGCCGCGATCGGGAAACTGGATATCGCCACGTTCAACCAGTTCGCGGCGGACGCGGCGCTCTGGACGCGGCGGCAGCTTACGCCCGAGGGCCGACGGTACCTGGCGGAACTGCCCTACACCCGGCAGATAGACGACCTCTACGCCGTCCACGCGAGTCCAGCCAAACCGGAGGACTGGACCTACCTGACTTCGCCTTGGCTGGCGGACGAAGCATTCGATGCGATGCCCGGCGATATTGCGCTTTGCGTATTGGGTCATACGCACACGCCGGGGATATTCGAAATTCGGACCGCGCAGGACCGAAGCAGACAGATCCCGGCGGCGACGCTCGGGCTGGAATCGGAATGTAGATACATCGTGAACGTCGGCAGTGTCGGCCAGCCGCGGGACGGAGATCCCAGGGCGGCTTACTGCGTGTACGACACCGGGGAGAGGCGGATCGAAATAAAGCGGGTTTCCTACGACGTGGAGACCGCGCAACGCAAGATCCGCGCCGCCGGTCTGCCGGACATGCTCGCCGAGCGCCTCGCTCACGGCAGATGAACCCCGGCTGCTTCGTCTGACGACAGCGCATCATCCCGATGGACGGGGACGTAGAGAGGAAGATCAGAAACATGCCCGTATTTCGTATCGTGCTCTTGATCGGCATGGCGGCCGCGTTCCTTACCTCGCTTGCCGTGTATACCAAGACCATAGCGCCCACCGTGCCCTTCTGGGACGGGGGCGAGTTCATTGCGGCTTCCTACATCCTGGGCATACCGCATCCGCCCGGCTCTCCCCTCTACATCCTGATCGGCCGGCTTTTCTCTATACTGCCCGACCTGGGGATGGGTATCGCCTGGCTGGTGAATTTCTCTTCCTGCCTGTTCAGCGCCTTGACCGTGGCGGCTGTCTACCTGGTCATCGTGAAAGCCGTTACGCTCAACCGGGACCGTGGCGGACTGACCGGATACGAGAGCGTGATCGTCTGTTGCAGCGCACTGACCGGCGCGCTCCTGCTCGCGTTTTCCGACACGTTCTGGTTCAACGCCGTCGAAGCCGAGGTCTACGCGCTTTCCATGTTGATCATGATGGTGTGCACCTGGCTGACGCTGCACTGGATCGAAAACCACGAGCAGAGCGGCAGCGAGCGATATCTCTTCCTGGTCGGCTACCTGGCCTTTCTCGGCATCGCCGTGCACATGTTCACCATGCTGATTCTGCCCGCCGCGTTTCTATGCGTCGTCTGTACGGACCGGGTCATCCGGTCGAACGGGAAGCTGATTCTGCTCTGCGCGGTTATGGGCCTCATCCTGTTCAGTGTCGTAGCCTCCATCGACGTGTTCTTCCTCGCGGTTCCCCTCGCCATCGCCGGACTGGTCCTTTCCCGGGGACGCCTGCCCTGGGGCTTCCCGGCGCTGGCCTTCATCCTTTCCCTCGCCGTGATGTTTTTCGGCCTGGATGGCGTCGGGTCGTATAACGGACTCCCGCTGCTCGTGATCGGCGGATTCGAGGCCACGACAGGCACGGTGATGTTCAGCCTGGCGCTGGTGAGCCTGGCCCTCGCCCTGGTCTCCGCGACGGCCGATGACCCGGGAAGGTACAAGTGGCCCTTCTGGCTCATCGTGCTCTGTCTCGCCGTGCTGGGATACTCCGTGAACTTCTACGTGCCGATCCGGGCGGCTCAGCAGCCGGCAATCAACGAGAATGACCCGTCGAACTGGGCAAATTTCGAGGGATTCCTGGAACGAAAGCAATACGGCCAGGAAAGCATGCTCGAATCGATGTTCAATCGCAAGGGCAGCTGGTCGTCCCAGTTCGGCAACGGCGAAAACATGGGATTCTGGCGATTCTTTTCCCGCCAGTTCAGCGACCCCGGCTTTCCCTACTGGCTCTTCCCCGTCCTGCTGGTCGCCCTGGGCATCATCGCCCAGGCGGAGCGTGACCGCCGGAGCATCCTGTTCCTGGGCGGGATGCTGCTCACCTGCAGTATCGGCCTCATTCTGTACATGAACTTTTCAGACGGCAGCCGGGGCATACAGCGCGAGGTGCGCATCCGGGACTATTTCTATACGCCTGCCTTCGTCTATGCCTCTGTACTGATGGGCATAGGCGTCCGGTCGATGATGGCACAGATCGGGACGTGGCTGAGCCGGCTTCGGCTGCCCGTGGAGCAGGGAACGGCCGGTATCGCCGTGCTGGCGATCGCCCTTCCTCTCGTCCCCTTCACCTATCACTACGAATCCCACTCGCGGGAGGGCGACTACATCCCCTACGACTACGCGTACAACATGCTGCAGTCCTGTGACGAAAACGGGCTCATCTTCACCAACGGAGACAACGATACCTTTACGCTCTGGTTCCTGCAGGAAGTGGAAGGCATACGCAAGGACGTGCGGGTGATCAATCTCAGCCTGCTCAACACGAACTGGTACATCAAGCAGTTGAAAAACCAGGAACCCAGGGTGCCGATCGCGCTGGGCGACGAGACGATTGACGCGTTGACCGTCCAGGGCTGGGACGACAGGGAGGTAGAGATCGCCGGGATGACGTGGACCGTACCCAGGGCCGGTACGCTGGGAGAGGACATCGGATATCTCAGGGTCCAGGATCTGATGGTTCTGCACATCCTGGAGCAGAACAACTGGGAAAAACCCGTCTTCTTCGCCGTTACCGTCCCGACGGATAACGACGTGGGCCTCGACGAACACATGCAGCTGGAAGGCATGGTGTGGCGGATCGTGCCGAACCCCAACCCCGAACTGATGGATCTCGACAGGACCTGGCACAACCTGTGGAATGTATACCAGTACCGCGGCATCGCGGACCCTGAGGTATACAAGGACGAGCAGGTCCGGACGCTCCTGCGGAATTACACCGTGTCCTTCCATCAACTGGCGCTCAACCGCTGGAAAAGGGGCGAAATCGATCAGGCCATTGAAGCCGTCGAGAAATACCTGGAGTACAATATCACCAACGGCATCCTCGAACGGCTGATGCTCATCCAGTTCCACGCCGACAAGGGCGCGTTTGAGGATGTCGAGCCCTATGCCTTCGAGCTGGCCGGTGAATACAAGACCTTCGACGGGTATACGGCCCTGGCCCAGGCCATGCGGAAGCAGGGACGGCTCGAGGAGGCCATAGCCCTGCTTGAACGAGGTGTGGCGGCGTTTCCCGAGTATGCCGCGGGGTACGACCAACTGGTAAACCTGTACTACCAGCAGGACGATACGGACCGCATGCTGGAAGCCCTCGAAAGGTGGCAACGGATCGCGCCGGAAGATTCAGTCGTACAGGCCAGGATCGAGGAACTCGAGGAGGCCGGCGAGGCGAGCGGTCCCTAACCGGGGCGGGTGGACCCTGGCCGGACCAGGTCCTCATACGGGACCAACAAGGCTCCGCTGACTTCGCGGCCCCGCGGCGGGATTGTCGCCGGTTCACGCAAATGCGCATTCTGATCATCAACTGGCGGGATATCCGCGACCCGGAAGCGGGCGGCGCCGAAGTCCACCTGCAGGAGACGTTCTCGCGGATCGTCGCATCGGGACACCAGGTCACCCTGCTTTGCAGCAGATACCCCGGCGCCAGCGAAAACGACTGCCTGGACGGGATCGAAATCATACGGTTCGGCGGGAAGTGGACGTTCAACCTGGCCGTTCCCTGGTTTTATCGTCGGCACCTCGCGCACCGTTCGTTCGACGTAGTCATCGAAGACATCAACAAGATCCCGTTTCTGCTGCCCTGGTTCGTGAAAGACATTCCGGTGATGGTCCTGCTGCACCACCTCTTCGGCACGACCTTCTATCGGCAGATCAACCCGTTGCCGGCTACGTACCTGTACCTGATGGAACGGTTGATCCCCTGGGTTTACCGGCGCTGTCCTTTCGAAGTCGTATCGGCGAGTTGTCGCGACGAACTCGTCGGCATGGGGGTTCCGGCGGGCAGGATCAGCGTCGTGCACAACGGGCTCGACGCCGCGATCATCGACGCTCCGGCGACGCCGGAGGGCAAGGAAGCCGGACTGATCGTATATCTGGGCCGTCTGAAGAAGTACAAGAACGTGGACCACCTGATCCAGGCCATGGCGATCGTTCGCGACGAGGTGCCCGGCGCCCGCCTGGTGGTCGCCGGGACGGGGGACAGGCGGCCCGCGCTGGAAGCGCTGACCCGGGCCCTGGACCTGGAAGAGGCGGTCGAATTCGCCGGATACGTATCGGAACCGGAGAAGATCAGTCTGCTGACGCGGGCTGAGGTAGCGGCAAATCCGTCCAGCAAGGAAGGATGGGGGATTTCCGTGATAGAGGCCAATGCGCGCGGTACGCCGGTGGTCGCTACCCGCGTGGCCGGACTTCGTGACGCCGTGGTCGACGGGGAGACCGGCCTGTTGACGCCCCTGGGGGATCGAAAGGCGATGGCGCGCGCGTTGATCGGTCTGTTGCGGGAACCGGAAGAGCGGGAGCGGCTCGCCCGGAACGCGCGGGAAAGAAGCAGGCGTTACACGTGGGATGACACGGCCCGGCAGACGATCCGGGTCATCCGGCATGCCATGGGGGAAAGCGCAGATGCCCGGTGACCATCCGGAGAAGCGGGAGGACAGGGTGGACGTTTCCATCGTAGTCCCGCTGCTAAACGAAGCGGAAAGCCTTCCGGAACTGCACCGCCGGATCGCGGACGCACTTGCAGCGGCCGGCGTGTCATTCGAAGTGATCTTCGTAGATGACGGCAGCCGGGACGGGTCCTTCGAGACCATACGACGGCTCAGGGAAAACGACGGCCGGATCAGGGCTGTCCGGTTCCGACGCAACTACGGGAAGTCCGCGGCGCTGGCCGTCGGTTTCGAGGCGAGCCGCGGCGACGTCGTCGTGACCATGGACGGGGACCTGCAGGATGATCCGGCCGAGGTGCCCCGCATGGTCGAACTGCTCGGGCAGGGTTATGACCTCGTATCGGGGTGGAAGAAAGACCGGAAGGATGCCCTTTCGAAACGGCTTCCTTCGAAGCTCTTCAACCTGGTCACGGGCGTCGTCTGCGGCCTGCGGCTGCACGATTTCAACTGCGGGTTGAAAGCCTACCGCCGGGACGTCGTGGAGAATATCCCCGTCTATGGAGAGCTCCACCGTTACCTGCCGGTGCTGGCGCACTGGGCTGGTTTCCGCGTCACGGAAACGGCGGTGCTGCACCATCCAAGAAAGCATGGCAGCAGCAAGTTCGGCGTGGGCCGGTTCACCCACGGCCTCTTCGACTTGCTGACCGTGTATTTCGTATCGAATTACACCCGGCGCCCGCTCCATCTGTTCGGCTCCTTCGGCCTGTTGTCTTTCGTCACGGGACTGGGCATCGCGCTCTATCTGACCTGGCTCTGGCTGAGCGGCGTCGGTATCGGGACCCGTCCCCTGTTGCAGTTCTCCGTACTCCTCATGGTCCTCGGCATCCAGCTGGTCTCCATGGGCCTGATCGCGGAAATGATTGCCCACCAGGCCCGGCGCACGGAAGATTACGCCGTCCAGGAACGGTTGGGATGATGCCATGGCACGCCCCCGACGCGGCCGTATCTGTTTCTTCGGCACTTACGAGCGCGACTACCTGCGTAACATCACGCTTATAGAAGGCCTGAGAAGTTCGGGCTGGCGGGTGCAGGAGTGTCACGTTCCCCTCTGGGAGAAGGAACGCGACAAGACCGGCGCGTACCTGGGACCATGGTCGCTGGTGTTACGCGCCGTAGAACTGAAGCTGGCTTACCTTCGGCTTCTGTTGAAGTACGTTTTCACGGCAGGAAGCTACGATATCATGGTGGTCGGGTACATCGGCCATCTCGATATGCCGCTGGCCTGGCTGCTTACCAGGCTGCCGCGACGGCCCCTCGTTTTCAGCCCCCTGATTTCCCTGTACGATACCCTGGTCGACGACCGCCGGTCCTTCGCGGACGGCACGCTTATGAGCCGGCTGCTGCGCCGGCTGGACCGCTGGACCTGCGCGAGGGCGGATCTTGTGCTCCTGGACACGGACGCACACATCGGCTACTTCGTGGATACCTTCAACCTGCCTCGCCGCCGTTTCGCACGCGTATTCGTGGGGGCGCCGGAATCAGACGCCATGCCGGAGCCGCGTGCCATGCCGGGACGGGACGCCGTACCGGAGCCGGAACCGGCGGAGGTTCCGAACGAACGGAACGCTTTCGAACCTGGCGGGGAAGTGCCGTTCCAGGTCGTTTTCATCGGCAAGTTCACGCCGCTGCATGGACTGCCGTATATGATGGAAGCGGCGCGGCGGCTCCGGGACGAACCGGATATCGTCTTTCATTTCATCGGGTCGGGACAGTTGAGCGTCGAAATGCGCGAGACCGCGCGAAGACTGGAGCTGGACAACGTACGCTTCACCGATTGGATTCCCTACGAATCGATCCCGCGGTACCTGCAGGGAGCCGGTGTGTGTCTTGGGATTTTCGGTACGACGGGAAAAGCGGCCCGTGTGATTCCGGGGAAGGTTTTCATCGCGCTTTCCATGGGCAAGGGGGTTGTCACGGCGGATACCCCGGCCGTCCGGGAGCTGTTGACCGACGATGAAAGCGCGTTGCTATGCGAACGGGGAGACCCTGAATCGCTCGCCGGCGCCATTCGCCGGCTGTACGAAGACCGCGAACTGCTAGGCAAGATCGCCGAAGGAGGGCGCCGCGTCTTCCGCGACCGCGCTTCTGTGGAGCAGGTCGGCCGGTCCGCGACGGCCGTGCTGGAACGGCTTGCGCAAGGCGATCCCGGTTAAGACGGGCCCTGAAACGACAGCTTGATCGACGCCTTATTTGACGATGTACAAGTAATTGAATACAAACAAATTAACCACCAATATCCAAGATCCGCCGGGTTAAACTGACAACTTGCCTGACGCTTTATTTGACCGGCCAATCCTCTTCGCATTGCGCGCTCACAGCGTCTTCAGCATGACCACGGCGTCCTCCGCGGGGTTCGCGTAGTACGCCTTTCGAATGGCAACCGGGTGGTATCCCAGCCGGCTGTACATCGAGCGGGCCGCCTGATTCGACTCGCGCACTTCCAGGCTGGAGGACGCGCACCCTCTCCGAACAGCCTCTTCAAGCAGCCAGGTCATCATCCCGTTCCCGATGCCTTTTCGCTGATGGCCGGGGGATACGGCGATGTTGGCGATGTGCAGCTGGTCGGCAACGACCCACCCTACCACGTAGCCGGCGACAGACTCCCCCACCAGGGCAACGATGGCGACGGAAACCCCCGATATCATTTCGTTCGAAAAAGTGGTTTCGGACCAGGGCGCCGGATAGGAGGCCCGTTCTATTTCCAGGACCTGCGGGATGTGTCCGCGGTCCATATACCGTATGACGAAGGGATTCGTCTCGGCCATGGGTCAGTCTGCCGGCGAGTCGGACCGGCCAGGCGGTTCGGGGGAGGAACTGTCCGACGCGTTGCGTTCCATCCGGGAGGGCGGTTGCCTGGCGAAGTCCGTTTTCCTGAGATACAGGGGCTTGAGCTCGTTCAGGTCGTCCTGCGCACCCTGCTTAAGGCGGTCCAGACCAAGAAACGCGGTCGACGAGGCCATCAGCCGTCCCGTGCCCGGAGGCGCGAAGCGGGCCCGTTCACCGAGCGAGGAGACGATGCGCGCACGGTACGCGTCGACGCCGCCTCCGGCGAGCAACACCGTATCCTCGACGGTTTCGAGCACGTCTTCGAGCAGGCCTACCCTGTATTCGGTCATGCGCTTCGGCCACCCGTCCCCCGTATCGTACCGGGCTTCGTAGACCTGGCCTCTGCGGGCGTCCGTCAATACATGGACGGGGTACCGGCAGCAGGGCGCCTGGCAGGCGACGGCATCGAGCGTGGGTACGGCGGCGACGGGGCGTTTCGTCACGTAGGCCAGGCCCTTGACCAGGCTCAGTCCCACGCGGAGACCGGTATAGGACCCCGGTCCGATCGAGATCGCGAATCCATCCACATCCGTCCACCGCAGGTCCAGGTCGCTCATGGTACGTTCCAGGATACCCGGCAGTTGTTCGGCGTACACCGCGCCTGCCTCGAGTGTCGCGTCGGCCATTACTTCGTGATTCCGGATCACGGCGATCCCGGCGGAGGCGGAAGACGTCTCGAGTCCCACGACGATCATGAACAGATTCCCTCTACCGTTTCCGGCCAGACACGTTCAGAAACGCAGCTTGGTCAACAGCCAACCGCCGATCAGCAGCACGAAGACCGGGGCCAGGTCGATGCGCACATTGGTCTTCGGCACGGCGATGGGCGGTATGATCCGCCTGAAGGGTAACAGGACCGGCTCCGTGAGCCACGTCAGTATACGCACGAGCGGCGCCGAGGGATCCGGGTTGAACCAGGACATCACGGCACGAATGATGATCAAGACCAGGTATATACGAAGTATCTGAAGCAGGATCATGGCGATGGCGTATCCGGCGAAGGCTGCGGCGCTCCCAATGCAAGGGGAACTTTACCGTCCGGGGTGTGCTTTGTCAATGATGAAGATCGTCCGCGGAGCGCCCTGATCACCCGCGCCGGGTTCGACGCGGTACCGGCTACCATCCGGCAGGATACCCGGCCGGTAAGTAACCTCTGGCGTGGCGTGACCGCACCCTCTATCTTACGGCATTCTCATGCCATCTTACGGCGTGCTCATGACGCTTTCATGTTCGTTGCGCTGTCGATCGGCGGCATGAATCCGGGATTCGGAACAGTAATCGGGCATTGATCGGAAAGGAAGGCCTATGGCGGACATCCGGGTGGATTGGAAGAGACTGCAATCCTTCACGGCGTCGGTCTTCGAGCGGGCCGGATTGCCGGCCGAAGACGCGGCCATCGAAGCCGAGGTGTTGGTTTGGGCCAACCTGCGAGGGGTGGACTCCCACGGCGTACAGCGCGTCGCAGGGTACGTCCATTCCGTGGAAGCCGGTCACTACAATCCCCGGCCGGACATCCGGATCGAACGGGAGACGCCCGCCACGTTGCTCATCGAGGCCGACCGCGCATTCGGACCGGTCGTGACGACCTATGCCATGAAACAGGCAATAGAAAAGGCACGGGGCGCCGGGATCGGATGGGTGCTGATCCGCAACACGACCCACCAGGGCGCCATGGCCTACTACGCGCAAATGGCCGCGCGGGAGAATATGGCCGGTATCGCCTCCGTCTGCAATCCTCCGAACATGGCCCCGCCCGGTGCGCGGGCGCCGGGGGTGCATAACAGTCCCATCGCCATCGCCGTACCTGGAAACGATGGACGCTTCATCTCCCTGGACATGGCCACGAGCGTGGCCGCCTTCGGCAAGCTGGACGTGGCCGTGGACCGGGGCGAATCCATACCTGACACGTGGGCGCTGGACGCGGACGGCCATCCGACGACGGACCCCCGACAGGCACGGCTCCTTCAGCCGGCCGGCGGCTACAAGGGCTACGGCCTGGCCCTGATTTTCGAATGCCTTTCGAGTCTGATGGTTGGGAATCCCCTGTTGACGGCCGCCATCGCGGGACCGGGCGCGGCACCCGGCGTGCAGAACAGCTTCATCGGCGCCATCGATATCGCCGCCTTCACCGATCCTGCAGCGTACCGCACGCAGATAGATGAACTTACTTTGGCCATGAAGGGCCTGCCGCGCGTCGAAGGGGTCGACGAACTCTTCGTGCCCGGCGAACCGGAGGAACGCGTGCGCCGGGAACGCATCGAAAGCGGCATTCCGCTACCGCCCGGCACGCGGGACAAACTGAGCGAAGTCGCGGGGAAGCTCGGGCTGGAAGTGCCCTGGAATGGAGATCTGATGCATGACCAGTAAATACGGCTATTCGGAAGAAGGGTTGAAGCACTACACCGCCTGCCGTGCCAATGGTCCCATCGTGGTGGATGGCCGCCTCGACGAGGCGGCCTGGCGGCTGGCAGACAGGTCGCCGCGCTTCGAGGACCTGGAGGAGCCCGGCCGGCCGGCGCTGTTCGACACGCGGGCCGCGGTGCTCTGGGACGACGACTACATGTACGTGGGTTTCTGGGTGGAGGATCCCGACGTGCGGGCGACGTACACGGAGCGCGATTCCATGATCTGCGAGGAGAACGACGTGGAGGTCTTCATCGCCGGAGAAGATACCTACTACGAATTCGAACTGAATGCCCTGGGCACCATCATGGAGCGGTTCTACGTGTGGCAGGACGCCTACGTGGAAGCCGGCTACAGCGCGATTCCCGAATTCGACCTGCAGGGCACCAGGCTGGTAGATACCCTGGGCGGAACCAAGACAGGCCATGCCCACCCACGGGGGCGACGCTGGGCGTTCCGCGAATGGGACATGCCCGGTATGAAGTGGGCGGTGCACGTGGACGGCACCATCAACGACCCGACCGACAGGGACCGCGGGTGGACGGCCGAGATCGCCTTCCCCTGGCAGGGCTTGAAGCACCTGGCGGACGGCCGGTCGCTGCCGGCCCGGGAAGGGGACACCTGGCGCATGGATTTCTCGCGATTCCAGTGGATCGACGAAGGAGGCTTCAGGACGTGCCCGGGATGGGCGTGGAACAGCCACGGGATCTATGATTCACACATCCCCGATCGTTTCAGCGTGATCCATTTCACGGAGCGAGTGGTGGGCGGGGAAGCGCGGGGAGCCACGGGATCGCGCGAGGAAGTCGCGAGTGACGAAGGAGCGAATGGCGACGGATCGCGTGAAGAAGGAGGGCGCAATGGGCAGTGAGCATCGCTCGACCGCGACAGAGACAGTGCGCTATACCTGCCGGAGATCGCGGGAAGACCTTGTCGTGGACGGCCACCTGGACGAGGATGCATGGGCGCTGGCGGAGCGTTCTCCACTGTTCAGCGACCACACGGGCGCCCGGGCCCCTGTTCGATACGCGGGCGGCCCTGGCCTGGGACGACCGCGGCCTCTTTGTCGGTTTCTGGATGGAAGATCGCGATATACAGGCTACCTGTGAGGAAGATTCGCACGAGGTCCGGCAGGACAGCTACGTAGGCGTCATTATCACCGGCCCGGGCGCGTACTACGACCTGGTAGTGAATCCGCTGGGCGCCACCTCGGAGATGTGCTACATCTGGAAGGAAGCCTACCGGGACGACGTTCGATTCCACGTCCCGGAATTCGACCTGGCGGTCCACCGGCCCGAAGTGTTGGGAGGCCATACGAGGACCGATATCCGCGCCATGCGCTGGGCCTTCTCGGACTGGCGTCTACCGGGGTTGCAAGCCAGCGTGAAAGTGGACGGTGATCCGGGCAGGAGAGATAGGGTCGACCGGGGATGGAACGTGGAACTGGCCTTGCCGTGGGAAGGCTTCAGATGGCTGGCCGACGGGCGGGCCGTGCCACCCGCTCCAGGGGATGTATGGCGTTATCGGTCTGCTTCGGCGGCAGGTGATCGACCAGCGCGGCCATCGCTGGCAGGCCACGTGGACCTGGAAGCCCCTGGTCCTGGTGGATGGCCGGTTGCCCGAAACCTACCTGGAACTGGAACTTGCCGAATAGCTGCCGCAAGGTATTGACCGGGTGCCCGCCGCGCCTGTCCGAACTCAGTTCCTGCTCATGAAACCCGAGAAGAAGTCGTTGCCCTTGTCGTCCACCACGATGAAGGCGGGGAAGTCCTCCACCTGGATGCGCCAGACCGCTTCCATGCCCAGCTCCTCGAATTCCACCAGCGACACCTCGCGGATGGAATCCTTCGCCAGTCTCGCGGCGGGTCCGCCGATGGAACCGAGATAGAAGCCACCGTGCTTCTTGCAGGCGTTGGTGACCTGGGCGGAGCGGTTGCCCTTGGCCAGCATGACCATGCTGCCGCCGGCCGCCTGGAACTGGTCCACGTAGGTATCCATGCGGCCCGCCGTGGTCGGACCGAAGGAACCGGAGGCATAGCCCTCGGGAGTCTTTGCCGGTCCCGCGTAGTAGACGCACAGGTCCTTGATGTACTGCGGCAGGCCCTCGCCGCTGTCCAGCCGCTCCTTGAGCCGGGCGTGGGCGATGTCCCGCGCGACGATCATGGGACCGGTCAGGGAGAGCCGCGTGGCGACCGGGTAGCCGCTGAGCGTGGCGCGGATCTCGGACATGGGCCGGCTGAGGTCGATCTTGACTACTTCGCCGCCCAGGGCTTCGTCCGCGATATCCGGCAGGTACTTCGACGGTTCGGTCTCCAATTCTTCCAGGAAGATGCCGTCCCGCGTGATTTTGGACAGGATCTGGCGGTCCGCGGCGCAGGAAACGGCGATGGCCACGGGACACGAAGCGCCGTGGCGCGGCATGCGGACTACCCGCACGTCGTGGCAGAAGTACTTCCCGCCGAACTGGGCGCCGATGCCGATTTCCTGGCTCATCTTGAGCACCTTTTCTTCCATCTCCAGGTCGCGGAAGGCCTGGCCGAATTCGTTTCCCGCGGTGGGCAGGTTGTCCAGGAACCTTGCGCTGGCCAGCTTGGCGATCTTGAGCGAGTACTCCGCGGAGGTGCCGCCCACCACGATGGCCAGGTGGTAGGGCGGGCAGGCCGCCGTGCCGAGGATGCGCAGTTTCTCGTCGACGAATTCGAGGAACCGTCCCGGGTTCAGCAGCGCCCGCGTCTCCTGGAAGAGCAGGCTCTTGTTCGCCGATCCGCCGCCCTTGGTCATGAACATGAGCTTGTACTCGTCGCCCCGGTCCGCGTAGATCTCGAGCTGCGCCGGCAGATTGTTCCGCGTGTTGGATTCCGTGAACATGTCCAGCGGCGCGAGCTGGCTGTAGCGCAGGTTGGATTTCAGGAAGGCGTTCATGGCGCCTTCCGAGAGCGCGGCCTCGTCGTCCCCCTCGGTCCAGACGCGGTTTCCCTTCTTTCCCGTGATGATGATCGTCCCCGTGTCCTGGCACATGGGCAGGATGCCGCCCGCCGCGATGTTGGCGTTCTTCAGCATCTCCATGGCGACGAACCGGTCGTTGTCGGACGCTTCCGGGTCGTCGAGGATCTTGCGGAGCTGGGCCAGGTGGCCGGGCCGGAGTTGATGGGCGCTGTCCCGGATGGCCTGGTCCGCGAGCAGGGTCAATCCGGCCGCATCGACCTTGAGGATGTCACGGCCCTCGAACGTACCCGTGGAAACGAAGTCCGCGGTCAGGTGACGGTACGGCGTATCGTCCTTTCCCACGGGCAGGAGCTCGTGGTAGACAAAATCACTCAATCGTAAAGATCTCCCACTAAGTTACACAAAGCTTACGTCTACGGTTTCGAAACAGGCGCGTTGCGCGTCGCACTCCGCGGGTCCGACGATCTTGTCATCGGGACCGATGCCCGACACGGAACGGACGCACCAGAACGAGCGGCCGGGTTTCTCTTCGGTAAGGGTCGTGTCGTTCTTCTCCGCCGTGTAGAACGATTTCGTTCTCAGGTACCGGCAAACGGGTTGTGCCATGATAAACTCCTTGCTTGCGCCGCCTGGACTGCCTACGACGCCAGGGCCCGAACGGCCTGTTTCACGAGGTTCTTCGCGATCTCCACCTTGTAACCGTTGTGCGGCATGGGCGCGGCGTCCTCCACTGCCGCTTCGGCGGCGCTTTCCGCACGGGCTTCCGTGATCCTGCGCCCCCTGAGGTAGTCTTCCGCCTCGACGGCGCGCCACGGGATGGGCGCCACGCCGCCCAACACGAGGCTGGCCCGCTCGCAGGTCCCGTTCACCACGGTCATCTGCGCGGCCAGGCTTACGAGGGCGAAGTCGATGGATTCCCGCTCGCGCACCTTGAGGTACATTCCCTTGCTGTTCGCCTCCGGTTTCGGAATCGAGATTTCCGTCACGATCTCGTTGGGCCGAAGGATGTTCTCCCGCCGGATGTTCATTTCGGGCATGGTGAAGAAATCGTCCATGAGGACTTCATCACCGCCACGGGGGCCATGGACGTGCACCGTGGCGCCCAGGGCCATGAGCGCCGGGGCCGCGTCCGACGGATGGACGATGTAGCTCGGTCCGGATCCGAAGATCGCGTGGTAGGTATTGACTCCGCCCACCGCGTAGCACCGCGCCCCGCCCTTCTTGAGACAGGGGAAATCCTCGCTGCGGTAATACCAGCAACGCGGACGCTGCAGGATGTTCCCTGCGAGCGTGGCCATGTTGCGGATCTGCGGCGAGGCGATGACGGATACCGCCTGGTGCAGCACCGGCAATTCCTGCGACACGGCGCTGTTTTCCAACACGTCCGTCAGCGTGGTCAGGGCGCCGATACGCAACCCGGCGTCATCCTGCCGGATGTAGTCCAGCCCCTCGATGGACTTGAGGTTGACCACGCGCTTCGGAACGGCGGCGTAGTCCTTCATCTCGCCGACCAGGTCCGTGCCGCCTGCCATGACCACCGCGTCGTCCCAGCTACGGCCGAGAAGGGAAGGCACCTGCTCTATCGACGTCGCATTGACGTAGGAAAAGTTCCGCATGGGTCAGCCCTCCTTCACTGCGGCCAGCGCGCTGAGCACTTTGTCGGGAGTGAACGGCATCTCCCGTATCCGGGCGCCGCAGGCGTTGTAGATGGCATTCGCGATGGAGGCGGGGGTCGGGATCGTCGCGGGTTCGCCGATGCCGATGACGCCTCGTTCCGGTTCGTCGTACCTGAGTATTTCGATTTCGGGGATGTCCGTGGAGCCCATGACCTTGTAGTCTTCCAGGTTCGCGTTGACCATGTAGCCCGTCGCGGGATCCATGATGCGGTTCTCGTACATGCCGTAACCGATCCCCATCAGGACGCCGCCGTTAACCTGGCTCGCCCAGGTGAGCGGGTTCAGGATCATGCCGCTGTTGTGGACGGCCACGACCCGGTCGACCTTCACCAGGCCGGTCTCGGTATCGACGCTGACCTCGACGAAGTGCACACCGGGCACGCCGCTGTCCGAGTAGCCGGGCAGCCACTGGCCGTGGAAGAAGATGGGCTCGTCCCCGAGCTGGGCCGTCGCCTGCTGCCAGGTCATGCTCTTGGAAGGATCGCTCCCAACGAACACATTCCCGTCCGAGGCCACCAGTTCCCCGGGTTCCACGCCGAACCTGGGCGCGATTTTCTTGAACAGCTCGAGTTTCGCCAGCATCGTCGTACCCTTGATGGCGGGCGATACCGACGCGGCCGTGGTGCTGCCGCCGCTTCCGCCCGAGTAGGGGTAGTTCGTGTCGCCGATACGGACGTCGATATCCTCTATCTTCAACCCGAACTCTTCCGCCGCGACCATGTGCACCAGGGTGAGCGTCCCGGTACCGATGTCCTGCGTGCCGCACTTCACCTGCACGCTCCCATCGGGATTGATGGTACACTCGGCCTGCGTCCTTCCGCCGCCGCCGCCCCACCGGCACGATCCCACGCCCATGCCGGTCTTGATCCGGCCCGTCCCTGCATTGGGCATGGCGCTCCGGCGCGTCTTCCATCCGATGTGCTCCGCCCCCATGGCCACCATGTTGCGCCGCGCTTCGTTCGGGTCGTTCATCTGGCGGATGTCGATGGGGTCCATGCCCAGCGCCTCGGCCATCTCGTCCATCATGGATTCCATGGCGAAGGCCGCCTGGGGGTGTCCCGGCGCGCGCTGGGCGGCCATCGGCCCGGCGTTGGTGAACACGCTCGTCTGTTCGATGCGGTAGTTGGGGACCTCGTACAGGTACGGCGCACCGGGAATGTTGGCGCTTCCGGCGACGCCCGGCGTACCGTAGTTGGACCGTTCGTAGGCGACCAGCTTGCCGTCGCTCGTCGCGCCGAGCTTCACGTGCTGCACGGCGGAGGGACGGTTTCCGGTGGCCAGGTGCTCTTCCTTGCGTGTCAGCATCAGCTTCACGGGCGCTCCGGCCTTCCGGGCGAGCAGTGCGCAGATCACGCCTTCCTTGCGGGCGCCGAACTTGGCGCCGAACCCGCCGCCCATGAATTCCGTGATCACGCGGACGTTCGTTTCGGGGATCCCGAAATGCCCGGCCAGTTCGCCGCGCACGCTGAATACGCCCTGCGTGGAGGCCCAGACCGTCAGCTTGTCGCCTTCCCATTGACACACGTTGCCGTGGGTTTCCAGCGCAATGTGGGACTGCACCTGGCACCGGTAGGAGGCTTCGAGCGTCACGTCGGCCGCGGCGAAACCCGCGGCGATGTCGCCCTGTTCACCGACCCGGGGCTCGCCCACGTTTCCGCGGTCGCCGTGCACCTGGGCAGCGGCCGGGTCACGCGCCGCGTCTTCGTCCACGACAAAGGGCAGCACCTCGTAATCCACGTCGATGGCGTGGAGCGCGTCTTCCGCGACCTCCGGCGTCGTCGCCGCCACGGCCGCGATTTCCTGTCCGGCGAACCGGCACTCCCGGGAGAATACGGCGGGATCGTCGCCGGGCAGCACCACCGCCTTCACGCCGGGCAGCGCCATCGCGGCGGTCGCGTCAATGCGGTTGATTCGCGCGCGGGGATGGGCCGAACGGAGGATGCGTCCGTAGAGCAGGCCGGGCAACTTGATGTCGGCGGTGTACTTGGCGCGTCCGGTGACCTTGTCGACCGCATCCACGCGGACGTGAGGCCTGTTGATATAGGTGTTCTTCGAAAGATCGCCCCAGCCGCCTTCGCCGGTATCGGGCACTTCGATTTCAATTTCTTTGGGTTCACCGTCTTCCTGGATGGTGATCTTGACCTTCTTCATTTTCTGCTGCATCGGCTCACCCTCCCTTCCGCATCTTTTCGGCGGCGCTCATCACGGCTTCGAACACGTGGGGATAGGTGCCGCAGCGACAGATGTTCCCGGAAAGGCCTTCCCGGACCTCTTCCGGCGTCGGGTTGTTGTTGGCGTCAAGCAACTCCTTGGAGGACATGAGGAAACCCGGCGTGCAGAATCCGCACATCAGGGCGTCCTTCTCGATAAACGCTTCCTGGAGGGGATGCAGATTGTCGCCGTCGGCCAGCCCTTCGACCGTTTCGATCTTCCGTCCCTGGGCGTCCATGGCCAGCGTCATGCAGCTGAAGACGAGCTTGCCGTCCATCACCACCGTGCAGGCCCCGCATTCTCCCCGGTCGCAGACCACCTTGGGTCCGGTGATCTCCAGCCGGTCCCGCAGCGCGTCCGCCAGGGTCGTGCGCGCCTCCACTTCGACGTTGTGCGTCTGTCCGTTCACGTCGAGCGTAACGGTCCCCGCCATGACGCCCTCGGCTTCCTGGGCGGATGCTGTCCTGGCTCCCGAGACCAGCATGGCCGGCGCCACGGCCGCCGTGACCGCGCCGGCGCCGGCGCCCTTGAGAAATCCGCGCCGGGTGAACCGGGTACCGCCATTTCCCTGCGCGGCCTTTGGTTCTTCAGGCGCGGCTTTTTGTTTTCGGTCAGCCATAGAGCCTCCTTTATGCATACTGAAATCACGCTAACTGACGAATGCTGTCCGACAGATTCTGGCTGGCAAGTTATCGCGAATTAGAAATCGTAGCGTACGGTTTACTGTGGCAAGATCGGGATGGGAAACCACCTATTAAATATGGAAGCGGCTCCGTTCGCCGTCAAGCCCTTTCATAATGATTATACAAGGAAGACAGGTGATGTCGTCAAAGGAATCCGGGCACGCGTTTTCCCTTGCAAGAATCGCTCGTATTCCTTTAGATTCAAGGGTGAAACGATGGCGATGGGATTCCAGGCGGAGCAGCAACGGCGGACGTTCGAATTAACGGGACAATGACTGCAGGCAACCCGGGACAATGACTGCAGGCAACCCGCCCGGAATGCTCAGACTCGGTCGAATACAGTTGGAGAACGGGAATGAAGCGTTACGCATTTCTTGCCATGGCCGGCGCCGCGATGGGCGCCCTCGCGGGTGCGGAGTTCTACCTCCGCCGCCAGGACCACGCCTACAACAGGGACCGCTGGTTCCACGAGGAATACGATGGAGCCCATCCCTACATCGTGTTTCACAACCGGAGCGGCTGGGAACTGATGCCGGGATACAGCGTGGCCGGCATCCAGATCAACGACTATGGGTTCAGGGGGAGGGATTTTCCACGGCGAAAGGAGGCCGACGTCGTCCGCATCATGTGTCTGGGCGACTCCTGCACCTTCGGCGCGCCGGGGGACGATTCGCCCTATCCCTATCAGCTCGAACGGCAACTGGCGGGCATGGACCTGGCGCAGGAGCACCAGGTGATCAACGCGGGCGTCGACGACCACGCCTCCATCAACGCCCAGTTGCGCCTGCCACGGCTGCTCGCCTTCGAACCCGACATCCTGATCGTCTATATCGGCTGGAACGACATGTGGCTGGGGAACCCGAAGCATTATCCGGACATGCGCAGGAAGACCCAGTCCTACTGGCATTACGGCAACGGCGGCGATACGGGGCTGAGGCTGCTGGACGAGGCCAAGGAGATTCTGGATCTGAATACCCCGCCACCCATCGGCTCTTTCGATCTCGAGGACTTTCTGCCCGAGAACTTCGAATACAATATGCGCCGGCTCATCCGGACGGCGAAGAACGACCGGGTCCGCGTCGTTCTGACGACCCTGCCGACGCTCATCTCCCGCAATGGCGCCGAGATGTCCCTGCAAAGCCTGGACAAGCTGCGCTACCCGTCCTTCCTGGCCCGGGGAGACGTCGACCGGCTTACGCAACTCTACGATATCTACGATGCCTCGATACGCCGGCTGGCCATGGAAGAGGATACGGATCTCATCGACCTCAACGCCGCTTTCGCCGGGATGGACGGTGAGCGCGAACGGTCATTCTCCGATACCTGGCATCCCACCATCGAAGGCAGCGAGATCATCGCGCGGGCACTTGCGCAGGGTCTGAGAGACCGCGACATCGTAGGATAGTCCTGATCCGTTGAGACACGTACTGAAATACACGGTGTTTCCCACGCCGCTCGGTCCCATGTACGCGGCGGCCAGCGAAGCGGGCGTTTGCCGAATCACCTACGACGTCACGGCGGAGGCCTTCGAGATCGACATGCTGAACCGTTTCGAAGCGGACGTTGCCTTCGTCCCGGATGACCAACTGCTCGGTTCGGTCGAAGATCAGGTCACGCGCTACTTCGCCGGCGAACTGAAGGTCTTCGACTTGCCGCTGGATTTCCTGCGGGGCACCCCCTTTTACCAACAGGTCTGGCGTGCGCAGCAGGCCATTCCATACGGAGAATGCCGTTCCTACAAATGGGTGGCCGAGCGTTCGCACAGGCCCAGGGCCGCCCGGGCTGTGGGCCAGGCCAACCGCAACAACGACATCAGCCTCCTGGTCCCGTGCCACCGCGTGATTGCCAGCGGCGGCCGTCTTGGCGGCTACGGCGGCCAGCCCGACATCAAGGCGTTTCTGCTCGATCTCGAAGGCGCGGACTACATCCGCTGATCGCCGTCCGCCCGGTTGCCGTCCACAGGATTACAGTCCCAATGATTGCCGTCCGCTGGAATACAGTCCGAATGATTGCCGTCCATGCCGCTTGATATTCCCAACAGAGTCTATTTCGCTTACGCCTTCCAGTGCCACTACCGCGGACAGGCGCCCCGGATCAACGGCGTACTGGACGACTGGGGCCCTGAATACCTGGTACCCGACCTGGGATTCCTGGAGAACCGGCCGAAGGCCGCGGACGTCTACATGGCCTGGAACGAAGAGGGTCTGTACTTCGCGGTGGACGTGCGCAAGCGAAAGCCGGTCCATTCCCACTACGGCCGGCACTGGACCGGGGACAGTTTCCAGATCTGGCTGGACACGCGGGACGTGAAGACCGCGCGGCGGGCCGGGCGGTACTGCCACCAGTTCAACTGCCTGCCCACCGGCGGCGGCGACGGAGACCGGGCCGTGGTCAAACCCACGCAGGTCGACCGCGCCCGTGAGAAGTGGAACATGCCGGAGCCGGAAGCCCTCCCCATCGCTTCCCTGATATCGGACCGCGGTTATACCCTGGAGGTATGCCTCCCCACTGAAGCGCTCAGCGGGTACGATCCGGAAGAGTTCCCCCGCCTGGGTTTCACCTACTTCCTCAACAATTCGGAATACCCTGCCCAGTGGTGGAGCGCCGGGCGCGACCTGCGCGTCCACGTCGATCCCAGCACCTGGGGCACGGCGGTGCTAAAGAGGTAGTCGGGCGGTCTAGCCCCGGGGCTCATAGTCCAGGTTGGGCGCCAGCCATCGTTCGACGGATTCGACGGTCATCCGCTTGCGCCGGGCGTAGTCCTCCACCTGGTCCCTGCCGATTTTACCCACGTTGAAATACCGCGCGTCGGGATGGCCGAAGTAGAGGCCGGCTACAGACGGCGGCGGGTCCATAGCGTAGCTTTCCGTCAGCGTGACTCCGATCTTTTTCTCGACCTGGAGCAGGTCGAAGAGCCGGCGCTTCTCCGTGTGATCGGGACAGGCGGGATAACCAGGCGCCGGCCGGATGCCCCGGTATTGCTCCCGGATCAGGTCTTCGCCGTCCAGATTTTCCTCCTGCCCATATCCCCAGACGCGCCGCGCCCGCTGGTGGGTGTGTTCGGCGAAGGCTTCAGCCAGTCGGTCGGCGAGCGCCTTGACCATGATGGCCCGGTAGTCGTCGTGGTCGGCCTCGTACCGCCTCACTAATTCGTCGAGACCGATGCCGGCGGTGACCGCGAAGGCGCCGATGTAGTCCGCCGTGCCTTCAGGACCCACGAAATCGGAGAGGGCCAGGCAGGGTCCGTCCGTCGACCTCGGCCGTTGCTGGCGCAGCATGTGGAAAGTCGCGAGGGCTTCGGTGCGTGCGGCGTCGTTAAAAAGCACGACCTCGTTACCGTTGGAGTGCGCAGGAAAGAACCCCCATACCGCCCTGGCCCGAAGCAATCGGCCATCGATAATCTCCTCAAGCAGTTCCTGTGCGTCTTCGTAAAGCTTCCGCGCCTCACCGCCGACTTTTTCGTCCTCCAGGATGGCCGGGTACCGCCCACGCAACTCCCACGCGCTGAAGAAGGGCGTCCAGTCGATATAGGGAACGAGTTCGTCCAGGGGGAAGCCGTCGTCGACGCGGACCCCGGTGAATTCGGGTACCGCGATGGTATCTTCCGACCATTCGAGGGCGGGCCGGCGCTCGCACGCCTCGGCGAAAGGCACCAGAGGCATGCGCGGCGTACGGTTTTCGTAGGTGTCCCGGATCTGTTGATAGTCCTCCCGAACGCGCCGGGCGTAGTCCGGCCGCAGATCTTCGCTGATCAGGTTCCCCACCACTTCCACGGCTCTCGAAGCGTCCGTCACGTGCACTGTCGGCCCGTGATAGGCGGGTTCGATCTTGATCGCCGTGTGCCGCCGGCTCGTCGTGGCGCCGCCGATAAGCAGTGGCAGTTCGAAGCCGTTGCGCTCGATCTCGCGGGCGACGTGGATCATCTCGTGGAGCGACGGGGTGATCAATCCGCTCAATCCGATGAGGTCGACGCCTTCATCCACGGCCGTACCGATGATTTTTTCAGCGGGTACCATGACACCCAGATCTATGATGCGGTAGTTGTTGCAACCCAGGACCACGCCCACGATGTTCTTCCCAATGTCGTGCACGTCCCCCTTGACCGTGGCCAGGAGTATGGTCCCCTGGTACTTTCTCTCTCCGCCGTTTCCGTGCTCGGATTCCATGTGCGGAACCAGGTGGGCCACCGCCTTTTTCATGACCCGCGCGCTCTTGACTACCTGTGGCAGAAACATCTTCCCCTCGCCGAAGAGGTCTCCGACGATGGACATCCCGGCCATCAGGGGTCCCTCGATGATGTGGAGCGGCCGGTCGTAGCGTTGCAGGGCCTCGTCCATGTCATCTTCCACGTAGTCGGCTATGCCACTGACCAGGGCATGGGAGATGCGTTCTTCCAGGCTGTCTGTGCGCCAGTCTTCGTTCTTCTCTGCCCTTCCGGCTGAGGGACCTTTTCTCGATTCAGCGAACTCCAGCAACCGTTCGGTGGCGTCGGGCCGCCGGTTGAAGAGCACGTCTTCCACCATGCGGAGCGCTTCCGGATCGATGTCCTGGTAGATCGCCAGTTGGCCCGCGTTGACGATCCCCATGTCCAGGCCGGCCTGGATGGCGTGGTAGAGGAAGGCCGCGTGCATCACTTCCCGGATATGGTCATTGCCGCGGAAGGAGAAGGAGATGTTGCTGACGCCCCCGCTGACTTTGGCCAGGGGATGCCGTTCTTTGAGCCGGCGGACCGCCTCGATGAAATTGACGGCATAGTCGTCGTGTTCCTCGATCCCGGTGGCCACGGTGAGGATGTTCGGGTCGAAGATTATATCCGTCGGGTCCATGCCGATCTCTTCGGTGAGGATCCGATAGGAACGGCTCAGGATCTCCACCTTGCGGTCGGTGTCCGTGGCCTGGCCCGTCTCGTCGAAGGCCATCACCACCACGGCGGCGCCGTACCTCCTGGCCAATCGCGCCTGGTGCTTGAAAATCTCCTCGCCTTCCTTCAGGCTGATGGAATTGGCGATGCTCTTGCCCTGCGCGCATTTCAGTCCCGCTTCGATGACCGGCCAGCTCGAACTGTCGATCATTACGGGCGTGGCGGCGATATCGGGCTCGGACGCGATGAGATTCAGGAAGGTGGTCATGGCCTGTTCGCTGTCGAGCAAGCCCTCGTCCATGTTCACGTCGATGATGTTCGCCCCGCCCTCGATCTGCTGCCGGGCGACGCCCAGGGCTTCTTCATATTTCTCCTGCCGGACCAGCCGGGCGAATTTGCGCGATCCCGTTACGTTGGTCCGTTCGCCGATCATGGTGAAATTGCCGTCGGGCCGCACGGTGAAGGTTTCGAGTCCGCTGTACCGGGACAGGGGCTCGCCGGGGTGGGGAACGCGCAGCTTCCCCCGCTGCTTCACGGCTTCAGAGATCGCGGCGATGTGCTCGGGCGTGGTACCGCAGCATCCGCCGACCATGTTGAGCCAGCCTTCTTCGGCGAAATCGCCCAGCACCCTGGCCATGTGGTCCGGTGTGTCGTCATAGCCGCCCATTTCGTTCGGGAGACCCGCGTTCGGATAGCAGGTCACCGGGATATTCGCGATCTCTGACAGTTCTTCAATGTAGGGGCGTAGTTCCGTGGCGCCCAGGGCGCAGTTGATCCCCACGCTGTAGAGCTCGCCGTGGCGGATGGACGTCCAGCAGGCCTCCACGGTCTGGCCCGAGAGGGTGCGGCCGCTGGCGTCGACGATGCAGAACGAGGCCATGAGGGGTACGCGACGCATGCCTTGGTCGAAGAGGCTGTTGACGGCGAACAGCGCGGCTTTCAGGTTGAGCGTATCGATCTGGGTCTCGACCAGGAGCAGGTCCGCGCCGCCGTCGAGGAGTCCGCGGGCCTGCTCGCCATAGGCGGCTGCGAGGTCGTCGAAGGTCACGGACCGGAAGGACGGATCGCTTACGTCGGAGGCGACGGATGCCGAGCGGGTCGTGGGACCCATAGCCCCCGCCACAAACCGGGGCCGCTCCGGATCGGCGGCCATAGCGGACGCGGCGGCGCGTTTCGCGATCTTCGCGGCGGCCACGTTGATGTCGTATACCCTGTCCTGCAGGCCGTAGTCGGCCTGGGAGATGGACGTGGCATTGAAGGTGTTGGTCTCGATGAGGTCGGCGCCCGCGTCAAGGTACTGCCGGTGGACCTGCTCGATCAGTTCGGGCCGCGTGATCGACAGCAGGTCGAGATCGCCTCGGAGCGGGACCGGGTGGCCTTTGAATGCTTCACCGCGGAAATCGGCCTCGTCGAGGGCGTGGCCCTGGAGCACAGAGCCCATGGCGCCGTCGATGATGAGGATGCGTTCGGACAGAAGCCGGTCAAGCAGGCGGTGGGTTTCAGTAGTAACGAGAGGGGACTTGCCGAAGATTAAGGGCTCCTTCACGAGGTTGGACTTCGCGGGTCTTCGCGCCACGGTCATCCATGCGTGCCGGTCCACGGTCGCTCACGCCTGCCAGGGACCGCGTGCAGGATGCGGATGTCCCTGTGCCGCTTAGCCGTAAGGCCGTCACGCGCATTTCTGCTTTAAATCTACGGGAGGTCCGGGGGATCGTCAAGGCCAATGCAATTGATCTTCCCATCCGTGACACGACGGTATATCATAAGATCAACCAGCATCTATCACGGATCGGTATGTATCACAGATCGGTATATACCACGGATCGGTATTCGACGAAGGAGCGCGAAATGTCCGAACTGAAAAACGACGAAAAATCGGGAAGGTCAGGGCTTTCTCGCCGGGGATTCCTCAAAGGGGCCCTGGCTGGCGCAGGTGCGTTATCGTTGGGCAGTTACGAGGCCGTGGCCCAGATGGTGGGGGGACCCTCCGTCCGGGGCTGGGGCGTACCCCCGGGACTGGTGCGCATCGACAGCAACGAAAACGCCCTCGGTCCGTCTCCCCGGGCGGTCGAGGCGGTGCTCTCCCTCGTCACCAGCATCAACCGTTACGGCCAGAACCCGGACTTGCTGGGCAAACTGGCCCGACGGCACGGCGTACCCGTGGTGGAATGGACGGACAGCCCCTTCGCACCGGTACATGACGCGTGGACCGCCGTCGGCGCGGGCTCGTCGGACCTGCTCTTCGCAATCGGGCACGCTTACGTTCGCGAGGGGACGGAGATCGTGGAAAGCCTGCCCGGTTTCGGTTTCATTACCCGGTTCGCCGGCGTGGCAAACGCGGATCCGGTGCGGGTGCCGCTCCTGGCGGGCATGAAACCCGACCTCGATGGTCTCAGCAACGCCGTGACCGACCGTACCGCCGTGGTGGTCGTGACCAGTCCCGGCAACCCCACGGGCCAGCTGACCCCCCTGTCCCAGTTGAAGCCTTTCGTCGCCTCCATCCCCGAGCGGGTCCTGGTCCTCGTCGATGAGGCCTATATCGAATTCGCCGAAAACGAGGCTGACCGCGAAGGCGCGGCGGCGCTGATCGCGGATCACCCGAACGTGATCGTGACGCGTACGTTTTCCAAGGTCTTCGGCATGGCCGGCATGCGGGTGGGATACGCGGTCGCCCATCCCACGGTAATCTCGCGGATCAACAGCCACCGGGCCAACACGCTCACCCTGCTCTCCACCCACGCTGCGTCGGCCGCTCTGGACGACGAGACCCACTTGCGCCGTTCACGCAACCTGGTCATCGAGGGCAAACGCTACTTCTACGAGCAGCTGGACGCCATGGGTATCGAATACGCGCCGAGCGAGTCGAGTTTCGTGATGATGAACATGAAGACGGACGTGGACGAACTCGTCCGCCGCCTCAGAGAGGATCACAATGTCCTGGTGGGAAACGCGAAGGCACGCTGGAATATCGAGGGCTGGATCCGCGTCACCGCCGGGCTTCCCGAGGAGAACGAGGCGTTCATCGCGGCGTTGAAGAAGGTGATGGTGAGCAGTTGATCGGTGGGTGCCGATCACAAGGAACAGAGGGAAGAGGATCGGCAGTTCTAACGAACGGAGTCCCGTACGTAAAGGTGCCGGCCAATGGCGCCCATAGCCGCGTCCATCTGGTCCATACGGGAGTTATGCTGAACGTCCAGCACCCGGTCCACCTGTGGCAAATGCCAACCGAGACGCCGTGCCAGTTCCGCCTTGCCGATTCCCTGCTCCCGCATCCCCCTGTATAACATCACCTTGACGGCTGTCAGCGTAGGTAACACGGCCGCGTCGCGTCCCTGAGACGGCAGGGGAACATCCCGTCCATCGTGAATGCGGCTGGCTAGTGCCTCTTCCAGCGCGTCGACCGCCCGGGCGATCGCTTCTTCCCTGTCCATACCGTACGTGGTAAGTTCCGGAAAGTCCGGAGACGTGACCATCACGGATTGATCGTCTTCTACCAATATCACCGGGTATTTGAGCATTAGTTCAGCCCCATATCTTTCTTGATCTTGGCGACCAGTTTTCGACCAGTTCCGCCTTGCCGCCGCATCACTCCGCATGCAATGCGTCCGCCGGGTTGGCTGTCGCGGCTTTGAAGGCCTGGTATCCCACCGTAAGCCAGGCGACCAACAGTGCGGCAAGACCTGAGAACGCGAATACGGCCAGGCTCAGTTCGACACGGTATGGGAAGTCCTCCAGCCACGTGTGCATGACGTAATAGGCGGCAGGCGCTCCGATCACGAAAGATACCATGATCAGCTTCGTAAAATCCCTGGACAACAGCAGTATCACGTTAGATACCGTGGCGCCGAGGACCTTGCGGACCCCGATTTCGCGGGTCCGCTGCTCGGCCATGAATGAAGAGAGGCCCAACAGCCCCAGGCAGGCGATAAGAATGGAAAGCGCCGCGCCGGCGATGAAGACGGAGCCCATACGCTGTTCCGCGATATAGAGCTGTTCCAGGTCCGCATCGAGAAACGAATAATCCATGGCGGGATGGCTGGGGTAGATCTTTCCCCACTGCTCCTGCAGGATTTCAAGCCCCCGCGAAACGTTGTTCCCCTGAATCCTGATCTCCATAAACGAAGCGGCTTCCGATAGCAGAAGAATCATCAATGGTTCGATCGGCTGATGTAGCGACTTGTTGTGGAAATCCTCCATGACGCCGATGACCTCGACAGGCGGATCCGAATCCGGCGAGCCGGTCATTCTGATGGTTCTGCCGATCGGGTTTTCCCACCCCAGGGACCGTACAGTCGCCATGTTGATGAGACACGCGGTGGAGTCCGCGCCGAATTCCCGCGAAAATGTACGTCCCGCCGCCATCTTGACGCCCAGCGTCTCAATAAAGTCGTAGTCCGACCAGATTACCTGGTAGACCGGACTCTGGTCCTCCTGGACGCCTTCCGGCGTAACCAGGTTCAGGCTGGGTTGTCCGCCCGGCACACTGCTCGAAGTACTCACGTTCAGTATCTCCGGATACTGCAGGGCCGCGTTCTTGAAGGCTGGATACCCCTTGATGGCTTCGGCGTCCGGCAGCCGGACGATTACCACGTTCTCCTTGTCGAAGCCCAGGTTCTTGGTCTGCATATACCGCAACTGGTCGAGCACCACGACCGTGCCGCTGATCATGATGATGGAGACGATAAACTGAAACGTGATCAGGATCTTTCTGAGAAAAGAATGGGACGCCCCCGCTTTCAACGCGCCGGTCAGCACGGCGACCGGCCTGAAGGACGACAGGATAAAGGCGGGATAGCCCCCGGCTACGATCCCCGTGAGCAGCGCGATGACCACAAGGGTCGGCGCCAGCCAGATCGACTGGTAATCCATTTCCAGCGTCTTGCCCGATACCGCATTGAACTGGGGCAGCAGCAGGTGGACCAGTACCAGCGCTATGACCAGCGCGATAACGGAAAGGAAGATCGACTCACCCGTAAACTGCCTGATCAGTTGTTGCCGCTGGGCGCCAAGCACTTTCCGAATGCCCACCTCCTGTGCCCTGCGGGCCGAACGTGCCGTGGAAAGGTTCATGAAGTTCACGCAGGCGATCAGGAGAACGAACACGGCCAGGGAGGAGAAGATGTAGACGTACCGGATGTCGCTGTTGGGGCCTAATTCGGCTTCCATGTTGGAATGCAGGTGAATATCGGTAATTGGCTGGAGGAAAGGCCTGGCGACAATGCCCGTACCTTCGAGCATTTCGCTAAGGTGCCTGTCCAGAAATTCGGGGAATTTGCGTTCCAGGTCTTCGGGTTCCTGCCCTTCCCTCAGCAGCAGATAGGTAAACACGTCGTGACTGAACCCATGATTTTGCATTGTCGACGGTTCATTGTACAACTTGTTCGGTCCCAGGGAGGCATAGGAAGCCAGAAAATCGAAATGCAGGTGCGAGTTCTCCGGCATGTCCTCCATGATGCCGGTCACTGTGAACTTGTAGAGATCATCTCCCGTAATCACCTTGCCGATCGGGTTCTCGTCCCCGAAGTACTTGTCCACCATGGACTCCGACAGCACCACGGCGTGCGGCTCGGCCAGGGCCCTCTTCGCGTTCCCCTGGACGAGGGGGATGGTGAAAATGTCGAAGACCGACGAATCCGCGAACACGAAGAACCGCTCGTAGAATCGATTCTCCTTGTATCGAATGAGCCAGCGGGAGCCAGGTGGCTTTAGCCGGGTAATCTGTTCGATCTCGGGGTACTCTTCCGCCAGCACCGGGGCCCAGGGCGGAGGCGTGACCGCCGCTTCGATCGGTCTTCCCGCGATGGTGGCGGATTCCGCCAGGCGGTAGATGCGGTCCCGATGCTCATGGTACTGGTCATAGCTGAGCTCGTCCTGCACGTACAGCAGGATGAGAATGCAGCATGCGATGCCGATGGCCAGTCCCAGGATGTTGATCGCCGAATAGCCCTTGTACCTGAACAGGTTCCTGATGCCGACGGTCAGGTAGTTTTTGAACATGAGGCGGGGCCGTTACGTGGTGGTTCTGTTATAGAAGCCGTTGTTAGTCCACTCCGGATCAACCCGGTTATGAGGATTCTTTAGGATTGCTTTTTCTTTTCCGAATTATACAGATGAAGAACACTATCGGCAGTGCTATGAATAACAATAGGAATAAGACGATTGCCAATATGATTAACTCGGTCATTCCAAATGAACTCATCATGCACTCCATGAGTAAGAGATGGATTTATCCCCGTACGGAATACCCTTGTACGCTGATATTAAGACCCGCCGGGGTTGTCGTTTGTTTCATGACCAGGGACGTTCTCTGGAAGTTTCCTGCGGGATAGCCGGGCGGGACAGCCGAAAAATCCGATGTCTGAAACCAGCCTCAGGGTTGTAACCGGACCCCTTACCACAGCACGCCGAACAACAACCCGGAAGCGATGGCCAGGTAGCCCAGGGCCAGTACGCCGGGACGGCGGAACAGCGGCAAACCCCCGGGCGGCAGCTTGAAGGGATAGGCGCCGCGAATGGGCGACTCGGCCAGGGTCTTCTGCAACCAGGTCCCTTCAAGGGCCTTCAACCGGTGGGCCATGCGGTTGCGGACCGAGGCGATGTCGTTCTGCCGGGCGTAGACGAGGCCTTCCAGATCTTCATTGGGGACCCGGCCGCGCCGCAACGTGATCACCGCCGAAGCGGCCAGCATGCCGCCCGCCGGCAGCACGATGTTCCAGAGGTAGGTCCACCACGTGTTGGTATACCACACCGGCAACCCCCAGTCCAGGCTTTCGCCCAGGACCGCCGATACGCCGTAGGCAAGCCCGATGAGCAGGCCCACGATGCCGGTCTGCCGGTGCACGCGGGTGAAGACGCCCATGAGGATGACCGTCATGAGCGGTACGGCGATGGCGCCGGCCAGCCGGAGATAGAAGGCCAGCATCCCCTCCTGAATGAAGGGCACGTAGGCGAATCCCAGGGCCATGATGAAGGGGGCCGTGATGCGGCCCACGCGGGTGTAGTGGGCGTCCGACGCGCGCTTCACGATGAACCGTGCGTAGATATCGCGGACGAAGAGGCTGGATATGCCGATGCCGATGGAGTCGAAGGTGGAGTACCCGCCGGCGATCAGTCCCGCCACCACGATTCCGATCAACCCGTGGGGCAGATAGGCCTGGATCATGAGCGGATAGGCCTGGTCGATGGTTTCGAGTCCGGGAAAGTCCGCCCGGGCCATGGGGCCCATGGTGACGTTGAACCAGAGGCATATGGCCGTGGCGGTGCTGGCCACCACCGCGGCCATCTTGAAGTCCCATTCAGACCGCGCGCCCAGGAACCGGATGGCCTCGTACTGGTTGATGACCGCGTACATCGTCAGCACCACGATGAAGCTGAGGATGACCACCGCCGCAGGAACGCCCGGCGGCGCGTATCCGCCCACGTGGAGGAGCGTGTCCGGCAGCGCGGGGTCCACGGCGGCCAGGCGTTCATTCAGGCCCGACCATCCCCCGCCCCTGACCCAGACCACGATCCAGAGCACGAAGGAGCCGACGATCATGGCCACGCTCTGCACCGCGTCGGTGAACACCCCGGCCTGCAGGCCGCCGCGGACGACGTAGAGCGTCGCCGACGCGGCCACGGCCACCACGACGAACCAGCTGGCGGTAGCGGAGAACCCGGCGAGGACGCTCAGTACCAGGTACATGGAGAAGAAGATGTTGGCGAGGACGTTGGTGCGGGACTGGATGTTGATGAGGACCGCCATGATGCGGACGGACGGCCCGAACCGGAATTCCAGCCACTCGGCGTTGGTGAAAACGCCCGACCGGTACATGGGCAGGATGACGAAGAAGGCGAGGACGAACCAGCCGATGGCGATACCGAGCCACCACTGGGAAAGCTGGGACAGGCCGAACTGGTACGATCCTCCGGCGATGGCCACGTAGTCGCCACTGTCCACGGCCGTGCCGAAGGCGGAAAGCCCTATCGCCCACCACGGCATGGACTTGGCGGCCAGGTACCAGTCGAAGCTCTCGCCTTTCTCGCGGAACGCCAGCAGGCCGTATACGACGATGCCGCCGTTGACGAGAAAGACGATGGTCCAGTCTAGAAAGGACATGGGCTAGGGGTGGGTGTGGAATGGTGCGATGCTTAAGGAAGCGTCACGAGACGCGCGGCCGCGTCTATTGCCGCGTCTGTTACCGCGGCAGATGGTACCCGGCCTTCATCACGGGGATCCGGTAGAGCCCCGTCCCCGCGGTGATGTACAGCATCTTTTCGTTTTCGTCCCGGCCGAATCCCACGTTGGTGGGCAGCACGCCGGTGGGGATGAATGCCCGTTCCGTACCGTCAGGCGCCCGGATGGCGATGCCCGGACGGGTCATGTCGCGCTCGGACACGTACAGGTTGCCTTCGACGTCCACGACCAGTCCGTCGGGGCCGTCTTCAGGCAGGTAATCCACCAGGACGCTCCGGAACGTGGCGGTTCCGTCCTCGTGCAGGTCGTAGGCCAGCAGGGCCATGCGTCCCTTGCGCACCGGGATGTCCGGCGTGATCTTGCCGAGGTCGATGGAGCCGTTGTCGTTGCTGACTACGTAGAGGGTCTTCTGGTCGGGCGACACCACCACGCCGTTCGGCTTGCCCGCGTCGGTGATGATCCGATGGATCGAACCGTCCGTATCAATGCGGTACACGGCCATCACGGGCTGTTCCACCGATTCGTTGCCGATGTACTTCGGATCGCTGAAGTAGACCCGGCCCTTTTCGTCGATGGCGATGTCGTTGGGGGCGTTGAACGGCCGGCCTGCGTACTCGTGGGCGATGATGTAGGCCTTGCCCGTCACCATGTCCGTCCGCGTCACCCGCCGGCCGCCTTCATCGGCCCCTTCCGCGGCGATGAGCCGGTCCTGCGCATCGAACTTGAGGCCGTTGGACATCCCGCTTGGCGACCGGAAGATCGTGGTCTCGCCTGTCTTCGGGTCATAACGCCAGATGTGTCCGGCCTCGATGCCATCGGGACCCGCCGACGTGGTGAAGGTGATGTCGCTGAAGTAGATCATGCCGTCGGGGCCCTCGGCGGGACTTTCGGTCAGGGCGAGGCCCTCGTTGAACACCATTTCCAATTTTGCGTCAGGCGAAATGTACGCCGGATCTCCGAAGGGCGGGTCGGCTTCCTGGGCGTGGAGGGGTATCGCGAGAAACATGATGATCGATAGGCCGAACAGGGGGATTGTGTGGCGAAAGGACATGACTAAGGTCTCCTTAATCGATTTACGCTAACAACCGCCATAAGTACGGCAACAGCTATCGCGCGATAGCTATCTGTGGTTGAAATGACCGGTTGGGCGGGAATGGATCAGTTTTTAGTGGATCTTCAGAGCGATCCGGCTATCTGCCACAGTATTTCCGGCGGGTCGGACCGTCAAGTGTTTTGAGGCAGACTGTCCGGTTCTTTCCTTGACGCTCCCCCGCGGTTTCCATACCGTGTTTGCACACCCTCTACAGACCATCCCCAATTGAGAATCAGTCTGGCTAAGATACACAAGGAGTGACTTATGTCCGTTTCGAGACGGGAGTTCATGGGCATTGCGTCCGCGGCAGCCCTCGCTGGCGTCGTGGGTAACGCATGTAGCGATGAAACAAGCCAATCCACGGCGGATGCCGCGGCTACGCCGACCGGCGACGATCCCCTTGGGGTGCGCGCGGATTTTCCGGTCGCCGGCGAATCCCTGTACCTGAATACCCCCTACATCGGCCCATCGCCGCAGCCTGCGGTGGACAAGACCATAGAGTTCCTCGCGGCCAAGTCCCGGGATCCGATCTTGCTGAGGGAGATGCTCGACGAGGAGGAGGCCGTACGGGAAAAGTTCTCGCGCCTGATCCGCGCCGGCATCGGCGAGATCGGCCTGGTGTCGTCCACGAGCGAAGGCGAGAACATCGTGGTCAATTCCCTGGACCTGAAGGCCGGGGACAACGTGGTGATCGACGATCTTCACTACATGACGTCGCTGGTAATGTACAGCCAACTGGCCGAAACCCTGGGCATAGAGACACGCATCGTCCGGAACGTGGACGGAGTGACTTCGCCTGAAGCCTTCGCCGAGTTGGTGGACGAAAACACGAAGCTGATCTCCGTGGCGTGGATATCCAACCGGAACGGCTATCGCCAGGATCTGAAGGCCCTGGCTGACCTGGCTCACGCCCACGGCGCGTATCTGTACGCCGACGCCGTGCAGGGGGTCGGTATGATCGATCTCGACATCGGACCGACCGGGGTCGATTTCCTCACCACGGGTTCGTACAAGTGGCTCCTCGGCGGCTTCGGCGTGGCGCCGTTCTACGTTCGGGAATCGGTGATGGACGTGGTGAAGCCCGACCGCCTGGGATGGAGAATGGTGGATGAAAGACTCCCCGATTACCAGTACACGATTTACACCGACGCGAGGAAATTCGGTTATGCCACGCCCGCCTTCGCGGCAATCTACCAGCTTTCAGGTTCTCTGGACTACCTGTTGAACGTGGGAACCGACCGGATTGAGCAGCATACGGTCACCCTGGCACATAGACTGCACAGCGGCCTGACCGAGCAGGGGTTCGAGGTCTTTACGCCGCCGAACAACCAGTCCGCCATCGTGTCCTTCAACCACGGTGCCGATCGCGCGGTGATCGAAAAACAGCTCGACGAAACAGGAGTCCGGCTGTCCTTCCGGGAAAACGACGCCCAGATCCGCGTCGGACCAGCCATGTTCAACAACGAGCAGGATATCGACGCTTTCCTGGACATCACGAAGGGGTGGAGGGAGACCGCGAGCTAGGCGCGCAAGAGCCGCGTCGACGCGTCGTACGCGCGCCGTCACGTGAAACCCTGTCATCTGTCCTTCGCGACGGCAATCGCCCGCGTCAGTCCGACCGGGCGGTTGCGACGCGGCGCCTGCCCATCCGCCATCGGACGACGATGGCTTCCACGACGAATCCGCTGTACAGGGCGGCCACGCCGCGGATCGCGCCGTGCAGGTCGAAGAGCGCGAGCACGTTCACGACGATGACAATGGCGCCGGCCCGGGCGGGTCCGCTGGGCGCAATGGCGCTCGTCCGGTGGTCCCGCAGCGCGATCCCGTGCAGGTAGGAACGGATGGTGACGGCGAGGGGAAAGAAGGAGAAGATGATCAGCGGGACCGTGCAGCGCACGGCAAAATCATGATCCACGCCGATCAGGGATTCCAGTAGAAAAAACCGCACCGGGGTCCAGAACATCAAGGCCATGGTTCCGAAGGAAATCAAACCACACACTGCGGTGAACCGGCGGATGATCCGCGCATTGGGGTCCTGACGCTGAAAGGCGGGCGGCAGGTTCTTGAGTTCGTTCAGCCATCCGTAGGGCAGGTGCGCCAGCGCGTAGACGATCGTAAGCACCGCCAGCGACTCCGTCCCATCGGACCCCCGGGCCACGAACAGGTTGATGATGGGACGGCTCAAGGCCTGTATGCCGATCGTAACAGCTAGGGGCCAGTAGAACCGCAGCACATAGCCCGCGGTCAGGCGGTTTGGTCTCCGGGAGACCGGCTCACCGCCCGTATTCTGTCCGATTGGCTCGCCGCCCGCGTTCTGTCCGACCGCTTGCTCCTCTTCGGTGCTCCCGGCCCTGTGCAGCGATCGCCGTGCGAATCGCCGGTAGCCGTAGATGATCACGGCCAGTTCCGTCAGGACGCCGAAGTAGGTCGCCATGACGGGCAGGAGAATGGGGTCGGCCTGGACGGTCGGCGTCGGCAGGAAAAGGAACACGGACACCACGCTCATGCTGATGCCCGCCATCATGGCGTAGCTGACGACGTCGGTCCGCCGTACGCGCAGCAACAACCCCGAAAGAAACCGCGTGATCCCCACGATCAGCGGAATGGGCAGCAGGAATCCGAGCGCCTTTCGCACCGTGCCGCCCAGGACCGGGTCCACGGCGTGCAGTTCGTCGATCACCCATAGTCCCACCGGCGTAAAAGCCAGGCACGCCAGGACAAGAAAGTGTACGCCGCCGAACCCGGCGACGCATCGAAAAACCGTGTGGAAAGTCGCCCGGTCCCGGACGAGGACCATGGACATCTGCCGGGTCTGGGAGACCGTGCCGGTCAGAAAAGATGTCAGTCCCCAGGCGATTCCGTACGCGGCAAGGGTTTCGGTGGGCCGTGGCACGCGGGCGATGCCACCGTTGATAACCTGGATGCCCAGTTCATAAATGAGTTCGGTTATGACGAGAGGAAGGAGGAACCAGAATAGGGACCGGTACATGGTAGGGAAGTATACCGGGGCACGTAATGCGGGTCAAGTGCGGGGGCTAGCAACAAAATCACTTCGGGTTTCTTTCTGCGCAAACTTTTCTGGTTAAATTTCCATGGGAGAGGTTACTTTAGATAACCGTTATATAATGAGTAAAATGATATTGATAAGTAGGATCTATAAACGGAGTAATTTCAGTGGATCATTCCGAAGGCGGAGGGCTGGTGTGTAGATGTCTGCCGAACACGAGGAAAACCCGTGCATTGTATAGTAGATTTCGCTGCTGATTGGGTTAATGGGAACCGATTTGAAGCATCGTTACTGGAATCCCGCGGTCCATTTTCCGATGGAATTTACGAAGTTTCCTTCAGATTCCCGACAGGTTGTAAGATTATGGTAGACAGTGCGATCCGCATACTCTCTCTCGCGAATCAATTGGTCAGTTCTACACGACGCGTCCGAATGTACTTCGAGGAAGGTGAAGCTGGTACGATGGGTTATCTCAATCGAATTGGGTTTTTTGACCAATTGCATCCTGAGGTAATGATCTCCCCAGAACGTCCGGCTTACTCAGGCGCACGATTGCATCAAGGACAAAACAAAAAACTGGTAGAGATCGCTCGCATCAACAAGGATGATCGCGACATTGGACTCCCAAGCAGGCTAGTCAAGGTGATTTCTCGTGTCTGCCAAAATAGGGCTGACGTTGAGGAACTTTGCCATTCCATATGGACCATATTCTGCGAACTCATAGACAATATATTCGAGCACAGTGCCACTAAGCTAGATGGATATGCGGCATTGCAGACATATATAGAAGGTAACAGGTTATTTGTGGCTGTATCAGACAGCGGCCTCGGTATAATGGAAACGCTACGTCCGACGTTAAAAACACAGTTTCCACAATTAGAAAAAAAAACTGACACAGAACTCCTCGTGATGATTTTTCGTCAGGGGCTTTCACGTCATGGCGAAGATCGAGGCTGTGGATTGAAGGGCTGTGCAGCGAAAGCTATCAAATACAACGCGACACTTGATGTCCGACTGCCCAATCAAAGATTGGTCCTTATACCTGCACGAGGTGCTTACGAACCCAATCGGGCCTACTGTAGTGAGCAACTGCCTTTGGTTTGGGGTACACATATAGGCATCACCTTCAATTTAGGGGTTGACAGGAACGAGGGTTCTGGTTAAATTAATCGGATGAAGCAGCTAGAGGGTCAGTTTCTACCTCTTGGTAAATTCATGGATCGACCCGAAGGTTGGGGTCGACAACAAGGTCGGACTGTGTACCAGCGACTGTTGCAGTTTGTGGAAGAAAACCCTGGTTCGGTGATCTTTCTGATCTCGTTGACGGGTGTGCAGCGCATGGACATTTCGTTTGCTTCAGAGGCCATTGTCGAGTTGGTACTTCGATTTCGCCGAAGCAAAGGATTCAGTATCATCGATCCTGTGAATGCGGATCTCACCGAAAATATCGATGCGGCATGCTTGAAAAAAAACCAACCAATAACAGTTCTGGAAAACCAACAAATCAAAATGATTGGCCCGAAACCTAGTGAGGGTACGCGTGAGGCACTTGAATTTGTGATGGACCGTCCTTATGCACGTGCCAGCGATCTAGCAACAGAAGGGGGGGTTTCGCTGAATAATGCCAGTATGAAACTTAAAAAACTCTGGGATCAAGGCTTTCTACTCAGGCAGGAGAAGGCCTCAGATTCTGGTGGAGTTGAGTTTATTTACTATCGGATCAGTTAGTTTTTTTTTACTCCTGGTTAAACTGATTAAATTAATCAGGATCGGCTAATTAGGCGTGTTGTATGACGTCGTTTACAACACTCACATGGATGATATTCAAGATCCCACAGGGACATAAACACAGAGAGGTTGAGATGACTGCGAAGATTACTTTCCACCCACTGGGCAATGCGGATTGTACGCGGCTTGATCTTAGTGACGGACAAAAACTACTTATTGATTTTGCAGATGTTCGAAATCCTAATGATCCGTCGGATTTGCGCGTTGATCTTGCCAAAGAGTTAACAGACGATCTACGCGCTTCTAAGCGAGACCACTATGATGTAGTGCTTTTTACTCATTTGGACGACGACCACTGCCATAGTGCATGTGATTTCTTCTGGCTTGATCATGCGATCAAATATCAAGGTGCAGGACGAGTGAAGATCCGAGAGTTGTGGGTACCAGCTGCAGCGATTCTGGAGGAGGGATCCAAAGACAGTGCCAGAGTAATCCGACAGGAAGCACGTTACCGATTAAAGAAAGGGAATGGCATCCGAGTATTTTCACGGCCCGAAAAACTGAAGGACTGGCTGGCGGAAAACGGTCTATCGCTCGAATCGCGTAAGCATCTAATTACTGATGCTGGTCAGTTCGTTCCCGGTTACTCAACGGATCGTCCGGAAAAAGTAAAATTCTTCATACACAGCCCATTCGGTTGGCGCCAAGACGAAGAAGCAATAATCGACCGAAATCAGGATAGCGTGGTTTTTCAAGCAACTTTCATGGAAGGACATCGGGAAACACATGCGATGTTTATGTCGGATATTGACTATGAATCGATCGATCAGATTGTCGAGACTACAAAGCGGCATAGAAACACGGAGCGGTTGCTTTGGGATGTCTTTAAAATACCACATCACTGCTCCTACTTGTCCATCGGACCGGAAAAAGGAGATGAGGAAACCAAGCCTTCAGCAGGAATGAAATGGCTTTGTGAGACTCAGGCGCGAGTACGCGGTGTTATGATGTCTACAAGCGATTCGATTCCTGTTAAAGGGAGCGATGAAGATAACAATCCACAACCTCCTCATCGGCAGGCAGCAGCCTACTACAAGCGTGTGGTCAAGATGATTGACGGGACTTTCAAGGTTACGATGGATTTGCCTTCCCCGAGAAAGCCGAAACCCTCAACAATCGAAATCACTTCCCGAGGTGCAACTCCCCTTGGTGGTTCAGTAATTGTAGGTGCTTCTAACGTTACAACTTCCACAACTAGAGCCGGATCGGCCGCGAAATGAAACTACATAATTGGTGGAATGATTTTGGAAAGGAACTCAGTGATCCTGATAAACTGAGTTCCGACTTGGCGAAAGAACTGGTATCCCAAGTGACTAACTACGTAGTTCCTGGAGTTAATATCGTTTCACTGCGACAGTCTGCAGCGATGGGCTGTTCGGGTGTGTTCATAAACATTGAAGTGGAGCGCCCACAGGATCTAGCCTATCCTATACAAGCAGTCGAACCCATCGCTGTTATTTTACCGTTCGATAAGAGGCAACCGAGCGTTCTGAGTTTGCGTGAAGATTTTCCAGATACACCCCATCAAAATTGGGTTCCATCGGGTAAACCACGAGCGCTGTGTATTGATGATCGTCCTTGGGAGGAGGCTCGTCTGACTGCTACTGGATTCGACATTGTACGAAGGATTCAGGTTTGGCTTTCTAATGCATCACGGGGAGAACTCCACGATACGGCTCAACCTCCCGAACCATTGTTTTTTTTCTCAGCCCGCACAATCGTCCTTCCCTCTTCAGCCATGATGGAAAACCCAGAACCTGTTGAACTGGTTGGGATTATTCACGAAGACAACCCCAATTTCGTCTTTACCATAGAGGCAAGTTATGTTGGGGTACCACCCAACATAACTGTTGTCGCAATAAAAGCGCGTCCGCAGGATCAAGAGCGTATACGTCATATACCGAACTCACTTTCCTCACTCGCATCGGAACTCGAAAATTGTGGAATTGACCTTTACGACAAACTCAAGACCGTATTAAGGAACTGGGCTGGTATTGAGGATTCCGAGATTCAGAGGTTATCGACCCGACTGGCTATCGTCGTGACTTTTCCGTTAGCCACGGAACAGCAAGGTCCGGTAAACGATGTTCGTGCGTTTATTACTGATCAAAGTGCAGGTGAAATTGGTGTAGCATTGGGTGTATTACATACAAATAACAGTAATGTTGGAGACTGTCGTGCGTATATAGCGGCGATTCCCGTTAGGGAACCGATAAATCAGGAATTACGAGTCGAGTCGGCACAGGTGCATTACCGGGTAAGTCGTGAAATAGCGGCGATGTTGTCGGGGCGCAAAAAACCAGACAATCGCAGAGCGGTGCTAGTAGGCGCGGGGTCGCTAGGATCACAGCTTTCTTTGAATCTTGCTCGCGAGGGTGCTTTAGCGTGGACAGTTATAGATTGCGATATACTACTTCCACATAATACTGTACGGCATGCACTTCATTTCGATGACATAGGAACTCAGAAAGCCAATGCACTTGCCAACAAAATTAGCGGCGTATTGGACGAAAGAGTAGAACCAATTTGTTGCAACCTGTTTCACCCGGACAGTGGATCGCACGATCGGTTGGAAAAAGCGTTTAAAGATGCTGAGATCATTATTGACACCTCCGCGTCAGTAGCAATGTCCCGCCACCTGTGTGATCTACACAACGTGCACGCACGGCGTATCTGTGCTTTTTTTAATCCCGCAGGTACGTCGGCCGTACTAATGGTAGAAAACACTAGCCGCAGTATTACATTAAGGGATCTAGAAGCTCAGTATTATCGAAACTTGATTTGCGACCGACGTCTAATCCATCATCTGGAGACTGAATATCCTGGAGTACGATACAGCGGCTCGTGTCGATCACTAACAAATCAAATACCTGCAAGTAATGCAGCATTACTTAGCGCTCTCATTTCGCAGGGAGTAAAACGTGTCTTGGAAACTGAAGACGCATCAATTTCGATTTGGACCTTGAAGGATAATGGTGAAATTGAGTTGGTGAATTTCGACGGTACACCGGTAACAATAAAAAGCACCGATGAATGGAAGATCGTATATGATGACGAACTTGTCTCTAATATCATGGCTGTCCGCAGCGAAAAACTTCCCAACGAGACCGGCGGAGCACTCCTTGGGATAACGGATATGAATGCCAAGTTTATTCACTTGGTCCATGCTCTATCACAGCCGGAAGATAGTTCGGGAACTCGGTCGGGTTTCGAACGTGGGGTGTTCGATTTGCGAAATCAGGTTACAAAAGCCATGACCATGACGATGGATCAGGTCAGATATGTGGGTGAATGGCATTCCCATCCAGAGGAAGCCTTGGCGACGCCGAGTCCTACCGATCTTGAGCAATTGAATTGGCTGAGAGAGGAAATGGAATTTGAGGGGTTGAACGGCCTGGTAGCAATCGCTGCTGCAGACGGCTCCTTCTCTTTGGTACTCAGCAGCGATGTACTTGCCGAGGTTAGTCAGAATTGACGACATCAAGATTGAACCTAACTTTACTCAAAAGCCGGAAGTTGGGTTGTGATCTGCAATCCCAGTTTGAAGCACGGGCCGACCGAGATGACTTTCTGACTGCTGGGAAGGTAGAGGACATTGTCGGACTGAGCCTATCGGGTGGGGGGTATCGTGCGATGGTCTATCACACGGGTGTACTCGTCCGGCTCAACGAACTTGGAATACTGCCTCACATCCAAGAGATTGGCAGTGTTTCAGGAGGTTCGATTGTGGCTGCAGCACTGGGGCTTGCATGGCGTGACTTACGTTTTAATTCCAATGGATATGCTGCGAATTTTGTGGAGACATTCGTAAATCCGGTCATACAGCTTGCCGGAATAGGCATCGATACGAGGGCTCTTTTACTAGGCCTTTTGCCAGGGTTGACCGCAGCAGAAAATGTATCGAATTCATATGATCGATATCTGTTACATGGATCGGATTTACAAGATTTACCGGATAAACCACGATTTACATTTATGACCACAAATCTGCAGACAGGAAGTGCATGGCGTTTTGCGAAAGACTACGCAGCTGATCATCGTGTCGGAAAGATCGATAAGCCGGAATTTCGCTTATCGAAAGTAGTCGCGGCTTCAGCGGCCTTTCCGCCTCTTCTTTCACCGCTTAAATTCTACTTTGAGCCAGGTGTCGTTCATCCCATGGAAGGTACTGACCTGCATCGCTCACCGTTTACCGATAGGGCAATCTTAACTGACGGTGGTGTATATGACAATTTAGGGTTAGAGAGGATATGGCGACGTTGTCGTACGGTATTGGTAAGTAACGCAGGGCGCTTAACTCCTGAAATTGGTGCACCTACCGGGCGTTGGTTAGGCCAGCTATTCCGTACGTTTCATCTTGTTCATCGGCAAGCCGAGGACTTACGTAAACGTATTCTTTTCGGCATGCATAATCTCACACAACGTCATGTAGCATTTTGGAGTATCGATACGCCACCTGGGGCATATGGCATATCTGATGCGGTTCCTCTACCAATGAAGGTTACAGCGGAGGTAGCGAAAATGCGCACGCGCCTAAACCGATTTAAGCCTACGGAGATTCTTTTTTTGTTACAATCTGGTTATGCGGGTGCAGATGCTTCCCTTCGCTCTCGAAATATGGCTATAAATGAGCCAGCCGCCGACATCGGTAGTCTTACGAAAATATGCAAGGACGTCTTCGGTCATCGCAGTCTTCAGTGCCCCTAGGATTGTGTTTCTTGTACTTTTAGAACAAAGAAACACACCATCTCACCATCGTGTTTTGCTCGGAATCGCATATATACACAGCAAACCTACCGTTTTATTGGATAGGCCTTCCAGTCCGTCGACTTCGTACCTGATTTCGCTCCCGCTGCTACGTCCGATCGCCTCAGGGCACTCCTCGCAATCGGTCTGCAAAGTAGGGTCGGCAGGACCACGGCCACCACGCTCATGCTGATCCCGAACATCATGGCATAGCTGAAATGGCCGTCTTCCTAACGCACAAGATACTTCGTGTGCTACCTTATTAGGGACCACCTCAGGTACAGAACTCCGTATCGCATGAGTTCAGATGTTTAACCGTATCAGCTCGACGGGCGGGAACTGGCTGGCATAGGCATGGACCGCCGGGGCGCCACCCAGGTGCATAAGCAATACGCGGCTCTCCGGCTCGAACCGTCCCTTGTCTGTAAGGTCGAGCAGGCCGCGGACTGCCTTTCCTTCGTAGACCGGATCTGCCATTAACCCTTCGGTGCGCGCCAGGAGGTGGATTCCTTCATAAACGTCTTGAGACGCGACACCGTATGGGTCGGACGTGGCCGCGGTAATCTCCACGTCGCCGGGGGTGACACGGACCGGCTGTCCAAGCGTCTCCAGCGTCTCGTTCGCCAGGCGCAGCACACGCTCTTTCTTGATCTCGACCTCGTCATCGTCCGATATGCCGATCACCCGGGTGTCGGATCCCAGCGCGGCGAAACCGGCCACCAGGCCCGACTGAGTGCTACCACTTCCGGTGCAATGCACCACGTAGTCGAAATGGATGCCCAGGTCCCGAGCCTGCTGCGTGATCTCCGCGGCGCAGGCGACATACCCCATGCTCCCCAACGGATGCTCCGACGCTCCGCCCGGAATCAGGTACGGCCTGCGTCCCTGCCGGCGCAGGCGTTCGACCAGACCCTCAAGCGGGCTCTGATCCTCTATAGGGCGTTCGCGTTCGTCGAGGTAAAGTTCAGCGCCCAGAATGCTGCTGAACAGGATATTGCCCACGTGCCGATATCCGGGCCCGGCGTCCCGGGTCCAGCCACAGTGCAGCAAGGCGCATCGCAGTCCGCATCTAGCCGCTGCCGCCGCCGTCTGCCGGGTGTGATTCGACTGGATTGCGCCCACCGTAACCAGCGTGTCCGCACCGGATCGCAAGGCGTCTTCCACCAAGAACTCCAGCTTGCGGGACTTGTTGCCGCCGCCCGCCAGTCCGGTCAGGTCATCGCGCTTGATCCAGAGTTCCGGTCCTCCCAGGTGTTTGCCGAATCTGACGAGCTTGTGGATCGGCGTGGGCAGCTGAACCAATGGCGCGCGGGGCAGGTCCGGTAACCGGAACAGCCAGTCGGTGAGACCGTCTATTTTCGTCATATCTGACTTTCCCTTTGTTTTGTAAAAGCAGTCCTCCGGGTTATCCCAGGCTCTTTGCTGATGTTCACATCTTTCCCTACATGCCGCTTTTGGAGATCGGGAAGATGCTTGTTAATACCGGAAACTTTGTTTATTTTGGGCGGTGTTTACGCAATGAAAGGTAAGAAATTGTCCTGTGCATTACAGGATAGTGCTACCTGAAAGTTACGTAACGGAATATACCGCTTTAAGCCTGTAAGAACAATCGGTTGAGCAAGTTACATCTGGAATTGCAATGGGAATGATCCCCCGCAACCACTGGCTCATCGGCTCCAAAGGCGTTTACCACGGTACTATCGGTGGATCCTGGACGCGCATCGGCGCACAGGAGTACGGCATTTCTAGCCTGATCCGGGAACCGAACCGCCTGGTGGCGGGCGCGAGTTGGGGAAGCGGACTCTGGGAGTGGTCGAACGGGGCGGATCAAGCCGCGCAGACCATCTCGCCCGACCATATCACCCAGTCTTCCCAGGCAGACCAAACGGACCAGGCCGGCCAGGCTGACCAACCCGACCGCTGGAAGCAACTCCACGACGAAACGCTCACCGAGATCATGGCCATTGCGTCGATCGAGGGATCTCCGGGCGTCGTGGCCGGATCCCCTTACGGGATCGCCACGGGTCGCTATGACGATGCCGACGCGGTCCGCTGGACGCACCACTCAGACGCCCTCCGCGTCAATGAACGGTTCACCAACACCATCCTGGTCCATCCCGATGAGCCCACGGCCTGGTTGATCGGCACCGAAGGCGGCGTCCTGGTCGCGGAGGACTCGGGCGCGTCCTGGAGACGGACCACTCTCTCGGGCACGGCCGTACGCGCGCTGGCATACATTCACGGACAATTCTGGGCGGGCACGGACGACCGTGGGATCTGGCAGAGCGAGGACGGAGCCCGCTGGGATTCAGCGGGCCATACGCCGGACGGAGGCGCGATTTTCGAATTGTCGCTGGCCGGCGACGATATCCTTGCCGCCACGGAGCACGGCGTGGCCATCGGAGATGGGTCGGGCCACTGGGTGCGCACCGGCCCCCGGCACCTGTGCGCGGCCGTGGCCTGTCATCCCGCATCGACGTCGACCTGGCTCACCGGCGCTACGCCGGGCGGGCTGTGGTACACAGAAGACGGCGGCCGCACCTGGCAGCAGATCCCGGGATTCGTAAACGTACGCGCGATCATCGCACCGGAAGTATAGTCGCACCGAAGCACTGGAAGCTTGGTCAAACCACGCACAGGAAGCGCCGATTGCTAAGAAAGGTTGAAGCACCGATAACTCAGTCAGGCCGGAAACTAAAACCATGAACCAGGAAACCTACAACCAGCAGGTAAGCGCACGGGCAAACCAGGTAGTCCAGACCTGGTCGAAGCGGGACGGCGGCGGCCTCTGGGACCTGAACGCCTTCCTGGCAACCGGCATGGAAGACGCGAAGGTTGTCGACATCGTCCGGCGATCACTCTCGGATCAGACCGACGGATGGGGCGGCCGTCCGGCAGGCGGACCGTTCCACGTGTATCCCTGCGGCGCGCTCATCGCCCGGTGGCCCGATCGGCTGCCTGAAGAAGCATTGGAAATCATCCGGGACTTCATGATGGACGGCGTCCTGGAGCGCGGCAATACGGAGAACCACTGGCTCATGTTCTACGTGGGCAACCTGCTGGCGGCGGAACGGTGGCCCGACGCGAAACGCATGTGGAACGGTCTGTCCGCGGAAGCCAACCGGGCCGAGGCAACGCGCTGGATCCTAGGGATGATCGAACGCACGGCCGTCAACGGCCACCACGAATACGATTCCCCCCAGTACCACGTGGAGCACATGGTGCCCATGATCACGCTCGCCGATCACGCGGCCGACCCCCACCTGCGCCACCAGGTCGAGCAGGTACTTTCCCTGTACGTGGCGGACATGGCCCTGGAGTACTTCTACGGGGCCTGGGCGGGCGGACACAGCCGCGAAGGATACCGGGAAAATACCTGGAGAAAATCGGGAGCGATCTCCGCACTGCAGTATCTCTACTTCGGCGACGAAGAATTCGATCCGAAGCACCACGTCCATGGCTTCTGCATCCCGCCGGCCACGGCCGCCTATCGCCCACCGGCACTCTTCGCGGAGATGGCCGTGGACCGGTCCACGCCCCACGTCGTTAAAAAGACCAAGGCGCCCAGGACGATTTACCGCCGCGTGGAACACGAGGCCCGGCCCGTACGGAAGTACACGTACATGAGCCCCTCCTTCGCCCTGGGATCGTCGCAGCTGGGCCTCCCTGGGGCGGGTGCCGGCCCCATCGACCTGATTTCGTGGGACCTGACGTGGCGGGGAGAAAACCAGCAGGCCAAGATCTGCTGCAACCATCCCTACAGGAGTCCGGAACGATTCAGCGCCTTCCTCGTGGGCTACCCGCAGCAGATCAGGCGGCAAATCGGGTCCGACAAGCCCTACCTGCAGTGGCCCGACCGGCTCTTCGGCGCATCGCCCTATGAACGGATGATGCAGCACGAGGGCACCGTCATCGTCCTGTACAAGATCCCGCCGGACGACGAGGCGCCCTTCATCAACATGTTCCTGCCCCGCACGATCGCCTGGGTGGAGCGGGACGGCTGGATCATGGGAGACACGGGTGCCGACGCGTATGTCGCCGCCTATCCCATCGGTCCCTACGAGTGGACGGAGATCCGGGAGGAAGGGTCCATGCGCCACCTGGCGGCGAATCCCGATCAGATCGACGGCTGGCTCCTGAGGATTCCGGATATCCACGGCGGGTTGATCATCGAGGCAAGGGAGGCCGGCAACGAGGAGTCCTTCGAGTCCTTCTGCTCCCGCCGCGCCGCCTCACAGCCGGACCTGTCCGGATGGCCGGGGAGCGACCGCGTCGCTGTCGAAACGCTGGACGGCAACCGGTTGGAGATGTACTTTAATGGTGTACACAGCGTGGACGATGCGGCCATCGACTACGACGCCTATCCCCTTTACGAAGCCCCGGGTGTGGATGCGCCCGGGGGCACGGGAAAGATGGTTTTCAGGAGAGGGGACCAGGAGGTCCTTCTCGATTTCGGTGTCGACGCGGACAGCCCGCTCATGCCCATCCGGGTCATCGGATGAGATTCGGGATCATATCCGCCTCCGCCCCGGCTTCCTCGGTTCACCCTGGCGACCGGTTATGAGGAGGACGTATGTACGGCCTGATCATCAGGATTCTCCTGCTCTCCATGGGCGTCATTCTATTCGTTCTGGCCGAGTGGCGCATGTGGGATTACGTAGACCGGTTGATTGATTCGGTCAAAGACAAAAAAGAGGACTGAGAGACCGGGTCACTCCTCCTCCAACCCATCCCAGGCAACCTCCGCGCCCAGGGCGCGCAGATTCTCCACGAAATTCGGATGGGCCCTTCGGATGGAATCGGCGCCCTTGATGACGCTGGTGCCCGGTATGCTTGCGGCGGTCATATACAGGGCCACGGCCGCGCGGATGATGTACGGCGCTTCCACCGTGGCCGGCTGAAGGGGACGGTCCCCGAAGACGATGATGCGGTGGGGGTCGTTGATGACCACGTGGGCGCCGAACTTGACCAGCTCCGATATCCAGAAGAATGCGCCTTCGTATACCTTGTTCCAGAACATGATGGATCCCTCGGCCCGGATGGCCAGGGGGATCATCAGGGGCACAAGGTCGGCCGGCAGGTAGGGCCAGGGCGCGGCCTCGATCTTGGCCAGGATATTGGAGGTAAAGGGGTTCTCGATCCGGTGGGACTGGTTCCCGCGCACCAGCGCGGTATCTCCTTCGTATTCCACGTTTACGCCCAGTTTCCTGAAGCAGCGGTTGATCAGGTCGAAATGATGGGGGATCGCCCTCTCGACCCGCACTTCGCCGCCCGTCATGGCGCCCACGGCCAGAAACGTCGTGATCTCGTGGTGATCGGGCGTGATGTCCACGGTGCCGCCGCCGAGCCGGTCCACGCCCTGGATATGCAGTACGTTCGCCCCGACGCCTTCGATCCGGGCCCCGAGGGCGTTGAGGAAATGGCACAGGTCCTGCACGTGCGGTTCGCACGCGGCATTGACCAGTGTCGACTTGCCCTCGCCCAGGACCGCGGCCATGATGAAATTCTCGGTCCCGGTCACTGAAACATAGTCCTGCCAGATCCGGTCGCCCCTGAAACGGCCGTTCAATTCGAATTCTATCGGATCCTCGGAGACGAGACGCACGCCCAGCGAACGCAGCACGTCCACGTGCGGATCGATTTCCCGTACGCCCAGGGCGCATCCCTTTGCATTCGAGAAGCGGATGGACCGGGTGCGGTGCAGCAGGCCGGGCAGGAGCAGCAGAGTCGAACGCATGCCTTCCGGCAGGGCCACCTCGCCGGAGTCCTCGTGAAAGCCGGCGTTGTTGATCTGAAGTATACCGGCTTTCCTGTCCCAGTCGATACGGGATCCCAGGGCCTCGAGGAATCCCGCGATCTTGCTCACGTCGGTGGTGTCCGGCACGTTCCGAATCGTCACTGTCTCATCGGTCAACAGGGTAGCGCAGAGGATGGGCAGAACCGCGTTCTTGTTGCCGGACGGGACGACCGTACCGGAAAGCGGCTTGCCTCCTTCAACGATCAGACTGGCCATGGGATTCCTTGCGAAAGTGCTAAAGGGCGAATGTCAGTCGGTCTGATAGGCGAATGTCAGTCGGTCTGATATAGCTAACCGAGTTTATACGTGCCAAGTTCCTTCACGGGACGGAATTCGACCAGCCCGATCTCTTGAAACCTTCCCGTAATCGGCTGGAAAGCCTCGCGACAGTATCCGACGGCTTCCCTCACTTCTGCAGCGGCAAGGTCGATGGCCACCGTGCAGTGCGGCACCCAGTTGCCGGGCAGGTAGTAGGCCATACCTGATTCGTCGTTCTGTGAAAAAACCTCGTGAAACCGCGCGTGAACGGCCAGCAGTTGCCTGGTTGCCACGGGCGCCAGAAACACCACGCCTTCACTGCCCGGGAAGGTGCCGACGCTGCTCAACTTGAATTCGAATGACGCCACCGATTGCGCGAATTCGAGCAATTGCTCCCGGAAACCGGACGTGTCGACGCCGTCGCTGTAGACCGCCAGCGAAACATGGGGACGGGCACCGAGTTCCGAAAGGGAAGGTTGCCCCAGGGCCGCTCCCAGACCGTCCCAGATTTCGCGAACGGCTTTTTCGCTATCGTGATCGTAGAACAGTTCAATCGCGTAGCCCATCAAATCAAAATATGTATTGGAATGTGCAAGTCAACCACGGCAGAGGGCCTAGGATTTTGTTTAGGAAACGGGATCTGTCAGGTGCGAATGGTTGTGTTTCCGCTCCTTGACACACCGAAATCACCCGTCTATTTTGCAATAATTCATTCCTTCCTTATTCAAAGGCAAACCCACATTCTGATCGTCTCGGCTACCAACCGTTGTCGGGACGCCAGACTCACGTCTACTCAACGAGACCGCGTATCATGTAGAAATACGCTGGAGCCTCCCCCATGAAAATAACCGCCATCAAAACATATGCCGGTACCTTCGGAAACCGCTCCCGGGGCCTGATCAAGGTGGAAACGGACGAGGGGCTGTACGGCTGGGGAGAGGCCTATTCGATCGGGCCGGACAAGTCCGTGGAACCGATCGCCGACTACATCTTCGAGATGATCAAGGGAGAAGACCCGCGCCGCATCGAATACATCATGCTGAAACTGTTCCAGCAGTTCCGTTTTCCGCCTGGCGGGACGGGCCTGGCGGTCATGTCGGCCGTGGACCACGCCCTGTGGGATATCAGCGGCAAGGCCGCGGGGCTGCCGGTGTACATGCTCCTGGGCGGCACCGTCAGGGATCGCGTGCGGGTGTATCACAGCGTCGGAGGCAACGCCGCGGACACGTCGGAACGGGCCCATGCGCTGCACGAAGCGTGGGGATTCACGGCATTCAAGACGAGCCCGTACCAGTTGAATATCGAGACCGAGCGATGGGGCCGGGTCTGTAGCGCAGCAGCGGAGTTTTTTGAGGATGTTCGAGACACCACGCCCGATAACTGGGAGTTCGCCTTCGATCCCCATGCCCGGATTTTTGAGCCGATACGGGCGCTGCAGCTCGCTAACGCCCTGGCCCCCTGCGATCCCTATTTCTACGAAGAGCCGCTACGTCCCGAGCACCTGCCCGCCTGGTCCCGGCTGAGGTCGCAGATGCAGGTCCCGCTTGCCACGGGCGAGTCCCTTTACACCCGCTTCGAGTTCCTCGAGCTCATGGCCGCCCAGGGCGCCGACATCATCCAGCCTGACATCTGTGTGTGCGGCGGCCTGCTGGAGATGCGCAAGATAGCGGCGATCGCGGAGGCGCACTACGTCACCATCGCGCCGCACAATCCCATGGGGCCCGTGGCCACGGCCGTCAACGTGCACTTCGCGGCGGCCACCCCAAATTTCAAGATCCTCGAATACGGCCTGCCCGTGGGCACCGAATGGGAGCGGTGCATCATAGACCCCTACCTGCCCGAAGACGGGTACCTGCAGTTGCGCGACACGCCGGGACTCGGTATCGATGTAGATGAAGAAGTGGTAAAGGATAACGAAGTAGTGCACTGGCAGCGCACGTGTTACGTAAGGCCGGATGGTTCTACAGGGTATATTTGATCACGGGGTGTACCGGCGGCATGACGACAGCGCGCACAAGAAGCGCATACCACGCACATGAGAAGCACGAGGTATTTGTACAATTGTACAATATCAATTCGATCCAGCTCCCGCGCGTCAACGGTCGCTAATCATTCACACCTGATTTTCAGGAGATGAACGCATGAAAAAGACACGTCCCTCTTCCGCGTTAACCGGGCTTGGGGGGTTTATGATCCCGATCCTCTGCCTTGGCATGATGGTATCCTGCGCCGGTGACGCCACGCAGACCGGCGACGCCACCCAGGAAGACGCCTCCGAGGTGGCATGGCGCGCGTACGCCGGCGACCACGCGAGCACCAAGTATTCGCCGCTGGACGAGATCGATAAGCAGAACGTGGGCGACCTGGAAGTCGCGTGGCGCTGGGACTCCATCGACAATGCCGCCCTGGAGGCCGATTCCAGTCTGCGCGTATTCGTCAACGAAGCGACGCCGCTCATGGTCGGCGGCGTGCTGTATACGAGCACGGCCCTCAGCCAGGTCGCGGCCATAGACGCGGCCACGGGCGAGACGATCTGGTCGTACGATCCGAAGACCTGGGAAGACGGGACACCCGCCAACGTGGGCTTCGTACATCGCGGCGTGGCCTACTGGGAGGAAGGAGATGAGCGGCGGATACTCTATGCCACGGGCGACGCATATCTCATCGCACTGGACGCCGGTACGGGCGAACCGGTTCCGGGCTTCGGCGAAAACGGCCGGGTGGACCTTACGAAGGGCCTGCGACGTCCCATCGACCGCAGCCTGTATGCGGTTTCCAGTCCACCGGTGATCGTCCGCGGGGTGGTCGTGGTAGGCGCGACGGTGCTGGACTCCTTCGCCGTGTTCCGGATGCCGGACGCGGCCATGCCGCCGGGCGACGTCCGCGGGTTCGACGTGCGCACGGGGGAACAGAAATGGGTGTTCCAGACCATTCCCCAGGAGGGCGAATTCGGCAACGAGACCTGGCTGGAGGAGTCCTGGAAGACCACGGGCAGCACGAACGTATGGACGTGGATGAGCGCGGACGAGGAACTGGGGTATGTTTACCTGCCGGTCAGCACGCCCACCAACGATTTCTACGGTGGCCACCGGCTCGGCGACAATCTCTTCGCCGAAAGCCTGGTCTGCCTGAACGCCGAAACCGGCGAGCGGGTCTGGCACTTCCAGATGGTGCATCACGGCATCTGGGACTACGACCTGCCCGCCGCGCCGAACCTGGTGGACCTCACGATAGACGGCCGCGAGATCCGGGCGCTTGCCCAGGTCACGAAGCAGGGTTTCACCTATGTCTTCGACCGGGTCACGGGCGATCCGGTCTGGCCGATCGAAGAGCGGGAGACGCCGCCTTCCACGGTGCCCGGCGAATCCGCCGCGCCCACGCAGCCTTTCCCCTCTAAGCCGGCGGCCTTCGAGCGCCAGGGCCTGACGGAAGACGACCTCATCGACTTCACGCCCGAACTGCGCCAGGCGGCCATGGACGCGATCGGCCAGTACGATTACGGTCCGCTTTTCACACCACCGACGCAGAAAGGCATGATCGCGGTGCCCGGACTGGTGGGCGGCGCAAGCTGGTCGGGCGCGGCCGTGCATCCGGAAACGGGCATGCTGTACGTGCCTTCCTACAGCCTGCCGACCATCATGACGGTGAATCAGTCGGAGGAGGAAGACGCGCCCTACGCGTACACCGGCCGGTTCGCCTACGGACCCAACATCATGGACGGGCTTCCAGTGATCAAGCCGCCCTACGGCCGGATCACCGCCATCGACCTGAATACCGGAGAGCACGCGTGGATGAGCCCTGTGGGCAACGGGCCTCGTAACCACCCCGCCCTCGAAGAACTGGACCTGCCCTCTCTGGGATGGGACCGCCGGACGTTTCCGCTGCTGACGGAGACGTTGCTGTTCGCCGCCCAGATGGGGATCGTAGCGGACCGGAAGGTTTCGGACCGCGGCAACGCCATGACCTATGATTCGGAGAGCAACGAGGCGTTCCTGAGGGCCTTCGATCCGGATACCGGCGAACTGCTCGCGGAGGTCGCCCTGCCGGGTAACGCCACGGGCAATCCCATGACCTACATGACCGGTGGAAAGCAGTATATCGCGGTGCCGATCGGAGGAGCGTCGGAGCGAGCGGAACTGGTGGTGTTGAGCCTGCCGGGAATGTAAAAGCCGACGTGTCGAAGTCACTGCGAGTGGTTGGTATCCGGAATCTGGCAACAACGGCGACTAGTGCGTTGTGTGAGAAACTAAGTGACACATCGGATCGGACAGAACAGGTTTATACGCAATTTCGATATTGCACGGGGGAGCTTTATTTCTACTTGATGTATAGGGTAGTTACAGATCTTCGAACACACGTGAGTCTACCTTCTACCTTCTACCAGTAACGACTTTTTGGAGTTCCAATTTCCTCCCAATATGGCTTCAAGTTGATATCAAGGATAGATTCATAGTCAAATTCGGAATCTTCAAGCGCATTACATAATCCTCTGTATTTCCTACGGTAGAACTCCCACGTAGTGATGTATTTCGTTCTGACTGACGGTGACAAATTCTGGTCATGTCCGTGTTCGTAGAGTTTCTTGATATAAAATAAGTCGTAAGCAAGATAACGTTCAGTCCCCATAGCTTCGATGTTGGATTCTGCAAAAGAGAAGTCGGTACCATCAAAAAACTGATCTTTCAACATTTTGGATGTATCTACAAACCAGATACTACTCTTACTGTCATATAGATGTGGTTCAAAAAGATCAGTAAATAAGAACGGTTTGATGATTTCATCAACAAACAGACCTACTGCTTTGATAGTCTTCTCGGTCCGATATGCAGAAACCAATGATTCGCCCCAAAAGGCCCTGATATGTTTGAAATTGGTGTTGGGGTAAGATCCGGTATCTTCAAAGGGACCATAGGTAATAAACGCTCGTATGAATGAGTCATGTCCAAGAAGTCTGAGTTGGATTTCTTGTGCAAACTCGCACAGGAACATCACACACATTTGTTTTTCGTAGTCTGTAACGACATCGTATTCGTTGTAAACAATAAGCGTATCGGAAAACTGGATAACCCCAAATGAACCTTTATGTGTATGTATGTTGGAGTTATCCAGCGTTTTGAAGAGATCTAGTAGGGTACAGTTTCTGGATTGTACAAGATCAGAGAATCCTAACAGGTCAACATATAGCAGGAATCTATTTTCCATGGTATGTTCGGATAGTGAAACAGATCTCAATCAGTGATTCAGCCGTAATCGGCTACAACCGGTTCAGCAGCCGCAGCATGATGGCCTTCTGGGCGTCCAGCCGGTTCTCCGCCTGGTCGTAGATGATCGACTGCTCGTGTTCGATCATGTCCTCGGCGATCTCGTAGCCCGGATGGATGGGCATGTCGTGCATAATCTTCGCGCGGCTGCCGGCGAGCAGGGCGCGGTCGATCTGATAGGGCATCATGATCCCGCTCCGCTTTTCCTTCTCGGCCGCGTAGGCGGGATCGTTGAACAGTTCCATGTCGAGCCAGGTATCCGTATAGACGTAGTCGGCCTCCCCGACTGCCGCCCCGGCGTCCAGCGTCTCCGTGAGCAGACCGCGCTCCAGCAGTTTCCGACGGCTTTCCTCGTCCACACTGGCCGCCTCCCGGATGGGACAGACCAGGGTCAGATGAACCCCCAGCGGCGCGGCGATGGAAACCAGCGAGTTCACCACGTTGTTGTACACGCCGATGTAGGTCAGCCGCGCGCCCGCTACGCCCTCCGGGCGGTCTTCCGCGATGGTCAGCATGTCCGCCAGCGCCTGGCAGGGGTGGTACAGGTTGCAGCACCCGTTGATGACCGGCACCGTGGAGGCCTTCTCCATCTCCATCAGGTCCCGGTTGTCCTTCAGCCGGGCCATGATGATCGCCGCGTTGCGGCCCAGGTACCGGGTCTCGAAACGGACCTTGCTCAGGGTGAAGTTGGTCGCCATCCAGTCCAGGTTGATGGCGTGCCCGCCCATTTCGGTCATGCCCGCCTCGAAGGACACCCGGGTACGCGTGGAAGTCTTCTGGAAGATCATGACCAGCGTATTGCCCTGCATGCGGCCCTGGTACTCCCAGCGGTAGTGCTTGACGCGCCGCGCCAGATCGAGGATCTCCACGATCTCGCCGTCGTCCCAGTACTTCCAGTCGATCAGGTGCTTGATGTCAGACGCCATCCCGTAGTCCTTTCAAAAGCGTCTCGTCCTTTACAGTACGTCGGCCACCCGACAGTTCTACCGCTCGCCGCTGCCAGTCGCCAGCCTGTTATTCCGGCGCCGCAAAAGCGTCCGCCGGTATCTCCGGGTTGATTTCGATGGCCTGGGTCACGGACTCGCCGGCGGGCTGCCCGTTCTGTACGATCGTCTGCTTGAAGGGCAGCTTGACACCGCCCACGTCGCGGTAATCGCTCAGCGTTGTCTCGATCTCCGTCGGACCCTGCTGGGTCACCGTCTGTCCGGCCTTCTTGACCGGAAACAAGGTCTCCCCGTCCAGATAGAACCTGAATGGGGTGATTCCGGGCGGCGTGATGAGCAGCGCTTCCACGGCCTTGCCGTCGATTTCTTCCTGTCCCAGATGCTGAATCGCCAACCCTGCCTTGTCTACCTGGCTGTACAGGAAGACCAGGTTCCCCCACATTTCTTCGATCATCGCATCGCGCATTTGCGGCGGCGCGGGCTGAGCGGCGCCCATGGGGTTGATCATCCAGACCTGGTCACCGTTCAGCAACTGCGTGATTTCCCCCATCGGGGTCCCCATGGTCGACTTCGCCTTGTCCGGGAAGGCGACCAGCGTTTCCACGTCGATGGACATCTCGCCCATGGGCCGGATGAGGGTGAGTGTTCCTGTCTGCTTGATGGACTGAACCGACGCGAAGGCCTCGCTGCCCCCGAGCGCCTCAACAGAGCGTTCGAGCAGCGCCCTGCCCCTTGCCATGTCGTCCTCGGTGGCTTCCGGCGCTTCCACGGCAGGGACCGCGATGGTCACGTCGATCTCGTTCACCTCGCCAAACACGGACAGCGGCTCGTCGAAGTCCTCGCCGTTTCCGACCACGATGAGACGCACCTTGTCCGGCTGCAGGTACTTGCGGGCGACGCGCTGGACGTCCTCGACCGTAACCTTCTCCACCTCGGTTTTGGTCTTCTCGAGGAAGTCCTGCGGGTAACCATAGTACTCGTAGGTCATCTGCCGGTTGATGATCTCCCGCCGGGTATCGAAATTGAAGACAAAGGAATTAAGGAAGCTGTCCTTGGCCAGGTTCAGTTCCTCCTCCGTGATCTCATCCGTCTTCATCCGTTCCACTTCGTGCAGCAGGGATCGGGCCGCCTGTACCGTGGTTTCCGATTTGGTCATGCAGGCCACGTAGAAAATGCCGGGATACGTGTAGTTGGCGCTGTAGATGCCGAAGACCGCGTAGGCCAGGCCCTGCTCCGACCGCACGTTGCGGAAGAGGCGTCCGGAGAACCCGCCGCTGAGGATATCGTTCAT
>JAJEHX010000003.1 GCA_022823465.1 Candidatus Latescibacterota bacterium
GTATTATTTCCTTTATATTACATACTAATAATACACAATATATTGTACGTTATCGGCGTCATCTTACAAAATTCTACAATATGAAGTAGTTTTACCCCACAAATCCCTTGCGCAGGGACCCTCTCTTTCTTTATTATATTCAATAGTTGTAAAAGGTTACTGTACATCATTCCGCCCTTTAGCCTTTCGTACGCTCCGGACCGGGTAAGGGTAACGAGTGTCGATTGCCCAAAGGAGTACTTCCGTGAAGATTACCATACCGGCCAGTTCCACGCTGATGAACGGTATACAGACCGTCCTGAACGTCGTGCCGCCCAAGACGACCCTGCCTATTCTGTCCAACATGCTGCTGGAGACCGATGACGGCCACCTGACCATCGGGGCCACCGATCTGGACATATCCATCGTGACCAGGATTCCCGCCGAGATCACGGAAGGCGGATCCATCACGGTACCGGGAAGGAAATTCGCGGAAATGGTGCGCGAATTGCCCGACGCACCTGTAGATATCGAGGTGGACGGCGTCAAGGTGGTCGTCCGGTGCGACCGGGGGGTATTTCGCCTGGTAGGTATCGACAAAGAGGAATATCCCGCCCTGCCGGATGTGCCTTCCGATCAGACCATAGAGATTCCGGCGTCTTCGCTGCAGCGCCTGATCCGAAAGACGGTTTACGCGGTATCGAAGGACGAGACCCATCCCAGCCTCTGGGGCGCCTTCCTGCGCATAGGCGGCGGCTCCGTGCGGATGGTCGCCACGGACGCCCACCGGCTGGCCAAGACGACATTGCCCTGCGAAGTGGACGATACGGTCACCGAAGGGATCATCGTGCCTCCGAAGGCCCTGAACAACCTTTCGCGGCTCATCGGGGAATCGGAAGCGCCGTCCCGCATAACGATCGGGGACAACCACGTCGTGTTCGACCTGGAGCACGCCCAGTTGTACGCCAGGCTGATCGAAGCGACGTACCCCGACTACGAGCGGGTCATCCCAAGCGGTAACGACAAGATCGTCAAGGTAAACCGCGAGGTCCTGGAAAGCGCCGTGCGGCGCGTGTCCGTCCTGTCCAACTCGACCACGCGGCAGATCAGGTACGCGGCCCGGCCGGGATTCATCGAACTCAGTTCGTCCAGCCACGATATCGGCGGCGAGGCCAGGGAGGAAGTGCCGGCCGAATACGAAGGCGACGCCATGGACACGGCCTACGATTTCCGCTTCCTGCTCGACGTCGTAGAGCGGATAGAAAGCGAAGACGTGGTCTTCAAACTCGATTCGCCTGTCAGCGCAGGGATCATCACCCCTTCGGAAGAAGAGTCGGAGGGCGAGGACTACCAGTGCCTGATCATGCCGCTGAGACTGACCGACGTGGAAAACTGACAAGGTGCATCTAGAGCGGCTGTCCCTTAGTCATTACAGGAATTACACATCCCTGGCGCTGACCTGTGATCTGCAGACAAACGTTTTTATCGGAACGAACGGACAAGGCAAAACCAACCTGCTGGAGGCCGTCTATTACCTGTGCGTGGCCCGGTCCTGCCGCGAGGCACAGGACAGGGAACTCGTGCGGATCGGATCGGACCATTTCCTGATACAGGGCCAGGGGCGTTCCGCGGAAGGCAGGGCGGTCGAGATACAGATCAGGTACGGTCGCCAGTCGGGCAAGAAGGTACTCGTAAACGAGTCGCCCCAGCGTAACCTGTCCGACCTGTACGGCATCATGGCGGCGGTGGTGATTTCTCCGGACGACCGGAGGCTGGTGCAGGGGTCGCCGAGTTCGCGCCGCCGTTTTCTCGACATCGCGATCTCGCAGTCCAACGCGGCATATCTCGCCACCCTGCAGGACTACAGGCGGGTGGTCCGGCAGCGAAACGAGGCTCTGCGCGCGCACCAGGAAAGTCCGGGAAGGGCGCCGGACCTGGAGGTCTGGAACGCGCCGCTGGTTGCGCTGGGCAGCCGCATCATGCGTAAGAGGGCGGAAGTCGTCTCGGCCCTGAAGGAGGAAGCCCGTCGGGTTCACGCCACGATCAGCGGCGACGACGAGGCCCTCGAGCTGGAATATGCGCCCTCCTTCGAATGCGAGGACCCCGGTGACGCCGAAGGGTCCTTCCAAGAGGCGCTGGACCGTAACGAGCAGCGGGAAAGGGCGCGGGGCATGACGGAAGTGGGGCCGCACCGGGACGACCTGTCCATAAGCATGAACGGAGTCTCGCTGCAGGCCTATGGGTCTCAGGGGCAGCACAAGACGGCGGCGACGGCCCTGAAGCTGGCGGAAGCCAGTTTTCTCTGGCACCAGTTGCAGGCGCCTCCGCTCTTGCTGCTGGACGACATATTCGCCGAGATCGACGCCGCCAGGACGGGGCGCCTGATGGAAATGGTCCCCGCGTACGGCCAGACGTTCATTACGACGGCCAAAGAAAGCGATATCGGGGACTACCGGCAGGGAATCACCCGCTTCCGTGTCCACGAAGGCACAGTGACGCCCAGCGACTGAGGTTCGGGCATGACGGGTAAAAACAAACCCATAACCCTGGGGGACGCCCTGGGGAAACTGGTCCGCAGCCTCGGCATGGAAGGCAGGCTGGAGGAACAGCAGGAGGCCGTGGACAGATGGCCACAGGCCGTCGACGAAGTGTATGGCAAACCCATCGCGTCGCGCACACGAGCGGTATACTTCAACGGCGACGGGGGCAAGCTGGTCGTTGAGGTGGAAAACGCCGCCTTGCGCCATACGTTGTTCTACAAGAAGCAGGAGATCCTGAAACAACTGGACCAGTCTTTCGGAAGACCCCTGGTCCGGGACATCATATTCACCAATTCCAGAAGGTAAAATCGATGTCAGAAACACGGGAAAATACGCCGGACCGCTTGGACGACCTGGACCGCCGGGACAGCACGGAATCGCCGGAAACGCGTCCTGACACCCCGGAAGCCGATCAGTACGACGCGGAGAATATCCAGGTCCTGAAGGGGCTCGAGGGGGTCCGCAAGCGGCCCGCCATGTACATCGGGAGCACCAGCGCGACTGGGCTGCACCACCTCGTGGAAGAGGTGATGCAGAACGCCATCGATGAACATCTCCAGGGATTCGGCGATACGATAAAGGTGTATATCGAAGAGGACGGCCGGATATCCGTGATCGACAACGGCCGCGGCATACCGGTCGAGACGCACCCCACGGAGAACAGGCCCGCCGTGGAGGTCGTCATGACGATGCTTCACGCCGGAGGGAAGTTCGACAACAAGTCCTACAAGGTGTCGGGAGGGCTGCACGGCGTGGGCGTATCGGTGGTCAACGCCCTGTCCGAATGGCTGGTCGTCGAGGTGCGCCGGGACGGCAAGATCTACTACCAGCGTTATGAGCAGGGCATACCCGTTTGCGACCTGGAGGTCAGGGGCGAGACTGAAGAGAACGGAACCACCGTCTCCTTCAAGCCGGATGACGAGATCTTCGACACGACGGAATTCAATTTCGACCACATCGCCCACCGCTTCCGGGAACTGGCTTTTCTGAACCGTCACATGCGCATCGAGCTGCATGAGGAGGCCAAGGGAAAATCCATCATATTCGAGTACCGGGGAGGCATCGTCGAATTCGTCGAATACCTGAACGAGAACAAGACGCCTATCCATGACACCATCGGCATCCGCCAGGAACGGGACGGCAACCAGATCGACGTCGCCTTCCAGTACAACGACGGCTACCAGGAGAACATCTTCACCTACGCCAACACCGTCCGGACGTCGGAGGGCGGCTTCCACCTCGTGGGATTCAAGACGGCCTTCACCCGCGCCATCAACAACTACGCCCAACGGAACAACCTGCTGAAAAACCTCAAGGTGCCCATAACCGGCGACGACACGCGGGAAGGCATTACGGCCATCGTGAGCGTGATCATTCCCGATCCCCAGTTCGAGGGCCAGACCAAGGAGAAACTCGGCAACAGCGATATACGCGGCGTCGTGGAGTCGGTGGTCGGCGAGGGGCTCTCCTCGTACCTGGAAGAGCACCCGGCCACGGCGAAGAAAATCGTCGAAAAATGCATCCAGGCGGCCATTTCCCGGGATGCCGCGCGCAAGGCGCGGGAACTGACCCGCCGCAAGAGCGCGCTGGAAAACACCACCCTGCCCGGCAAGCTGGCCGACTGCACCCTGAAGGACCCCATGGCCTGCGAGATCTACCTCGTCGAGGGCGATTCGGCCGGCGGCACGGCCAAGTCGGGCCGCGACAAGACCTTCCAGGCCATTCTGCCTCTCTGGGGAAAGCCGCTCAACGTGGAAAAGGCCCGCATCGACACGGTGCTGAGCAACGACAAGCTTCAGCCCATCATCACCGCGCTCGGGGTGGGCATAGACGAGGATTTCGACCTGTCCAGGCTGCGCTACGGACGCGTGATCATCATGGCGGACGCCGACCATGACGGACTGCATATCCGCACGCTGCTGCTGACCTTCCTGTTCCGCTACATGCGTCCGCTGGTCGAGCACGGCCACGTCCTGATCGCGCAGCCGCCGCTGTACCGCGTGCGCAAGGGGCGCCGGGAGGACTACCTCAAGAACGACCGGGAGCTCTGGGAATACCTGCTCAACCAGAGCGTGGACCGCACCAGGGTGCGGCGGGCGGACGCGAACGGCAACGGACACGCCCTGACCGAAGACAACCTGCTTTCCCATCTCCGCGAGATGATGGACTTCGAAGAGCAGATCGGACGATTGGTCAAGACGGGCATGAAGCGCGACCAGATCATGGACATGCTCAGAGAGCGGGACCTGTACGACGAGTACCGGAGAGAACTGCGCGACCGGGCGGAAGCCCGAAAGGAGCAGGAAAAGGCCGGCGAAGTTCCGGTGCCCGTGGATCCCGTCGAAGAAGCCCTGGATCCGTCCCTGTACCGCAGGCTCAGGCAGCTCTGCCGCCGGCTGGAGGACGTCCTGGACAACGAGATGCTCGTCAGCACGGACAAGACCGAGAAACGGGTCAGAGGGGTCGGCAAGCTGATCGACGCCGTGCTGGACGTGGGGCGGGAAGGCGCCACCATCTCCCGGTACAAGGGCCTGGCCGAGATGGACGCCGAAGAGCTGTGGCAGACGACGATGAACCCCGAAACCCGCACGTTGCTCCGGGTAACCCTCGACGACGCGGTGGAGGCGGACCGGATCTTCACGATCCTCATGGGCGACAACGTGGCCGCCCGCAACGAATTCATCCAGCGAAACGCCCTCCTGGTGAACAACCTGGACCTGCACTGACCACCCGGCGCCTGTCGCACACGATCTGATCAGGCGGACCGCTTGGTCCGCTTGGTCCGCTCGGACCGGGCGGTACGGCGGAGACCACGGATGACCATCAACCGGAAACGGGATAACACGTTCAAGGGGAAAGCATGGCGGTAGAACAACACGACAATATCCAGCCCATCTTCATTGAAGACGAGATGAAGAGTTCCTATCTCGACTTCTCCATGAGCGTGAATCTCTCGCGGGCGATTCCGGACGTCCGGGACGGGTTCAAGCCGTCCCAGCGGCGCATACTCGTGGCCATGCGCGACCTGAACCTCACGCCGGGCCGTCCCACGCGCAAATGCGCCAAGATCGTCGGCCAGACCATTGGCGACTACCATCCCCACGGCGACCTCGCCGTTTACGATACCCTCGCGCGGATGGCCCAGCCGTTCAGCATGCGCTACCCTATGGTCTTCGGACAGGGAAACTTCGGTTCCATCGACGGCGATCCTCCGGGCGCCATGCGGTACACCGAATCGAGAATGTCCCGCCTGGCCATCGAGATGATGGAGGACATCGACAAGAACACCGTCGATTTCATGCCGAACTACGACGAGTCGAAAGACGAACCGACGGTGCTTCCGGGAAAGTTTCCCAACCTGCTATGCAACGGATCGCTCGGCATCGGCGTGGGCATGGCCTCCAACCTGCCTTCCCACAACCTCGGCGAAGTGGTGGACGGGATCGTGGCGGTGATCGACAACCCGGAAATATCGATCGAAGAGATCGCCGGACACATCAAGGGTCCGGATTTCGCCACCGGCGCGATCATATACGGCCGCAACGCGATAAACGAGTATTTCCACACTGGCCGCGGGAAGATCAAGGTGCGCGCCCGCACGACGATCGAGGTGCACGAGCAAAGCGAGAAGGAAACCATCGTCGTCACGGAAATTCCCTACAAGGTCAACAAGTCCAGCCTGATCGAGAAGATCGCCGACCTCGTCCGGGAGAAGCAGATCCTGGGCATCACCGACATACGGGACGAGTCGGACCGGTCGGGCATGCGCATCGCCATCGACGTGCGGCGGGACATTCCCGGCAACATCGTTCTCAACCATCTCTTCAAGATGACTCCCCTCGAGACCACGATCGGCGTCACCATGCTGGCCCTCGTGGACGGCCGCCCCCGCGTCCTGGACATCAAGGAGTGCATTCAGCACTTCATCGACCACCGCCACGAGGTGCTGGTGCGCAGGACGTCCTTCGATCTCGAGAAGGCGGAACAGCGGGCGCACATCGTCGAAGGCCTGCGCGTGGCGCTGGACAACGTGGACCGCGTGATCGAAATCCTCCGCGGGTCGCAGACCGGAGAGGAGGCCATGGAAGTCCTGGTGGACGAATTCGGGCTGTCGCGGGCACAGGTCGAGGCGATCCTGGACATGCGCCTGCAGCGCCTGACGGGGCTGGAAAGAGACAAGCTGGAGGAAGAATACAACGAACTGGTCGCGCGAATCAGCGATTTTCGGGACATTCTCTCGCGGTTGGAACGGCGGATGCAGATCATCAAGGAAGAGATGATCGACCTGAAGGAACGCTTCGGCGACGACAGGCGGACCGAGTTGATCGACATAGAGGGCGATCTCAGCATCGAGGACCTGATCGCCGACGAGGAGATGGTGATCACCATCTCGCACGCCGGGTACATCAAGCGCCTGCCCATGGACACCTACCGCAGCCAGAACCGCGGCGGCAAGGGGATCACGGGGATGAAGACCCGGGAAGAGGATTTCGTGGAACACCTCTTCTCCGCTTCGACCCATTCCTACATCCTGTTCTTCACCAACCGCGGCAAATGCTACTGGCTCAAGGTGTGGGAGATCCCGGAAGCCGGACGCACGGCCCGCGGCAAGGCCATTGTAAACCTGTTGCAGCTCGGCCAGGGGGAGAGCGTCGCGGCCTTTCTGCCGATCAGGACCTTCGACGACGAGCATTACATCATGATGGTGACGCGGAACGGCCTCGTGAAGAAGACCGTCCTTTCAGCATATGGGAACCCTAGACGGAACGGCATCGTGGCGCTGAACATCCTGGAGGGCGACGCCCTCATCGAGGCGCTGCTAACCAACGGCGACAACGACATCGTCATCGCCAGCCGGAACGGCCAGGCCGTCCGCTTCCACGAGGGCGACGTCCGCACGATGGGCCGCGGCGCGCAGGGCGTGCGGGGCATCCGGCTCGGAGACGAAGACCGGGTCGTGGGGATGCTGGCGTCGGGACGGGACACCACGCTGCTTTCCGTTACCGAGAACGGGTACGGAAAGCGGACGGGCATAGAGAACTACCGCCTGACCCGCAGGGCCAGCAAGGGCGTAACCAATATCCAGACGAGCGAACGCAACGGCGCCGTGGTCTCGATACACGCGGTTTCCGACGAAGACGAGCTGATGATCATCACCATGAAGGGTCTCATCATTCGCCTGCCGGTCCGCGACCTGCGTCCCATCGGACGGAACACCCAGGGTGTCCGTCTCATCAACCTGGGCGAGGGCGACCGGGTGATCGACGTGTCCAGGATCACGCCCGGCGACGAAGAGGACGATTCGGAGTCGACCGAATCCGCGGAAGACGGCGATGCAACCGAAGAGGACGAGGAATAAAAACCGCTTGACACGTTTTACCCGTACCATATATTTCGACCGTTCTGTTTGGAGAAAGGCCTTCCCGGAAGGGTGAAAGGACCTTCGAAAACAATTCGTTCCAAGCCTGCATTGACGTAAACGGGGGAAGTGATGGGAGCCTGCCCTGAATGTGGCGCCTCGGTCGACTTGGATTTTGATGTCGTGGAAGGCGAAATCATCGCGTGTGAAGAGTGCGGCGCGGACCTCGAAGTGATCAGCGTCAACCCGTTGGAGCTGGAGCTGGCGCCGGAAGAAGAAGAAGACTGGGGAGAGTGAATTCGCAACCGCGCGGCGGTTCGCGTTCTGACAGGAAACCCACGATGAGTAAACGAATAAAACATAAACATGAATATCATGGTTGTGATTTGCGTTCGTCCGCTCATCGCGGCCCGCGTTGATTCAATACGACGAATAACCGGGCCAGGGGAACTGATAGGAGCCGTGTCCCTCTTCTGATCGAGCGAAGAGGCCGGCTCTTTTTTTATGGTCTGACGGCAGGAGGAAGCATCGATCCATGGAAATGGGCATCGTGCTGTCGCGCGTCCGAAAGGACGAAAAGCGTCTGATCGCCGAGGCGGATCGCCGCGGAATCGACGTGACGACGATTGACAACACCCGGCAGGTATTCGAGCTGGACCGCCGGCATATCGATCTCGACGTGGTCCTGGAACGATGCGTGGACCACCACCGGGCGGTCTACGCGCTGACCGTGTTCGACCGCTGGGGCATTCCCACGGTGAACCGGCAGTCCGTGGTGGAGACCTGCGGCAACCGGCTGCTGACGACCCTGGCCTTGCGGGAGAACGGGGTGCCGACACCGGACGTCCGCGTGGCCTATACGCCGAATTCGGCCCTGGAGGCCATGGAGGATCTGGGCTATCCCGTGGTCCTGAGACCCGTGGAAGGTCCCGAGGACCAGCTGGTTTCCCGCATAGGGGACAAGTATACCGCGGCTACGGTCCTGGAGCATAAGCGCATACTCGGCGCCTACCACCATTCCATCTTCTTCATGCAGAAACACATCGATGCGCCCGGGCACGACATAAGGGCTTACGTGGTCGGCGACGAGACGGTCGCCGCCGTATCGGTGCTGACGCACCACTGGATCGGAACCATCGCCGCCGGCGGCCTGATGGAGAAGGTACCCGTAACGGAAGAATTGAACGCCCTCGCGGTATCCGCCGTCAAATCCATCGGGGGCGGTATCGCGGTAGTGGACATGGTCCGCACCGGAAACGCCTGGTTCGTGCAGGAGATGGGGCGGCCGACGGGCCTTTCCGACGCTTCGGACGCCACGGGGGTAAACATCCCCGGCAAGATCATGGATTACGTGGTGGACACGGTGGAGCAGGGGGGACGGAACTCGTGAAGATCGGCATGTTGCTGTCCGTCGTTTCCAGGGAACAGAAGATGCTGTTCGAGGCCGCCGCGAACCGGGGGTTCGAATTCGACCGGCTGGACGACCGTCGCATCGTATTCGACCTGGAGAACCACCGGTATGACCACGATGTCATTCTCGAGCGGTGCATCAACCACTCCCGGGCGCTCTACTCGCTGAAGATGCTCAACGCCAGCGGCGTCAGTACCGTCAACAACTACGAGGTAGCCCGCGTGTGCGGGAACAAGTTCCTGACGACCATGGCGCTGGTGGACCACGGGGTTCCGACGCCGAAGGCCCGGGTAGCATTCACCGCGGAGTCGGCCCTCGAGGAGATGGAATCCATGGGCTATCCGGTCGTGATCAAGCCGCCCATCGGTTCGTGGGGCCGCCTGATCGCCCGGATCAACGACCGACACGCCGCGGAAGCGGTGCTGGAGCACAAGGAGACCCTGGGATCCTACCACCACTCGGTGTTCTATATCCAGGAGTACGTCGAAAAGCCCGGCCGGGACATCAGGTCTTTTGTCGTCGACGGCGAGACGATCTGTGCCGTCTACCGGTTTTCCGACCACTGGAAGACCAACACGGCCCTGGGGGGGACGACGGCCAACTGCCCCGTAGAGGGCGAAGTGGGGGTACTTTCCTCCCGCGCCGCGGAAGCGGTGGGCGGCGGCGTAGTGGCCGTCGACCTGCTGGAATCGCCGGACGGGATCATGGTCAACGAGGTAAACTACACCATGGAATTCCGGAACAGCGTCGAGCCGACGGGCGTGGACATCCCCGGGCGAATCATCGATTATCTGCTAAAGGTGGCCCAAACATGATCAAGGTGTCGATCGCAGGCGCGTCCGGGTACGGCGGCGGGGAACTGTTGCGGCTGCTGCTGTTCCACCCGGAAATCGAGATCCGGCAGGTGACTTCCGAATCGCTGGCCGGCAAGCCCGTGGGCCGTTCCCACCCCAACCTGCGGCGGGTCGCGGACCTGAAGTTCGTTGCCATGGCCGACCTCGAGCCCTGCGACGTGCTGTGCCTGTGCCTCCCCCACGGCGAGGCCATGAAACGATGGGACGCCCTCTCCGGCCTGGCCGGCCGCATCATCGACCTGAGCGCGGACTTTCGCCTTCGGGACCCGGCGGACTACCCTGTCTGGTACGGACACGAGCACGCGCATCCGGAAATGCTTGGGCGATTCGTGTACGGCCTGGCCGAGTTGTACCGGGACGAGATACGGGAAGCCGAGTACGTCGCGTGCACCGGGTGCCTGGCCGCCACGGCGATCCTGTCGCTGGCGCCCCTGGTGCGTTCCGGCGCAGTCGACCCCTCCCGCCTCTACATGGAGGGCAAGATCGGTTCCTCCGCGGCGGGACACCGGGCCGACCGGTCCACACACCACCCGGACCGAAGCGGCGCGGTGCGGTCCTTCAAGCCCACGGGCCATCGCCACACGGCGGAGATCGTGCAGGAGCTGACCTTCGGGGGACAGGCACCCGCGGTCCATTTCTCCGCGACGGCCATCGAAATGGTGCGCGGCATCCTGATGACCACGCACGCTTTTGTGAAGGACGGCCTGTCCGAACGGGAAATCTGGAATATCTACCGGGAGGCCTATGGACGGGAGGCCTTCATACGAATTATCAAGGAGCGCCAGGGCGTGTTCCGGTACCCCGACCCCAAGTTCCTGGCCGGTACGAATTACTGCGACATCGGATTCGAGCGGGACGAGCACAGCGACCGAGTCGTGGTCATGGGGGCGCTGGACAACCTGGTCAAGGGCGCGGCCGGCCAGGCCGTGCAGGCGCTCAACATCATGTACGGGTGGGACGAGCGGACGGCCCTGGAGTTTCCGGGCCTCCATCCGGTATAGGAAGAAGAAGATGAATTACAGGGCACCAAGAGGCACCTACGACATCCTGCCGGAGGACCAGGCCTACTGGCGGTTCGTGACCGAGCAGACCCGGCAGGTCTGCGAACTCTACGGCTATGAGCAGATCGACGTGCCCGTCTTCGAGCAGACCGCCCTCTTCGAGCGGGGTGTCGGCGAGACCACGGACATCGTGGAGAAGGAAATGTATACCTTTCTCGACCGGAGCGACGAGAGCATGACGCTGCGGCCCGAGTTCACGGCGGGGATCTGCCGGGCCTACGCCGAGCGCAAGCTCCATGGCAGGCCCCAGCCGCTGCGGCTCTATACGATCGGTCCGGCTTTCCGGTACGAACGTCCGCAGGCGGGACGGTACCGCCAGTTCCACCAGGTCGACGTGGAAGTGCTCGGCAGCCAGGACCCGGCCATCGACCTCGAGGTGATGCAGGTCGCCTGGCAGATCTACGAAGCCGTCGGCATCAAGGGATTGTCCTTCCAGGTAAACAGCACGGGGTGTCCCGCGTGCCGGCCGGGATATATCCAGACGCTGAAGTCGTGGTACGAACAGCGCCTGGACGGGATCTGCGGCGATTGCCGGCGCCGTTACGGGCAGAACCCGCTGCGGCTTCTGGACTGCAAGAAGGAAGCCTGCAGTGCCATGGCGGACGAAGCACCGCGGATCGCGAAGTCCCTGTGTAATGATTGCGACGATCACTTCGGCCGACTCAGGTCGTACCTGGACGCCCTGGATCGCCCGTACGAGGTCAACCATCGCATGGTTCGAGGATTCGACTACTATACGAAGACGGTGTTCGAGGTATGGGCCGAGGGCATCGGCGCGCAGAACGCGGTGTGCGGCGGCGGGCGGTACGACGGGCTGATCGGGATGGTGGGCGGACCGGAAACACCCGCGATTGGCTTCGCTTCGGGCATAGAGCGCATCATCCTCACCATGAAGCAGGAGGGGATCGAACCCCCGGACACGCCGAAGCCGTCGGTATTCGTCGCCTACCTCGGTGCCGAAGCCAAGAAAGCCGCCGTATTGCTTGCGCAGGAGCTCCGGACGGCCGGCATCCGGACGGCCGCCCTGTGGGAGGACCGCAGCCTGAAGGCCCAGATGAAGCAGGCCGACCGGCTCGGCGCCGGCTGCGTCCTGATCATCGGGGAAGACGAAGTGAAGGACGGTGTCGTGACGGTCCGGCGCATGGCGGACAGCACCCAGGCGACCGTGCCCAGGGCAGACGTCGTGGAAGCGGTGAGCGGCGGAGACGCGCCGTGAAGGGAGAATATACCCAATGATCGTGGTGAAGACCGGAGGCAGCAGGGGCATCAACCTGGACTACGTACTGGAGGACATCGCGCGGCAGACCGAACCGCTGGTGCTGGTGCACGGCGGATCCGACGAATTGAACGCCGTGTCGACTCAACTGGGCAAGCCGCCCCGCATGGTCACGTCGCCCTCCGGGTACACGAGCCGGTATACCGACCCGGAAACGCTGGATATCTTTACCATGATTTATTGCGGCAAGCGCAACAAGCGCATCGTCGAGAAGCTGCAGCAGCTCGGCGTCAACGCCGTCGGGCTGAGCGGGGTCGACGGACGCCTTCTCGAGGGAAGGCGCAAATCCACCTTGCGCATCGTGGAGGACGGCCGGAAGAAGGTGCTGAGAGACGATTATACCGGCCGTGTCGAAAAGGCGAACGTATCGCTGCTGACCGCATTGCTGGACCAGGGCTATCTGCCGGTCATCACGCCTCCGGCCATCAGCTACGAGGGGGAGATCATCAACGTGGACGGCGACCGGGCCGCCGCCGTGATCGCCGACGCCCTCGGGGCGGACAGGCTGGTCATCCTTTCGAACACGCCCGGATTCCTCGAGGACGCCGATGACGAGGGCACGCTGATCCCCCGACTCGCCCGAGAGGACATAGACGAGGCGATCGCCACCCACGCCCGGGACCGAATGAAGAAGAAGCTGCTCGGCGCGAAAGAGGCGCTGGGGGTCGGGGTGGGAAAAGTGATCCTGGGCGATGGCAGAATACCCGAACCCGTCACGGCCGCCCTGCGTGGCGAGGGCACGGTGATCGGTGGATAAGGCCACCCGGGACGGGCACATGCAATAAGGCGGTTGAACCGGCAACGTCGATGGGAGCGAGGGGAAATGACAGACTATCAGGAAATGGAAGACCGCGGATCCATGGGGATTCTGCCGAAAAGGGACGTGGTGATCGTCCGGGGCCAAGGCACGCGGCTCTGGGACAATGACGGCAAGGAATACGTCGACTGTATCGGCGGGATCGGCACGGCCAACATCGGCCACTGTCATCCGGCCGTGGCGGAAGCGATCGCGGAGCAGGCGCAACGGCTCGTGATCTGCCCGGACACCTTCTACAACGACCGCCGCGCGGAACTGGCCGCGGCCCTGACCCAGGCTGCCCCGCAGGGGCTGGACAGACTCTTCCTGTGCAATTCGGGTACGGAGGCCGTGGAGGCGGCGCTGAAATTCGCTCGCGTCGTAACCGGCCGGCCGGGCGTCATCGCGGCCCAGCGCGGATTTCACGGCCGTACCTTCGGCGCCCTGAGCGCGACCTGGAACCCCAAGTACCGCGCCCCATTTGAACCCCTCGTGCCTGGATTCTCCCACGTTAAATACAATGATGCCGCCGCCATGGAAGAAGCCATCGACGACGGGACCGCCGCGGTGATCCTGGAGGTGGTGCAGGGCGAGGGTGGCGTTCGGGTCGCCGACGGCGAATATCTGAGGCGCGTCGAAGCCCTGTGCCGGGAACGGGGCGCCCTGTTCGTCGTGGACGAAGTGCAGACCGGCTTCGGCAGGACGGGCGCCATGTTCGCCTGCCAGCACCATGATCTGAGGCCGGACATCCTCTGCCTGGCGAAGGCTATGGCCGGAGGCCTGCCGGTAGGCGCGGCGCTCTGCGCGGATTCGATCCGAGGCGTCCCCGCCATGTCCCACGGCAATACTTTCGGCGGCAGTCCCGTGATCTGCGCGGCCGCCCTGGCCACGTTGCGCGTGCTGGCGGAGGAAGGGCTCGTCGAGAACGCCCGGGAGAACGGCGCGTATTTCCTTGATCGCCTCGTGGCGCTGGACGCGCCCGGCGTCCGGGAGGTCAGGGGCATGGGCCTTATCATCGGGGTCGAGTTGAAGGGACGGGTCACCCCTGTCCTTCGGGGACTCATGAAGCGCGGCGTGATGGCCCTGCCCGCGGGCAACACGGTGCTGCGTTTCCTTCCACCCCTGTCGATCTCCAGGGAAGAGATCGACCAAGTTGTAGAAGCCGTGGACGCGGAGCTTGGATCACTGGAGGAAAGTTCGCCTATCCGTCGGGGCCGCCAGGACCGCCAAGCCCGCCCGAACCGTCTAGGCCGGGCAGCCCCCAAGGCCGTGAAGACGGACCGTGCCGGCCTCAGTCAGGCGGAAGCCCGGGAGGCCGAATGAGTCGCGACCGCGACGACATCGCGTTGCTGCGGGGCCTGGTCGAGTGTTACAGTCCTTCCACGCAGGAAGGCGAAGCGGTCTCCTTCCTGGTCGAGTCGATGGAACGAAGAGGGATCCGCGCCCACGTGGACGAGGCGGGGAATGCCGTGGGCGAAGTCGGCCGCGGCGAACCGCATATCGCCCTGGTCGGGCATATCGACACGGTGCCCGGTATCGTTCCCCTGCGGGAAGAATCGGGCCGGCTTTACGGCCGAGGCACGGTGGACGCCAAGGGTCCCCTGGCCGCCTTCGCTTCGGCCCTGTCCCGTTTCACGGAAGTAGACCGCGGCCGGATCACGGTCGTCGGCGCAGTAGAGGAGGAGTGCCCTACCTCGAAAGGCGCCCGCCACCTGGTGGACCGCATGCGGCCCGACTTCGTGTTCATCGGCGAACCGAGCGGCTGGGACAGCGTCACCATCGGATACAAGGGCCACGTAGGGTTCGACTACCGCCTTGAGCAGGCCAACGCACATCACGCGGGGAACCATCGACGGGCGGGGGAACTGGCCATCGGCCTGTACAACGCGCTTCAATCGCGCGTCGCCGGACAGACCACGGAAAGCGAATTCGAATCACCCCGCCTCGAGTTGAGACGATTCAGAACCAGCGACGAGGGGTTGACCGAGGGTGTCGACGCGTATTTCTCGGTGCGCGTGCCGCCTGGTTACGATATCGACGACCTGATCGGTTTCGTGATGGAGCAGGCGGGTCCCGCGGAAATCGAATGCGACCAGCGTCTGGCGGGCGTGGTCGCCGCGAAGAACACGGCGCTGATCCGGGCCCTCCTGAAGGGCATCAGGAAGGAAGGCGGCCGCCCCACCTTCAAGAAGAAGACAGGTACTTCCGACATGTGCATCGTCGGTCCCGCCTGGAAATGCCCGATCGCGGCCTACGGTCCCGGCGACTCCCACCTGGACCATACTCCAGAGGAACATATTGTGCTGGACGAGTACCTGCGGTCCATCGAAGTGTTGGCGGCCGCGCTGCAGCACCTGACGGTCACCGAGTAAACCAATCCGGCTGGTAAACATGCGACCGGCCGCCTAGCGATCGTCCATTCCGGCGACTAAAAACCGCCGGAGAACGCGCGTAAGCGAAACGGTGGGCCGCGCCGCCGCTCAGTGGGTCATGGCGTAGATGGCGTAGTTCACGGCCAACCGGTACGCGATCAAGGAATACGCGCGCGGGTACCCGGGATCGGCCGCGTGTTCCCAGCCGTCGCCCAGGTCCGCGTTCCAGTTCATCAGCACCATGAGCCGGCCGCTGTCGTCGGTTATGCCCCGCAGCCGGTGACCGTACAACGCGCCGTCCCGCTCGTAGTTGCCCGGTCTCCACAGGGCCGCGGTACCGGGCACCAGGGGATACTCGTCGAAATCGTAGTAGCAGTGGAATATCGCGTGGCCGGCGGGGACCTCAGCGATGTCCCGTTCGGGGAACACCCGCTTCATCTGCGATTCCCAGACCGCCCACTGGCGCGAACCGTGGAAATCGTCCACCATCAGGAACCCGCCGCGCAGCAGGTACTCCCGCAGGGCGTCCACTTCCTCCTGGCTGAACTGCAGGCTTCCGACTTCCAGGATATACAGGAAGGGAATGTCGAACAGATCGGGGTCGGTCAGCTCCACGGCCTGGGGTTCGTTGATCTTGAGGGAGGTCGTGGCCCGCAGGGCGCGGATCACGTTGGCGTCGGCCGACGGGAAATCCACCGACCACCGCCCCCATCCCCATCCGCGGTAGAATCCGCCGGAGTTCTGGTACACGACCCGGCCGAAGGTGAAGTCATTGCGCAGAAAGAGGTCGTGGCCGGAATCTCCGCTGCCGCGGGCCGTCCACAGCGCCACGCCGGCCAGGCAGGCCAGGCTGACCGCAAGGGCTATTCCGATGCATTTCGAAAAGTGCGCGCGTCTCATTTAAAATCCGATCGAGGTCGATGATCAACAGTCACGCCCTGAGGATCAGTTCGCCGACATCCTGGAGCTGGGCCAGGTTCCGGCATTCCAGCACGTGATCGCAGTGCGGGCTGTACCTGGACATGACGGAATCGTCGGTGTCCCAGTATTGTACGGGCTCGGGGTTCAGCCAGATCGTCTGGTGGACCCTACCCTTGATTTCGCCAAGTACCCAGTCCTGGGGATCGAACCAGTTGGTCCGCGCGTCGCCCAGGATGACGAGCACCGTGTCCCGTGAGAGGGTCAGCAGGTGTTCGTCGTGGAACTGGTAGAAGGCCCTGCCGAAATCACTCAGGCCGAAGAAATTCAGCGCGTGATCGTCCTTCATGTGCTCGACGATCTCTTCGAAGGGCCTGCGGTCGAACTCGTCCGTCACCTCGTTGATCCGGTCCACGAAGAGGAAGCTCCGGGCCCGGCTGAACTGGTTCTGCATTTCGTGGACCAGTTTGATGAAGAACCGGGCGACCTCCCAGACCGATCCCGACACGTCGCAAAGCACGACCAGTTCGTTCTTCTTGATCTTGCGGTGCCTGTAGATGATGTGAAAGGGCAGGTTGCCCGTTCGGAAACTCCGCTGGATCGTCTTCTTGATGTCCACCCGGCCGTGGCGCGACTTCCTGAAACGCAGGGACTTGCGGGTCACCAGGTTCCGGGCGAGTTCCTCCACTGCCTCGTACAGGTTCTCGACGTCGCCCGGGGGCAGTTCCTGGTAGAGGTCGACGTCTTCGGCCTGCTGGTTCGGCTGCGTTCCGGGTTCGGTGACCGCCTCGGACGCCTGTTCCCCCACCTGCACGCGGGCGAGCATTCGCTCCAGTTCGCCTTCGAGTTCCTCGGTCTCGTCGCCGTCCGCGGGGTCTCCTTCCCCGTCCCCCGCCACGGCCTCGCCCTGCTCATCCTGGAAAGGCCGGACGTCCTGCTCCCCCTCGTCCTGCGCGTCGTCGAGGTCGGGTTGGCCATCGGGCGGCCCTTCGGTTTCCCCGCAGGGATCGTCCAGTTCCTCCCCGTCCTCGCCCACCTGGACCAGGAAGAACCGTTCGAAGGCCTCGTCGAAGGCGGGGATGTCCTCGCGGGTCTTGACCAGGGTGGCCCGCAGGGACGCCTTGAAGGCCGGCCGCTCGGTGACCTGCGCGTGCCGAAGGACTTCGGCGGCGTCCAGGGTCTCGGCCATGGAAACACGCACGCCGGATTGCCTGAGCAGCCTGGCGAACTCAACCAGCCGCTTGATCATGGTAGCCGTCCCGCATGATCCGTTCGATGTCCTCCCGGTCCTTCATCAGGACGTTCAGTGTGCTCGAAAGGATGTCGCGCGAGAGGTGCTGCGCGTTCAGGACCACCAGCGCCAGCGCCCAGTCGATCGTTTCGGCGATGCTCGGGGGCTTGCGCATGTTGAGCGTCCTGATCTTCTGGACGAACCGGACGACCTGGTTCGCCAGATCCTCGTCGATGCCCGGGGTCTTGCACAGGACGATCCGGATTTCCTGCTCGAGGGTGGGATAGTTGATATAAAGGTACAGGCACCGCCGCCTGAGCGCCTCGGACAGGTTCCGGTTGGCGTTGCTCGTCAGCACCACGAGGGGGCGCCGGGCCGCGGTCAGCGTGCCGAGTTCCGGGATGCTGACCTGGAAATCGCTCAGTACCTCGAGGAGGAAGCTTTCGAATTCATCGTCCGACCGGTCGATCTCGTCTACAAGCAGGACGACGGGCTCCGGCGCGAGAATGGCCTCCAGCAGGGGCCGCGGAAGCAGGAAGTGCCGGGAGAAGAAGGCGCTGTCCTCCCGGTTGAGCGTCTCGACCGCGTTGCCGAGCGTTTCGGTCTGGTTCAGCAGTTCGCCGATGCGGTCCTTGAGCATCTGCGTGTACAGCAGCTGCTTGGTGTATTCCCATTCGTAAAGGGCCTTGGATTCGTCCAGCCCCTCGTAGCACTGCAGCCGGATCAGCCGACGGTCCAGCGCGCCGGCCAGCATTTTCGCGATCTCCGTCTTGCCCACGCCGGGCGGACCTTCTACCAGCAACGGCTTCTCGAGTCGTTCCATGAGAAAGACGGGCGTGGCCAGGTCGGGACCGCAGACGTAGTCCTGGGCTTCGAAACGCTGAATGACATCCTGGGCAGACGTGAAGGCGGACATGATACTCCTGAAGGAAAGCCGGACCGGGGGAACCGGGGTACGAGAACGGGCGTTTACGGGGCAGGCGCCATGGACCCTCGACGTGTCTCCTGATGGGGTTGACTCCGGCGTAAGGTATGAGCGGCCAGGCCGGGTGTCAAGCACATTCCCCGTTGGGGAAGATGGGGTTTCAGGCCGGTGAAAGCACCTGTCCGCAGGCTTCCGGAGGACCGGCCGAAGTTCAAATAGTGCTTGTCGGAACAGGCCGTTTCGCCTATATTGCGTGGGTCGCACGAGACAAGACAACATACGGGGAACAGTATGGAAAACCGCAAGACGAAAAAGCAGAAGAAATTCCTGGTGGGCTTCGGCCTGGTGATCGCCGCCATCGGTTACCTGATCTATACCGGGGCGACCGACGCGACCATGTACTACCTGACGGTCAGCGAACTGAAAGCCGCCATAGACACGGGCGACGTGGCCTACGACGAGAACATGCGCCTGCACGGGAAGGTGGTGACCGGCTCGATCCAGCGGGACGACGTGGGTACCATGCGTATCCGTTTTATCGCCCACGAGGGCGGCATGCAGGCCCCGGTCGTCTACACCGGCGTGGTTCCCGATACCTTCAGGGACGATTCTGAAGTGGTCTTGGAGGGCGGATATGGCCGGGATGGGACTTTCAATGCCCATACGCTGTACGCCAAGTGTCCTTCCAAGTATGAGGCCGAGGGAGGATACGGTCAGTATGAGCAGGCTGAGCCGAAGTCTGCGGAGCCGCTTCCCCGGTCCTAGTGGGAAGGCGCACCGGCTGGTCCGGCGCGCGTACAAGGGAAGCCGGTTCGGACTATGACACTGGTTGCGTGCGGACTGCTCGCGCTGGGCGTACTCGCCTTCATGATCAGCCCGATGCTTGAAAGATCGGGCCGCCGGCCCGTGGCCGCCCGGTCCCGCCGGGACGATCTGCTGAAGAAGAAGGACTTCATCTATTCGGCCATCCGCGAGTTGAGCATCGATTACAACATGGGCAAGCTGGCTGCCGAGGATCACGAGGCGCTCCGGCAGGAGTACATGAAGGAAGCGTCGGACGTCCTGGATGAACTGGACCGGACCGCTGACGCCGACCTGACCGTCGAGGAACAGATCGAGGAAGCGGTGCTGGAGATCCGGCGAATCCGCGACCCCGAGTCTGCCGTAGCTACTACTGGCGTCGTGGATCCGGCCGTCGGAGACAGAGAGGCCGTCGAAGACAGAGCGGTTGTCGAAGAGCGGTCCGCGCAGTCAGCGGGCAATCAGCAGTGCGGGCAGTGCGGAACGATGAACGAGGCATCCGCCAACTTCTGTATCGAGTGCGGTGATTCACTGAAGCGCAGTACCTGCGGCGGTTGCGGTACCGAAAACCCGGCGACTGCGAAGTTCTGCGCGCAGTGCGGAGAAAAACTGACCTGATGGTGATTCCTTGAGACCCGAGTGGATTTCCAGCCCTTCGGGGCTTTTTGTTTTTTGTGCGGTCCTGCTGGCCCGCGTATCCCTGGCGGTTTGCGTGGTCTGTGCGATCTGTGCGGTCTGTCTGACCCGGCCGGCGCAGGCCCAGGAAACGGCGAGCATTGCCCTCACCGTCGTGAACGGTACCACCGGTCAGCCGATGGCGGGACACGCGGTGACCCTGCTTCGACACAGCAGTGAAGAGGGCGAGGAAGAGACCCTTGCACAGGTCGTGACCGACCGCGCCGGCCGGTACGAATTCACCGGATTAACTGCCGATGGGTCGCATTACGTAGTCGCCACCCGATACCTGGAAATGCCCTATCTTACCGGACACATTTCCCTGGAACCGGGCGCCGGCCGTCTGGACACCCTGCTCCACGTATTCGACATCACGACCGACGAGACGGCCCTGGTCCACAGCGCGGTCCACCTGGTCATCGATGCCGGTCCGGACATCCTGAACGTTACGGAGATCATCGTCGTGGAGAACAGGGGCAGCCTGACCTTCGCGCCGCTGCCCGGCACCGGCTTGGGACTCGTCTATTCCCTGCCCGCGGCGGCCTTCGGATTGCAGCCCATGGTGGAGGGACTTCAGCACACTGACCGAGGCCTGTTGTTCTCCGCGCCCATACCCCCCGGGGCCGCGCGGATCGTGTACGCCTACAACGTGGATCGGGCGTCCATCGACCACCGGTTCACCAGGCAGATGGACTATAACGTGGACAGGGTCCAGGTCCTGGTTTCGCCAAGCAACGAGACCGTAACCGCCACCAATCTGACTAACGACGGGGTGCAACAGGTCGGCGAAGACGAATACCTGCTGCTGTCGAACCGCGTGGGCGTGGGACGGGGCATGTCGGTGGAAGTCGCTTTTCCCAGCGTCCTGATCTGGCAGGACGCCATGAAGTGGGGGATGCTCGGATTCGTAGTGCTCATCGTGGCCGCCGGCCTCGTTGTCGGTATCCGGGTGAAGCCCGAGCAGCCGGACGAACCACCGGCCCGGGCCGATCTCTCGCCGGAGGACGAAAGGAAATACACGGCGATCGTCCAGGCCATGGCCGCCCTGGATGACCGGTACGAGGCGGGAGAGTTGGACGAAGCCTCCTATCACACCCGCCGGGACGGCCTTAAAGACCGGGCGCTCCGCCTGCGGCAACCCGGGAGCGCGGATGGGTAATGGATCCATCCCCGGCATCGGCGTCCGCCAGTTGACCAAGACTTACGGCCGTTTCCGGGCCCTGCACCGGGTGGACCTGGACGTGGCGCCAGGTTCATTCCTGGCCCTGTTCGGTCCCAACGGCGCGGGCAAGTCGACCCTGCTGGGCATCATCGCGGGACTCGTGCGTCCGTCCCGCGGCCAGGTATTCCTGGACGGTGAGGAAATCACGAAGGACCGCGACGAATCCCTTGGACAGCGGATCGGCGTACTGTCCTACCAGACCTATCTCTACGACGAACTCACCGTACTGGAGAACCTGCGGTTTTATGGAAAACTGTACGGTATCGATAATCACCGGGAACGGATAGAAGAACTGCTCGACACGGTGGGCATGGCGTCCAGGTCCGGGAGCCCGGTCCGGACGCTTTCACGGGGCATGCGCCAGCGGGTGGCCCTGGCCCGTGCCCTGCTGCACGACCCGGACATCCTGCTGCTCGACGAACCCTATTCAGGACTGGACCAGGACGCGCTGGCCATACTGAAAACGATCCTTGCCGAACGGAACAAGACGATTCTGCTGGTGACCCACGACCTGGCCCGCGGACTGGAATCCGCCGACCGCGTCGCCATCCTTAACCGCGGCCGTCTCGTTTTCGAGTCCGGGACCCGTGACCTGTCCCAGGTCGAATTCGAACGGATCTACCGGGACCACGCCTCATGAGATCATTCCTCGCCCAGTCATGGCAGATCTACCGCAAGGACATGGTCGTGGAGTACCGCACCCGCGAGCGGGTCGTGACCATGTTCGTCTTCTCGCTGATCGTCGTGATCATCTTCAACTTCGCCTTCAACGCGGGGGCGGATGTAATACAGCGCGTGGTGCCCGGCATGATCTGGGTGGCCTTCGCCTTCGCGGGCATGCTGAGCGCGAGCCGGTCCTTCTCGCCGGAGAAAGACCGGGGCACCTTCGAGGGCCTGCTCCTCGCGCCTGTCGATCGCGGATCCATTTTCCTGGGCAAGCTGATGGGCAACGTCACGCTCATCGGGCTGGTCCAGCTGGCGGTGCTGCCCCTCTTCGTCCTGTTTTTCAACATGACAATCCTGCCCTATCTGTCTAAACTACTGGTGATCTTCTTTCTGGGGACGGTCGGCTTTTCGTCTGTCGCCACCCTGTTCGCCGCCGTGGCCGTCAACACGCGCATGCGGGACGTCATGCTGCCGGTCCTGCTGCTGCCCGTCGCTTCGCCGGTCCTGATCGCGCTGGTAGAGACGACGCGAGGGACCCTGGAAGGCGGCGACTGGCAGGACATGACGAACTGGATCAGGCTGCTTTCAGTGTTCACGGTCGTGTTCCTGGTCGCGTCCGTCCTGCTTTTCGAGTATATCGTGGAGGAATGAAAATGGCCGGTTTTGCCGCCCGCCTGCGCATCACGCCCTTCGGCCTCATCTGTCTGATCGGACTGGTCGCCTCGCTCTATCTCTCGCTGATCTGGGCGCCCCGGGAGCGGGTCATGGGAGACGTGCAGCGGATCATGTATTTCCACGTCGCTTCCGCCTGGCTCGCCGAGTTCGCCTTCGTGCTGGTGGGCGTTTCGAGCGTCATCTACCTCTGGCTTCGGGAACGCAGGTGGGACATCGTGGCCTACAGCGCCGCGGAGGTCGGGTTCGTCTTCTGCTGTTTCGTGATGATCACCGGGCCGATCTGGGGCAAGCCGGTATGGGGCACGTGGTGGACCTGGGACCCGCGGCTCACCTTCTCCATGATCCTCTGGCTCATCTACGTGGCCTATCTCATGCTGCGCGTCTATGGCGACGACATGCCGCAGGTGAAGACCTTCCTGGCCGTGCTGGGCATCCTCGGCACGATCGACATCCCCTTCATCCACTTCGCGACCATGTGGTGGCGGGGCCTTCACCCCGATTCCCTGGTCATGACGGAAGAGGGCCTCGGCGCGGGCATGGAAGTCGACATGCGCATCGCGCTGGGCGTTTCGGCGGTCGTATTTACCCTGTTCTTCTTCTACCTCATGCAGCGGCGGATGGCGCTCGAGCGGCTGCGCGACGAGACCGAGTCCCTGCGGGAGCGCCTGGAGCATCGGCATCCGGGTAGTTTGGGGGCATGAGCGGGTAATTTGAGCGTTTTGGCAGCGCAGGCATCAGCACACGAAAACGCAGGGACTGAGCGTGCGACAATGTGCGCGTTAAAGGAGAGTTGACACCGTGGATCCGAACTTCTGGTACCTGTTCGCCGCTTATACGTTGATCTTGGTCGGACTGTTTCTTTACCTCTTCACGCTGGCCGGGCGTGAGAAGAAGCTGGAAGCGGAGATCGCCGAGCTCAAGGCCGCCGTGGAGAAACTGGAATCGAAGGACGAGGGCCAGGCCTGACCTGACCGGCGATTCCCCGGCCTACAGCTCCGCCAGCTATTTCACAGCCGTCCCGGATTCCGAGGGCGGCTGTTTTGTTCAGTGAAGACTCGACAGACCCGGACGTCCCCATGGCTGATCGATCGGAAAGCATCGCGCCGGACTTTTTCTCCCGAATCCACATCATCCTCGTGGAACCGAAGGTGCCGGGGAACATCGGCGCCGTCGCCCGGGCCATGACGACCATGGGCCTTACCCGCCTGGTCCTGGTCAATCCCGTCGAATTCCGTGACGAGGCCGAGACCCGCTGGATGGCTCACGGCGCCGGGGAGATCATCGAGGCCGCCCGCGTCGTACCTACACTGGAGGAGGCCGTGAACGATCTCGCCCTCGTCGTAGGCACGACCAACCGCACGCGCGGCGTATGGCTGAATCCCATCCAGCCCGTGGAGCAGGCATGCACCGAACTGGCCGCCGTCGCGCGGAACCAGCCAGTCGGGATGCTCTTCGGGCGAGAGGACCGCGGCCTGCTGAACGACGAACTGCAACGATGCAACGTCATCGCCCGGATCCCCGCGGCGACGACCTATCCGTCTCTGAACCTGGCCCAGTCGGTCATGGTCTGCGCCTACGAACTGTTTCGTATCGGTTTAGAGGCGCCGCCGGCTTCCGAGGTGCGGCTGGCCGAGAACCGGGACATCGAGCGCATCACCCACCGCATCCACGAGACGCTGCTCAGGATCGGCTTCACGTCCACGCCGAGCGAGGAGACTTTCCTGCGGTCCATCCGGCGCGTACTGCGCCGCAGTCTGCGCCTGGAACAGCGCGACGTCGCCGCACTGCACAAGGTGTGCGACGAGATCGACGCGTACGTGCACCGCCGCGGCGGCGGGCCGTGATCGTCGAATCCAGCGGTCGGGCTGGTCCGCGCGACCCTCAGATCCCGAATTCGGAAGGATAGCGCACCGCTTCCAGGCAGAGCCCGTGGGCCGGGGCGTTGGCTCCCGCCGCCCTCCGGTCCTTCGCCTCCAGCATCTCCGCCATGACGCCTTCCGGCCAGCGGCCCCGGCCGATATCCACAGCCGTACCCACGATGGTCCGAACCATGTGGTGGAGGAAGCGGTTCGCCTCGATCAGCAACCGGAGTTCGTCGTCCACCTCGATCCAGTCCAATACCCGCACATCGCATACCGCGCCGTCGGCTGTCGACGTGGCCTGGCAGAAAGATGTGAAATCGTGGCGGCCGGACAAAGGCGCGCATGCGCGGCGCATGGCGGCCACGTCCAGCGGGAAAGCCACGTGCCAGGCGAAGTGCCGGCGGACCGCGCTCGGGCGGCGGATGATACGGTAGACGTACCGGCGGCCCACCGCACTGAACCGGGCGTGGAAATCTCCGGTCGTCTGTGCGGCCTCCAACACGCGCACGTCCGGCGGCAGGATGCCGTTCAACCCCTTCTTCAACCGGTCCACCACCATGTCCGAATCCGTCCTGAAGTGGACGACCTGGCCGGTGGCGTGCACACCGGCGTCTGTGCGGCCGGCCGCGGTTGCACGGATTTCGGCCTGCAGGATTTTCTGTATCGCCGCTTCCAGGACGCCCTGCACGGTACGGCCCTCGGGCTGGAGCTGCCAGCCTAGGAAACCGGTGCCGTCGTATTCGATCTTCAGGACCAGGGTGCGCATGACATCGGCGGGTTGAAAAGGTGAATTCAGGGCAAGAGCGAATCAGAACAGGCTGTTCAGCATGCCGGTACCGTTCATGCTGGCGGCGGCCGCACAGAGCGCGAGCAGGGCCGCCACGGCGGCGATGGCCGCGAAGTCGATCCGCGCCAGCGCCATGAGGCGGAACTGCGTGCGACCGGTACCGCCCCGGTAACAGCGGGATTCCATGGCGACGGCCAGTTCCTCTGCTCGGCGGAAGGCCGAGAGCATGAGCGGCAAGAGCAGGGCGGTCATTTTCCGGACGCGCCGGATGGGATTCCCGGTGAAGTCGGCGCCCCGGGCGGCCTGGGCCTTCTGCAGGCGGTCCGCTTCCTCCACCAGCGTGGGGATGAACCGCAGGGCGATGACCATCATCATGGCCAGCTCATGGGCGGGCAGCCTGAACCGTTCAAGGGGCTTGAGCAGGCGCTCGATGCCGTCCGAAACATCCAAGGGCGCCGTGGTCAGCATCAGCAGGGCCGCGATCAGCATGATGACCACCAGGCGCAGGCTGAACACCGCCCCCTGTAACATGCCCTCCCAGGTGGGCCCCGGTATGGTGTATCCCGCAACGATCACCGCCTCTCCCGGCGTGAAACAGGCATGGGCGGCGAAGGTGATGATCAGGATCAGCCGGAAGGCCTTCAGGTTGTTCAGCAGCAGGTGGGAAGGAACACCGGAAATCCGGACCAGGACGGCCACCATGGCCAGCATAAAAAAGAAAAGCGGGAGGGTCTTCACCCAGATCAGCACCGCCATCAGCGCCAGTGCGCCGCAGAGCTTAGTGCGGGGGTCCAGGCAATGTATGATCGAATCGCCGGGATAGAACTGTCCCAGCGTAAGGTTCCGGAGCATGAGGGTTATGGAATGAGGTTAAAATACTGGTCCCAGGACTTCCCGAGTCGAATCCGACGATTCGCGCAACCAGGGTAAAGAAAACGGCGGGCTTGCCAGACAGATTCAGTGTGCATTTGAAATTAACCATTACCCTGCAACAATGGTAAACGTAATGATTCCACTGTCAAGTGACCAGTTGGGCTGTCATCTCTAATCTAACTCTACCCGTAGCGAGGTCGGGGTTTCACCCTATGGACAAACCGGAAAATCCATGTATTTTGGGATATCCATATCAATACCAGATCTTGGCTATGCTTAACATAAGACTATGCTTAACATGAGATCAGCACGTAGTAGATACCTTTGTCTAACAGTTTTCTTGTGTTTTGTCTTCACGACACTGACCACCTGCGGTAAGGACAGTCCCACAAAGCCAAAACCACCGGAACCGCCCCCTCCCGTAACTCTGGTACCCACCCGAATTGAGATAATTCCTGCATCGCCCAGGCTGAACTCTATAGGTCAGACTGTACGGTTGACCGCCAGGGTTTTTGACCAGAATAGCTCTCCATTGAACAACGCTCCTGTTGCCTGGTCCAGTAACAATCTGGGCGTTGCCACGGTGAGCGCGCAGGGTCTGGTGACGGCGGTGGGCAACGGCGTGGCGCGTATCACGGCCGCCTCGGGCAGTGCAACATCAGGCATCTCCGTGACGGTGCAGCAGTCGGCGGGGAGCATCGTGATCGAGCCGGAAGAAGCAACGTTGATGTCT
>JAJEHX010000035.1 GCA_022823465.1 Candidatus Latescibacterota bacterium
AACGGGACGAGAGCTATAGCCGCATTCAACAGTGCCGGAGGGGAGAATTACACGGGGGCCAAGGTGCCCGTGGAGAATGAGGAAGGTGGAGCGGGCACTCGAGACGGGCACTGGCGCAACTCGGTGATCGGGCCGAATGAACTCATGGATGGGTTCGGCAATCCCGCACAGACCGAACACGACCCACTCAGCCTGATCACCATTGAATCCATGGCCGATCTCGGATACACTGTCGATGTCACACAGGCCGGTACGTATATGCTGCCGTCAGACGATGAGGAATCGCTGATCGCGAGTCGATTCCAAAACCAGATACCTCTGAACTGCTTTGCCGCTCGGCGATTCCAGGCCAGGATAATCGAGCGTAACACGACGATTGTCCCGCTGTTCGAACGCAGTGTTAGACCATCAAAGTGAAACGCGCGGGGATCGAAATGTCCGCGATAGTTCTTATCTTTGGCCTTCTGGCCGTCTGCGCGGTGCTCCAGCATGTTGGTGTAGACAGAACCGCCGGGGAATCGGTTTTGGTCGCGGGCGGGTGCAAGCCGATTTCGGAAAGTTTGTTTGACGCTGCGACACTGTCGGACCGCCCGGGCGAATACGGCCTGACGCTTGTGGAGGTAGCTGGTGATTCACCCGAACGTTCCGCGTTGGGTACACTTACCCTGCGACCGCACAAGTCTGAGCTCGACTCGTTGAGAAGTGTCTCTACACCGCTATACGGGTTTTCGGACATCGACCTCCAATCGGTCGGCGCTTACCGCGTCGGGGATCCCGGCAGCGAGGATCCCGACGCGCCCGGCGTGCTCGTGTTGGAAAGCGACCGCGATGGACGGCGCGTCATCATCTTGCGCCTCGGATCGGAAGCAAACCGTCGGGACCGGGTACGCTATGACGGAGCCTACATGGTGCTGGAGGTACAACGGATCGATGAAGACGGTTTTGCCGGAAGCTGGCGGAGTGGATTCCCGATGTCGGGGACTCGGTCGAGGACTCGAGGGTACTTCTGTGCCATACAAGTCCCCCAATGACTTCTATCGGCCCTACAAACCAGTTCATACGATCCACTCCTGACCATGCCTCATCCCCCCGTCAACATCACCCCCCCCGCAACCAGCACGAGCCCCGTGATGGTAATCTGCAGGTAACGCTCAGGGATCCTGCGGGACATCCGCACGCCCACGGGCACGCCCAACAGCGAACCGGCCGCCATGGTCACGGCAATGGCGAGATCCATTTGGCTGCTGCCGGCGTATATGATCGAACTCGTGAGGGTCAGCGTCAGTGCGATGAAGATCGACGAGCCCACCGTATCCACGGCGGTCAGGCGGAAAATGATGATCATGAGCGGCACGATGAGTATGCCACTGCCTACCGAGGTGGAGGCGATCAGCCCGCCGATGAGCGCGCCCAGTACGGCCACGATGAGGATCCTGGCGCCCGTGACCCGGGCGGGAGTCCGGTCTGCCGCCGCGTGGGAACCCGGACGCATGAACATATGCCACAGGATCAGCACGCCCGACAGTATGACGACTACCGCGATAAATTGACGGAGGTTTTCCTGGAGTTCCTGCCAGGCCGGGTCCGCCTCGTCCATTGCGCCGGCGTAACCCGTAATCCATAGCGCCACGGCCACGGTCGCCGGCACGGCGCCTATGAGAAAGTACGCCGAGGTCCGGAACCGGATAGTGCCCTGCCTGTAATGGAAGAATACGGCCGGGAGTTTGCAGAGACAGGAATAGAGATGGGCGGTGCCCACCGCTACCGTGGACGGCAACCCGAATCCCAGTGTCAGCACCGGAAGAATGAGCACTCCGCCGCCGATGCCGGTCATGCCGATGCACGCGCCGATCAGCGCGCCGGCCACGAGTTGTACGACGGTTGTCAGGACACCCACGTCCATAGATTGCGTCAACGCTCCCTATGCCAGAACGATAACCGGTTCCCGCCCACCGACGCGTCCGCCCATTTTTTTCTTGCCACGAATGCCGGAACGATGCAAACATGACCTTGCGATGATACCGACCAAACCATACGCGGCCACGGATCTGGGCATCTTCCGGTTTCTCGACGGCAAGCTGCTGGTCTACCTGGTCGAGTTGAAGATCGAACCCTTCGTGGGCCGATATTCACTGCCCGGTACACTGGTACTTGAAACAGAGGACCTCGAGGCGGCCGTCCGACGCGCCTACCGCGAGGCGACGGGCCGGGTCGACGCCTACTTCGAGCAGGTATACACCTTTTCCGCCATCGACCGCGATCCCAAAAGACGCACGATCTCGACGGCCTACATGGGGTTTCCAGGCAGCCCGGACGTCCCCTTTGTGCCCGTGGACAAGTACCGCACGGGGGATTGGTTCTACGTCAACGACACCCCGTCGCTGGCATACGATCACAATGAGATCCTGAAGGTGTGCACGGAAAGAATCGCGGCGAAACTGAATTACACGAATATCGCCCTGCTGCTGCTTCCCAACGAATTTACCCTGGCGGAACTGCAGTGCGTATATGAACAGGGGCTCGGCGAAAGGCTGGAAACCCGGAGTTTCAGCGACAAGGTCCTGTCGCTGGACATGATAGAAGCCACCGGCGAAGTACGCGAGGAAGATAACGCTCCGCCGGTCCCCATCTACCGCGCCGCGCACCGGGAACTGCAGGAAATCCCCTTCATCTGAAAAGCGGATCTACCCCGCGACACGTCATCTTCATCGTCTACATCATGCGCTTGATGATCCGGTCGGACTGATCCCTGGTGATCCCCAGTTCACGGCGGGCTATTGCGCCGCCTTCGTCCAGCACCGGTTCCTGGTCGCCCAGCGTGGGGGCGTCCTTCTTCTGAAAGAACAGGCCGGTGTAGATCTCATCCCCCCAGATCATGGCCTTTTCGCAGGCCGCCTTCCAGTCGCCCGGATCGTGGCCTTCGTCCTCCAGCTTCTTGACGCGCTGCTTGAAGAAGGGGTAGTCGTTGTCCTTGTTGAAGGTGACGCAGGGACTGAATACGTCGATCAGGGCGAAGCCCCTGTGCTGGACGGCCTGTTCGATGAGCCCGGTCAGGTGGCGGGCATCGCCGCTGAAGGCCCGGGCCACGAAGGTCGCGCCGTTCATGATCGCCGCCGTGATGGGATTGATCGGCGCTTCCACGCTGCCGAAGGGCGTGCTCTTGGTCCGCATGTCGATGCTACTGGTGGGGGACACCTGTCCCGTGGTCAATCCATAGATCTGGTTGTCCATGACGATGTAGGTCAGGTCCACGTTCCGCCGTGCCGTGTGGGTAAAGTGATTTCCGCCGATTCCGTATCCGTCGCCGTCTCCCCCGGTGACGAACACGGTGAGCTCGTGGTTCCCCATCTGCGCGCCCGTGGCCACGGCCAGCGCGCGGCCGTGCAGGGTATGCATGCCGTAGGAATTGAAGAATCCCGGGAAATTCGAGGAACAGCCGATGCCGCTGATCGTGAGGATCTCGTGGGGCTGGAGTCCGAGGTTGGCGCAGGCCCGCTGCAGACTGCTCAACACGCCGAAATCGCCGCATCCGGGACACCAGTCCGGATCGACCTTGCCCTTGTAGTCCTTCGCTTTTAAGGGGACTGCCGGTTTTTCCTGTACTTCGTCACGTGTTAAAGTTTCCACTGACATGATGGGGACTCCTTAGACGATGACTTCCTGATAGGGCACGTAGATGTCTGTCGTTTCGGCCAGCAACTCCCTGACTCCCTCGACGATTTGGTGGGGCATGAAGGGTTCTCCGTCGTATTTGCGGATATGGCCGTCTGCCGTCAACCCGGTCTCGCTGCGCAGATAGCGATGAAACTGGCCGGAATAGTTGTTTTCCACGATTACGGTCCGCTTCGCGTTCGCAAACACGTCCGCGATAGCTTCCGCGTGAAGCGGGACGATCCATTTTACGGGCAGGTGATTCACCGCGATGCCTTCTTCGCTCAGCATCTCCACCGCTTCGCTGATCACGCCCCGGGTCGAACCCCATCCGATGAGCGTGACTTCGGCGTCGGCGGCGCCCGAAAGCTCGGGCGGGTCGATGTGGCCCGCCGCGCCCTTGAACTTCCGTGCCCGCTTTTCCACCATTTTGCGGCGCTTGTGGGGATTGGTGAACTCGTCGCTCACCAGGACGCCGTCTTCGTCGTGTTCGTCCGTGGCCACCACGTGGGCGTATCCCTGCACGCCGGGAAGGGCGCGGGGCGATATGCCGCTTTCGGTGTTCTCGTACCGCAGGTAACCATTACTCGGCGCTCCGATGAGCCCATGGCCGTTCGCTTCCTGCGAACCCGTCGGTATATCGCTCACGTCCGTTCGGGATTCGGTAATCACGGCGCCCCGGTCAATGTGCGGTTGCATATCGATGGCGTCCGGGTCGACGCTGAAGGTGCCTTCGGAAATCAGCAGATCCGAAATCACGATGCCCGGGCACTGGAAATGATCCACCAGGTTGAACAGTTCGGGCATGGTGTTGAAGGCGTCCAGCGCATCGGTAGGCGCCACGATGAACCGCTCGAAATCGACCTGGCTCGCGCCGAGAATCTGCCAGAGATCGCCCTGTTCCGTCTTGGTGGGCACGCCCGTGGACGGCCCCGCCCGCTGCACGTCGATGAAGACGACGGGTATCTCCATCATCGCCGCGCTTCCGACCGCCTCGGTCATCAGGGCGAAACCGCCGCCCGACGTCGCGCACATGGACCGGCAACCCGTGTGGGCGGCGCCGATCGCCATGTTGGCCACGCCGATCTCGTCCTCGACCTGCCGCACCATGATGCCCAGTTCCCGCGCGTTCTTCGCCATCCAGTGGAGGACGCCCGTGGAGGGGCTCATGGGATAGGCGCAGTAGAATTTGACGCCCGCCGCCGCGCCGCCCATGGCGATCGCATCGTTGCCGTTCCACACCGCCAGCGGCTTGCCGCCGGAAGGGACGGTAAGGGAAAAGGGCTCGAAGTGCGCCGCGGCGTAGTCGTAACCCGCCCGGGCGACGCCCACGTTCTCGTCGACCACGTCCTGTCCCTTGCGCTGGAACTGCATGGTGAGGATGTCTTCCAGGATCTGGAAGTCAACGTCGAGGAGGTTCAGGATCGTGCCGAGGGCGACGGTGTTCTGCACGAGCTTGTTGCGGTTGTTGTCGGTCAGTTCGCCGATGGGTAGTGGACACAGGTGCACGCCGTCTTCAGGACTCCCCGGCGTGATGGTGTCGCTATTGTAGATGACCCGCGTGCCGGGTCCCATGAGACCCAGGTGGCGGTCCATCGTATCCTGGTTCAGGCAGACCAGCAGGTCGAGCTTGTCGCCATGGTTGTGAACCGGTTGATCGCCGATCCTCATCGTGAGGAATATGTGGCCGCCCCGGATGATCGACTGGTAGGCATTGTAGGCGTTGAGGTGCAGGCCGCGGCGGATGAAGATCCGGGCCAGCACGTTGCCCGGCGTGGCGATCCCCTGGCCCGCTGCGCCGCCTATGGCAATGGCCAGGTCGAATCTGTCTGAACTCATCGGTTTCTCCTGTCTGACCGTCGTTTACAACCCGGTTCTGCCGGTCGGGAATGAGCATTTTCGTCAGATGGTGATCGTTGCAGTGGGAACTTACAAAATACACAGCCCGCCCGGGGATGTCAACCATTCTAGTTTGGATTTGATCCTTGACGCCGCGACGATAGTGACATACCTTGAATGCGAGGGACCAGGAAACGGCTCGCGGTTAGCGTCGTGCTTCGAGTCGGCATTTGTTAACCGGTTTCCCGTTCTTCGCATTTTACTTTTTTATTTACAAAACCCCGGTTCCGGACCGGGGTTTTGTATTTTTGGTCAAACTGCTCCGGCGACAGCCCCGACCTCGGGCTCTTGATGTCCAGGAAAAGACCGGTTGACGCTATCGCGATTGCGGGGTAATTACAATAAACAGCGTATGAAGCCGACGGGTGAACTCCGACGGAGCATCAGCAGTCGAGTCTTGCAGGAGGTCGCATGACAGGAACTATTGAAGGATGGGTAACTCGCGCCGAAAAGAAAATCACCTCAGGCGTGGGGGTATCGCTGGAGGACCTCGACGAGTTGAAGACGATGGCGGGCGAACCCCGGCAGCATCTGCTCTACATCTGGGCGAACGCGGACCTGATCACGGCCGAGGTGATATCCTGGAACTATTTCGGCCCCTTCGACGGCGAATACCAGTTCGACCCCCGCCACGAATGTCCCTACGGGAACGTGAAGGAGGCCATGGCGGACGGCTGGCGGATCATCTCTTTCCCAGCAGTCGAGTATCCCCTGGAAAACAGCCACAACCAGCTGGGCCACGAGTTTGTCCTGGAGCGTTTCTTCGCTCCGGGGGTCGGCCTGCCTCATACGCCACACGGGGCCAGAAAGCAGGACGCGGGGCAGGGAGCCGAAAATGGCCGATGACTACAGGGCGCTAAAAAAACAGTTCGTAGATACGGGTTACGTCCTGCTCGAAGACTGGTTCGAAGCGGATCTGGTGGATCGGATCAGCGGGGACAGCCTGGCGTACAAGGGCATATCCGTATTCGAACGGGAGAGTGTCGGGGATCTGCTCGCCCATCCCCGGGTCGTGGACTTTGTGGCCTATCTGCTCGAATCGCCCGATATCGCCATCAGCCCCTTCCGGTTCTGGAACCATCTGACCCCTGGCGGCACGAGCGACGGAGGAGGCTGGCACGTGGACGACACGTGGATGGCGGACCGCCCTTTGACGGAGCTCCTCTGCATGTACTATCCGCAGGACGTCGCCGAAGACATGGGGCCGACCATGTTGCTGCCCGGCAGCCACCGGAGGCTGTACACGCCGAGCCAGACCCGCAAACTGGGCTGGATCCGGGGCCAGGAGAAGCTCACGGTCCGAGCAGGTTCGCTGGCCATTACCTACCCTTCCATCCTCCATGCCAGGGCGGCCCATTTCTCCGAACGGCCGAGATCCATGATCAAGTATGGCTACGAGATCGCGGATGCGCGGTACGGCTACTACGTCACGCGGGAAACCCACGACAACCTGGCCCGGTCGGAGATCGGACGCGGACTGGTCCGGTTCGCGGAGATCAAAGACAAGCGGGACGCGGTCTGGAACAGCTACTGGGATTTCCACCAGAGCTATACGTTCCAGGATTTCAAGCACCAGATCGGCGTCGTGGGCCGCGCCCTGCGCAAGCACCTCGAACACGAATAGCGGGATTTGCCCATGAACGGCACGGAAATCGTACGGCGATACGAAGAAGACGGCTATGTCGTCCTGCCCGGAGTCATCGACGGCGGCCTGACCGCCGAAGCCCAGGGGCATGTCGAGTGGATGGGACGGAAATATCCCGACGTCCGGCCCGAGCAGTACCATCACCACCTGATCGTGGACGATCCGTTCTGGATCCGCCTCTGCACCGACCCGCGGCTGATCGACGTCATCGAACCCTTTCTGGGACCCGACATCGCGCTATTCGCGGCCCACTACATCAGCAAGCCCCCAAGGGACGGGCAGCCTGTGCTGTGGCACCAGGACGGGAACTACTGGCCGCTGGAACCCATGGAGGTCATCACGATCTGGCTGGCCGTGGACGACTCCACCCCGGAGAACGGATGCATGCGGGTCATCCCCGGCAGCCATCGGGAACAGAAACTGTTCAGGCATCGATCGTCGGAGGGCGAGAACGTACTGCGTTCGGAACTCGACCTGAAGGTGGATGAAACCAGTGCGGCGGACGTCATCGTGCCGGCGGGCGGCGTATCCCTGCACGATCCCTATCTGATTCACGGGTCGGAGGCCAACCTGTCCGACCGGCGCCGGTGTGGGTTGACCCTCCGGTACATCCCCACGACCACGCGCATCAAGCGTGAGAACTTCCCCGCCTACCTGTGCCGCGGCAAGGCCGTGGACGGCGTCAACTCCTATCCGCCCCTTCCCCGGTTCCGGCCCGGCGATCACTATCCCTTCGAAGGGTGCGACCGGCCGCCGTGGATGTGACCGGCCGCCGTGGAATGGACGGCCGCCGTGGAATGGACGGCACGATTCCTCAAAGTACCTCCATATCCTTCAATTCCTGCCTGACCGCGTACATGGCGCCTTCGGTGGCGAGGACCCACAGCCGGTCACCCGGAGTGAGCCGGCGCATGAGATCGTGGAATACGTCGCTGACGTCCGATGCCGCGGCCATCTCTTCGGCGTCCATCTGCTCGTCCATCAGGGCCAGATGCGCACCGCCCGCGCCGGCCACGTGCAGGGATCTCGACGTGTCCAGCATGCCTTCCAGGTCGGCGTCCACGATCCACGGTCCGTTTGGTCCGTCCTGCACAGCCTCGTCGAGGAGAAACAGGAAATGACCGCGCCTGCGGTCCAACAGACACGTTCTGAGCGCTTCCTGCAGCGACGTCCTGTTCTTGATGGTCATCAGGCGTGCTTCCCGCTCATGGATCACCACCCGTTCGTCCCGTCCATCCGTCGCTGTCACCGATTCGAGTCCCTTGCGTATCGTCACGGGACTCAGGCCGAGGGCGACGGCCGCGGCGGCCGCGGCAACCGCGTTATACACGTTGTGAAGTCCCGTGAGTTGTAGACACACGTCCAGGGGCCCCCGCGGCGTGATGAGACGGAAACGGGATGCTTCCGTTCCCAGGTCAACGTCGATGGCGTAGATCGCAGGCAACGGCCGTTCCCAACCGCAGCCTTCACAGGCGTAGTCTCCCAGATGGGCCAGACAGGCGATACGATAGGCGAGGGCGGCGCCGCACCGTTGGCAGGGCACCTCCGGCGTAGGTGCATGCGCCTGATTCAAACGCTCGTCCTCCACGCCGAAGTAGGTCAGCCTGGGCGGCACGCCGCGTGTGAAACCGCCGCATACGACAGGATCGTCCGCGTTCACGAGGATGTTGCTTCCCGCGGCCATGGCGCCGAACCAGTCGCACCATTTCCCGGCCAGGGCGACGGGATCGGTCCCCTGGCCCAACTCGTCGTCGTAGAGGTTGTTCAGCACGAGTGTCTGTGGACTGCACAGCCTGATCGCCCTGTCCAGCGTACCGGATTCGAAGCCGAAAATGCCGTAGTCCGCCCGGATCATGCCGCGGCGGTCCGCCGCCTGAACCAGGGTGGAGACTACCTCGTCTATGGAAGGGGCGATGTCTTCGGGATAAAGCGTGCGGGCATCGGCCTGCCGGAGCATCGCGGCCAGGATGCGGCAAGTCGTGTGCTTGCCGTTCGTACCGGTTACACCGGCGACGCCTTGTCCTAACTGTCTTACGAGGGATCGGGTCAGGCCGGGCCACGCGGCGGCAGTGAGGGTGCCGGGAGGGATGCGTCCGCGAGAGAAATCAAACAATTCGGCTGCTCTCGCGACGGATTTGTCAATCGAAAGGGCAGCCGATCTGAGTATACGCATAGGAGGTTGATCGGTACCGGGGAATCAACCCTTGGTCATATCCTGGCGCCGCGCCATTCGTCTCTGTCACCGGAAATATCGACAATGTTGCCATCAGGATCGATGGCCTTGAAGGCGATTTCCGGCGGCGTCTCGGAGGATATGGCGTCCCGGCCCTTCACGGTCTTCGGCGCTTCCGCCCCCCAGTTCCGCACCCTGTGCCAGGCGGCCTTGAGGTCATCCACCAGTACGCCGAAGTGGATGTACTCCTCGCCTTCCTCGAGCGTGGGCCGCGACGGATCGTCATGGGGCAGCAGCGTGATGTTGGCGGTGCCGTCGCTGAGATCAACGGCCTCGCCGTTTCCCCGCCGGCCGATAAAGGTAAAACCGATCACTTCCTCATAAAAGCGCTGTGAGACCGACACGTCTCGACACCGCAGTGCGAGGTGACGCAGAAAAGCCATTACGCATCCCTCCGGAGGTTATCGTTCTAACCCGTCCTCGTCTCAAAGAGCCACTGGGTTACAGTCTCTTTTCTTTGGCGATCTCCTCGATGGCGCCGATGAACTGGTCGGTCTGTGCATCGGTCACCATGATATGCATCGAAGTCCGGTTGGCGTCCCAGTTGATCTCGTCGTGCGTGACGTTCCGGATATAGATCCTGTGGCGGTCCCACAGCATGTTGTTGAGATCGCGCGTACCCACGCCCCTGACCTTGAAGGAGACGAGCGCCGCGCTCATGCGGGGATCGGGCGAACTGTACACGTCCACGCCGTCCATATTGCGCAGCGCGTTGGCCACCCGCACGGCCTGGTAGCGGTTCCGGCTCTCGACGGCGGCCGGGCCGATCATGTTATGGAAATCCAGCGCCGCGTCGATGGCGACACGGGCCGGGGCGTTGGAGGAACCTCGCAGTTCGAACTTGGAGGCCCCCGCCAGGTATTCGTCATAGTAAATCTTGGCGAACCCCGTGGGTTCCTGCCCGTACATGGACAGGCCGTTGACCGGTCCGGAGTAGAGCGTCGGCCAGACGCGGTCCAGGATGTCCTCTTTCACGTAGAAGAAACCCGTGTACATGGAAGCCATCATCCACTTGTGGCACGGACCCGCGTACATGTCGCAACCCAGGTCGTGCATGTCGAGGTCGAGCATGCCCGGAGGCTGCGCCCCGTCGACCAGGGAAATGATCCCCTTCGACCGGGCCATCTCGCAGATTTCCTTCACGGGAAGGACAAGCCCGTCGCCGTAGTTGACGTGGCAGAAGCTGAGCATTTTCGTCCGCGGCGTGATGGCGGCCTCGAAGGCCTTGATCAGCGCGTCGGGACTGTCGGGCGGATGGTACTCCGGTGACGACAGGTCGATCATGACGGTCTTCGTCCCCTGGCGGACGGCCCGGAGGTTGATGGGCTGCACCCCGCTGGAGTGATCATGATTGGTCGTGACGATCTCGTCGCCTGGCTCCATGTCGACGCCGAAAGTGCCGAAGACCATGCCTTCCGTCGTGTTGTTGGTGAAGGCGACTTCATTCGGCTTGCAGCCGATGTACTTGGCCATCTTCGCACGCATCTGCTTCCGGAAGTCGCTGTTGTAGACGTAGCTCGTGTAGCTCTTGTAGTCCGAGTTCGCCCCGTTCAGCGCATCGATCTGCGCCCGGTGCACCGGGGCCGGGGACGGGCCGCGCGTCCCGGTGTTCATGTAGGAAACGCCGTCACGGACGATGAACTGGTCAGACACCCAGTTCCAGTATGCGACGTCGTCGGGCTCCGGGAGATGGTCTTCGGGCATCGGCGGTTTCGCCCCTGCCTTGCCGGTCATGGACAGCAGGGCCGTACCCGCGGCAAGGCCTCCCGCGATCCGCCCGATAAACCCACGCCGCGACAACGCGTTCAGCTTTTCCGGATCCTCGTATTTCGGATCGAAATTCAAACCGGACTCTTCCGTAATCATGAGGTATCTCCTGGCTGATACCGCCGGTACATTCCGACCGCTTAACCGGTGGAAACCACCGCGCCGGACCGTACCAGGGGTCTGGAAAAACTACGAATTGTGTCGAGAATCTGTAAACAGAGTATACATGGCAGCCAAGGGGGTCTTCAAGTAAAAACTGCATTTGACCGGAATTGCGGACAAAGGTACTGATTTCTGGTTGCGGGGTGGCTAAAACACCGCTTACTTGATAGTTGTCTATCCGACATCTCTACGTGTGATCGTACATCTCTACGCGACGTGCGGTCGTAATTGGAATAGCTGGCAATATCCGTTTCACGCGTGATCCCCAACGTCATGAAACTTGGTAGTATCATATTGTTCGTGCGGGATATGAAGACGGTTTCCGCCTTCTACCAGGATATCTTGGGGCTCAATCCGGCACCGGATCAGGAGTTTTCGGAGAAACGCTTCCTGCGATTCGACACCGGGTCCTGCCAGTTATGTCTGCACAGCGCCGCCAGTCCGAACGGGGGCCGGCAGAAGATCGGTTTTCACGTAGACAGCGTGCACGCCGTCCACGAAGCGTTGAAATCCCGGGGCATACGCCTGCGCCGGCTGGAGAATGAAAGCGGTAAAGCCTGTTTCGACATCTCCGATCCGGAAGGCAACCGCATTCAGTTCTGGGGCGACTACTAGGCGCAGGTGGCCGGCGTCCACCGCGGCGTACAGAAAGGTAACCGACGTGAAAATCGAAGACATCGCCTCCTACTTCATCGGGGGCGGATACGTCATCCGCATCCGGACCGACAGCGGGCTCACCGGAGTGGGACAGACGGCCTGCTGGGGATATCCGGAAGCCGTGCACCAGATCGTGGAGCGGTTCAAAGACTACCTGGTCGGCCAGGACCCGTTCCGCATCGAGCATCACTGGCAGTATCTCTACCGCATGTCGCCCTTCCGGGGAAGCGCCCTGTCCGGCGCGGTCAGCGCCGTAGACATCGCCCTGTGGGACATCAAGGGAAAGCACTTCGGCGTTCCGGTCTGGGAACTGCTCGGCGGAAACTGCCGGGACCGGGTCAGGCTGCACCTGCTGGGCGGCGGCGGCACCCCGGAGGTCATGTACGAATCCGCGCGCAACGCGGCGTCGGAGGGCTTCACGGCGCTCAAGTTCGACCCCCTGCCGGGGGGCTACCAGGACATGGCCCTGGACCGGATGATTCGTACCGCCCGTGATCTCGTCGCGGCCGCGCGGGACGGCGGCGGACCCGACATGGACCTCATTGTCGAGGTCCACCGCAAGCTGACCCCGCTGACCGCCATGCCCCTGGCCAATGCCCTGACCGAATTCAACCTTTATTTCATCGAGGATCCCATCCAGATCGACAGCATCATGGCCCAGGGCGAAATCGCCCGGCGGATCGGCATCCCCGTCGGCAACGGGGAACGCCTGAACACCATCTGGGAATTCCAGGAACTCCTGGCACACGGCGGACCTCAGTACGTACGGCCGGACGTGGCCCTGGCGGGCGGCCTGACCCACTGCAAGAAGATCGCCGCCATTGCCGAGGCACACCACTGCGCCGTGGTCACCCACAATTTCCTGACGCCCCTCATCACCGCCGCTTCCGTTCACCTGGACACCAGCATCCCCAATTTCGTGACGCAGGAGTACAGCATGGGCGACGAATCGGAAACGAGCGCTGTGTACCGGACCAATATACGGCGGGAAGGCGGCCATATCCCGATTCCCCGGGACCCGGGCCTGGGCGTGGAACTCGACGACGAGCTGCTGGCGGGAGCGGCCTTTACCCCGATGAATACCGCGAATACGTTGCTCAGATCGGACGGTTCGGTGGCCAACTCGGTATAGGACTTCGCGCCGCCGCCGGCCGGGGGGATGAGAGGGCACATGCGCCGATTCAGTATACTGCACCCGCTGTGGATGGCCTTCTACGACGGGGCGATTTACGAAGATGTGGCCCGGCACTGGCGCAACCGCACCTTTCTGTACCTCCTCCTGCTGCTGGCCCTCGTCTGGATTCCCTTCACCATCCAGACGCAGAACGAGGTGGATGAATGGGTCCGGCGGGAAGCGCCTTTCTATATTGACCAGATCCCCGATTTGAGCCTGGCTGATGGAGAACTGACCGCTTCCTCTACCGCGCCGACGCTACTGCGGGACCGCGATGGGACGGTCCTGGCCGTCATCGACCCCACCGGCCGGTACACCAGCCTGGACGATACCGAAGCGCCTGTGCTGGTGACGCGGACCCAGATCTTCATCCGGGGAGAAGGCGACCAGGTCGATGTGAGTTCCCTGCCGGACGGCCCGCCGGAGACGCTGACCCGGGAAGACCTGTACGTGATCGCCGACTGGACCCGCTCCCTTGTCAACACGCTGCTCTTCCCCGTCCTGCTCGCGCTGTCCTACGCGTACCGGACGCTGCAGTCGCTGCTCTACGCCTACGTGGCCTCCTTTTTCACGGCCTCTGTTGGTAAAAGCCTGCCGTACCGAACGCTCCTGAACCTGGCGATAATCGCCATTACGCCGGCCGTCGTGCTGGACACCGTACACGTGCTCATGGAATCGCCCCTGCCGGACTGGTTCTGGTGGCCGGCCTGCGTAGTGCTCTCCCTGGGGTATCTGAGATTCGGCATCCGGGTCACGCTGGAATCCGAAGGGCAGGCAACGGTTTGAAGGAATGGCATGACGGCGTCGCGACAAGGTTTCGAGCGAAGTAGATGCGAGTTCGAGCGGTGTAGATACGAAGTAGATACAAAGTTGAGTGAAGTAGATACAAAGTAGATACAAAAGTACTGCCAGATCGTCCGTGCGATTTTTTGCCGTCTCCTCTTCCACCCGCAGATGAAGGGATTGCCGTGAAACGCATACTGTTGTTGATCAACGAACACCGGCCGCCGTTCAGCCAGTTCGCCGCCATGTTCGAAGGGGTGGTGAAAGGCGCTTCGCAGTTTACGCTGGACGTGACCGATGACCGGAACGCCTTGCGCGACCCGTCGGATTACGATGCCGTCGCGCTCTACATCGCTTCCGGAGAACTGAGCCGGGAGCAGGAGCAGGGGATCACCGGTTACGTGCGCAACGGGGGCGGACTGCTGGCCGTGCACACCGCGAACGCCGGGCTGGCGCAATACGTCGATTATACCGAGATGATCGGCACGGAATTCATCGGCCACGATCCGCTGGGCGACTTTGACGTGGAAATCGATCCGGCCTTCGACGACATCCTTCCACGGCTCAGTCCGAGTTTCCGCGTGGAAGACGAATGCTACAACATGGACATCAAGACGGAGGCGCCGCTCCGGTGGTTCCAGCACGGCATTTGGAAACTGGAACGCAAACCCCTGGGCTACGTGCGGAACTATGGGCGGGGACGGTTGTTCTATACCGCCCTCGGCCACGATAACCGCACTTTCGTGCATCCCGACTTCCAGGACCAGTTGATCAAGGGACTTCGATACGTGTGCGGGATGACGGACGGATCGCCTGTCCGCATCGGGCTCGTGGGATACGGTCCGCTTTTCGGAATGGGCAAACACCACAGCGATCAGATCGCCGCGACGCGGGGATTCGAACTGGGAGCCGTCTGCGACCGGGACCCCGCCCGGCTCGATGCCGCGCGGGAGGAGCAGGGCGACCAGATACCCACGTTCGAGGATGCCGGGGAAATGGCCGGGAGCGGGCTGATCGATCTCGCCATCGTCATCGTGCCCCACGCCTTCCATGCGCCGGTCGCGAAACCGCTGCTCGAAGCGGGCCTGCACGTGATCACGGAAAAGCCCTTCACGGTCAAGGTGTCCGAGGCGGACGAACTGATCGCCCTGGCGAAGGAGCGGGACGTCATGATTTCGGTGTACCACAACCGGCACTGGGACCCGGACATCCTGTCCATGAAGGAGATCGTAGGCCGGGGCGACATCGGGGAGGTGTACTCCATCGAGAGCGCGCTGGTGGGTTACGGCCTGCCGGGCCAGGCGTGGCGTTCCCACAAGCCGGTCTCCGGCGGGGCGATGTACGACTGGGGCGCCCACAATTTCGAGAAGATCCTGCAGTTGGTGCCGCGGTACGACGGACAGGGCAACCGGATCAACAAGCGGGCGACGCTCTACGGAAACTACATGAAGCGGGTCTGGCACAGCAGCACCAACGAGGATTACTGCCGGGCCTACGCCCGTTTCGACTCGGGCGTCGAGGCCCAGTTCATCACTTCATCCATCCACGCTTCGCGCAGGCCCATGTGGACCGTCCTGGGTACCGGCGGATCCATCGTCATGGAGGGCGGGGACGGCGCGGCGGCGGTGACCATCGCCAGCGCGGACGGCCGCCACCGGATCGTGGACGTGAAACCCTATGACCGGGGACATAACTGGCGGGGTTTTTACAAGAACGTGGCCGATCACCTGCTCGCCGGCCTGCCCCTGGAGATCACAGGGGAATGGGCAAAGGGACCGATACAGCTGATTGAAGGGTGTGAAACGGCCTCGAGAGAGAACAGGCTTGTTGAAGTTGAATTCGATTTCTGAGCATCGCTAACCCAGCAGAGATCCTACCGACATGACAACAAGAGAGAAACTGGAAGCGGGATTCACCATCCTCGCCATCCTTGCGCTCTGGCCGGTTATCCTGGGTTGGGAAAACCCGGTTTACCAGGTGGTCCTGGGCGTGATCCTGGTGGTGTTCATCGGGCTCGTCGCGCAGAAGTTCCGCCGCATCCGGTCCATCTACAACGCCTCCAAAGTGGAAGCGAAGAAGCGCAGGCCGCCTTCCGGAGCGTCGGGCGACCCCTTCGGTTGACGTTCGGATGCGAATCCGGTGTCCGGTCCGTCCGGCCCGGCTGGTTCGGCACGTTATCGGCTTCTGAAATCCAATACCGGTCCGGTGCCGAGGCGCCTCCGCGCCGGTCAGGCGTATTTCCCCGGAAGGTCCGGGGCGGAGACCTCGTCCAGGCGCGCACGGTCCTCCGGTTCGAGAGACCATCCCACCGCGCCGAGGGATTCCTCTACCTGCTCGGGGAAATCGGGGCCGATAATCGGCGCCGTCACTTCTTCGTGGTCCAGTATCCAGGCCAGCGCGACCTGCGCCGGCGTCTTCCCGTACTTTTCCCCCACGTCGATCAGGGTCTGCACGATGCCATCCAGCTTGTCGGTCATGGCCTCGTCGAAGGGATAGAAACTGCGGCTCAGCCCCGGGCGGGGGTTCCTGCCCCAGGGGCTGTTTTCAGGCGGCCTGGCGCCCCGGCGGAACTGTCCGGTAAGCAGGCCGATGGCGAGCGGGCTGTAACACATGAGGCCCAGACCGTGATCTTTGGCCATGGGCATGAGTTCGAGTTCCGTCTCCCAGCGCGCCAGCAGGCTGTAATTGTACTGCAGGCAGGCGAAGGGTTCCAGGTTGCGCCGGTCGCTGGTCCAGAGGCCTTCCATCACCTTGTATACCGGCCAGTTGCTGCAGCCGATGTACCGGACCTTGCCCTGGCGGACAAGGTCGTCGAAGGTAGACAGGGTTTCTTCGAGGGGGGTGACTGGATCGAAACTGTGCGCCAGGTAGAGGTCGATGTAGTCGGTCTGCAGCCGTTTCAGGCTCTTTTCCACGCCCTGCATCAAATTGAATCTGGAAAGTCCAGTGTAGTTGGGCCCCTGGCCCGCGGTGCCGAATATCTTGGTGCACAGTACGGCGTTCTCGCGCCGGCCCTTGAGCGCTTTGCCGATGATCCTTTCGGACCTGCCCTCCCCGTAGAATGCGGAATCGATGAAGTTGCATCCCAGGTCGAGGGCCGTCTCGATCACACGAATGCCGGCATGCTCGTCGACCTCGCCCCGGAAGGCGGTGCCGAGGCAGATCGGCGAGACCTGCAGGCCGGTCTTGCCCAGATAGCGGTATTCCATGCTCATCCTTTCCGTATTGGTTTGTTCTGAAACGCGCGGGTGGCGCGGCAATTCAAAAGCCGGTTTCAATCTCGACGAATGATCACGAAGGGGTCGCTCACGTCCGGGGCACTTCCGCTTCGGCGAAGGCCTGCTCGAGCGTCAGGTAACACAGGGCGGCTGACTCGAAGGGATCGTATCCCGGGCGCTTCTGCACCATGTGACTGACCTCCGCCGTGATGGATCCCTCGTATCCGGCGGCGTGCATGGCGCGCAGGTAGGCGACGAAGTCGAAATCGCCCTCCCCCGGTACGAGAAACTCGAAATCCGGCACGCGGCCGCGCTGGTCCTTGACGTGGGTATGGACCGTGTAGGGCGCCATGAGCCGGACCGCCTCCTCGATGGACATGCCCAGGACGTCGAAGTGGCTGATGTCGAAATTGAGCCCCAGGTAGGGCGAGCCCATGGCCTCCACGAGGTGGACGGACTTCTCCGCGGTGTCCAGGGCGGATCCCACGTGGGCTTCCATCCCGATCACAACGTTCCGTGCCGCGGCGTAATCCAACAGTTCCCGTACCCGTTCGAAAATGAAGTCCAGCCTGGGTTCCCAGTCTTCCGGCACGCCGCCCAACACGGTGTCCAGGGCCGGCGCGCCGAGGCCGTCGCTCCATTCGGCGCACAGGTCGACGGCCCGCTTCAGCACGCGCATGTTCTCGCGGTGCGCGTCGGGGTCCTCGTCGAGGAGCGAGCGGTGGGCGGCGACGGCGGGCATGGACAGGCCGTATCCTGAACAGAGGTCCCTGATACGGCGCCGTTCTCCGGCGTCCAGCCCGTCCACGGCCGTCGTATAGTTCGGCAGGACGGTCAGTTCAACCGCGTCGAAGCCCTGTTCGTTGAGAAAAGACAGAGCCTGGTCCACGGGGACCCTGGGCATGCCCCAGGTCGTATAGCCAATTTGCATGATCGGTTCAGTTATCCATGATCCGGTGGTTTACACACGGAATGAACCGGATGGACCGGGTTCCGGTTCGTCCCACGATCGGTATCGGCGATCGGTATCGGCGGGCCGGATCCACTACAGCATGCCGCCGTCCACCAGGAACGTCCGAAGCCGCTCCATCTCCTCGTCCGAGAGATCGGGCAGGGGGCTTCTGCGCCAGCGACCGCAGATCCCGGCCAGTTCAAGGACGGCGTGCTGGGCCGCGTCGCCGCCGGCCGGAAAGGTATTGTACAGGTAATCGAATAGCGGCATGTCGTAACGGGCGATGACGTCCACGGCCGAGTCGAGGTCCCGTTTTTCGATGGCGGACCAGTAGGCGTGGGCCACGTCGGGCTTGAACTTGATAAAGGTCGACATGTACCCATCGCAACCGTAGGGCAGCATGTCCATGTGGGTCTGCTTCTGGCCGCCGGCGAAGATCACCCATTGGTCGTGGGCTCTTGCGCAGGCGCCCCGGGCGAAATCGGGGCCGAAGTCTTCCTTGAAGCCCACGACGCCGGGCACCTCGTCCACGAGCCGTTCGACCGTTTCGAGCGCGCCCCGGACCCCCACGCTCACCAGCCCGGCGCTCAGGATGAACGCCGGCAGGGACTTCGATACCGCGTCGTAGTACGTCACGAGTCCGTCCACCGTCATCCCCCGGTCGGGCGGCGCCACGATCACCGCGTCCGCCCCGCAGTCCCGGGCGTACTCCGCGAAGGCGGCGGTCTGCGGCGTGGACCAGAATCCCGCACTCGCGATGAACAGCGCCCGCTTGTTCACGATGTCGGCGGTAAAGGCCGTCATCTCGGCCACCTCCGCCTCGGTGAGCAGGGAATAGAGACTGTCCCCCGGGGTGAACAGCACCGTTCCCGCGCCGGCTTCGATGCAGAAATCGACGAACCGGCGCAATCCATCGTAATCGACGTCGTCATTTTCGAGAAAGGGGGTGTTGATGGAGGCGACGGGACCGGTCAGGTGGTGTCTGAAGCGATCGATATCCATCTATGCCCGCCCTTCTTCCGACCAGGTGTCGAAAGGGTTGCCGGTTTCGGAAAAGGGGAAACTCACCCGCGCGCCCGTGATGTGGGAACGGTGCGCGCCCATGGCCATTTCGATATGACGGCGGGCCGTGCGCGCATGGCAAAGTTCGTATTCAGGTTTCCTGCCCTCGATGAGATCCATCATGGACCGGGCCATGCGGTGGTGGGCGTTGATCCATTTCTGCCCGCCCGATACCCGTTCATGGGCGAGCACTTCCCAGCGGTCATCGTCGAAGGGCTTCGGGTTCGAATGGGGATGGAAGTAGATATCCGGCCCGTCCTGCGTGGGGCCGGGCAGGACGAGCGTACCGGCGGTCCCGTGGATGTCGATGCGGTAGGGATTCTCGATGCCGTCGCCCGCGAAGGATTCGAATTCCGCGTTGAACCCGTCGAACTGGTAATGGGCCCACATGCCGTTTCCCGCGGACGTACCCATGCCGAACAGCCCTTCTTTCCGGTCCGACGGGCGGGCCGGACGGCCGTCCTGGGTGATAATCGCCTGGCACCACGACGGTTCGCCGAAAAGCTGCCACAGGAAATCGAAGAAGTGGGGATAGAGATCGATGAACCACTGGTCACCCCCGTTCTCGCCGCCGAAACCGTACATGCGGGCCCAGCGCGGTTCCCCGATCCCGCCCTCCCGGATCATCGGGATGGCCTGGCGCTGGATTTCCGGCCGTCCCCGCCAGGGGTGGGCCATGATCAGCAGGACGCCGGCCCGGTCGCTGGCTTCCACCATGGTGTCCACTTCGGCCGGAGTGCGCGCCAGCGGCTTTTCCGCGTAGACGTGGACGCCCTCTTCGGCGGCGGCCAGCACCATGTCGAGATGGTTGCTCATCTCGTGGGTGGCCAGGACGACGATGTCCAGCTTTTCCTGCTCCAGCATTTCCGAGTACCGGGCGTATCCCTTGTGCGCGCCCGTGCGTTGTAGCGCAGCCTGCCGTCCCTCCTCGTCCGGATCGGCCAGGGCGGCGATCTCGGTGCCCTCCACGCCTACGAAGGCCTGGTCCAGGGAATGCCCGTAGTCTCCACAGCCCGTGTGTCCGATGATGCCGATTTTCAATGCCGTGCTCCTGTTCCGTTTCATCCCCGTAAAGGGAAGGGTCTGCGATCAGACGACGACCATGCATAGGGAAAGGTCTGCGATCAGACGACAACCATGCGTTCGGCCTGGATGATAAACACCTGCGCGCCGCCCACCATGGTCGTTACCGCCTCGCCCAGCCCGAGCGCGTCGAGATGGGTGCCAATCTGCGCGACGTCGATGGCTTCCTCCCGGGCGTGGCAGTGATTTTGGATGAGTTCGAGCACGGGAGGTACGCGTTCGTCATCCACCCCGATCAACAGGGTGACGTTGCCGGCGCGCAGGAAACCGCCCGTGCTGCCGATTTCGGTGAACCGGAAATCGTTGTCGATCAGTGCATCGGAAAGATGCCGGATGTCCCGTTTGTTGACGATTGCGATAAGGAGTTTCATGGCGCGCCTCCTGGTCCCTGTGTCCTCCACAGTCCTTTTCACGCCGTAACCGATTCGATGGCGTCTCCGGCTACGTTGATCATCCGGTCCAACTCTGCGGCGGTGACGACAAAGGGGGGAGCGAAGTTGACGCTGTCTCCCCGGCAACGGGTATAGACGCCGTTTTCGAGCATCTTCTTCACGATGCGTCCGCCGATTTTCAACGCCGGATCGTAGGGTCTCCGTGATGCAGGATCTTCAACCACCTCCACGGCGGCCATAAGTCCGATGCCGCGGATGTCGCCCACGTGCGGCAGCGTCCGCAATGTCCGCAGGCCGTCAATCAGCTTTTCGCCCATGACCCTGCATCGTTCAATGAGGCCTTCCTTTTCCAGGATTTCCAGATTGGCCAGCCCGACGGCGCAGCAGGTCGGGTGTCCCGAGTACGTGAAGGAATGGTTCCATTTCCGGTCCCCGGGAGCGTGCTGGATGCAGTCGTGTATCTCGTCAGATACGATGATGCCCCCGAGGGGCACGTACCCGCTGGTGACGCCTTTGGCGAAGGTGATGATGTCCGGCACGACGTCCCAGTGGGACACGCCGAACCAGTGGCCGATGCGGCCGAAGCCGGTGATCACTTCATCGGCGATCAGGAGCACATCGTATTTCGTGCAGATTTCCCGGATCCTGGGCCAGTAATCCTCAGGCGGCACGATGACGCCCGCGGCGCCCTGTACGGGTTCGCCGATGAAGGCGGCCACCGTGTCGGGACCTTCCCGCAGGATCGCTTCCTCGAGCGCCCGGGCGGCCGCCTCGCCGCATCCCACGCCGGAATCCGCCGGCCTGTAGTGATAGGGATAGGGCGCGTCGATGTGGACGTAACCCGGAAGGCTTGACCCGAAGTCCGCCCAGTAGGCCTCCAGGCCGGTGGCGTTCATGGCGCCTATGGTCACGCCGTGGTAGGCGTGTTTCCTGGAAATGACCTTGGTCTTGTCCGGCCGGTCGGCCCGTTGCCAGAAGTACCGTGCCGTCTTGATCGCGCTGTCGTTGGAGACGGCCCCGCCGGAGGTAAAGAACGTATAGTTCAGCGGTCCCGGCGCGAGTTCCCTCAGGCGGTTCGCCAGGCGGACGGCCGGGACATTCGTCGCCCCCGCGTAGCAGGAAAAGAACCCGAGTTCGACGATCTGGTCCGCGGCGGCCTCGGCCAGTTCGCGCCGCCCGTGGCCGACGTTCACGTTCCAGAGGCTCGAGAGCCCGTCGATGTAGTCCTTGCCCTCCATATCGGTGAGCGTGGACCCCTCGGTGCGGACGCAGATCAAGGGATCGTCATGCTCGCCGCTGTGCTGCAGCGGGTGGATCAGGTATGCGTCGTCCCTCAGCAGTTGGTCACGGTCGCCGTAGGTCATCGCGTGGTACTTTCTGTTGTCTATGGGTCGGGAAGGTCGTTAATGGAAAATTGACAGAGTGCCGGACACCTGTTATGGTATATTATATGGAGAGCCCGGCACACAATCAAGATGAATGAGAGGGAGGTTCATGCCCGGCAAGCACCCCCATTCCTGGCGGGATGGATACGAAGGCGCCGTGTCGCTGACCTTTGACGACGGTATGCAGTCCCAGTTGGACCGGGCCCTGCCGATCCTGGCCGAAAACGGTCTCAGCGCCACGTTCTACGTCAATCCCCGGGGGCCGGACTGGCGCGGCCTTCTGGCGCCGTGGAGGTCCGTCGCGGAGGCCGGTCACGAAGTGGGCAATCATACCGTCAATCACCCCTGCTCCTGCGCGTTCAAGGAAGTCCGCGCCGACTGTCTGGAGACCATGACCCTCGACGACATGGATTGGGAGATCGGGGAAGGCAGGCGACGGATAACCGAAGCCATACCGGAACAGGCGGATTTCACCTTCTGCTATCCCTGCTACCATGCCCACGTGGGCGAAGGGCCGGGCCGCCAGAGCTACGTACCGGTCGTGGCCCGCCACCATATCGCCGGCCGGGGCAAGGGGGACTTCGCCAATCATCCCCTGACCGCCGATCTCCACCACCTCTATTCCTTCCCCGTGGAGCGTCTCGCCTGCTCCGAGATGATCGGCCTGGTCGAGGAAGCCGTTAGCCAGGGACGGTGGGCCGTGTTGACCTTTCACGGCATCGCGGACGGGCATCTTGCCGTGACGGAAACCGATTTCGGCGGACTCTGCGCCTGGCTCGGGGAACATCGCGACCGCATCTGGACCGCGCCGGTCGTCGCCGTCGCGAAGGCGATCCGCACCTGGCGTTCCGCCGGATCGAACCGGTCCGACGATGCCGCGGCGAGCGTCCGGACCGCCTGGAACGAACCGTGACCGCCCGGCCCGCCCGGACCGCTTGTCCCATGCACTCCGATTCCTTCGATACCCGCCCCATACCGGCTCTCGTGGGTCCGACCGGCGTCGGGAAGACCGCCGTGGGTGTCGCGCTGGGCCGGCGTTTCGGCGCGGAAATCGTCTCGGCGGATTCCCGCCAGATATATCGGTACATGGATATCGGCACGGCCAAGCCCACGGCGGCTGAACAGGCCGCGGCGCCCCATCACCTCATCGACATCGTCGATCCGGACGTGCGATTCAGCGCCGGCGAATACGGCCGCCGGGCAGGAGAAGCGATCCGTGAACTCGCCCGGCGCGATGTGCCCGCCCTCATTGTCGGCGGCGCGGGATTGTACATAAGGGCCCTTGCCGGCGGCCTCTTCGACGCGCCGGAGATCCCGCGGGAACTCAGAGAACGGCTGGCGGCCGGATACGGGGAACAAACCACGGCCATACTGCATGGGCGGCTGGGCCAAATCGATCCCACATCTGCCGCGCGCATAAATGCGAACGACCGGCAACGGATCGAAAGGGCATTGGAAGTCTACGACGCGACGGGCGCGACCCTGACGTCCTGGTTCGACAGGCCCGCTCAGTCCCGTCGCCTCAGGATACGTCTGATCGGACTGCGACGGGAACGCACGGCCCTGTACGCGAGGATCGACAACCGGGTCGATCGGATGATGGCGTCGGGTTTCGAGGAGGAGGTCCGCGACCTGATGGATCGGGGATATGGCGCCGGTACCCATGGCCTGTCGACGTTCGGCTACGCGGAAATGCTCAGATGCATCCGCGGCGAACTGGCTGAAGACGCCGCCGTTTCGATCATCCGGCAACGGTCGAGGCAGTACGCAAAGCGCCAGTTGACCTGGTTCAGGCAGACCCCGGACGTCCTATGGATCTCCGTCGCCGAAGGGGAAGGCCCCGAAGACATCTGCGAGAAGATGCTTGAAGCGTGTCCACGCTTGCTACTTTAGCAACAGCAGCTTCCGGGTCACTCCGCCCCCGTCGTCCAATCCACCAGTCGTCATCCGGCAGAAATAGACTCCGCTGGCCACTTGGCCGCCCGCATCGTCCCTGCCGTCCCACGTGGTGGTAAACGTGCCTTGCGCATGGGCGCCGTCCACCAGGGTGCGGACCTTCCGGCCCAGTACATTGTACAGGACGAGGGACACTTCCCCCGCCCGGCCGACTTCGTACCGGACGGTGGCGGGTCCGCTGCTCATGTGAACGGGGTTGGGAAACGTGCTAAGGGACGCCGCAATGGGGCGGCCGCGCCCTGTGAGGCCGGGATCGAAGGTCGCCGAATACGCGTACTCGAAACCGTCGCCGGAGCGCTCGAGGGATGCTACCACGAGCATAAGGGTTTCGTATCGCGTCCAGTCGGGTACTTCGATGGTGACGCTTCCCCTGGTCGCGGGGACCGTCATGACCGTGTCTGCTGCGCCGCTGCCCGCCACGGAAACTCCCCACTCCCCGGTTATGCCCGTGAACTCGATGCGCAGCCCTCCGTGAAGGGAGGAATCGGGGACGAAACGTATATAGTTTGCCGCGAGGTGGGCCGGATAACGGGCGGCGGGGATCTGGGGACCGTCGAACCGGTAGGAGGCCGAGTCGTGCTGGAGAACGGGTTCGTGCAGGGCGCTCAGTTCGACCAGAGGATAGAGGGCGCCCTCTTCATAGAACCGGTCCGGATTGGCCCGGCTCTCTGTAAAGACGTTCCAACTGGAAAATTCCTGGAAGGCGGACGCCAGATCGCTGCCGACGCTGCGCAACCCCTCGTCGATGGCGGCAAGCGCCCGGCTGGTCACGGATCTTTCCCAGATTTCTCGAATCAGGTCCCTGCCGTGCCGCTTCTCCAGGAACAGCGGCCAGAGCACCCCCGCGTATTCATGCTCCCCGTCCGAGGTATCCAGCGCAATCCATGGCTCCGTCAGGAAACCGCTGAACGACGGCAGGTAGGTCAGGTAGTCGTTGACCTCGTCATAGACCTGTTCTTCGATCCACACGGCGCTTTGCTCCAGCCAGAAGGCTTCTTCCCCGGCGTCGTAGCCAAACTGCACGGCGTGGAAGTACTCGTGGGCGATCGTAATCTTCAGTAAATCCAGCGCTTTTTCCGGCGTCCTCCGGGACTCGACGAAATCGTTTTCCACGACGATATACGAAGGAAGCGCCGCGCCGTCCGTGACCGCTTCGGGGCGGGAATAACCACTGAACTGACTTGGAAGATCGGTAATATAGACGTCGTATAGTCCGTCTCCGCCGTCGTCCGAATCCATCGCCTCGTACCGATCGTGATACTGATAGTCCACGGGCGGCGGACGGTAACCCAGTTCTTCCACGATTACGCGGCGGGATTCTTCCAGGAAGGTCGCGCAATGCCGGACGTATTCGGGAACGGCGCCGTCGCCCGCGTCGTCCAGTTCCGGCCAGCCCGCGCCGGGCCGGTCTTCCGTCGTGGTGACGTACCAGATCTTGAAATGTCCGCCGGGGCTGATGTAGTACTCTGGCTCGGCCGTGTAGGAATGGCCCAGGTCGTTCGTACGATTCCCTTCACCGGGCACGGTGGGCCGGCCCAGCGTCATCTGGTCGGGACGGTGGGGCCTGGCGGAAAGCGAGAGCCCGCCCGCCTGGGGTTGGGCAAATGGATGGGCCTGCAGCGTGCCGCATCGTTGGGTAGGGGCAGGCGGTGCCTGGGCGAAAACGCCGGAGTGGATGATCGTTCCGACGCTAAAGGTCAGGAATAGACGCTTGAAGAACGGGAAGGTTGGATAACTGCGATCCATGACGTTCGACCGGGACGTCATGGTCCGCCGACCACCCGAAGGACGGGATGACACATAGCGCCTTAATGCACCACAAAAAGCGATCATGCGCGGAAGGACCGAATCGTCCGGGTGATCAGCTTCCGGTCGCCTCCTCGCGCAGGTGTTTGGGCGGAATGGGGAAGCGTTCCGCATAGTGGGACAGGTCCTTGCCCGCGATCAGGTCTTCCAGGATATCTTCGTTCTTGTCCCAGTGCTGATCGTTGGGGTGGACGTCCAGCGCGATGCGCCCCTCGCTGTCGATCAGGTAGGTGACGGGGATCCCGTAGCGTTGGTTGGTCTTGGCCCGGAACTGGCGCTCCCAGTAGCCGCGAAAGTCGAAAAGGGAGGTCTTGCTGGTCATGTAGTATTCGATGACTTGCTCGTTCCGCGCCGCGATCCCGGCCATTTTCTCCGGATCGTTCTTTTCTGCCTCATCGGCGGGACGTACCAGGTTCTTATTCAGAAGGCCCTCTTTATAGCTTTCCAGGCCGGGACCGAATCCCTCCGCGAATTCCTTCGGGTCGAGGGGTTGCTCGTCTTTGTAGAATTTGTTCACGCCGACAAACAGAAAGTCGATCTGTCCCTCGTACTTGTTCGCGATGTTCATCAGGGATTCCGCGTCCCTGATGCAGGGCGGGCACCACCAGGCCCAGAAGTTCACGAACAGGGGCCGGCCGCGGTAGTCTTCGAGGGATACCTTCGTTCCATCCATGGCATATACCTCGAAATTTGGCGCCGTCTGGCCAATCTCCGTGCCGATCGTCGTCTCAGGCTCGGTTTCTTCGTTTCCGCCGGGCGTCCCGCTGCATGCGATTCCGGTCATTCCGGCAAGCAGGCCCGCCATCAATAGCGTTTGTACCGTTTCTGTCCATAAGCGCCGCATACGTTACCTCACTTTGGGATCAAGCAGGCAGAAGGCTGTTGGGATATCCGGGATGTTGATGATTCGAACGTAACTTCGGTAAGTTTACCGGAATTGTCAACAACTATTTTGAACGGCGCGGAAGGTCACAGGCCGCCCAGCGCCTTTTCGAATGCGCCAACCGCCTCGGGTATGTCCGGCTGGGACAGCACGGCCGAGATCGCGGCGACGCCGTGTGCCCCCGCTTCAAGACACTGTTCCGCGCGCCCGGGGGTCACCCCGCCCAGGGCAAACACGGGAATCGTCACCGCGCTGACCGTTTCCGCCAGGGCCCGCGGCCCCTGGGCCGGACCGTAGGAAGCCTTGGAGGGCGTGTCGTATACCGGGCCGAAGGTGATGAAGTCGACCCCGTCCGCTTCCGCCTCCAATGCTGCTTTTACGCTGTGCGTCGAACGGGCGATCAGGGCGCCCGCCGGAAGATGGTCGCGCAACGTGCGTACCGTACCGGCCGGGCTGGCCATGCGGGTCCCGCAAGCTTCGCTGGCCATGGGGGCCATGCGGACCGGCTTATCCCCTTCGGGCAGATGAATACCCTGTGCGCCGCATGAGAGGGCGACCTCCAGGTTGCTGTTGACCATCACCAGGGTGCGGTATTCGCCGAGCTCCTCCTGGACCTCCCTGGTCAACGCCAGCAGGGCGGATGTATCCAGGTCCTTTTCCCTGATTTGGACCGCGCGGACACCGGCGCGGCAGGCCTGACGCAGCGTCGAGGCGAGCGTTCGTCCTCCGCACCGGGTTCGATCGCTGATCAGATAGAACCTGAAGGCTGTCATTGGCTAATCAGGAGGACGAATGTATCACGCCACTCAGGGGACTGGAAGCGGACGCATAGGCCTTCATAGGAATCCGGCCCGCTTCACAGGCAAGGCGTCCGGCTTCTACCGCTTTGCGCATGGCGACGGCCATTTTTACCGGATCCTTCGCTCCGGCCACGCCGGTATTCATCAATATGCCGTCGCAGCCCAGTTCCATGGCGACGGATGCGTCGGATGCCGTCCCGACTCCCGCGTCGACGATCACGGGAACCTGGCTGTTCTCGACGATGATGGCGATGTTGTGCGGGTTGCGTATGCCCAGCCCGGAACCGATGGGCGCGGCGAGGGGCATGACCGCGACGCACCCGGCCTCTTCGAGTTTCTTGCAGACGATGGGATCATCAATGGTATAGGGCATGACATTGAAGCCCCGGTCTACCAGGATGCGCGCGGCTTCCAGCGTGGCCTCATTGTCGGGAAACAGGGTCTTTTCGTCTCCGATGACTTCGAGCTTTACCGTCTCGGTGCCCAGGGCCTCCCGCGCCAGTTCGCAGGTCAGCACGGCGTCGTTCGCCGTATAGCATCCGGCCGTGTTGGGCAGAAGTTCGTACCGGTCGCGGTCGATGTAGTCGAGCAGCGATTTTCCCGAGGGATCATCCAGATCGATCCGGCGAATGGCCACGGTGACCATGCCCGTGCCGCTCGCATCGAAGGACTCGCGCATCAGTTCGAAGCTTTCGTATTTGCCCGTACCCAGTATCAGCCGGGATGCCAACTCCACTCCGCCTATTTTCAGGGCGCCCATGATCACTTGCTCCTTTGCCTGTTCTGTCCAGGGTCGCAGTGCGTATCAGATTGCATGCTTCATTAACGACATTGTTTCACTATAGACATTGTTCATCGTAGACCGGCTCGGCCGCGATAGATCGGCTCCGCCGCGAAAGACCGGCTCCGCCGCGAAAGACCGTCTCCGCCGCGCGGGGTTCCCCGGGGGACGGCTTCGTTGATCACCCGCCCGCTGGCGCTCATCCGCCCGCTACCGCGCGAATCACCTCGACCACGTCATCGTCGCAGAGTGTGGTCTTCCCGTGTTCCTTCCTCGGGACAACCGCTCCGTTCAGCGCGACGGCGGTCCCTTCGGATGGCACGCCCAGATCCTCCAGCAAGGCGGTGATGCTCGTGTCGCGGTGCAGTTTGCGGGATGTTCCGTTAACGGTTACGGTCATTAGTTTGCCTCTTCCGGTTCAATCGGGTAAAACCGATCGGGCAGAAATGGTTGCATGATGGCAGGGACCCTGTCGTTAAGGATCGCTTCGGCGATCAGGTCTCCGGTCAGCGGCGCCAGCAATATGCCGTTCCGCCCGTGTCCGGAGGCCGCGAACAGGCCGGGCGTCCCCGTGGCCCCGAGCACGGGCCATCCGTCCCGCGCCACCGGCCGCAGTCCCGACCAGGTGGATTCCAGCGGGCAGGATGCCAGGCCGGGCGCAAGACCGAGCGCTCCCCGGAACAACTGCAGGACGCCGCCCAGGGTGACTTCGTCCCGAAATCCGGCTTCTTCTATGGTGGCGCCGACGATCAGCCGCCCGTCCGAACGGGGAACCAGGTAGACTTCATGGGTAAAGATCGTATGCCTGAACGGCGGAACCGCGCCGGTCCGCAGCGCGAGTATCTGGCCGCGCACTGGACGGACGGGGACTTGATGCGCGGGCGAAACGCCATCGAGATAGCGCGACCGGCAGCCCATGGCGATCACCACCTTCGGCGCGTTCCAGAGGCCGTCCGTCGTATCTACCCCGGTAACGCGGGGACCGTCCAGCACGATGCTCCGTACGGTGACGCCTTCCCGGACTTTTCCGCCATGCAGGCGCACCGACTTCGCCAGGGCCGTCACGACGTCCCGGTTTTCTACCTGGTGATCGTCCGGGTAGCGCAGGGCCATGCGGACCTGGTTCGAAAGATCCGGCTCGAGGCGCCTCGCCTCCCGGACGGTGAGCCGCTCAACGGGTACGCCCTCCCGGCGATGCCGTTCATATCGGGTCTCCAGCTTGGCCTGTCTCCTGTCGCTCAACGCCGGATAGATCATCCCGGTCGCATTGTAATCGATCGGGCAGCCGGTTTCTTCCTTTAGCGTTTCGATGAAACCGGCGTAGCGCTCCAGCCCGGTCCTGCACAGGATGAAATAAGGATCGGGCTCATCAAATTCGCAGTGGGGCGCCAGCATGCCCGCGGCGGCCCAGGACGCCCCTCGGCCGGTCCGGTGCTGCTCGAGTACCGTAACGGCACAGCCGGCAAGACACAGCTTTCTCGCCACGGCCAGGCCGATGATCCCGCCGCCGATGACCACGATGTCCGATCGCTGCGCCACGGGACCCCGCCACTTCCTCACCGGCAAACAAAAGGCCGCTTCTTTTCGAAACGGCCGCATTCAGCCGTTTCCCTACGCTGGTATAACCCAGGTCAGGTTCAAAGGGTCGTGATTCTCAGGCTCGCGAAGAGCCGCCCCTAACGGTACTAAAGAGTCTAAGGAAACCGGACGGCCGTGTCAACGAAATCTTCCCTGCACGTAAGCCGGCAGCCCAGGCAGACCGGACAGTCAGATCATCCCGGCGTACCGGCGCACCAGCCATTCTGCCGCGAGCAGGCCAACGAGCAGCATCATCACGGCGGGATGGTCCCATAGGGTGGAGGTGCGCGCCTCCTGCACGATTATTTCATCCAGGTCGACCTCATCGGCCAGGCGTTCAGTTTCTGATGGGAGGTAGAATTTCCCACCCGTCATTTCGGCCAGTTGGACGAGTAGCGTCCGGTTCATGCGCGTTCTTTCGAATTCGGCGCCGGCCTCGCCCACGACGAATCCCCCCCTGTCCGCGCCCATCGGCAGGCCATTCAGCGCGGCGGTTGCTTCAAAGGAGTACGCACCCGCGGGCAGAAACTGAAGGCGTCCCGCGTATCGTCCCTGTCCCGTCGAAGAGAGATCCAGTTGGCGCGCTTCCGCGCCTTCCTGTTCAGATCGAACCGTGACGGACAGGTCGGCCTGTTCGACCGGACGGTAGTTTTCATCGTAGATCTGTCCGTCGAAGCGAATCGTTTCACCGCCCCGGTACTGAAGCTTGTCCGATGCGACCCGGATCCTGCGGCTGGCCTCCCGCACGGTGATCCACCTGACGGCATTGTTCCAGAACCTCTCGTACGCCGCGTTGGTGCCGCCGCTTCCCCACATCATGAGGTCCCAGCGCCACAGCCCCTGGGCGGCAATACCAAGCACTCTGCCCTGACCGTAGCGGTGCTCGGCGATGACCGGGGCATCCCCGTTTTCGGTTCGCCAGGTCGGATTCCCGGCAAGCACCGTTGCACCGGGTTTCGCGCGTTCGACCTGGTTCATTCCGGGCAGGGGCGGCAGTTCGGTCCAGCGCCGTTTCGATTCGGAAGGATCGTCGTCCAGACGGGTGATCGGATGCGCTGTGCCGTCCGCCGTCAGGACCGGGACGAAGGTCTTCCCGGTCATGCCTCTTGCCGTCGAAGCGATGCCAAAGGGCATCATGTTCCCGACGGGCGTTCCGGCGTAACCACCCATTTCAAAGCTGTGCGGACCGCCGAAGGCGATCAGGCCACCGCCCCTTTCCTCGACAAAGGACACAAGGAAGTGCGCCCATGGCCGGATGCGCTCGTAGTTCACGCTGCCCAGTATTACGAGGTCGTAAGAAAACCATTCCGCCCGTGAAGCGGGCATCGGTTCGGGATAGGTTGCGCCGTCGGGCCGGAACACGATGCTTGTCACTTCCAGGCTGGCGTCCTTTTCCAACGTGCGTCTCAGGAATCCCATATCGGCCCGGGGAGTGCCCTCGACGTACAGAACGCGCAACCCGGATTTCAATACCTTGATCGTAAAGACGCGGCGGTTGTTTCTCGCCGTGATCTCGCCATCCAGCTCGGGAACGTCGACCTGGTATCGATGTAGACCGACCGTCTCGGGCACGACATGGAAAACCACGGTCCGGCCCCCTTCCTGACCGTCCAGCGCGACTTCCTCGCTCTGCAGGATCCGGCCCTCTTCCCGCAGCGTCACGGGCACGCGCACCCGGCCGTATCCTCGTCCGCTGACGACGACTTCGACGGGTACGTTGCTTCCGGCGTACACCACTTCATTGGCTGTTAAATGGGAAACGCTGATATCCCTCACGCCCAGCGTATCGCCGATCCCCACCGTGTACAGTGGCAGATCGAGATCCTCGGCGGCGCGGAGGGGATCGCGTCCGACAGTGAAGTTTCCATCGGAGACCAGGATGGCGGCGGAGAAACGGCCAGCCCGAGCACCATCTTTGAGAAAGGACAGCGCGGCGCCGATATCGGTGCCTGTACCGTCGGTCGACAGGGAATCGGCTCCACCGTCGGGCAACGGGGACAGGTCCTCAGCGAACCGGTAGCCGTGGACCCGGTAGCGGGTTTCTATGGCATTCAGCGCGTCACTGGACAGGACGGCGGCCAGGATTTCGTCCCGTCTGCCCAGGCGGTCCGACAGTCCCATGCTCGCCGAGTTGTCGACAAGTACGGCCACGCTAGGGGTTTCGGTTCTTTCCAGCAGCATGCGCGACGCGGGTTCGCTGAGTAACGCCAGCAGCACGGCGGCGGCGGCGATCCGCAGACCGACGAGCCCCCAGGCAACGGTCGGCGATACCAGGGTGAAGAGCCGCCGGGAAATCCCGTATATCAGGATACAGGCGAGGAGAAAAGCGACGAGGAGCCAGGTGAGGGAATCCGCTTGGAAATCCAGGGACATGCAGGGTTCCGGTGGCTAGTCCGGCTGTCCGGGCCGGGCCTGGTCCAGCCCGGCCCGGTAAATTCGACGAACCGGACAGAATCGGTTGACATCCCCTTCTTATAGCTTTCGCGTACGCAATTCAAGCATTAAAACATGGCATCCACACCACTTTGCGGCCAGCCTGGTCCAGCTCGGCCGACCCGTTCCACCTGTGATGTCGACGAGCGGGTCAGTTCTGCTTTCCCAGGGCGCCGTCCAGCGTAGCCTGGGCGATCAGGTAGTCGTACTGCGCGCCGGCCAGGTCGGATTTTGCCCGCGCCAGGGCTTCCTGCGCCGTAAAGACGTCCAGCAGCGTGCCGGAACCCACCCGGTATCGTTCCTCCGCAAGCCGGAGACTCTCCTCCGCCGCGACGATGTTGTCGTTGCTGAGCGCAATGACTTCCCGGGCCGTATCGAGGTCGAGCAGCGTGCGCCTGATCGTCAGCGACGTGGCCCTGCGGGTTTGGCGCAGCGTTTCCTCCGCGATCAGTTGCTGCGTCTGCGCCTGCGATATTTCGGCATAGGTCTGCGTACCATTCAGAATCGGCATGCTGAGATTCAGATTGAAGGACAGTCGCCAGTTCTTGTCATAGGTGCCGTAGACGTCCTGGAAACGGACGCCCGACCGGCTGTACCCTACGGAACCGGAAACCGTCGGCCAGAGTCCGCCTCTGGCCATCTTTGTCTGAATCAGCGCGGAACGGATGCCGCCCTCGTCCCGCTGGATGGCGGGATTTGTCAGCTCGGCCAGCCGAAGCGCGTCCTGTAAGCCCATGGGCGCCGTCGTTTCGAGCGAACCGCCTTCCAGGGGATCAGCGATCCGGAATGCCTGGCCGGAACCGATGCCCATGACGTTGGCCAGTTCGGCCCGGGCCTGCAAGACCGCCTTCTCCTGGTTATGCAGGTTTATGCGCACGCCGCCAAGTTGGGCCCTGGTCTGCAGCACGTCCACGCGGGCCACGGAACCGATCTCGTACATACTCTGGGTCCGCCGCAACTGTTCCTCGTTCAGGCGAACCTGTTCTTCCGTCACTTCTTTGAGTCGCATGGCGCGCAGCAGGTTGTAATACCGGGTCTTCACATCCACAGTGACCTGGTTCTCGGTAGTTACCTGGTCCAGTTTGCCGTTGTCTACCAGCTGACGGTCACGGCGGATCGTGTTCCAGTTCCTGCCGCCATTGTACAGATTCATGCGCAGGAAGACATTGTTGCTATAGTTGGTCCGGGTGCTGCCTGGCGCTTCGCGGAGCACGACGCCCTCGACGATGACCGGGGTATCGCCTGAAGTCGTCCGGTTCGCGTTCACTACGTTAGCGGTCAGCTGGGGCATGACACCGGTATAAGAACCGAGGACGGCGGCCTGCCGGACCTCCACCTGTTTTCGGGCGATCTCGATCTGGGGATTGTTCTCCAGCGCGATCTGGATACACCTGTCCAGGGTGTACAGCACGCCCTGGACAGGATCGGATCCGGCGTTCTGCCCGTGCGCCCTCTCCACCGGGCACAACAGGCCAGATACGATCAGGACGGCCCCGCAGATCGTATTCCGCGTCATCATTGCTCTTCTCCTTGTTTCGAAGTTAAACGTAAGACCCTTTCAAGTATTAGACGGATTTACAACGGAAATCCCGCGCAACAGATCGATTTATCTGTTAGACCTCAAACAGAAGGGAAGGTTTCCGAATAACTGAGAAAGCGGGAAGAGGGCGGGTAACGCCCGTCACACGCGGCGTCGCCAGAGTATCCACAGGCCGACTGCAAGAATACCCACGCCCGCACCTATCCACGAAGAATAACCTGTGGGAGAGGGGGATGCCGTGACCGCCGGCTTGATCGTGCAGAGCGAGGTGAGCAGTTCGACGGATTCACTGACGGCCACGTCGCCGATCACGGTGAAGAGCTTTCCGTCGTAGTTGCGACGCAGAATGGAATAAGGGCCGCGCTCCCACACGCGCACGTCGCCGTGCAATTCGGGCGTACCCCGGGGAGACCTGTGCGTATGAGACGTTTCGGAAGAAGCGATCCGCTGGAAGAGCGAGATGCGCGAAAGGCCGTCGCTGTACATGAAATGCACCATCGGCTGGCCGTGGTGCTGAATGACGCGGCGCTGCTGCAGGGTGAATCCCGGAGGAATGTAGACCGGGGCGTTCAACCTGAAATCCGCCTCCCGCTGCACTTCGCTGATGGAACCGCAGGCAATGACCTGGTTGATTTCGACGGACTTGCCCGTCCATTCCTCCGTGGCGAAGGTATCCGGCGGGATGAGCGGATCTTTTTCGAATTCCGTCAGGAAAAGTTCCTCGACGAGCACGCCGGCTTCGTTGCGTTCCTCCGTTCGCATCACCAGGCCCGTCTCCTCGTCGATCCATACCGTCCTGGTCATTCTCCCGGGATGGCGGGGCTTGAAAGCCAGGACGGCCACCGGGCGGTCAAGATGCAGGTCGGTACCCGTGATCTCGAGTTCGTAGTTGGTCTGAAGCAGATCGAGGCTGCTGAACTCCAGGTTCAGGTCGAGCACGTTGGAGTTCGACTGGCGGCGATGCGAATAGAAGAGCGAGTCCCCCGTGGCCTTCCGGCGGTATATGTCGTCGTCCACGCGGATGATGACCTCGCGGATCCGGCCTTCCGAATCGGGGATGTCGATGCGGTCCCGGTCGGGACGCTGATGGGTTATTTTCTGGACGTAGCGGGTGGTGTCCCCTTCTACGTTGAACCGCTGCTTCGTCATGGTGGCGCGGTAGCTCACCCGGTCCGGGGCTTCCATGATCTTCTGGTAGGTAACATCCGGATCGACGGCGCGGACGGGGGAAGGACTCGCGAGGCAGGCCGTCGCGACTAGGCACAGGAATACAGGTCGAGACCACATCTCGTATCGCCTATTCCTTGTAGTTGACCATGACGGAACCCAGGGTGCCGCTGGTGAACACGCTCTGATCCTCCATGAGGGCGTGTTCCTGCAGGATAAAGAACATATCGTCGTTTGAAAGGGTTCGCTGGACGTCCGGCGCCTCGACCGGCCTTATAGACTCCCAGATCAGGCCGCCGGCCGCCAGTAGCAGCGTGGCCGCCACCGCGATGTATTGCCGGGGCTGCTTTCGATGGGCCGAATCCTTTCTCTTCAGGCCCGGCACCATGTGGGCATGGGTCGTGCCCTCCAGAATCGCCGTCTGCACTTCCGCCACCGCGAGCGCCGCAGGCTTCCCGCTGCGGCAACAGCGCAGCATGCCCCGGACGGACTGCAGTCCGCGCAGCTCCCGGGCACAGTACGGACAGGATTCGATGTGCCGCGCGATTTCGGCGACTTCTTCGTTGCCGCACATGCGCTCCAGGTAGCGTGTAAGCCTCTTTTTTACATGGGTGCAGTTCATGGTTTGTTCCTAAAGATCCAGCAGGTATCCGGTCAATCGTTTGGACAGCACGCGCTTCAACTTGAGCCGTCCGTGATGCAGCCGGGACATCACCGTGCCTTCGGGACACTGAAGGATTTCCGCGATCTCCTTATGCGAGAGGCCCTCCAGGTCGAACAGCACGACAACGGTCCTGTGCCGCTCCGACAGGGTGTCCAGCGCGGACATGATGGACCGCCTCAATTCGTCGTTCTCGAGCACTTCGTGCGGGTTTTTTTCGGAAGAAGGGAGATTGGCGACCAGAAACTGCTGCCCGGTGCTGCCGTTCCGCGTGCCGTAGTCCGAAAAGGAGAACATGCGGCGACGGGCTTCCCGCTTGCGATAGTTGATGCACTTGTTGATCAGAATCCGGTAGAGCCAGGTCGAAAACCTGTACTGCGTGTTGAACCGTTCCAGCGTTCGAAACACTTCGAAGAACGCGTCCTGAACGAGATCGCGCGCGTCATCGTGGCTCGCGAGCATCTGGTACGCCACGGAATACGCTTTCTCGCTGTAGCGCCTCGTCATTTCGTCGAAGGCCCGGCCGTCTCCCGCTTTGGCCCGTTCCATCAACCCGCGTTCTTCCTCGCGCCGATCTTCGCCGGCGCCGCGCGCAGCCGTTTTCGGCACCTCTACCGAATGCACTTGGTTCACGGCGTTCATTCGGTTACAGTCCCTCCTGATCCTTTCCACCATATCCCGAAGTTAAACCCGTATACATCTTAACGACCTTTATCTTCACAATTCAGGTGGAGAAATGACCTGAAAACCGTTTCGAAGACTACGTCAGGCTGATTTCATTGGATTTTCGATACATTTCGAGCGCCTTGTCGATCTGTCTGTCTTTATCGTAGATCAAACCGAGATACCGGTATGCCTGGCCATTGTCCGGTTCATGACGAAGCAAGGTTTCGAAGTGCTCGATCGCTTCCTCGTGTCTCTCGACGTGGCAGTACGCCTTGCCGAGTTCGAGGTGTACCTCGGGCTTCGTCCGGTCCGTTTCGAGCGCGCGCGTGAGCATCCTGATCGCGGCGTCGTAGGATCCAATGGTGATGTAGAGGACGCCGAGGTGGTAACAGGCCTCGAAGGAAGGCGGTTCGAATTCCAGGGCGCGGAGCAGGTCCGCCTTGGCCTCCTCGTACTGTCCCGTCGCGGCGAACAGCACCGCCCGGTTGACCAGCGTGTCCATATGGCCGGGATCGTTCTGCAGCGCGCGGTTGTATTGCTTCAGAGCGGTTTCCCGGTCTCCTGTACAAAAGAACATCTTGCCCAGGTTGCCTATGGCGGTGGTGTGCCCGGGATGCTGTTCGAGTACACGCCTGTACTGCTGAATCGCCTGTTCGAATTTGCCTTTGTCCGCGAGGATTTCCGCCCTGGACAGCATGGCGGAGGGGTCCTTGCGCATTTCATCGACCGGCCTGCTTGCCTGGACGGCCGGCTCCTCCTGAATAGGCGAAGCAGGACCCGGCGACTGTTGCGCAACGGTGTTCTTCAGCGTGCCGAAGGGGGTAAAATGCGGTACATCCCGGTCGCCGAGCGGCATATCCACGTTGGAGTTCAGATCGCGGGCCATGCGTGCTTTCCTGCTCTTCACGTTGAATGAGCCGAAATCGCGCAACATGACCCGTTCGTCCCGGGACAAGGCCTCGGTGACTTCAGATAGGAACTCGTTCAGCACGGCGGAAACCCTGCGCCTGGACATCTGGGTTTTGGATGCCGCTTCTCTTGCCAACGCTTCTCTGTTCATGATGTTACGGAAAATCTGCCGGTTACAACCATATGTCAAGCAAGAATGAACGGGTTGTGCAATTACGGCTATGTCTGCGCGGGCGATACAAGCACTGGCGTTACGTCGAAGAACGCGCGTCCGACTCCGCCAGGTAGGCCCGGTAGAGGGCTTCGATTTCCCCATGATCGAGCACGTCGTCAAGGACCAGGAATCCGTAACGGAGATGAAGACTGTCCGAAGCGTCGAGAATCAGGTCTTCCTCCATGAGCGGTCCCGTGCCGAGCAGGTTGCGGCGGGTGAACCAGTGTACCGGGTGGCGAAGGTTTCGCGGGTGGTCCATCATGACGACCATGCCTCCACCCGCGCCCGTCGCGGCGACCCACCGGTCCCGCGTCCGCATGATGGATTCATGCCCGCTGCGGCCGCTGCCGCTCGTATGAAACGCATCGGCAAACGGCGGCCCCATCCGCAGGACCATTCCACTGTACCGCGCGGCACGGGAGGCGCCTAGCGTGACTGCGCCCGCGATGGGTGTGATGACGGAGTCGATGAGCCAGAGGCAGCCCCGGACACCGGCCGTCTCAAGGAATTCGAATCGACGTCTTTCCGTGATTACCGGGTGGTCTCCGCGGTCCAGCCAGGTGAGTCTTTCTTCAATGGCGGCGCCGTTTTCCAGATCCGATACCGAGGTGAATGCATCGTGGCGCTGTATGCCGTGGTTGTCCGGGACGGGTACGTACTTTCCTTGTTCGGGCAGGTACCAGGAACCACCCCAGAAGTTCGTGTCGTTGACGTGCACCCAGCCGAAAAACAACCCCGTGTGCCAGGTGTGGTCGTCGGGACGGTATTCGCTGATCAGGCTGCCGGAGGGCGTGTAAACCGGGTGAAAACAAGGTTTGGGCGATTCGTCCCTCGGCAGCTGGCCGGTCGCGGCGTTGTACCGGCCCAGCAACTGGCGTTCCGCGTAGACTTCGAAGCCTTTCCCTTCGTTGACTTCGAGGCGAAGATGGCTTAGGTTTCTTTCGAATGCGTCTCTGCTCATGGCTGGTCCCGTTACGTGGTATATTCGAATCGACGAACCTGATGCAGGTCCGATCGGCAACTATGAAGTTCAGCGCGGTACTGTTTTCCCTGCTGTTGATCCCCGCCTCGGCGCAGGCGGCCACAATAAGCGGATTCATTACGGATCGTTCAAGCGGCGAATTCCTGCTTTCCGCGAATGTGATTCTGAGCGGCACGTCCCTCGGCGCGTTGAGCAACGAAAACGGCTACTATGCGATTACCGGGATACCCTCGGGTTCCTACGTGCTCGTCGTGTCCTACGTCGGATACGAGACCTACCGGGACACGCTGAGTCTGGGCGCCGAAGCCTATCTTCGCAGGGACGTGGAACTCGTACCGACTGTACTGGTCGGCGAGGCGGCCGTGGTAGAGGCGGATAGAAACCGGGACGAACGGCTTGCGCAACCGGGTTTCGTCGCCCTTCAGGCCGCGGTGCTGAAGGAACTGCCCGCCATCGGAGAAACCGACCTGTTGCGCAGCCTTCAGCTGCTTCCGGGCATCCAGGCATCCTCGGACATCAGCAGCGGCCTGTACGTGCGGGGCGGCGGCCCCGACCAGACCCAGATCCTGCTCGACCAGATCCCCCTATACAACCCCTCCCACGCATTTGGCTTCTTTTCCATTTTCAATCCGGAAGCCATCAAGGACCTGCGGCTGCACAAGAGCGCCTATCCCGCCCCATACGGCGGGAACCTCGGCGCGGTGCTCGACGTGACGAACCGCGACGGAAACCGCAACGAACTCGGCGGTTCGGGCGGGGTCAGCCTCATATCGATGCGTACCATGCTTGAAGGCCCCCTGGGAAACGGGTCCTTCATGGTCTCGGGAAGGCGGACGTACCTGGAACCGATCCTGGCCTACATCCGAACCCGCGTAGAGGATATTCCCGGATACTATTTCTATGATATGAACGCGAAAATCAACCAGAATCTGTCCTACTCCGACAATCTGGTGCTGAGCGGATATTTCGGCCGGGACGACCTCAACCTCGAAACGGGCGAGGACAACTTCTTCAACGTGCGCTGGGGGAACTCGGCCGTGACCGGCAAGTGGACGCACCTGTTCTCGCCGACGCTCTTCGGCAATTTCGTCGTATCGGGCAGCGACTACGCGAGCCGGCTTTCGGCCGATTTCGACGGAACGGAGGTGCTGTCCAGGAACAGCATTCGAGACATCAGCGTCAAGGGCGATCTGGATTACGTCGCCGATGGCGAACACGCGATAAAGGGCGGATTCCGCGCAACGCGATACCGCTTCAGATTCAAGAGAAGCTTCAACCAGGATGACCAGCTCGACCTCAGACTGAGGCCCTACGTGATTTCGGCATATGCCCAGGACCAGTGGCAGGCATGGCCTTCGACTTCGATTCGTCTGGGCCTGCGCGCGAACTACTACAGCGAACGGGAAAAGATCGACCTGGAACCACGGATCTCCTTCAGCCACAGGCTCTCTGACGGATTGCGGCTGAAGGCGGGCGGCGGGCGGTACCACCAGTACCTGCAACTGATTACGACAGAGGGGTTCAGCGGAGGCGATTTCTGGGTGCCGCTCGACGGCAGCGTGACCCCTGGACAGGCCTGGCATTTCGTCCTGGGTACAAGCTGGGATCCGTCGCCGGGCTACCGGCTCTCGCTCGAATCCTACTACCAGAGGCTGGGCAACCTGGTGGTCGTCGACAACACGCGGGCGGTAGGCAGCGATGAAACCCGGTCGGAGGACGTGTTCATCACGGGGGGCCGGGGCTACGCCACGGGCATGGAGGCGTTCGTGGAGCGTTTGTCGGGCAGACTGACCGGTTGGATCGGCTATACGCTCGGCTGGACGCGCCGGCGATTCCCGGAACTGAACCAGGGGGCCTGGTATCCTCCGAAGTACGACCGCCGCCACGATCTCGTGGTTTCGGCGAACTACCGGACAGGCCGCTGGTCATTCGGCTGCAACGTAATCTTCGCTACCGGACAGGCCTTCACGCCCGCCTCCGCCCGGTACGAGCTGCGGGAATCGGCGCGAACCGGCGCGCGGGAGGACTATTTCCTGCCCACCGGCCGCAATACCGCGCGCCTGCTCCCATACCACAGGATGGACCTGAGCGTCAAGCAGGATTTCCGCTTTTTCGGCAGAAACCTGCAGTGGTATCTGCAGGTGTTTAACGCCTACAATCATCGGAACGAGTGGTTTGTCCAGTATGACACGGAGGATGACCGGATTACCACCGCGGAAGTGGTGAAGATGCTGCCTATCGTGCCCACGATCGGGCTGAACTACGATTTTTGACCATGAACGACAGGACCATGAACGACAAGATCATGAACGACGAGTTGAATGACAAGAAGGGGAACACCCGCCTCATCCCGCTGGCTTTAGCGGTCGCCATACTGGCCGGTCTCGCCACCCATCCGGGTTGTTCCTCAGAACGGGATCCCGCGACGCTCTTCGGCCCGGCCGAGCGCGTAACCATCGTCGTGGACGCCGTACTGTACGTCGATCGTACCCTGCCGGAGATCATCGTCACCAGGACCCGCGCCGCGAATATCGCCTTCGCCGAAGAAGCTGCCGCGGTGAACGATGCCGAAGTCACCGTGCTCCAAGGGCTTGCGGAGTACCGGTACGAAAGCGTCGGTCACCTGGGCCGATATCTTCCGCCGCCGGGATCGCCGAAAGTACGGCCCAACACGGAATACCGGATTCGCGTCCGCGCCCTGGACAGGGAGGTTAGCGGCGTCACAGTAACGCCAGGGCGCATTTCACTCGATGAGATCGCCATCGTCGAAGAGACGTCCATGGAAGTCATCAGACGCTTCGAGCCCGAATCCACCCGACGGAACCAGGTGGTGTACAGGGAGGGGCTCATCGAGATCCGGTTCGATCCCCTCGACGTGGAGGCGTACCAGGTAGTGGTGCTGGAAGGCGATCAGGACGACGAGGGCGGATCGCCCCCGCTGGAAGCGCGAGACGGCCGCCTGCTGCTGCCCTGGTTTGCCATTGGCTCCTCCGGAGAACACCAGGTCGAGGTATATGCCCTCGACCGGAACCTCTTCGATTTCCTTCGAAGCGTGGAGGCGTCGGGACAGAACGCCTTCGGGTTCGGCAGCCTGGCGGGCGATACCTTCGAACGCCCGGTTTTCAATCTCGACGGCGGAATCGGCGTATTCGGTTCGGCCTCCGTGGATACGTTCGGTTTCGTCGTCCTTCCGGAAGACCGAAGCGGCTAAGCGCGCGGTTCGGACTTCCGGCTGGACCGTTGTTTTGACAACGCTTTATTCTGCGCCTATCTTCTGGATGCGCAATACTATCCGGTCCGCCGGCATTACCGTGAATCGTGTGGCTTCATGTCCCTTCGCTCATCAAACTCCGTTCCCACCCTCGACGCTTCGTCCTTTCCACGTTCTTTTTTCGCGATCCAACCCGAAACGCATGCCGGACCGGACCCCGATACGTTTGCCGTGGTGCCCGTACTGCGGGGCGAAGTCCAGGAAGCAAAGGCCGGCCTCGATCTGGCAGGGATTCGGGACCTGGTCCGGTCCCGTGCGGACGGCACCTTTTTCGCGGTCTATGGCCCGCGCGACGACCTTGCCGAGCAGCTCTGGGCCACACAACTCTGGCAGATCGCGGCCGGGATCGAATCGTTCCTGCTGGACGTACGCCTGCTCGCGCGGATCCTTCTGCCCGGACTGAGCGACTACGAACTGGATACGGTCGCGAAACGCGTCGTCCCGGCGTTTTCACAGGGCCGGGACGCGGGCGGCGCGGGGCCTGCGACGGCGCAGGTCTGCCTGGCGCTTCTCGATGCCCTTGCGAACCTGGACCCGGACACGTTGTCGACGCTTGTCCGGCTGTCGGAGGGCGGGGGGACTGGAATAGAGCGGGTATTCGCCGAGATCGGGCTGTCGCCGGCGGCGATGCAGCGGTCCGCATGGCCCGCATGGCCCGTACGGCCCGCGCCCTCCGGGCAGTCCGACCGGCGGGCACAGGACAGCCACCTTAACGCGTCCTTCGAACCCGGGTCGCATACCATCGGGGACGCGGTATGCGACCCGGGTGAAGATTTCGATCATCCGAACCTGCTCGATCCGGCCGAGCTGGCCAGCCTGTTCGATTCCGGCGGGCGCTTTGAAAGCCGCATGGCGGATTACGAGCAACGGCCGCAACAGGCGTCCATGGCCCGGGGGGTAGTCCAGGCGTTCAACGACGGCGAAGTTCTGCTTGTCGAAGCAGGCACGGGCACGGGAAAATCGCTCGCCTACCTGGCGCCGGCCCTGCTGTGGGCCGTGCGGAACGATCTGCGCGTGATCGTATCCACCAACACGAGGAATCTCCAGGAACAGTTGTTTTACAAGGACCTGCCGTTCCTGCTGGAAAACCTTGGGCTGCCCTTCAGCGCCACCCTGCTCAAGGGCCGGTCGAACTACCTGTGCCTGGACCGCTGGCGCCAGGTCACCCGGCGGCCCGAGGATCATCTGACCCCGGAAGAACGGGAGGCCGCGATCCCCCTGGTGGTCTGGGCGCGGGAAACGAATACGGGGGACCTTGCCGAACACGCGGGATTCAACACGGGAGCGAACCGCGGATTGTGGGAGAAAATCAACGGGGAAGGCAGCGCCTGTCCCCGGTGCGTCTTCAAGGAGGAGTGCTTCGTAAACCGGGTGAGGGCGGCCGCGCTATCGTCCCATGTCGTCATTGTCAACCATGCGCTCCTGTTTTCCGATCTGGAGGCAGATCACGCCGTGCTGTCCAGGTACAACCATCTTATTATCGACGAAGCCCACAACCTGGAACGGGCGGCCGTGCAACACCTGACCCTGGAAGTCGGGGGCTGGCGCATGCGCAATACGCTGCGCAGGCTGTACTCCGCCGAACTCGGCGGCACCGGATTGCTGGCCGGACTGGACAGGCTGGCCAGCCGAGCCGCGGACAACCAGGAATGGAAGACCACGCTGGCTTCCGGCACCCGCATGGCCATCGACCGGCTTCTTGAGGTGAACGGGGATATCGAGGCGTTCTTCCGTGTTGCCGGTGAAGCGGCGCAGGACCAATCCTCCGGCCGGCCGGGCCTGAAGGCCAAGCTCAGGTACCGGTCCGACGACGACTGCGCCAGGATCCTCAGGTCATCTGCGCCGGACCTCATCGGCAGCTGCGCGAGACTGCGCGAGGCCCTCGGTATCCTGCACGAGACGCTGGGAAGCGTCCCCGATTCCTGGCTCGAGGACCGCGAAACCCGCATGGATGCGATTCAGGCCGCCATGGATTTCTGCCGGGAAACGGAAGAGCGCCTTTTTCTGCTCACCGAAGCGGAGGACGCGGACCGGGTCTACTGGGTGGAAGCCTCGCGCAGTGATGCCCTGTCCTGCGTCCTGACGGGCGCTCCGCTCAGCGTGGCGGACCGGCTGCACGACGATCTCTTCAGCCAGATGCGAACCGTCGTGCTCACGTCCGCGACGCTGGCGGTCGGCGAGCGGTTCGACTATCATATCGGAAGACTGGGGCTCGACCGGATCCCGGAAGGACGCATGCAGGTCCAGGGTATCGGTTCGCCCTTCGACTACGAGGACCAGGTATTGATCGGCGTACCCTCGACCTTTCCATCTCCCCGTTCCGGAGCTTTTCAGGGGGCGATCAGCCGGCTCATCCTGGACCTGGTCGTCGCCACAAGGCGCAGTACGCTGGTCCTGTTCACCTCCTACAGCCAGCTGAACAGAACCTTCCAGGACATCGAATCGCCCCTGGCGGAGCACGGAGTCGTCGTATTGGCGCAGGGGGCATCGGGACCGCGGACCACCTTGCTGGACCGTTTCAGACGGACCGACGCCGCCGTACTGCTGGGCACCGACAGCTTCTGGGAAGGGGTCGATGTGCCCGGCAAGGCGCTCGAAGTGGTCATATTGGTCAAACTGCCCTTCGCCGTACCGACCGAACCGCTGGTACAGGCCCGGGCGGAGCGGCTGGAAGAAGCCGGCCGCAACAGTTTTCTGGAATACCAGGTGCCGGAGGCGGTCATCAGGTTCAGGCAGGGCTTCGGTCGGCTGATCCGGTCGACCCGTGACTATGGGGTCGTTACGATACTGGACCAGCGTGTGATCAGCACGGCATACGGACACGAGTTTCTGCATGCCCTACCCGCGAGATCGGAGATCTTCCCCGATGCCGACGCGCTGGTGGAAGGGGTGTCCTACTGGTTCCGGGCACGGGATAAACGGAAGACCGGCGGGCATCCCGCCCTATGAAGACCGGCGGAAATCCGCCCTGTCATGATCGATGATCTTTGATTCACGGGAAGGCGATATTTGGATCAGAGGAATGCACAGTCCATGTCGGTGATCGGCTCCGTTGCCGCCTTTGGCCGGATGATCAAGCTCTCGCACAGCGTCTTCGCCCTGCCCTTCGCGCTGGCCGGCGCCGCGCTGGCCGCCAGGAGCGACGGGATCGAATGGCAGCAGGTGGCCTGGATCGTCATCGCCATGGTGTCCGCGCGAAGCGCGGCCATGGGATTCAACCGGCTCGCCGACCGGGAGATGGACGCAAAGAATCCCCGCACGAGGGACCGCGCGCTGCCGAGGGGGTGGATCACGCCCCGCGCCGTCGCCGTCATCGTGGCGGCCTGCTGCGCGCTCTTCGTCTTTTCCGCCTACCAGCTCAATCCCCTGTGCCTGATGCTGTCGCCCCTCGCCTTGCTGGTGATCCTGTCGTACTCCTTTTTCAAGCGATTCACCTGGGCCACCCACCTGGTCCTGGGCCTTGCCCTCGGCATTGCGCCCGTGGGGGCGTGGATCGCCGTGACCGGCACCTTCGACGCGGCGCCGCTCTGGCTCTCCGCGGCCGTGTTGACCTGGGTGGCGGGATTTGATATTATATACGCCTGCCAGGACTATGCATTCGACGTGTCGCATGGCGTGCATTCGATACCCCGGCGCCTGGGGGTCCGGTCTGCACTGCTGGCGTCCCGCCTGCTCCACGGGGCCACCGTCCTGGCCCTGCTGGCCGTCTACCAGGTTTTCGAACTGCATACGCTTTATCTTTGCGGCACGGCCCTGGTCGCTGTGATCCTGGTATACGAACATCTGCTCGTCAAAGCGGACGACCTTTCGAAAATCGATGCCGCATTCTTCAATGCGAACGGTCTCGTCAGCGTCGTCTATTTCGCGTTTGTGCTGGGCGATATCCTGTGGCCGATATGAGTCCCGCAGACGATAAGTCCCGGCGCATCCGCCACATGTTCGATCGCATCGGGCACAGGTACGACCTGCTCAACCATCTGCTGAGCGGATACAGCGATATTCTGTGGCGCCGGTCGGCCCTTCGCGCACTGAACCCGTCCGCGGGCGACCTGCTGCTCGACGTGGGCATCGGCACCGGCGACCTGGCGCTGGAAGCGATGAAAGGCAAGCAGAAGCCGGCGCTGATCATCGGGGTGGACGTGGCCCGGGAGATGATGCGGATCGGCCGGAAGAAAACGAAAGATCCCGCGTACCGCATGGATCATGCGGACCGCGCGAACCGCGCAGGCCGCGCCATACGATTCGTCGGCGGCCGCGCGGAATCGCTTCCCTTTCGGTCCGGGATATTCGACGGGGTCATGGTGGCCTTCGGCGTACGGAATTTCACCGACAGAGCCGCCGGACTGCAAAGCATGTGGCGCGTACTGAAACCCGGAGGCAGGCTGGTGGTGCTGGAACTTTCCCTTCCCCGGTATCCGTTGGTACGCGCATTATACCGTTTCTACGCCGTGTACGTGATGCCGTGGATCGGCGGCCTGATCTCGGGCGACGCGGACGCCTACCGGTACCTTCAGCGCTCGGTTGCGGCGTTCCCGGAGCGCGAGCGCTTCCGATCGCTCATGGAAGGCGCCGGATTCGCGGATACGGGCTGGCGCGATCTTTCTCTGGGCGTGGCCACCGTTTACTGGGGAGACAAGCGGTCATGAAACATGTCATCGTCGCCGTCACGGGCGCAAGCGGCGGACTGTACGCCCTGCGGCTTCTGCGCGCGCTCTTGGCCGGCGGTCACCGGGTAAGCGTCGTGCTGTCCGGTTTCGGCCGGTACGTACTCAGAGAAGAGACCGGCCTGGGAACGGGCGACGACCTGCGGGACGGGCTGGCCGGCCTCTATGGAGATCAGGTGAGGAAGGGGACGCTCACGGAATACAAGCTCGGCGACCTGGCGGCTTCGATCGCCAGCGGGTCCGTGCGCACAGACGGAATGGTCGTCATACCCTGTTCGATGAAAACGCTGTCCGCCATCGCCCACGGCACGTCCTCCTCCCTGATTGAAAGGGCTGCGGACGTCACGCTCAAGGAGGGCCGTCCCCTCATACTGGTGCCCAGGGAAACGCCGTTGAACATCATCCACCTGCGTAACCTGCTCGCCGCCGCCGAGGCCGGGGCCCGTATCGTGCCGGCCATGCCGGCCTTCTACCAGAAGCCGTCCTCCTTCGACGACCTGGCCGATTTCATCGCGGGCCGGGTGCTGAACCTGCTCGGCATCGAACAAAGCCTCTTTACGCCCTGGGACGGGCAATCCCGCGAAATGGAGTCAGGCGAATGAAAGACCGGGATATCCACGAAGTGATTTCCATCCTGGAAGACGAGACTTCAAAGTGGACCGAAACGGCGTTGACGGCAGTGGCCGAACAGACCCGGCGCGATCCTTTTCGCATACTGATCGGCACCGTGCTCAGTCTCAGGACGAAGGACGAGACCACCGCGGCGGCCTGCGAGCGGCTCTTCGCGCTGGCCGAAGAACCGGAGGCCATGGCGGCCCTGCCCGAGGAATCCGTGGACCGTGCCATCTATCCCGTGGGATTTCATGCCACGAAGGCGCGCAACATCCTGGAAATCTGCCGGATCCTCGTGAATGAATACCAAGGTATCGTACCCGACGATATCGACACGCTGATCACGCTGCCCGGCGTGGGCAGGAAGACCGCCAACCTCGTGGTCACGATCGGCTACGGCAAACCCGGCATCTGCGTCGACGTCCACGTGCACCGCATCTCCAACCGCTGGGGATACATCGCCACCAAAAACCCGGACCGGTCGGAATTCGCGTTAAGAGAGAAGTTGCCTTCGGAATACTGGATCCGGTATAATGATCTGCTTGTCATGTATGGACAGAACCTGTGCAAGCCCGTTTCGCCCTTCTGCAGCCGCTGTCGCCTGTCATCCTTCTGCGACCGGGTCGACGTGGGGAAACATCGATGACGGCGGAAACCGCGTATCTGGTTACAGGGAGGAGACGTATTAATGGAAGAAGTATTGAATACACCCAGGGGGCTCGGCCGGGCGCCCCATATCATCGCGGCCCTGTCCGTACCGGTTGACGAAGCGGGCGAGATAGATTTCGAGGTCTTTGCCCGGGACCTGGAAAGAACCACGGGGTACGGAATAGAGCCCGCGGTGCTCATGGATACGTACCAGATCAACCACTGCACGCCGGATCAACAGGTCAGGGGGCTGGAAATCGCCCGGGAAGTCATGGACGGGCGGACGTTTACGGCAGGCGTGTATGTCGAGGACGAAATCAGCGGGGACGGCATCGAGGACATCATCCGCGCGTACCGGAGCAAAATCGAGCAACTGGAGCAGCGGTACGGCGCCAGTCCGATCGTATTTCAGACCGAACGGCTGAAAGACGCGGACGCCGCCACCGTAGTTCGCGTTTACGAGGGACTGGCCGAGGCCTCGCGAGGCGGACTAAAGGCCTTCGAGCTCAGCCCGGTGTTCGCGCCGAACGGCTGGATGTTTCCAGATGACGCGCTGGTCGAAATCCTGACCGGGGACAAGTGGGCGGGCGCGAAACACTCGTCCCTCGATCCGTCCATGGAATGGGTGCTGCTCCGGAAGATCCATCGAATCGGAAAGAAGCTGTATACGGGGAACGACTACGATTTCGCCTCTATGATCTTCAATGGAAGCGACGCGCTGCTGGGTATCGCGACCTTCATGCCCGATAAGTTCAGGGAACTCGCGGATGCCTTGAGGGACGGCGATCTTGCGCGGTACCTCGACCTGGGGAGCAGGATGGAATTCCTGGGGCGTGTGGCGTTCCAGCCGCCCGTGCCGGCCTACAAGCACAGTGCGGCCATGGTGAAAAAGATGCGCGGCTGGTACCCTACGGATTACGTACTGCCCGATAATCCCCTGCGACGGGACGAGGCGCACCGGGAAGCGCTGCGAAAGGCCCTCGAAAACCTGGCCATTTCCTGCGGCTGAGCGGCCGAGTCAGCGCCGGGTGTACCGGGCCAGGAGACTGGATATTTCCCGGGTCAGTTCGCTGGTCTTGTCATCGTCCTGCGAAAGCGCGCTCTCGAGGGCGTCCGCCAGGTCGGCTATCTCATCGCAAAAAGCCTTGTGCTCCTTGGCATGTCGTGTAATGGCGGCGCGCAGGTCCGCGAGGATTTCCACCGCCCTCAGATTGGCATCGTCGGGACTCACCTCGGTTGCCGCCTGGTCCGTTTCCTGGGATGCGGCCTGATCCTCTTCCTGAATCGGCGTTTCAGCGCCGGCGTTGTGTTGCAGCAGCGTTTCATCGGTCTGTGCGGCTTCGTCGACCTGTTCCGCCTGACCGCCTTCCTGGAGCTGCCCGGCAGCCTGCGATTTCTCCTCGTCTTCCTGTGCTTTTAGGTCCATGGTCTCGTATGCGGCCTCCGGCGCCGTCGTGTCTTTCTGTGTCTCCTCGGGCACGTTCGCGGTCTCCGGGACTGCCACATCCTCCCGCGCGTCCACGTCCATGAGTTCGTTCGCGGCCTCCGGCGTCGCCATGTCGTCCCACGCTTCCGCGTTTTCGTCGTCGGTCCCGGACGCTTCCTCTGCGATATTACCGGTTTCACCTTCTCCGGCGGCGCCCGTCTCATCCCATCCGTTTACGGCTTCCGTTTCGGCGGCAGTCGCCGAAGAAGGCTCGAAATCGTCCGGCGCCCGGCCGTACTTCCGGCGCGGTGTGCCGTTGGTGTCCGGATTCGACGGCGCCGGTCCACCGGTCCCGGGATGCATGAAAAGATCGATGGATTCCCTGGACACGAAATACCTGCCGTCCTCCATGTAGTATTCCAGTTTGCCATCTTCGCACATTCTCGTGACCTGGATGGGCAACCTCTTCATCATATCCGCGGTTTCCAGCAAGGTCATCCACTGCGTTTCCGCCATCTTCTCCTCCTGCGCTCTTGCGTTCTCTGTCTGTACGCCCGCGTTCCGACCGGCCTCGGTCCGGATTGTCCGTCCCGGCTTAGAAAAACTCTCCGGCTACCTGCTTTCCGTCTATTCGCAACTGCAATCTAATGCTCAACAACGCTTTTGCAAATACTTCCACGCGATGCACGTCGGCGCCGACCTGCAGATTCGTGCTCAAGATGCGCGTTTTTCGCAAGGATACGCGGCGAATGCTCCGGTCTCTGCAGACCCCGTCGACGTACAGGCGGGCGTCCTGGGTCCAGGTGCTGAATACCCGGATCTCATGGCCTTTGAATTCCGTCCTGCACGCAACGCCGTCCGGGTTCGCCTTGTTCATTTGACTCCGCGCGTCTGGTTTGCCGACCCGTTCATCACGCATTGGCCGCAGGCCTTGTTCCGGCAGGTCTCCCGGTCAATTTGCAGCATGCCCTGTTGCAGAATGGCCCGGTCGATGGTTGCCTTCTTTTCCGGCGTATCGTGAAAAAGCAGGTTCGTCATCGACTGGATCACGCTGTTGCTGGCCTGCCTGCCGTATCCGGTGTACATTTCCCGGACAAGCCGCATCCGGTCCGACCGGCTGTCCCGGTCGGCGAGGGCGTAGACGAACGGAAGGATCACGTCGACCATCATGCCCCGCTGACGGTCACGGCCGATCAGGGCCCGTCGGGCGGTTCGCGATGGTTCTCCGAAGACGGTATGCTTCAACCAGTAGTCGCCGGGCAGCGGGCTGGTCATCTCTTCAAGCTGACGCGCAATCTGCCGCAGCAACGCTACCGGCCCTCTTTCGGCGCCGGCATTCATCGGGCCGGCGATAAGCGTGTCCAGGCCATCCCGCAGGCCCGCCGCGATAAAGTAACTCATGGCGGCAAGCCGCACCGTAGGGAAGTTAAGCGGTCTCAACCTGAAAAACAACCAGTCATGTTCCTCCATGGACCGGACGGGTACGGATCGCCTGAAGGCTTCCCAGCGTGCTTCGATTTCGCTGACGTAGGGGTCGTTCGGGACTTCCCCGCTGTATGCGAGCCGCTGGGAAGGCAACAGCCCCGCCACCCCGAACAGCAGGGCCTGCAGATCGACGATCCTATGACCGCCGCCCGTGCCGACCAGGGTACGGATCATCGCCAGGGGCAGGCGGCGGGCGAGCGTCTGGCAGGCATCGGTGTTCTTTACGTAACCCGCGGCCCGCATGGCAGATTCATAGAGTGCCTGTTCCGCCGAAACCTGTTTCATCCTTCGCGATATGGCCGCGGCTTTCTGCCGGAACCTGTCGGATCCCTTGCGGTCGAGCAAGGCATGTACGCGCTCGACAGGCAGGCGCTTCATCAGGCTTTGGCAGGGGTAACCGGCGGGCGCCGGAACCTCCAGTCTCCGCCGGTACTGTTTGCGTATCCGGTCCAGGCCATGCTGAAGGTGCTCGGACAACACCAGCGTGGGGACGTACTGCCCGTTCTCCTTCCGGACGACCGGTATCTTCTCGTCGTGCCACATGACGACGTGAAGCACCACGTTGTTGTACAGTGGGTCCCGGGTATGGCCGTGCCGTTGCCAGTCGGCGGGTCTGACATGGATTTCCACGTCGCCTCGCAGGCGTTTCCCGGGTCCGAAGGACAAAACCGCCTGGAGGAAGTCCGGGCCGCTGTCGGGATTCAGTGTGCCGGGATGATACAGTCTGAGCGTCCTGCCGTCGGTCAAACGCAGCCTGCCCGACCGCGGCAGTCCCTCCTGCCAGAAGCGCCAGATGAGCGCTTCCGCGATATCCGAATCCGCAATTTGAAGCATGTCACGTTTAAAAACCGTTCGTTCAGGCCGAGTCTATGTCCGAATTGGTCGGAAGACAACTCGTGATCTCGAATGACGCAGGCGCCGCGGCCGTTTTTCCGTCACCGGACATGGTCGTCGGACAGGGTAGAAATGACGCTGGTGTTTTTTCGCGATTGGGTTATAATCGGATGTAAACCGGAGAGGTGCCCACGTTAATCTGAATCTCACGAGTCGGGTGCTCGCGTGTCTGTAGTCTATTCCATCCTCCAGATCATCAGTGTGGCGGTCTTCACGCTAGCCTTCGGCGTGACGGCCATGGTGCTGTCTCCATTCAATCCCTCCGGCAGGCTGGTCCACTGGTTCGCCCGCTGGTGGGCGCGTACCCTGCTATGGGTGGCCCGCGTGCCGGTCCGCCTCGATGGGCTGGATCACATCCCCCGGGGAGAACCCTGCGTGCTGGTCGCCAATCATGCCAGCGCGGCGGACATACCCATCCTGTTCGGTTTTCTGCCCATACAGTTCAGGATCATCGCCAAGGATTCCCTGTTCCACATTCCGGTCCTGGGATGGTGCATGCGGCTGGCCGGGTACATCAGCATCAACCGCACGAATCCGAAGAAAGCCATGCGGAGTCTGCGGAAAGCCGCACGGCAGATCAGGGAGGGGTATCCCGCCGTGGTCTTCCCGGAAGGCACGAGATCGAGGACCGGCGAACTGCAGCCCTTCAAGGCCGGCGCCTTTCTCCTCGCGATAGAATCGGGCGTGCCCGTCGTGCCGGTGGGGATATCCGGCAGCTTTGACATCCTCGTTCGCGGCAGCATGAAAATACGGCCGGACGCACGGGTCGCCGTGCGCATCGGCGCGCCTATTGAAACCAACGGGTACACCACGAAGGACCGGCGCGGACTGGCCGAAAAGGCGCGGATAGCCGTTGAGGACTGCCTGCGGCGGGATGGGCGGTAGGGATGGCACGCCCCGTCGGCTCGATTTTCGAAGTGGGGACCGCGGTTCTTTTTGACCTCGACAACACCCTGATCGACCGCGACCGGGCGCGCGACAGGTTCTTCTCGTTTATGTTGAATACCTGTTTTCCGCGCCTGGCGCCAGAAGACGCCGTGTGGAAGGACCACATAGAGACGCTGCGCGTGTTGGACCAGGGGGGCCGCGGTAGCAAGACGGCGATCTACGAACACTTGTTCAGCGATATTCCGGGCATGTCGCCGGAATCGTTCGTGGAACTCATGCGCGGCAAGCTGGCGGCATACGCATCCTGGTCGGACGGCGCCGAGCCCCTGTTGCAGTGCCTTCGTGCGAGGCGCCATCCCATGGCCCTGGTCACCAATGGCTCGAAATCCCAGCGACAGAAGATCGACGCCGTAGGAGCGTCGGGGTATTTCGACGCGGTGCTGATTTCTGAAGAAGTGGGAGCCGCCAAGCCGGATCCCGTTATATTCCGGCAGGCGATGTCCCTGCTGAACGCCGCGCCGGAACGGTCCGTTTTTATCGGGGACAGCCTGGAGCACGATATGGCCGGCGCCCAGGCCGCCGGAATGATGACGGTGCATGTCAATCGGACTGGAGCGTTTGATGTGGAGGAATCCCCGTGCGACCTGGTCGTCTCTGACTTGAGGGAGCTGTCGGTCCTGGTCATTGGTCTTGAAGTCTGACTCTCGGCATAACGGCGGTTATCCGTCTGCCGGCCTAACGGCGGGAAGGGTGCAGGGCTTTGCCTGCTGATCGAAGGAGAACAATCACTATCAACCCTGGAGGATCTGTGCCATGAACCGACGTTTCATCACGTGGATTCCGAGTGTGTACATCGCCATTTTCGCCCTGGGGTGTACCGAAAGCGTCCCCCCAGCCGAGGAGGCATCTCCTGCCACGGACGGGGCCACGACCGAGGGCGTGACGGGAGACAACCTGCTGTCGGAACACATGGCCGCGGAAGCCATGCTGACGGCGCACTTCGTGGCCGCCGCGGTTAAGGCCGGCATGAGTACAGAAGAGATAAACGGCGTGCTGACCTCGGTCGCCGACGGATCTGCCATCAGTGAATTCTGGGTGAGCGACGCGAACGGCGCGGTGGCCTACACGAATATCCCCGGGGTGGAATTCACCTTTCCCACCGACCCGGAAGCCGATTCCCAGGCGGCGCCTTTCGCGGTGCTGCTGTCCGGAGATCAGGGTATCGTCGACCAGGAATTCATGCCCCGCACACTTGACGGGATGGTCTTCAAGTACGTAGCCGCGGCGGGGGTGGACCAGGCGCGTATCGTGCAGGTAGGCGTGGCGGCGCAGATGGAGTCCGAAGCGCCCTGATCATCCGGCGCGCGGGATTGCCGCGGGATTGCCCGAGATCGAATTCATGCCGGCCGGATTATCCAACCGGGAAAACGAAGCCATTGATGCACACCATCACCGCCCGCATCCATTACGAAATCACGCCTGCCTGGGCGATTCTCGAACGGAAGCTCATCGACACGATAGACGAGGCGGTCCATCCCTATATCGAGAAATACACCCGTTCGGACGGGTCGCTGATCTGGGCGGACACCTGGTCGGGCAGCCGGGACGGGATGGATGATTTCTACGAGGCCTTCACCAATTTCGCCCAGTTCTACAGCCTGGGCGGCGGCGATCATCTGCTGAAGGCGGCCGACCGGCACTGGGACGCGATCACCCGGCAATTGATGCCCTTCGGCCGGATCTACCGGGAGTATGAACGGGGATACGACCAGTTTCACCAGAGCGAGAGTTACATCTATTTCTATCATCTCTGTCTTGCCGATCCCGCCAATCCCAAGCTGAACGACCGCGCCCGGCGATTCGCCGGCTTCTACCTGAACGAATTCCCCGACGCGCCGAACTACGATCCGGTGCATCGCATCATCCGGGCACCCCACAACGGCAGCGGCGGACCCGCCTGGGGGATGAGCGAGGATGACAGCCGGCTGACGTACAATCCCGGCTCCGGCGGCATGCGGGTGTACGGCCTGCCGCTGAGCGATGTCCCGGGGATTACGCACGTGGACGATCTCCAGGACCCCGCGAAGGCGCGGGCCATGGGCAGGGCGATGGCCGAGCGGTTCCGCGAGGGCGACGTGGGGAACAATCTGAATGTCAACGGACTCATCATGAACGCCTATTTGATGACCGGCGACGAAAAGTACCGGGACTGGCTGCTGGAGTATACCGGGGCCTGGCTGGACCGCGCCCGGGAAAACGGCGGGCTCATGCCGGACAACGTGGGGTTGGACGGACGCGTGGGGGCCCTGCATAAAGGGAAATGGTACGGCGGCCTCTACGGCTGGACCTGGCCCCACGGGTTCTACAACCTGGGTTTCGCCGCCATTACCGCGGCCAACAATGCCTACCTGCTCTCCGGGGACACGGACTGGTTCGATCTGCCGCGGGGCATGATCGACCGCGTGCTGGAGGAGGGAATCGACGCGGATTTCGACGAAATGGCGGCCCAGATCAGCATACGGGATCACTACATCGGCGTCGACCGCAGCCTCGGTCCGGACCGGCGGACCTTCCTAACGCCGTACCGCTACGGCGACCAGGGCTGGATGGACTACCAACCCATGCCCGTGACCTATCCCCTGAACGTGTGGAACGTGTCAGAGGCCGACGAGGACCGGGCGCGCATGGATTACCTGCGCGAACGCAGCGGCTATGACTGGTCGGCCGTCGTGCCCTTCAGGGACAAGGGCGACATGCATCACGACGAGCCCTGGCTGCTCTACCTGCGGGGAGAGAATCCGGACTACCCGGAACGGATGCTGGGGGCCGCTCACGCCCAGGTCTGCCACCGGCTGGCGCAGATCCGCGCCGACGATTCGGACCTGGAAGCCGGACCGGGCATTCATTTGTGGCAGCAGGTACAACCCGTGACCACCGAGGCGCTCGTGCAGCTCACCATGGGATGTCCCCAGGTCATCTACTACGGCGGCATTCCCAACGCCCGCCTACGCTACTACGACGCCGACGGCAAGCGTCCGGGACTACCGGCCGACACGGCCGCCCTCGTCGACCGGATCGAACCGTCCCGCGTGGGCGTGCACCTGGTCAACCTGCACCATGCGGAAACGAGGCGGGTCATCCTGCAGGCCGGCGCCCTGGCCGAGCACGCTTTCCGCGGCGTCTCCTACGATACGACCGACACGTCCTATCCCGGCGCCACGGGCGCCTACGCCGCGCCGCAAGCCGTGATGCGTATCGAGTCCACGCCGGTCGATGATGCCCGCCTGCGCGTGGTGCTGCCGCCGGCTACCCGGATCCACCTGGACCTGGAGATGGCCCGGTACGTCAAGCCGCCGCGGTACGTATCCGCCTGACCGTCCAGGATTGGTATATTCGATGAAGGGGTGCGGCAACGCGCCGCGCGGATGAATCGACGCTCAGCCGGTGAAATCGAATTGCCGGATGAGGTCCGGCTCCGCCGGATCGAGCGGGGTTCCGTCGGGATGCATCATGTCGTGCTGCCAGACCGGCGGGGTGGGATCGCCCTTTTTGGATTCCCATGCCAGGTAGGTCTGCGTCCGCCCCGCTACGAGTCCCCAGTTGTACCACCCTATCCCGTGTTCGGCGAACACGGGCAGCATCTCCGCGAAGGTATTGCCGTGATGCCTCCGCAGCCATTCGGTGCAGATCACCGGCCGGCCGTGGGCATTGCACCGGGCGAGGCTGGGTCCGATCTTTTCAGCCGACTCGTAGTAGTGGAAGGTGATGATGTCGGACAGTTCGAACAGGAGCGCGGAAAGGTCGTCTTCGAAGGCGTTCCAGGTCCACGGCCCCGTGGTGAGGGGTTGCATGGGACAGGCGGCACGCGCCCAGGCGAAGGTATCCTCGACGAGCGGCTGGCTCCGAAGGTCGTCGTCCGGTTCGTTGTACAGGTCCCAGGCCAGCACGCGCGGGTCCGACCCGAAGCTGCCGACGATATCCTTCACGTAGCGCTCCAGGCCCGGCCAGGCAGCCCGGTCGGCAAGGCGTTCGAAACCGGGACTCGGCACCCACTGGCTGTTGTGCACACCGGGCACCGGTCCGTCCTGCGCACCCAGGTAGGGGTCGCGCCCGCCGAAGAAGCAATCGCAGAAGAGGATGACCATGGTACTGATGCCATGCCGAGACGCGATGGCCAGGAACCGGTCGATCCGCTCCTTCAAGCCCGCCGGGTCGTCTTCCCAGACCAGGTACTGCACGAAGATGCGCACGCTGTTGTACCCCGCTTCGGCCGCCCATCCCAGCTCCTGGTCGATGGTCTCGGGGTCGAAGGTTGGCGCCTGCCACATTTCAGTCATGTTCACGGCCGTACGAGGCAGGTAATTGCAGCCGCGTATGACGCCCGCGTCGCGGTACCATGCGTGGGCTTTTTCAGGGGTCCATCTGTTCATGGGTTCCTCGTCGGTTCATCCCGGCGTATCTGGTAACGCCCGGAGTACTTCGGCTATCCGGCGAAGCGCCTTCGCCCGGTGACTGATCCGGTTTTTTACGGACGCGTCCAGTTCTCCGAAGGTGTTTTCATAGCCCGCGGGAACGAAGAGCGGGTCGTAGCCGAATCCCGATTCCCCGCGGGGTTCCTGAAGAATCCGCCCTTCGCAGGCGCCTTCCTCGGTCCACGTGCGCCCATCGGGCGCGGCGATCGCCATGACACAGCGAAACCGGGCGGTGCGATCGGCGTCGGAGATCCCGTCCAGGGCGTCGAGCAAACGAAGGAGGTTCTCCCGGTCGGTGGCATCCGATCCCGCGTATCTTGCCGAACGGACGCCGGGCGCCCCGTCCAGGGCGTCCACTTCGAGACCCGAGTCGTCCGCCAGCGCCGTCCTTCCCGTATATCGCGCGACGGCCCGCGCCTTGATGAGGGCGTTCTCCTCGAAGGTCCGGCCTGTTTCTTCCGGTTCGGGGCAGCCGGGAAAAGACGCGGCCGGCCGGATCCGCACGCCTGGCAGCAGCGCCTTGATCTCGGCTATTTTACCCGGATTGCGTGTGGCCAGGACAATGGACATGGTCGTGACCTAGCCCTGTTTCAGCGCCCTGTTCTGCAGATCGATCAACTGGTTTATGCCCCGTTTGCCCAGGTCGAGCATGGTAGACAGTTGATCCGTGGAAAAGGGGTGGTGTTCGGCGGTACCCTGGATTTCGACCAGGTCGCCGCCGCCCGTCATGACGAGATTCATGTCGACGTCCGCCGTGGAATCCTCACTGTAGCAGAGATCAAGCATGGGCACGCCTCCGATGACCCCCACGCTGATGGCGGCTACCGCGTCCCGGATGGGGTTCCTGTCGAGCAGCCCCCGGCCGGACAGCCACGTTACCGCGTCGCACAGCGCCACGAAACTGCCCGTGATCGACGCGGTACGCGTGCCGCCGTCGGCTTCGATGACGTCGCAGTCGATGAGGATGGACCGTTCCCCCAGGCTTTCCAGGTCGAAGACGGCGCGGAGCGACCGCCCGATGAGCCGCTGGATTTCCTGCGTTCGCCCGGAGACGCCGCCGCGCCGGCCGTCACGGGATACCCGCGTGTTGGTACTGCGCGGCAGCATGCCGTATTCCGCCGTCACCCAACCCTTGCCGCTCCCCTTCAGAAAAGGCGGTACGCCCTCGTCCACGCTCGCCGAACAGAGCACGGTCGTGCCGCCCACGACGATCAACACGGATCCTTCCGCGTGCCTAAGGTAATTGCGCCGGATCTCGACGGGACGCAACTGGCCGTTCTCCCGGCCATCGATCCTGGACACAGGTGCCACTGCTTCATCCTTTGCTTGACGCGTGAAATTGCAGACGATCCCGGGTCCGGGACCTCTTTACATGTTCTCTTCTTCTTCGGCTATGAGTGCCAGGGCCTCGCGGGGGTCTTCCGTGGCGATCAGCCGTTTACGCAGGTTGTCATGCCTCAACAGGCGGGAAATGTGCGCGAGCGCCCGGATGTGGGGACCGGAGACGTTCAGAGGGGAGACGAGCAGGAAGAAGAGATAGACAGGCTGTTCGTCGAGGGACTGGAAATCGACGCCTTCCTTCTTGATCCCGAGCACCCCGACCAGCTTATCCACGGCCTTGCACTTGCCGTGGGGAATGGCGACCCCCTTGCCGATCCCGGTGCTCATGATCTTCTCGCGTTCCAGGACGGCCTGGAGTACTTCCCGGTTGTCACTGATCCTTCCGGACTCCGTCAGCGCCGCCGCCAGTTCCTCGATCACTTCCTGTTTTTGCGTGGCCTTGAGGTTGACCAGGATAGCGTTTTCATCCAACAATTCTGTCAAGCTCATGCAATGCTCCTGTATCCCGATCCTGCCCGGTATCCGAATTCAGTTAAAAACCTGTGTGATTCTATGAATCCACCCGGGAAATGTCAACAACGATTTGGACGGTGGTCCCGGCCGGCCGGTGGCGGACAATAGAAAAGCCGTCTGACGAGTTGCCATCAGACGGCTTTTAGATATCTTCATTTCGCTGTCGGACGCAACCCGGTCAGCCGCCGGCCCGTTCCGCGAAACCATCGGCAGCCATGTTGGCCGACTCGAGCAGCATTTTGATGTCGTGCCACTTCTCGGCCGCCTTAAGGTCGTTCAACTGCACCGTTAGCGAGTCGGCGAATGCCGAGGCTTCCTGGGCAAGCGTGCGGGCGGCGCTGCCGCGGCCCTGCTCGATACTGCCTGAAATCTCACTCCAGCGTTCGAGGAAAGCCGGCAGGGCTTCGTCGACCTCGCGCTTGGTCAGCTCCTTCTGGACCAGCATCTCCTGATTGGCCGTCTCGACGAGCGCTATGGTATTCTCGGCGGCGGCTTTCGCGTCGCCGTAGTCCCCGGCAGTCATGTGACCCCGGGCTGTTTCGAGTTCGGCGGCTGCGGCTTCGTATTCGGCCGGGGCGTACTTGTCGACCTCGGCATCCATCGCATCGGAAACAGCCTGTTCTGCCGCGGACATGGCCTCATCGGGCGGTCCCGCGCATGCGGCGACCATCAAAAGGCATGAGACGATGCTCAGACAACTCAGGGCGGCCTGCTTGGACATGATAAAACCTCCTGAAAAATCGGAAAATGACGAGTTCAGTTCGTTTAAATCTGTACCGTATCAAAGGAAGGCGATTTTCTAGCAATGTATACCAGATATAATAGAGTGGTTCGAACGGGTGTCCAGTAAAAAACGAGTCTGACAAAAATCCCGGTCGGCGAGGGTGATACGGCCGGAAGAAGAATCGCGCTGGAGTTGTCTCGCGGCGAGGGTGCCCGGGACTTTGATTCCGCTTGACATTCCGGCGTCCCCGCTTTACTGTGAAGGACTCGAATCGGGAGCGGTTCAGCCGTCACGGCCGTACCGTACCACAGCCCGGCCAGTCACCGAAAGGACCACCGCGACGCATGGTCTCTGAAGACGTCCTCAGGAAGCAGTTGGATTACGTTCTGCATGATACCAGCTTCGACCTGGGCGAGAAGTACGAGGGCAAGGTCAGGGACAACTACCGGCTCAACGGGAAGCGGATCATCGTGACCACCGATCGCATTTCCGCCTTCGACCGGGTGCTGTGCGCGCTGCCCTTCAAGGGCCAGGTCGTCAACCAGACCGCGGCTTTCTGGTTCGACCGGACCCGCCATATCATCGACAATCACCTCATCGACGTCCCCGATCCGAACGTGCTTCTCGCCAGGCAGTGCAGAATGATACCGGTCGAAATGGTCGTCCGGGGTTACCTGACCGGCGTGACCACGACGTCGGCCTGGTACCACTATGAACGCGGGCATCGCGAGTTCTGCGGCCATGTGCTGCCGGAAGGCATGATAAAAAACCAGGCATTCGACCGGCCCATCATCACCCCGTCGACCAAGCCGGAGCAGGGCAGCCACGACGAGTCCGTCTCCGCGGACGAGATACTGCGAAGCGGCCTGGTGGAAGAAGGGGTGTACCGCGAGATGGAAAGGGCTGCCCTGGCCCTCTTCGAGTTCGGAACCGAACTGGCGGCCGCACAGAACCTCATCCTGGTAGATACCAAGTATGAATTCGGAATCGTCGACGACCGTGTCGTGCTGATCGACGAGATCCATACGCCCGACTCCTCCAGGTTCTGGATCAGAAACACATACGAGGATCGTTTCGGGCGTGGTGAGGAACCGGACAAGCTGGACAAGGAATATGTTCGTGAATGGCTTGCGGACCGCGGCTTTCGCGGAGAAGGCCCCATTCCGGATATCCCGGACGACGTCAGGATCGAAGCCGCGCGCCGTTACATTACAGCCTACGAGATGATCACCGCCCGGTCTTTCGAAGCCCGGAACGAGGACGTGTTGCAGCGGATCACCCACCGGCTGCGGAACCCCATGTAGCCGAACCGCTCTCGTATGCGCCTGCCAAACCTCCTGGACATCTCTGAAGCATCCCCCGTCGTAAAGCGTTATCTCGCGTTGACCGCCGATGCCGTCTGTTCCGCGCGGGTGGCGGGACTTGCCGGTTCGTCGCGGTCCCTGCTGCTCGCGCACGCGCACCGGAAGCGGGGCGGCGCGACGCTGGTTATCGTGGAGGACACGGCCACCGCCGAGGAGATGTTCGAGGATGTTTCCAGTCTGCTGGATCCCGCGGGCGTGGCGTTGTTTCCTCCCTGGGAAGTGCTGCCCTACGACCAGGTGTCTCCGCCCGGCGACTTGTCGGGGCGGCGCCTGGACGCCCTGCACGGCCTGATGAAGAACAGGCCGCTGTTCGTCGTGGCGACGGTCAGGGCCGTCATGCAGCGCACCATGCCTCCGGCCGTACTCCAGGGCGCCGTTCTGCAGGTCTCCTCAGGCTCGGTCATTTCCCTGCGCGAACTCACCGAGCGGTCCGACCGGCTGGGCTACGAACGGACGGACATGGTTCAGGCGCCGGGCCACTACAGCGTGCGGGGCGGCATTGTGGACGTCTATCCCCACGGGTTGGACCAGCCGTGCAGAATCGAGTTCTTCGGCGACGAAGTGGAATCCATCCGGCTTTTTGATATCTACTCCCAGCGGTCGTCGGAGCAGATCCGCGAACTGACGGTGCTCCCGAACAGGGAAATGATCGACGATCCCGAAAAGCGCGACGAAGTCGTCCGGCGGGTCGGCCGGTCGGGCGAATCGCTGTCGATCGATGCGTCCGAGCTGATTTCTCACATCGAGGACGGCGGCCTGTTCGAAGGAAGCGAACGCTACCTGCCCTGGTTCCATCCCTCCGCTGCCACCGTCATGAATTACCTGCCGGACAACACGCTGATCGTCCGGTGCGAACCCGATGAACTGGCGCGGGAAGCGGAATCGTTCGCCGAGGAATACGAAAACACCCACCATCGCAGAACGGAGGCTGGGGACCTGGTACCCGGGCCCGGCGAAGCGATCGCGGGCTGGCGCGACATAACGGCGGAGTCTGCATACTACGGCACGATGGACATGGTGCGCGGCGCGCGGGCGGCCGATGGGTGGCTCGCCATGGGAACCGAGGCATCCGGCGTATACCAGGGCGCGATGGACGTACTGAAGTCCCGCCTGGAGGAATGGAAAGCGGACGAGGCCCGGATCGTGGTGGTTTGCGATAACGAAGGGCAGGCGGAAAGACTACAGGAGATCCTGGGCACGGACGCTGAGGAGATCGAAATGGCGGTCGGCGCGATGCACGCCGGGTTCATTCTGCCCGACCTTCCCCTGGTCGTGCTGACCGACGCGGAGATCTTCAACCGGTACCGGCGACGCCGGAGGAAGGCCTTCAAGGAAGGCGTGGTGATCGAGGATTTCACCAGCCTGAAGGAAGGAGACTACGTCGTCCATATCGACCACGGCATCGGCCGGTACGTGGGATTGAAGCGCATTGCCGTGGACGACAGGGAGCGGGACTGCCTGACGCTGATCTACGCCGGAGACGACCGGGTATTCATCCCCATCGAGCAGTTGCACCGGGTGCAGAAGTACATCGGTTCCGATGGCGAAGTGCCCGCGTTGTCGAAGTTGGGCGGAAGGGCCTGGGAGCAGGCCAAGAAGCGCACGCGAAAGGCCGTCCGGGATATTGCCGAGGACCTCGTCAAACTCTATGCGGCCCGGCAGGCCAGTCCGGGATTCGCGTTCTCGGTCGACTCCCCCTGGCAGCGGGAAATGGAAGATTCCTTCATCTACGAGGATACGCCGGACCAGGAGCAGGCTTCCTCGGACGTGAAATCGGACATGGAAAAAGCGGTACCCATGGACCGGCTGATCTGCGGAGACGTCGGGTACGGGAAGACGGAAGTGGCGATTCGCGCCGCTTTCAAGGCGGTGCTGGACGGGAAACAGGTGGCGATACTGGCTCCGACCACCATCCTGGTGCAACAGCACATGACCACCTTCTCCGAGCGGCTCGCGGACTACCCCGTAGACATCCGCATGCTGAGCCGCTTCGTCCCGCCCCGTGAGCAGAAAGCCGTCGTCGCCGGCCTTCAGAGCGGCGAGGTGGATATCGTCATAGGCACGCACCGTCTCATATCCGGCGACATCGAATTTCACGACATGGGCCTGCTCGTGGTCGATGAAGAGCAGCGATTCGGCGTCGCCCACAAGGAACGGCTCAAGCAGTTGAAGACCACCGTGGACGTCATGACCATGACCGCGACGCCCATTCCGCGGACGCTTCACATGTCCCTGGTCTCCGCGCGGGACATGTCCCTCATCACCACGCCGCCCAGGGACCGGCTGCCGGTGCATACCGAGGTAGTGCGTTTCAACGAGGAAGTGATCTGCGAGGCGATCAGGCGGGAGGTGGACCGTGGGGGGCAGGTCTTTTTCGTCCATAACCGGGTACAGTCCATCGAGGCGGTCGCCGAATTCCTGCGGCGCCTCCTGCCCCAGGTCTCTTTCGTCGTGGGCCACGGGCAGATGCAGGAGCGGGAGCTGGAACGGGTGATGGTCGATTTCCTGGATCACAAGTACGACTGCCTCGTGTCCACGATGATCATCGAATCCGGGCTGGACATCCCCAACGTGAACACCATCCTGGTCAATCGCGCGGACCGTTTCGGGCTCGCCCAGCTGTATCAGCTCCGGGGCCGCGTGGGCAGGTCCAATCACCGGGCCTACGCGTACCTGATGGTCCCCGCCGCCGGTACGGTTACCCCCGACGCCCGCAAGCGGCTGGCCGTGATCTCGGAGTATACAGCGCTCGGATCGGGGTTCCATATCGCCATGCGGGACCTGGAGATCCGGGGCGCCGGCAACCTGCTGGGTACGGAGCAGCACGGTTTCATATCCGCCATAGGATTCGATCTGTACTGCCGGCTGTTGAAGGAGGCGATGCAGGATCTGAAGGGCGAGACGCGCGAACAGACCGACGAGGCCGATATCGACCTGCGGGTGGGCGCTTTCATCCCCGACGACTATATCGCGGACCGAAAGCTCAAGGTCGGTTTCTACCAGCGGCTTTCGCGGGTGGAAGACGAACAGGACATCATCTCGTTGCGCGAGGAGATGAAGGACCGGTTCGGCCGGCTACCCGATCCGGTGCACATTCTTTTCGACCTGGTTTCTATTCGGCGGATCGCGGCTGAAATCGGATTGAAGCAACTCATGGTCCGCGGGAATCAAATGACCGTGACCTACCGGAACGGTCTCTATCCATCGAAGGACAGGATCGCGCGCGTAACGGACGATCCCGCGCTGGACATCGAGTTTCCCCATGGAGACGATTTCCAGATCAGGGCGGGACTGACAGGAAATTCGGAAGCTGAACGGGTCGGCCTGGCTAAAAACCTGTTGCTTAAGCTACTGTGATTTGTTAATGATACGTGCCCGGTTATTCAAGACAGGCCCGCCCGCTGGAGTATGAGAATCAGCATGAAATCCGCGGTCTATTGCGCCGTTCTTCTGAACGTGGCCCTTCTCTTCACGCAGTGCCGGTTTTTCTCATCGGCGGAAGACGCCGATACGGTCGTCGCCCGGGTGAATCAGTCCGCGCTGACGGTCGATGAGCTGGAAGCCGAAATGGAAGCCACGGCGCTCTCCGGCGCCAGCTTGGAAATGAGAAAGGACTGGGTTTCTGACTGGGTCCGGACCGAACTGCTCTACCAGGAAGCCCTCCGGCGGGACTTCGACCAGGACGAAGAGACGGTTCGGGAATTGAACAGGATGCGCAGGGACCATCTGGCCAATGTCGTCCTGGAAGATATTGCCGCCGATTCGTCGCTGGCGGTTACGGACGAAGAGGTAGCGGATTACTTCGAGGCCCATGGGCACGAATTCATATACCACGAGCCGGAACTCAGACTGTCCGTGATCGTTCTACCGGACGAGACCACGGCCCGGCAGGTCCGCAACCAGTTGGCGCGCGGCCGCGGTACCTTCGAGGAATTGGCCCGTACGCGATCCCTGCATCCCTCATCGGCCAACGGAGGAGACCTGGGTTACCTGAAAAGGTCGGATATCAGCAACGTGTCGGTGCAGGAGATCGTGTTTTCCCTGCAACCCGGCCAGATTTCCCGGCCGGTCCTTTCCGAATCCGGGTCGTACATCTTCAGGGCCGTGGACCGCCGCGAGGCAGGCACCCTGCCGCCGCTGGATGAAGTCCGCGGCGAGATCGTCAGCAGAATGCTGCGGGACCGCCGCCGAGAACTGGTCAGGCGATTCGTGGACGGGCTTCGGCAGGGGGCCGACGTGGAAATCTACAACGGGAACCTGATGCGGCCGGAACCCATTGCGCCGTAGGCTGGAACCGGAGGGCATGTCTTTGCGCTCACTTACCCGTCATATCTGGCTGCTCCTGGGCCTGGCCGTGGCCCTGGCAGGCCGCCCGGCACACGGCCAGGAGTTGCTGGACTATGTCGTGGCCGTCGTAGACAACGAGATCATCCTCTATTCCGACGTGGTTGAAGCAGTGAAGATGTATCGCATGCAGGAACCCGAGGAGGACGCGGAGGATCTCCCGAACCGGGTGTTGAATAATATGATCGACACGCGCGTCGTGCTCGCGTACGCGCGCAGGGACAGCGTGCGGGTGCCCGCCGAACGGATAAACGGCGCGGTACAGGAGATTATCGATCAGTACACGGAACGCGTCGGTTCGGAGGAAGCCCTGGAACAACTGGTAACGAATTCCGGCATGACCATGAGAGACTGGAACCGGCTGCTCAGGCGGCAGAAGGAAGAGGAACTGCTCCAGCGACGGCTCGAGGAAGATCGATTCGGCGAAGTACGGGTTACCGGGCTGGAAGTAGCCCAGTACTATGAGACGCATCACGAGAGCATTCCCTCGAATCCCGTCAACCTCGACTTGAGCCACATCATGATCTCCGCGCGCCCGGACCCGGAAATCGTGGCCGCCATGAACGCCCGGATCGATGAGATCAGGCGCCGCGTCACCGACGGGGAGGACTTCGGCGACATGGCGCGGCGGTATTCGGAAGACCTGAACAGCGCCCGGAACGGCGGAGACCTGGGATTCTTCACCCGGGGAACGTTCATGGCTGATTTCGAAGACGCGGCTTTCGCCCTCGAACCGGGCCAGGTCAGCCCCACGGTGCAGACGGACGTGGGCCTGCATATCATCAAGCTGGAAGAACGCAGGGACGACCAGATCCGGGTGCGCCACATCCTGATCCAGGTTTCTAAAACGGATGAAGACGATGATCGTGCGCTGGAGACGATTTCCATGCTGCGCCAGCGAATCCTCGACGGTGACGAGTCATTCGCCGAGGCCGCCAGGAAATACTCGGAAGACCTGGCCTCCGCTTCAGACGGCGGCCATATCGGAGAGTTCATGCTTGATCAGTTGCTGCCTCAATACCAGGCCGCCCTGGACACCATATCCGTCGACCAGATGACCGAACCCATCAAGGTGGTGGACCAGAGCGCCACCTCCTACCACATCATGAGGTTGAACGGCAGAACCGGCGGCGACAAGCTGTCCCTGGACGACCATTTTCAGCAGATCACTTATCTGGCCAAACAGGCCAAGTGGAACAGGGAACGGGAACGGTGGCTCAAGGACCTGCGCCGCGAGTTGTACATCGACGAGCGGGGCCTGGACGCCATGCCCTGAGCGGTGAACCGCCCCAAGCCAATTCCGTTTAAATGAGAATAGACCTGTTTTTGAAACGGTCCCGCATCATCAAGCAGCGGGATATCGCCAAAAAGGCCTGCGACCGGGGTATGGTTTCGATTTCCGGCAGACCCGCGAAACCCGGACACCAGGTCGGCGCAAAGGACATTGTCGTCGTGGAATGGCCCAACAGACGGCTGGAGTTCGAAGTGTTGGACGTCCCGGCGGGCAACGTGTCGAAGGACCGGGCACAATCCCTGTACGTCGTGCTGAGCGATGAGCAACTAAGCGATGATGCTTCAGGGTTCGAAGAACCATGAAGACCCGCCGAGAAGGGGAACCCGGCGAGCATGCGCCACAGGGCCCTCCTGTAGCCGGTTTCGAGCCTCCCTACAGCCGTCTGGCCCGGATATATGATCACGTGATGCGACACGTGGACTACAGGCAGTGGGCCAATTACGTACAGTCGGTATTCACGCGGTTCGGGGCGACGCCGAAGGACATACTCGAGCTGGCCTGCGGGACCGGCGCCATGGCGTGCATCCTGGATGACCGCGGATACCGGATGACGGGCATCGACCGGTCGGAAAGCATGATCGCCGTCGCGAAACAGAAAGCCCTGGATGCGCGTCGGACCATTCGCTTTCATGCGGGCGACATGGTTCGTTTGCCGGTATTCGAATCGTACGACGCGGTGTTGTGCCTGTACGACAGCATAAACTACATCATGGAAGAATCGGACATCCTCGCCATGATGAACAGACTGCGTAATGCAATAAGGCCTGACGGTCTGTTCGTATTCGACGCCTGTACGGAGATCAATTCGCGCAGGTACTTCCATAACCAGGTCGACCGCGAAAGCAACGGGGATTTCTCCTACATCCGGCGTTGCGAGTATGTCCCCGATACGTGCACACAGGTCAACGAATTCCAGTTTATCTTCAACCGAAAAGGCAAAAGGCACTCCACCCGGGAGCGCCACGAGCAACGGATCTATCCCGTGGCCAGGCTCGCGCAGGTTTGCCGCGACGCGGGTTACCACGTACTCGGCGTCTTCGACGGTTTCACCTTTGACGAGGCGTCGGAGCGGTCCAATCGGGTCCACTACGTAGTCCGCCCCGTCTCCTGAGTGGGTATCATGGCTTTCGACCGTATCATCGGCCACGACAGGCAGCGGCAGCGACTCATGGACGCCGTAACGCAGAACCGCCTGGCGCACGGGTACCTGTTCTGCGGACCGCCAGGCGTGGGCGCCGAGGCGCTGGCCATTGAACTCGCCTGCGCGGTCAATTGCGAAAGCGGACCCGGGGAACCCTGTGGAACGTGCCGGCACTGCCGGCGGATACGTGCGCTGCAGCACCCCGACGTGCACCTCCTGGTTCCCGCCTCGTCCGCGCCGCCTCCGGAGGGACCGGCTGGACCGCCTTCCCGGAACAGGGAATCCCAGGGCCGTGGGAACGCCCGGGAAGAACGCAGGCAGGGATTGTCCGCCCTTCTGGCCGACGACCCCTACGCCGCCCTGCCGCTGGGAAAGAACGACATCCTTTCCGTGGATGACATCAGGTCGCTCAGAAGAGATGCGTCCGTCAAGCCGTACGAAGGACGGAAGAAGGTCGCGGTTATCGTCGCGGCGGACCGTATGAACACCGCTTCTGCGAATGCGTTGCTCAAGACGCTCGAAGAGCCTCCGGGCACCCTGATGCTCATCCTGACCGCAACGCGTTCCCAGCGTCTGCTGCCGACCATCCTGTCCCGTTGCCAGCCCGTTTCCCTGCCGCGCCTCTCCGAAGCCGACGTGAAGGCGGCGCTGACCGATAGGTACGACGTGCAACCCGACGAGGCCGAGCTATTCGCCCGCAGGTCCGAAGGCCGCCTTGCCGAAGCGCTGTCGGCCATGTCGGAAGGAGGCCTCCGGCTTCGGGACGAGGCCTTCGCCCTCCTGGAATGTATCCACGACGCGCCGCCCCTGCGTTTGTTCGAGCAGGTGGAGTCCCTGGCCGCCTCGCACCGGGAAGAACCGGTCGTGGAGAAGATCCTGGATCACCTGCTTGAACTCTACCGCGACCTGTTCATTCTCTCCGCCACGGGTGATTCTTCGATCCTCTCCAGCCCGGAGCGTCAGGTCCCTTTGCGGGCGCTGGCTTCCGGGATGAGCGTCCTGGATGTCGAGCAGGGCGTCGCCGCCATAGAAGAAGCCAGGAGGGGCATCGCCCTGAACGCTCACGTCCAGCTTGCCCTGCTCGTGCTTGTGCTCAGGCTCAGATTGAATCGGGGATCGGCGGGCTCGCGTGAGACGCACTCCCGGGCGGCGCCTTCCCATACCCCGCCCGCCGCGGATTGATCCGTTGACAAACCGCCTTCCACACGCTATCGTGATGCTGGAATTGAACGAGGTTCATGCCGGGACAGACCACCCGCGTCCGTGAGGAAGCCGTGGCGGAAAAAATACTCGTAACCGACGCGTTGCCCTACGCGAACGGCAAGTTGCACATCGGCCATATCGCCGGCGTCCATTTGCCCGGGAACGTCTATGTCCGCTATCAGCGGCTGAAAGGCCGGGACGTCGTCCACGTCAGCGGGTCGGACGACCACGGGGTGGCCATCACCCTGGCGGCCGAGAAGGAAGGCATAACGCCCAAGGAACTCGTGGACAAGTACTACCCCGTCATCAAGGGCGCCCTCGAAGACTTCGGCATCGTCTACGACAATTTCTCCCAGACCTCCCGGCCCATCCACCACGAAACGGCCCGGGCCTACGTCCGCCGCCTGGAAGAGAAGGGCTGCTTCGACGTACGGGAAGTCAACCAGATCTACTGTCCGGCCAGCGACCGCTTCCTGCCCGATCGTTACGTGGAGGGCACGTGCCCCCATTGCGGATCGGACCGCGCCCGGGGGGACCAGTGCGAGGCCTGCGGCACCATTCTCGACGCCACGCAGCTGGTCGATCCGCGCAGCGAATTCTGTGAAGGTCCGCTCGAGGTCCGGCCGGTCGATCACTGGTATTTCAAGCTCGCCCGCGTTTCGACCAGGCTGCAGGCGTGGATCGAGACGAAAAAGCACTGGAAGGACAACGTACGCAACTATTGCCGGGGCTGGTTCAACGAAGGGCTTTCCGACCGCCCCATCTCGCGCGACCTGGACTGGGGCGTGTCGCTGCCGATGAAAGACGCCGTGGGCAAGGTCATGTACGTCTGGTTCGAAAACACGCTGGGTTACGTGTCGTCCACCCGGGAATGGGCGGTGGCGCAGGGCGATCCCGACCGTTGGAAGGACTACTGGCTGAATCCGGACTGCAAGCTCGTCAATTTCCTCGGCAAGGACAACATCGTCTTTCACGCGATTCTCTGGCCGGCCATGATCATGGAACACGGGGATTTCATCCTGCCCTCCGAGATTCCGGCCAACGAGTTTCTCAACATCGAGGGTCAGAAGTTGTCCACCAGCCGGAACTGGGCGGTCTGGCTGGACGAATACCTGGAGGTTTTTCCGCCCGATCCGATGCGGTACTGTCTCGCGTCGATTTCGCCCGAGACGAAGGATGCCGATTTTACCTGGAAGGACTTCCAGGCGCGGAACAACAATGAACTGGCCGACATTTTCGGGAATTTCGTAAACCGCACGCTGACTTTCATCGACCGGTATTTCGACGGCGTGATCCCGGAGCCGGGGCCGCTTGCGCCGGAGGACCGGGCCATGCTGGAAATCGTCGCCGGAGCCCCTGGCCGCGTCGGCGAGTGCTTCGAAGCCTTCCAGGTAAGGCGTGCCGTCCGGGAATTGATCGCCCTCGGCAACGGATGCAACCGGTACTTCAACGACCAGGCGCCCTGGAACACGCGCAAAACCGACCGGGTGCGTTGCGCCACCACGCTCTACGTGTGCGCGCAGGCGGTCAGGACCCTGGCCCTGGTGATGTCGCCCATCGTGCCCTTCAGCGCCGAGAGACTGTGGAAAATGGCAGGCCTGGAGGGGCGCGTGGAGGAGCAGAAATGGGACGAGGTCGAGATAGACGCTTTGCTGTCCGGACGCCCCATAGGCGAAATCGAAATCCTGTTTCACAAGATCGATGACGATATGATCGACGCGCAGGTCGAAAAGCTGGGCGAGTCCGTCGCCCCGGGCGAAGGAAAGGCGGATTCCCGTAAAACCGAACCCGCTGGGGCCGAGCGTAACGACCTCATATCGATCGACGCGTTCCGGCAGATCGATCTGCGCGTCGCCGATGTCGTAGCGGCGGAACCGGTACCCGGAACGGACCGGTTGCTCAAGCTGCAGTTGCGTATCGGGGAGGAAGAAAGGCAGATCGTTTCCGGCATAGCGCCGGGATATACCCCGGACAAACTGGTCGGGCGCCAGATCGTGGTGGTGGTGAACCTGGAACCCGCGAAAATCAGGGGCGTGGAGTCCAGGGGCATGCTGCTCGCGGCCGCAGATGACGGCGGAACGCCCGTACTCCTTGGCCCGGACGTCCGGGTACAATCCGGTTCATCGGTGACCTGACGGCCAGCGTGGTCCGCATGGCAGGCTCGGCCATGCCGGCCATGCCGACTGGTACGCCCGATGCGGTCTCTGGCGCGCTCAATACGCCCGCTGCGGCCGCCGGCGCGGACCGGGCATCACGCATTCATCCTGCACCCAAGCGCTGCTTTTGCTGTTCGACACCCATACCCATCTTACGGATGCGGCATTCGATCATGACCGCGGCGACGTGATCCATCGGGCCCTCGAGGCGGGTGTGGAACGTATGGTCGCCATAGGGTATGATCTTGAAAGCAGCCTGGCCGCCGTCGCGCTTGCCGAGGACTGCGAAGCCGTGTACGCCGCCGCAGGCATCCATCCGTGCCACGTCCACGAAGCTTGCGAAGCGGATTTCCGGGAAATCGAGATACTGCTCGATCATCCTTCCGTCGTAGGCGTGGGTGAAACAGGCGTCGATCTGTACCACGACCGGTCCACCTATCCGCTGCAGCAGGCGTCGTTCAGAAGGCACCTGGAGTGGGGCCGGAGCACGGGACTGCCGGTTATCGTGCACGACCGGGACGCCCATGTCGAAGTGATGTCCCTGCTGGACGAGTTTTCCGATGGGGAAACGACTGCCATCCTGCACTGCTTTACCGGGGATATCCCCATGGCAGAAAAGGCTGTTGCCATGGGATGCTTCCTGGGGTTTGGCGGCATCGCCACGTTCAAGAACTCGACGGTCCACGAAGTGGTTTCGAGGTTGCCCGACGATCGTATCCTGGTTGAAACGGACGCGCCTTACCTGGCGCCCGTTCCCCACCGCGGGCGCCGGAACGAACCGGCCTTCCTCGTAAATACGGCCGAAGCGGTCGCCCGTCACCGGGCCGTGTCCGTGGAAGAACTGGCTCGGACCACAACCCAGAACGCAAAGAGCGTATTTCGAATCCAATGAGCACAGTGGTCGATCCTCCCGAAGACCTGCTGGCCAGCCTGCGCAAATCGGCGTTCCGTCCGTCCAGGACGCGGGGCCAGCATTTCCTTAACGATCCGTCCATAGCCCGCCGCATCGTCGAGGCGGCGGGTGTCACGAATCGTACGCACGTCCTTGAAATCGGTCCGGGAACCGGTGCGCTCACCCGGCATCTCGTCGCCCGCGCCGGCAGCATAACCGCCGTGGAAATCGATGAGAGGCTGGCAAGAGTGCTTCGGGAAGCTTACGGGCGCTACGATCACGTGGACATTCTGCACGGGGATGTGCTCGATCTGAATCTGTCCGATCTGGTCGAATCCTCCGGCGAGGCGGAACTCGTACTCGTGGCCAATCTGCCTTACGGCATCACGGGGCCTGTCCTTGACCGGCTGATCACCTATCGAGGCGGGATCACACGGGCGGTCATCATGGTACAGCACGAAGTGGGCGGACGCCTGACCGCCTCTCCGGGTACGAAAGCCTACGGCGCGATAACCGCTATCATGGCTTACCACTACGACGTGGCATCCCTTTTTCGCGTGGGCAGTGACCGGTTCGTTCCCCGCCCGGCCGTGGATTCGGTCGTCCTCCGGCTGGCTCCCCACGATCGTCCGCCCGTCGACGTCCGGGACGCCGCCCTGTTGACCGTGCTCATCAAGGCGGCCTTTCAACATCGCCGCAAGATGCTGCACCATGCGGTGAATCGCTTGGCGCCCGGATCCGCCGGCCATCTTTCGGATCGTACCGGGATCAATCTGAAACGACGTGGAGAGACCCTGGACCTGGGCGAGTTTGCCGCGCTGGCCGACGCGCTCCGGGATTACAGGGATAACCCCAGAGATCATTCCTGACAGACGGCACTATGCGCTTCCGGCACTCACATTCGGCCAGGCTGCGGTTGATGAACGAAAGAAATCAACGGCGGCGCCATTTCCAGTATGCGGGCCTGGGAGCGGCCGCAATACTCCTCCTGGGCTTCGCGGCCTGGATCGCGCTGTTCGAGCACCAGGCGCGGGCGGTCGCGGACTGGCTGCTGGACCGGCCACTGCCCGTTTCCTTTCCGGAATTTGCGAGAACTGCCGCATTCAAGTCCGATCAGCAGGCATACTATGTGCTGGATTCGGCCCTTTACACCGCGCTGATCAACCTGCAGGTACCGCCCGGCAGAATACGAGAAACGAAGCCGCGCGCGATGACCGGCGAGGGACGGTGGACCCCAGTTGAGCGTCGTATCATCGTCTCGGGCGCCTATTCGCTCACGGAGTGCAATCTCGAGATCGCAAAGGCGGTCGAGCGGGCGGGCGGCGCCGTCGTCCGGGCGGCGGAACGGAGCAGGACCCGGGAGTTACTGCTCGAGATCGCCCAGAACGGCAAGGTCACGCATCACCTCTTTATAACCCGGGATTCCGCCCTTCAAAGAAAAACAGGCCGTCTGGCGGTAGTGGTCGCCTATACGGACGGTATTCATCGCCGCGTGGTCGAAAGACTGTCTGAATTCACCCGGCCCTTAAACTTCGCCCTGCTGCCCTGGGCATCCGGCGCGGGCAATCTGGCCAGGGACGTCGCGCGCGGAAACCACGAGGTAATCGCGCTGCTCCCCGTGCAACCGAAATCATTCACGGGCGACATCACCCGCCGGAGAGCCGTGCTTCGCTCTCATTCGGCACAGGCCAACCGCGGCATCGTGGAAGATGTCCTGGGATCCCTCCCCACGGCCGGTGGGGTGCTGGGATATCCCGGCGACCGAGGAGGCCTCCCGGAAGATGAAGCCGAAATGCTGGCCCCCGTACTGGACGAATTGGGCAGGCGGGACAAGTACTACGTGGACGCCCGGGGAACAGCGGGATCGTCCGCCGGTCCTGAGAACCGGGACGACGGATCCGGCCGGCTTCGTGCCTGGGGCATCCTCGATCCCGTTTACAATCCCGTGATCATATCCATGAACCTGGAGCGCGCGTCGCTCTCGGCCCTGGAAAACGCCCACGCGATTGTCGTCGCCGACGCACGGCCCCATACGCTACAGGTCCTGATGAACCAGATGGCCCACCTTGAAACGAGGGGCATCGAATTCGTCCGGGTTTCCGACCTTTTGGACAACTAAAACCGGAGCTTCGCACATGGTAAAACTGAGTGTATGCGTAGACCAGGTCGCCGCCCTGCGAAACATAACGAAACGCGGAGAACCCGATCCCATGACCGCCGTCATGATGTCGCAGGTAAGCGGCGCGGACGCCGTGACCATCTCGTGGGCGTCCGATGCTTCGCTCTACCTGGGCGGAGAGTACGACATCATCCGTCAACTCGTGCACACCCACCTGAACGTCATTGCTCCCCCGGACCTGGAACTGCTGCAGAGTATCTTGACGATTTCGCCCGATATGGTTACTCTTGTTCCGTCGGGCTACGGACATACGGGCCTGGACAACGCATGGTTCGATTCGCCCTGGCCCGAAGGCGATTCCCTGGAACGGCCGGTCGAACGCATGACCAGGGCGTTACAGGAAAACCGGATCCTGACGAACATATTGATCAAGCCCACTGCGACGCACGTCCGGCAATGCGCCGAGATCAAGGCGGACTACGTGCATATCGACGCAAGCCGATTTGTACAGGCCGCCGACACCGAAGAGAAAAGCAGGGTATTCGAAGAAATGGCCGGTACGGCGAAGACGGCGGCGCGGCTGAACATGGGGGTCTCCGTCGGCCGGGGGATCGATTACCGGACGGCGGCGGATCTGGCGGGCATAGCGGAAATGGAGGAAATGGTCGTGGGCTATGCCGTCGCCGTGCGGGCGATGACCATAGGATTCGAACGGGCCGTCAGGGACCTGGTCGACATCATCCGACACGCGCCCAGACCCCCTGTGGACTGGTAGTCCGGCTGCCGGTGCAGCACGCCGCCTGGCTCCGGACGGCGCCGTCGGCCGGGGCATCGAAGCAGATTGGCAGACTCACAGTCGGCGGCGCACGCCACGCCGACCGCGGTATAGAAAGGAACGGACCATCCACAAACGTATTTCTTTCCTGGTTTTTCTCGCCGTAACCCTGCTGGGCGGAATCCTTGTGTTTCCTACCATCAGGTTGTGGGTGTCGTCTTCCGAAACCCTCGAAAAGCTCACGCCGGCTGAACGGAAAGCACTGTACAGCCAGTCCACGGTTCCGGGCATCGATCTGGCGGGCGGTTACCGTCTCGCCGCCGGTGTGGATGTCTCCCGATACACGGAAAGAGGCAGAATACGGGCGGTGGACAGCCTTGTCGAGACCTGGCGACGACGCCTCAACGCCTTCGGTATCTCGGAATCCGTTGTTGCCGCGCGGGCGGAGGATACGTTCGATATCGTCGTGCCGTTGAGCGCGGATACCGGTCTCGCAGGCAGAATGATCCGGGAGTCCGGTGAGATCACGCTGCATTTGTTTAAGGACGGCGCGGAAGTACAGGCGTTACGACAGCGCATAGACGATGCCGTGCTTGAAAGCGCATCGCCGGAGTCCGGCGATCCGGAAACGGCCGGATCGGACGGTGCAGATGGTCAGGGCGGCACGGACAGTGCGGCCGGTGCGGAATCGGCCGGATCAGGTGCGCCGGAATCGCCCGGGCAGGGTGCGCCGGAATCGCCCGGGCGGGACGGACCGGGAGGATCGGGCGGGCTGAGCGCGTTGCTCGCCAGTATCACGGTGGAAGACGGAATCCGGGACATCGCGGTGAGGGAAGACAACGTAGAAACCGTCCGGGCCATGCTGGCCGATTCCACGGTGCGTGCCGCAATTCGGGCCTTCAATCTGGCGAATCCCCCCGCCGGCGCTTTCGCCTGGGCTTCCGAACCGGTGGAACGCGGCGGCAGTGTTTACTATCCGCTTTACTTCATCAATCAGGACATCGACCTGAACGTACAACCCCTCGCTTCGGCCGTGGTCAGCGACGCATCGGTGACGGCTGGACGCGGCGCCTACGCGGTACGTCTTTTCCTGGAGGATGAAGGACGCGAAAGCCTTGCCAACCTGTCCAGCGCCAACGCGGGCAACCGCCTGGCCATCAAGATGAACGGGCAGGTCTACGTGACGCTCAACATCCAGGGCAGGATACCCGATGGACGCATAGAGATACCGGGCGGCGACACCCTTGAAGAGGCGCGCGCACTGGCGGCCATCCTGGAATCCGAGTCGCCTCCCGTGGCCGTGACGCTCCTGGATCAGGCGGCAATGGATTCGCCCTCGCCCCACGGCGCTGATGTCGTGGCCACCGCGGCCGCAGCCGCGGCGATCAGCCTGGGACTGCTCGGCGCCCTGGTTCTGATCCGGTACCGGACCGCGGGTGCGGTATTCCTTGTGGGCATAATGTACCATCTGATCATGACCGGAGCCGTGCTCAGGCTGTGGAACATCGCCGGAATCGCACCCTACTTCACGCTCGCCGGAGCGGCGGGTTTCCTCGGCGCGTTGCTCGTTTTCACCACGGTCCATCTCTGGATGTTCGAATATTTGCGGGCGGAGTCCGGTGCGGAGTCCTCGGTCCGGCAGAGCGTAATGACGGCGCTCGAGAAGTGCAGGCCGGTCCTCGTCTGGGTCCACGTCATGCTGTTGCTCGTGTCGGTAGGTCTGGTCGCGGTCGGCACTGACGGGCTCGTCAATTTCGGTCTCGTGCTGTTTTCCGGCTCGGCCGGCAGCCTGCTGACCGCTTTCCTCTGGACAAACATGCTCCTGTCCTCCCTGGTGGCGGACTGGCAGATCAGGAAGTTGAGTGTGTGATGACAAATCAACTGACCGCAATTTATGGAAAACTGATCGACCGGCCCGGGCTGGTCTACGCCATCGCCGTGTTGCTGGCCGCAGCGGGGATCGCCGCCACGGCGTTGAAGGCGGAACATGCGGTCACCGACGACTTGGTGGCGCTGCTGTTGTCCGGCGACTTGCTTTACGGCCTTTTTCTGGTCATGCTGATCGTGCTGGTCATCGTCGGCGCGAGGATCGACGACCGGCCCGGCAAGAGCATCGCGCTGACCCTGGGGGTCCTGGCGGCCGGAAGTATCGTGCGGCTGCTGCTCCCCTTTGCCCGGTCGATCGACTGGCTGGGAGAATGGAACGGGGTGATGCTCGGCATCATGATCATCACGCTCTACCTGTCGCTGCGCGTGGGCGCCAGATTCGCCGTTACGGCCATGGGCAGCGCCCTGTACGCCATGATCGTCACGGCGGGAATAGCCTTTGGCCTGGTGGATCGGATTTCGGTTTCGAGTATCCTTACGCTCATGGCGGTCGGGGCGCTGGCGGTCGTGATGGCTTTCCTGGGTTACAGCCAGGTCAGGATCCAGATGGACGCCGCGCGGCGGGATCCGCTCGGCCATTCGGTTCGGACCGGCATGTCGCGGGCCCTGCCCTTCCTGCTTCTGACCGGCCTTGCCACCCTTTTGATCGCCGTCCCGCTGGCCGTCGTCGCAGGCGGTCCCCCCCGGGATTTCGGCCTGCTGCTGCTGATCGGCGGTCCGGTCGGCGCCCTCGCCGTGTTGATGTCCGTGGTACCGCTCGTCTCCATGACGCAAAACGTATTGTCCGAAACCGGGGCGTCCGCCCGGCGCGGAGGCCGCCGACAACGGTAACTGTCCGCCGTGGACCCGCCCGCACGGTCCTCCTGGAGCGTCATGGCCGATCAGCCCAACATCCTCCTGATCCTTTCCGACCAGATGGTAGCCGCGTTGACCGGGGCCTATGGCCATCCCGTGGTGCGGACACCTCATCTGGACAGGCTGGTCGAGACCGGCGTGCGTTACGATGCCGCCTATACCGCCTTTCCCCTCTGCGCGCCCGGCAGGGCCTGTCTGATGACGGGGCGTCACGCCTCTGAAATCGGCGCCTGGGACAACGGCGCGCTGCTCGCCGCGGATCAGCCGACCTTTGCCCACTATTTGTCCGAGGCGGGTTACGATACCGTGCTGTCCGGCAAAATGCACTTCATCGGTCCGGACCAGTTGCACGGTTTCAGAAAGCGGCTGACTACCGATATTTACTCCTCCGATTTCGATTGGGTGAAGCCGGAATGGATCCGGCTGAAAGAGACCGGAGGAAAGGACTTTGAGCGCGTGATGGCCGACCGGCCGGCCTACAACGCGGCCGGTTACACGGGCGACGGCGTGCGGATCGGGGTCTGGCACGACGCCCTCAGTTACGACGAAGAGACCCATTTCCGCGCCATCGAATACCTGCGGGCCAGAAAGTCCGGCGGGGAGGGCGGCCCTTTCCTGCTCTGCGCGTCTTACCACCATCCCCACGAGCCGTTCTGGCCACCCGAGGACTACTGGAACCTGTACGAAAGCGCCGAGATCGACCTTCCCGCCTTCCCCAGAGGCCTGGAAGAGACCTACTCCATGATGGACCTGAACCTGAACGCCTATCACGGTACCGGCCGTTACGATCTGCGGAACGTAGAGGACCTCTACCGGCTTCGCCGCGCCTATTACGCCCTGGTAAGCTACATGGACGACAAGGTCGGCGGCCTGCTGGCCGCGCTCGACGAGACCGGACTGGCGGAAAATACCGTGGTGGTCTTCGCCAGCGACCACGGCGACATGCTGTGCGAGCGGGGCATGGTACAGAAACGGTGTTTCTACGAATGGTCCTGCCGAGTGCCCCTCATCGTTCGCTTCCCGGATAGATGGAGGGCGGGTACGACCTGTCCCCATCCCGTGTCGCTGATCGACCTACTGCCTACGTTCTGCGACCTCGCGGGCGTGGATGACCGGCTTCCCCACGACGGCAGCAGCCTCGTGTCGCCCACCGCCATGGACGACCCGGACCGCGTGGTGTTCGCGCAGGCGCACGAAGCCGTGGGCATGCCCTGCATCATGGCGAGGCAGGGCCGGTACAAGTACCATTACATGCACGGCTTCGAACCCCGTCTTTTTGATCTGGACAACGATCCGGGCGAATGGCATAATCTCTCCGGCGACAGCGCGTTCCGTCAGGTGGAAACGCGTCTTCGAGATCGGATCCTCGACCGGTTCGACCCGGATGCCATCGCGGAAGAAAACCTGGCCAGCCTGTACCGGCGGCGTCTGATCCGGGACAGCATGGCAAGGCACGGACACACGTGGAGCCACGCCCCCGGATTCGACCATCGGCGAGGCGCCATGAACCAGTATTTGAAATAGACGGCCGGGTCGGGGCAGTCTGAGCTGTTGATACTCGAATTCGGAAATCCCGTCCGCAAAGCCGGGCAGGTATCCAACAGGAGGTCTTCATGTTGCGCGCAGGCTTCATAGGCGCCGGGGGCCGTTCCCAGAGCGCCCACTATCCGGCTGTCGAACGGTTGCCGGACGTCGACATGGTCGCCGTGTGCGAACTGGACGAGGCGCGCCTGGCGCAGGTTGCCGAACGCTACGACTTTCCCCACGTCTATACGAATCATCGCGCCATGCTGTCCGAGGTGGAACTGGACGTGGTCTATTGCGTCATGCACGAGAAATGGCTGCTCCAGCCCGCCCTCGATTGTCTGCGCGCGGGCAAGCACATCTTCATGGAAAAACCCCCCGGGAAGAACAGCGGGGAGACGCGCCAGTTGCTGGACACGGCCGTGGAGCACGACGTGTACGCCATGGTGGGATACCAGCGGCGCTATACCACCGTTGTTCGCGAGGCCATGCGGCGCGTCCACGGAAAGGGTCCGGTCTCCCTTGCCGTGACCACCTTCAACAAGAAAATGCTGTTCGACAGGCCCGGGTACTCCACGACTCTGTGGGACGACGTGACTCACGTGGTGGACCTGCTGCGTTACATGGTGAGGAGCGAACCCGTCGAAGTCACCCGCTACCGCGACAAGTTCGATTCCGTCGACTGGAATCACTATACGGCGCTGGTTCGATTCGACAGCGGCGCCACGGGCGTCGTGTTCGGGAACCGCGCCTCCGGTGGGCGGGTGTTGAGCGCGGAATTGCACGGCGTGGGCATCGGCTGCTACTTGAAGCTGCCCGAGGGTATCGACATCCGCGAGGACGACCGGCAATCCGTCCTTCAGGGCTGGGAGATAAACGGCGACGACCCGGAAGATACGCCTCGCTACGAGGGGGCGCTCGCCATGCACGAGCACTTCGTGGAATCCGTGCGCAACCGGACCATCCCCAGCAGTGATCTTCGGGACGTCATCCAAACCATCCGGCTCGTGGACTGGATTGAAACGGGACACTGTCCCGATTAGACACTGTATCGATCTGGCGCCGCTCTGGCCGGGCGCCGCTCTGGCCGGGCGCCGCTGCCCTCGAACGGGTCTTCGCGTCCGGAGCGCCTTCATCATGCAACGGCTGAATTTCCCGGAATACGCATTCGAAATCGATTCGGACGACGCGGGCCGCAGGGTCATTTTCGACGGGATCCGGCGCCGGTTCGTTCGCCTGACACCCGAAGAATGGGTCCGGCAGCACCTGGTGCGCTACCTGGTAGAAGAACGGGGATTCCCGGCCGGATACGCGGCCGTTGAAAAGGGATTCCAGTATGCCGGCACGGCTGTCCGAGCCGATGTAGTCATGCACGACCGGCGCGGCCGGCCGGTCCTGATGGGCGAATGCAAGGCGCCGCAGGTCCGCGTTACCGAAGCCGTCTTCGAGCAGTTGGCCCGGTACAATTCGGTTATCCAGGCCCGGTACCTGGTGGCGACCAATGGCGAAACCCATTTCTGCTGTGAACACCAGCCCGGCGGTGGATTCCGTTTCTTGTCCGAACTGCCCGAATTCGAAAACGACTGAGGAGCCGGACCGTGGCGGAAGCGCTGAAACTTGTCGCGCGCGCGACGCTGGAACAGCGGGTCGAAGCCCTGGAACAGGACGGCTACGTCTATTTCCCGGGTGCGCTCTCGGAGGAGGAAGTCGGGGTACTGCGCGATGCCATGGACCGGCTGGAAGCCCGTCCCGAGGAATTCGACCGCTTTACGGACCCCGATACCCACGGTTTTCTTAACAAGTCCATCAACAACGTGTTCAACCGGGATCCGGTGTTCCTGTCCTATGTGGACCGCCCGGACGTGATCGATGTGGCCGAAGCCGCCCATGGAGCGGACTGTCACGTCATCGGCATGACGGCGTGGATGACGGGACCGGGCCGGCCGGACCAGGGCATCCACGTGGACTGGCAGCCGCTGGAACTGCCGGAGGACGTCATGGATGATCCGCGGGTCAGGGTACCGGTGTACATCACCACGGCCCACTATTATCTCGACGATCTGTGCGAGGCGCTGGGGCCCACGCAATTCATACCCGGCAGCCACCGCGCCGGCCGCCGGCCTTCTAACGGGGAGACTACCTGGCGGGGAGTCGAACCCCGGAGCATACTCTGCTCGGCCGGGGACGCGGTCCTGTTCCGCTGCGAAGTCTGGCACCGCGGGACGGCGAACACGAGCGACAGGGTGCGCTACCTGCTCCAGGTCCACTATGCCCAGCGCATGATCACGCAGAAGTTCCCGCCCTACCTGAACCGGTTCCGATTCGATCCGGGCATCCTCGCCCGCGCCACGGACCGCCAGCGCCGGCTATTGGGCGAGCACGGGCAGAGTAATTACGACTAGGATTCTAACTGAGGATCTATCGTGCGTCGAGGTGAGTATTTTACTCGAGATTGTGCTAGCGAATAGCGACTGTAGGTTGATAACACATCTGTAGTTTTCGACAAGCTAGAAGGGAGCATCATGAACGAAGACAGTCGCTACGCTCGTAATGAAGATGGGGTTGACACGCCTCCATTGTCCGCTCAGGAAAACGAGGAGTTCGATAAGCTGCAGAAGAAGTTGGCGGAGTTGCGCCGCCAGGGTATACTGATTGGCGGTTATGGTCCGTGGAAACCCTTTCGCCCGGTTGCCCGTGTTCCCGGAGGGTTGGCCCGGTTTCTCGCCGACCGGGAGTAGGATTGCATGGATACAGCCCCTGCGATTTCCTTGATGGCGTACGTCGACACTTCTGCTATATTGTCCATAGCCTTCGAGGAGCCGGATTGGGAGTTTACTGCGCACAGGCTGGCCGAATTTCCCGTGCTGTTGTCGTCGAACTTGCTGGAAGCGGAAATGCGTTCCGCGTACGAGCGCGAAGGCATGGCGTTCGACCCCGGTTCCATTTCGCGTATCGGATGGGTCAATCCCCCCCGGTCTTTGGGAAGAGAAATGGCGGAAGCAATAGCGAACGGCGGCTATCTGAAAGGTGCCGATTTATGGCATATCGCCGCCGCACTCTTTGTAGACGAGTCTGTACCGGGTAAGTTGTCTTTCATTACGCTGGACGTGAGTCAAAGAGTCGCAGCTGCTAAATTAGGACTTGAAACCTGAGTCCACGAGACTTGGACTTACCCGCTCTTAAACAGGGACCGTCACCGACGAACATCGTTACGGGAAGAAACTATGCCGACGCTGGATTTCAAGGGCAAGCAACACGTATATGCCCACCACCTTACAGTGCCCTACCGGCCACTGATCAGTGACTCTTCGCGATCGCTGAATCCTGCCGAGGCTGACGACAACCTCATCATTCATGGTGACAACCTGCACGCGCTGAAGGCGCTCCTTCCCAGGTACGTCGGCAAGGTCAAGTGCATCTACATCGACCCGCCCTATAACACCGGCAATGAGGATTGGATCTACAACGACAGGGTAAACAGCTCTCTGATGAAGGAGTGGTTCGCGGAGCAAAGCCCGGTGGACGGTGAGGACTTGGAGCGACACGACAAGTGGCTATGCATGATGTGGCCAAGACTTCACCTGCTCAAGGAGTTGCTAGCCGATGATGGTGTTATTTTTGTGTCCATTGATGACAACGAGCAGCACCACCTCCGGATGTTGATGGATGAGGTTTTCGGCGAGGACCGTTTTTTGGCGGAGTTTGTTTGGAAGAGTCGTCAAAACAGAGACAACCGCAATGTGACCGGCGCGTCAATCGACCACGAGTATGTACTTTGTTACGGGACATCGATACGCGGCGACGAAAGAAAAACTGATCAGTATTCTAATCCAGACAACGATCCAAGGGGAGACTGGGCTAGCGGTAACATGGTGGGGCTAGCAACTGAAGAATCTCGTCCAAATCTACATTTTGATCTAATTGATCCGGAAACAGGTATCAATTACGGCTGCCCTCCTAGGGGTTGGAGATATGACCTTGAGCGTATGTCTGAATTGATTTCACAAGGAAGAATACTTTGGCCTGAAAACCCTAAAGGGAGGCCAAGAGTCAAAGTATTTCTGAAGGAACTGAGAAATACCTTCACAGGGTTTTCGTCCCAAATTGGCGAAGGGGTTTTTACAAGAAATGGGACTTCAGAAATAGAAGACATTTTTTCCTCAAGGGTAATCGAGTTTCCAAAGCCGTCTGAACTTGTCCGTCAATTGATTCTTCAGGGATGTCCTAACGAGGGGATAGTTTTAGACTCCTTCGCCGGAAGCGGCACAACTGCCCATGCTGTACTAGCCCTCAATAAAGAAGACAGTGGCAACCGCAGGTTCATTCTTGTAGAGTGTGAGGACTATGCAGACACCATTACTGCCGAACGCGTGCGCCGAGTGAGTAAGGGTATTCCCAACTCGCAAGATGAGTCCTTGAGGACAGGCCTCGGTGGTTCATTCACATATTGCACACTGGGTGAACCCATTGACGTAGAAAGTATGTTGACCGGTAGATCGCTTCCGGATTTTCCGACACTGGCGGCCTATTTGTTGCACACTTCGGCCGGACTTTCTGCCGGTGACGTCACGCTGCAAGCAAAGAACGACGACGGGTTGTTTTATAGCAATGACACTACGAATTTCTACCTGTTGTATCAGCCCGATGTAGATTATCTGAGTGGCAACGAGGCGATGTTGAATGAGGAACGGGCTATGCGCATCAGTGCGTCATGCCGGCAGACCGGCGTCCAAGCTATCGTTTTCGGACCTGGTAAGTACATCGGCCAGCGTGACCTGACATCTATGGGTATCACTTTCTGTCAACTGCCCTACGAGATACATAGAGCCGGGCAATAGAGAGTTCGTTGTGGAACTGAAGGAATACCAAGCCAATACACTCGAAGCGTTTGCTACCTGGCTGGATGCCCTTACTACGGCCCGATTACAGTCTCGGACTGCCATAGATGCGTTGAAACAAGCGGGGACTGCTATATCGATCCCCGACGATCTTTACGACTATCCCAAAGCGGCTTGGCTCCAACTAAAGCATTCTGGTCTCGTATCGGATACCGCTGGCGAGTACGTCAGCCGGACCGATAATGCCGGTCGACCCATCCCACACGTCTGCTTCAAGGTACCTACTGGAGGTGGCAAGACGCTGCTTGCCGCCGCTGCGTTACAGCGACTTCGACGGCAAACGGGACTGACACTGTGGGTCATGCCAACGCGCGCTATTTACGAACAAACCAAAGCGGCATTGAAGAGCCGGGAGCACCCGTACCGGCAAATGTTGGAAATCGCCAGCGCAGGCCGGGTCAAGCTTCTGGAAAAGGATGACCTGTTCACCCGGTCGGACATAGACAATTACCTTTGCATCATGCTCCTCATGCTACCTGCCGCCAACCGGCAGCGAGGTCGTGACTTTCTGCGGATGTTCCGAGACTCGGGTCGTTATCCTACACTGTTTCCTGACAGCGACGATTTGTTTGGCGATGCCAGACTACTTACCAAATACCCGGACCTGGAACGGGTTTCACCCGACGGTCCGGTGAAGCACAGTCTTTTCAATGTTTTCAAAATGCTACGTCCGGTAGTGATCCTGGACGAAGCACACAAAGCTTATGGAGCGCGCAACCTGGAAGCCAACGAGGAGTTCGCACGATCGGTAAGCCGCCTCGACCCAAGCATGGTGATAGAACTCTCCGCAACGCCGAACCGGGGGATTAGCAACCTTCTGGTAGACATTACCGGCGTGGAACTGAAAAACGAAGAGATGATAAAGCTCCCGGTGCAGGTGACATCGTTCACCAACGCCGATTGGCACTACACCCTGGCTCAGGCACACGATGAACTTGAGCGACTCGACTCGGAAGCAAGATCGTTGCAGATGAGCGACGGCAGTTACATCCGGCCCATTGCGGTGGTTCGCGTAGAGCGCACGGGAAGAGACCAACGTGACGGCGAGCGAGTACACGCCGAGGACGTCAGGGAATACCTGATACAGCATCTAGGGGTTCCCGAAGACGCCATCGCCGTCAAGTCGTCTGAATTGGATGAACTGGCGGATGAAGACCTGCTTTCTGGATTCTCCCCCGTACGCTGGGTGATAACAAGGGCGGCCTTGATGGAGGGATGGGACTGTCCGTTCGCCTATCTACTTGTGATGCTTGACAACACGAGTGCCCAGCGTGCCATCACGCAACTGGTAGGTCGGGTGATGCGGCAGCCGTACGCCCGTCGCACCGGTCGTGAGTTGCTAGACCAGTGCTATGTCTATTGTTGGAATACAAGAGTGAGCGAAGCGGTCACACAGGTGAAACGGGGTTTGGAAGCGGAAGGTTTGACCGGCCTGGCGGACGCGGTAACCAGCAACTCGACCGACTTTCGGCGTATCACCGTACAACGACGCGAGGGGTTGGAAGGTAAAGCCATATTCCTTCCATTGGTTCTGCATCAGGACGGTGATGGGTGGTGCGAATTGGATTACCAGGCCCACGTCCTCCCTAGAGTTGACTGGGACGCGATTGAGGCGGCAGACCCGCAGAGGAGCCTTCCCGACCGCGCCGTCCGGCAATCCGCAAGCGTGGACGTGGGCGAAGTCCCGCCTGTTTACCATTCCGAAACCGAGTTGAATATTGACAAGACGGTTCAGATAAACTGGATTGCCCGGCGGTTGACGGATGTACTTCCGAATCCGTGGCAGGCGGCTCGCATTGCACAGCAGTTCGTGCAAAGACTACTGGCTGCTGGTGATACCGAGAGTGAGATTTACGACCGACGTTCATATCTGGCGTTCGCTTTGCGGGATCACGTTGTGACTCAATTGCAAAAGCACGCGGAAAAGATCTTCCGGTGTAAGTTGCGCAGTGGTCAGATTCGCTTCGATCTTGAGGCGGGTCAACCCAACTTCCGCATGGTCGAAAGCTACGAGATACCGATTTCAAACGATACGGCACTACTGACGGGAAACGATGGCAGGCAGGTACAGCTCAGCCTCTTCGAGCCGGTATACTCCCAGCAGTTCGATTCAGATCTGGAACGGAACTTCGCACGGTACCTCGACGAACAAAAGGCATTGAAATGGTGGCATAGGGTGGCGGTCCGGCAACGTGGCGATTACTATCTCCGGGGCTGGAAACAGGAGCGCATCTGGCCGGATTTCGTTGCCCTGGGCGGCGAGACGAACGGGAAGCCCCATGTCCTGGTTTTCGAGACCAAGGGAGAGCACCTTCGTGGCAGTCCGGATACTGATTATAAGCAACAAGTGCTTGAGACGTTGCAAAATGCATTTAATTGCGGAACAATGACCGTCCATGACGGTCCAGCCACTGGTACGTTTCGTCTTGTGTTCAACGAGGACGAGTTTCCGGCTGCATTGGCCTCGCTTGAGGGGGCTTACCAGGCGTGATGGCTAGAGAAGTTGCATATTCCTAAAACAACCCGTCACGAAGGCAGATATACAGAACTACAAGGTCAAACCTCCCTTCTTTTATCCAAATTTCAACAGCGCTTTCTGAAGACATACCATATTAAATCGCCTTCAGGATATAACATGAGACTTCGCCTTGAGCGAGATCGAGCTATGAATCATGCACATCGGTGCGGTCGATACCGTTCTATGACGCTGAAATCCGTACATCCCTGTTGAGGAGAAACGCCATGAAGATCACCAGATTCGTATTCGTGCTTGTCTTATGTACCTCGTTCGCTCTCCCCGCCACTGCACAGACGCGTGAAGAAGGACCGTGGTGGCCCCATCCCATCTGGGGCAAGGACGATCAGTCCGGCGGCTCCAACTGGATCACGCCCGAAAAGGTGCTGAAGGCGCTTAAGCTGGTCAAGACGGGACAGATCTACGAAATCGGCCAGGTATACAGCGCGGACATGCCCCTCTTCGGCCAGCGGACCTATTCCATGGTGATCCCCAGTTCTCCCACGGGTGAGCCCATGGGTTCCAACAACCTGATCTACTACGACGAGTTCTTGGTCGCCGAGATCGGACAGGTAGGCACCCAGTTCGACGGTCCCGGTCACATCGGCGAGCGGATCAGGATGGAGGACGGCTCGGAGAAGGACGTCTTCTACAACGGCTTTACCAATGAAGAGATCAAGGGACCCTACGGCCTCGCGAAGCTGGGCATTGAGCACGTCAAGCCCTTCGTGACCCGCGGCATCCTGGTGGACGTGGCCGCGTACAAAGGCGTGGAGTCTCTCGACCACAGCTACGAGGTTACCGTGGAGGACGTGCAAGGTGCCCTGCAGCGGCAAGGCATCGCGGAGGACAGTCTCGAACCGGGCGACGCCTATTTCTTCCGCTACGGCTGGGCACGGCACTGGAACGACCCCGGTACGTACAACGCCGCCCCGCCCGGCATCGGGATGGCCGTCGCCCGGTGGGTGGTCGAAAAGAAGGCATCCATGATCGGTTCGGACCAGTGGACCACCGAGGTGGTGCCCAATCCCGATATCAGCCAGGCCTTCCCGGTCCACCAGGAGCTGATTACCCGGAACGGCGTCTGGAACCTCGAGAACATGAACCTGGACGAACTTTCAGGGGACGGTGCCTACGAGTTCCTGTTCATTCACACGCCCATTCGGTTCAAGGGGGCGACGGGTTCACCTGCCCGGCCGATCGCTATCAGGTAAATTACGACGACGATGAGAGGAGAATCAAATGTCAGAATTCGAAGGAAGAGTGGTCATCGTAACCGGGGGCGCCAAGGGTATCGGAGGGGGCATCGTCCGCGCCTTCGCCGGTGAGGGGGCCCGCGTCCTGTGCGCCGATATCGACGACGATGCCGGTTCGGCGATCGCCGCCGCGAACGACAACATCTGTTACGTCCACGCCGACGTGACCACGGCTGAGGTGTGCCGTTCCCTGGTGGAGACCGCGACGGATTCTTGGGGCGGGGTGGATATCCTGTGCAACAACGTGGGGATACAGCCGACGTTGAGCTATCTGCCCGCCCACGAGATGTCCGAAGAACAGTGGGACCGGATCATCGACGTAAACCTCAAGAGCCGCTTCCTGATGGTGAAGTACTGCGTGCCTGTAATGAAGGCGCGTGGGGGCGGCGTGATTATAAACACGGCCAGTGTCCAGGGCTTGCAGTCGGCCAAGGGCATCTCGGCGTACGCGGCGAGCAAGGGAGGCGACCTGTCGCTGGTGCGTCAGTTAGCCCTGGATTACGCCGAGGACAATATCCGCGTGGTGGCGGTCAACCCGGGCACGATCGAAACGCCCCTGCTGCAGGAGGCGATCGACTCCATCGGGGGCGACGAGGACGAAATCCGGACGGACATGGCCTCACGGCACGCGGTGAACCGGCTTGGCAGCCCGGAGGACATTGCCAACGCCGTGCTGTTCCTGGCCAGTGACCGGGCTTCCTTCATCACGGGTGAATACGTGAACGTGGACGGGGGATTGATGGCCCGGGGGTCGTGGGCCTAGGCGGGTAAAAAAGGTCTCAGGGTGCTGACAAAGTGCATAGGGGCATTTCGAAAGGTTCGAAGTGAGACCGGTCCGACCGGTCCAATCCCCATTCTCGCACCGTGTCAATTCCCGAATACGAGAAATCCGCAGTGATGTAGACTAATGAAGTAACCTATTCAGATGCCGACAGAATACAGCATACTGAAACCCGTCACAGTTACTTCAGTACGACTAATACGTCTTAGTACCGGGAAGTTTTGAAATGAGCGTTGAGTTGATTGGGATAATCAGTGTAGGTGTTGCCCTGGCTGGTCTTATCCTGGCGTCTAAACGGGATATAAACCTCCGTCTTATATCCCTGGAGCAGGGGCAGGCGGATCTTAGAGAACGGATGGCAAGACTGGAGGGTATTCTGGAAGGCCTGGCGTTGCGTCGTGCAGAAAAGATCGAGCCCGATTGATACCCAAAATGGTGCTGCTGATCTCTTGTTGAACACTGCGACCTGGTGGCAATCTATTGTCGGGATTGATAACGACGCTCTCCGAATACTGTCGCTGAACCGGTCCGAACAATTGCCAGCTTCAGCGATTCTACAGGCTCGTTTCAGAAATCTTGACATGAGTCCCCGTAACGATGGTTTGGAACGCCGAGTACACGGACGATTTCGGGAAGTGGTGAGTCGGCCTTGCCGTCGGCGAACAGGAGAATATCGCCACCACAGTCGAATTGCTGGTGGAGTACGAACCATCATTTCATGGGCCGGACATAGGATTGAGATCGTCCACACTTACGAACGGCTTACCTGTTTCGGCGGCTCGCCGGACTTTCATAGCGAGTACAGTCGCGAAGTCGAGCCGACGTGACAGGACAGCGTGCAGATCGAGACCGTCCATGCAAATGACGCTGTTGCCCCGCCCGAATGCGATGAGCCCTTCACGGGAGAATCCGCTATAGCTGACCAGAAGACCACGGGACCAACTCGCCTTGCCCTGTACCTTGCCGTTGAAGGCATGAAGCGTCGCCGCGTCGACCAAGCTGTTCGTCCATCTTGCTTCGAGCAGATAAGTATCGCCTCCCGACACGAAGCTGCCGTCGATCTGCTCGCCCACCAAGCGAAAGGAAGCCCGTGCAGACAACCCGTAGGCATCGAACATATTCTTCAAGAACTTCTCGAATGCATAGCCGCGGGGCTGTGGCTTTAGTTCGGTCACCTGCAACAAGCTATGCGCAAGAGCCGAAGCGACCGTTTCATCAATTTGTGTTATTTCTGATTGTGCGGAAGCGGTGGAAGACCTGTGCCATGTTGGCGGCGTGCCACCGAGCCGTTCAATGATTCTAAAGAAGGCAACTCGTACCGAATCATCCAATTCCGGATAGTTGTGAGTCATGCTGCTGGCTTCACGATATTCCCAAAGTGTTTCCAGCGTATCAAGAACCGTTTTTCGGTTCGCGTGTCGTAAAAAATAGCGTAGACGCTTAGCCTTGCTCCCGCCCTGAACCGACCAACGTGGATCGTCTATACTGACTCCGAGTTCTTCTCGGAAAAAAACAGCGAAGGTTAGGTCCGAGAAATCCAGTACCCAGCCTGCTTCCATGGCGAACACCTTGTCGAGGACCGGCATGTCCATGGCGCGAATCTTGTCTGTTGGTATTTTGTTCATGACTTCCTCAAGCCAAGTCCTCTGAGCCAAGCGTTAACCTGTCCGAAGGCGTCCTGCTGCCATTGATCTGCAGTGCGATTGCCGAGTAGGTGGGAACCTTCCACGAACTTTCTGACGCTCGTTGGTCCGAAGTCTTCCAAATCTCGGAACTTCTCGGAGATAAAACGATAGCCTTTTCGGGCTGATTGAACGCCGAGGAGCGGCCGCGTTGCTTCTACTAGTGCGTCGACCCCATCTGGGAAGTTTCGCACGGAATAGTAGATGTCGTAGGCGTCCTTGCGTTTCAGACGATTGGCGATGGCGTAGCCTTTCATGGCCAAGAGGGCTGGAATCGACGCAACGGCGATGTGAACGCGATTCCTTCCCCCACCGGGCATGTCTCCGTCGATGGTAAACCATCTGATTGAATTTGAGCGCGAGCTCAGCGCCGTCGGCACGCTGGACGGCAAACTGGCTGAGTAGTGGCGGCCTGTTCTTTACGATCTCGGCATCGCGCGGCATTAGAAAGTCGACGACGACATCGATATCAGGGCCGTCGTCCGTGGCGGGCACCGTGCGCACGAGTTGGAAGCGATGCTGGTTGCCCCGTTGATCGTAGCCATGTGTCTGAAGGACTTCGATAAGTCGAACATACTCGCCATCGCCCAAGGCGGAAGGGTCGAGACCGAGGTCCACGTCCACTGTTCCGCTGTGGGGCATGTCGGCTTCGCTCAGCAACAGCCAGGGAACGGCACCGCCGATAATCGCAAACTTGCCTTCGAAGCTGCCGAGGACTTGGCCGATCTCGATCAGCACGGATTTGACTGCTGTTGTCGTCCGGTCATCGTAGTCACCGGCGGATTGAGGTTCTCTCATAACCATGGAAAACACTTCGAGGCCATATGGTCGGCGGCCTCACGGTCCCGATCGTTGCCGTTCCAGAGATCGAGATATGTGACGATTGGACTGGTGCAGAAAATGTCCAGCGCGGGCTGAGCGGCGTCCTCGAATAGACTCTCATCTTTGGGGATACACAGGATGACATTTGCTCCCTTTGCAGCATGAGTCAGCTTCAATGTCTCTTCCAGCATACGAGTGCCGGGTTCGTCGGCGTAGAAGCTGTGTGTGCCACCCCTGGCGAAGGGCGCAAACCACTGGGCTGCCGAGTTGAGCGAGTACACTGCACGGGGATGCCGTGGCTCCGCATTCAGCTTTCCCGACAACCGTTTCGTGAGTTGATCGCCATTAAAAAGCGTATATCTGCTGATGCGCTGACCGGCCGGCTGGCGGTAGTCCTCACGCCATGTCCTCAATAACACATCTGGTTGGATAAGGATGATGCCGTTGTCCCGTTTTTCAACCCATTCCCGCTCAAGCAGGGCTTTGCGCACATTGCTTACATGGCCGAGGCTTGCGTTGGCAGATTCCGCTAGTCCGGAGACGCGCCATGCCCGGTTGGGATCGCGAAGGAGGACCCGCAGGATTGCGGCCGACTTCGGGGTGAAAATCGATCGCAAAGCGCGGGTTTCGGATTTGGGCCTTTCTGCGACCGTTCGATCGATGTAAACATTGTAGAAGGCGAAGTGAGCGTTCCCTACCAGATCCAGGTAGGCGACATCATGATCTGAGCAGATTGATCGAGACTCGGGAGACAAGTAGGGACACACGAGCATGGGGATCAAACGTCGAGGGGGATCCCCGTGATCGGAGTGACGAGCTTCCGCCAGGTAGCCTTTGAGTTGATAGACCGCAGACCGAACAAAACGGGGAGCACCGTTCGACTTGAACTCGATGATGAGCGTATAGGTGTCATCGCCGTGCTCGAACTCGATCCATCCGTCTATGCGTTGGTCGCTTCCGAGCAACCGATCATGGCGTACCGAACTGACCTCCAGGCGTGGCACGTGGTCAAGCAGGTCGCGGACCGCGTTCATGGCCTTGGTCTCCAGTTCGGTTACTAACGTAGTCTTTTTTATCATACGCTGAAATTAACAGTATTAGTGAAAAAAGTCAAATAGTTTCACTTATAACTGTATTTTCATCGAAAACTGATAATGCCTTTAATGGTGAAAATGTCAATAGGCAATCCCAAGCCGCCATCCTTGTCACAGGCAGGTTTGACACTGGTGGTGAAAACGTTTCCATCTCCAGCAGCGGCGACTTCCGGTTCTTTAGCGGGAGCTGTCCCCAAGAGGAAATCGTTGCCCGCATTCAATGCCGGGAGTTTCCAACCTTTAGAAGCGTGGTAGGATGAGCGGTAACTGTAACGCACTTCACCGTCCCGCGCTGCTGTCAATACCAAGGATTTGAATGCCAACGTGCCACCTTGGCCGGATCCGACGCCAGCCCCTCGTTATAGCCTCCGCCACCTCCTGTTAAGACAAGGCCCTGTGGTGTTGTGACCAAGCACCGAAATAAGCTGGTCACATCGGGATACAGCTCCTGCAAGAAGCGATCGACTCCATCAGAGGCGATGAGGACGAGACCCGGACGGACATGGCCTCCCAGCACGCCGTGAACCGGCTGGGAGGGCAGCTTGGAAGACATCGCGAACGCCGTGCTTTTCCTCACCAGCGACCGGGCTTCCTTCATTATGGGCGAGTACGTGGACGTGGACGGGGGATTGATGGCCAGAGCCGCGTGGGCGTAGGCGGGGGGTAACACGGTTTCGGGAGCTTAGACGAACGGCTCAAGGGTCTTTATAGGTACAAAGTGCGACCGTCACGATCCCTGTTCTCGCACCACATCCAATACCGCCTGAGGGTCCCTTTCCGCGATCATCATTAGCGTTCGCGCAGTACCTGAAGGGCGTCGTCGACCTTGCTCCCAATCCTGCAGTGTTCGAACCGATACACCTAACAACCGTGCGAACTGCGCCTGCGAAAGACCTGCATACTTTCGAATCCGGATCACGTCGGGCACGGTGATTACGTGGGCATGGTCGCCTCGTTTGATTTCTTGCAGACCTTCGAGGATCTCCTTCCCCACATCCCGTCTACCTTTATTCATCTTCTACCTCAGATACTCCCGCATAAGTCGGGTAAAGAGCCTTGTATCAGTAAAGTTGTACATAGAAACAATATACGGCATTGCCGTATAAAGTCAAGATAGGAAGTCCGTAATAACGCCCATCCAAGTACGCATTGCTGGCAGGTTGAATCAGCTTTGCTCAAACCGCCGACTAGGCTCACCTGAACCGACGCCGTGCTCACTCTTGGATACCTACCAACTTTTACCGTATCCGATGCTGATCCGTTGATGCAAACCCTTGACAACATCAATCCATACCAGTTGTTTTTCTGGGGTTGACCCGGACTGTCGGGAGGGGCTTATGAATATTAGAAGAAACCTTACCAATAGGGATTGGACCAAAGTTCCTGGCTGGGATGACGCTAGGAAGGAGTACGTCGAGTTAGACTGCGAGCGTTGGATTCGAGAGAACGGAATTCGAGAAGCGGGACAAGAAAACGGAAAAATGGAGTATCCTCTGACAGATGCGGTCCAACCCGACGAGATATATACGAAAATACTGGCTTGGGTAAACCAACGTGGTAAAGACTGTCACGCTGCGGTAAGTAAGTATCTCAATTCACAGCGGCACGCGTTGACTATGGAGACACAGGAAGGTACCGCACCTATACAGCATCAGGTGGAGGGATTGAGAGAACAGGGAATAGTCGAACTGAGGGACCAATTAAGTGATGATAGAACCTATCTTGCCCAGAAGGAACGGGAGGTCAAGGAGGCTTGGACCGGGTTGTTGGAGTTCAAGAATGCATCGAATCTTAAAAGAGTGGCGGAGTACGATCAGCAGGATTCCTGGTATTGGTGGTTAGTTTGTATCGTTGTGATAGAAGCGGTCGTTAATGCTTTTATGCTTGCAGGAGTACATCAATACGGTCTCTTAGGTGCATTGACCGCAATGATTACGATTGGATTGGTAAACGCCGGATTCTTCGGCTGGATCATTGGCGACGGGTGGCGTCTCAAGAACTCTGTAATAGCCGGAACAAAAACGGGTGGATGGTCGATGGTAGTCCTTGGGGCAATGGCAATGGTTGCGTGGAATCTGCTCGTTGGACACTTCCGAGACAGTATGCTATCCATCACTTCAATAGCGGCGAGTGGAGAAAGCTCTCTGAGGGAGTTACTGACTGACAATGCTATGGATAGGTTGCTGGATGATCCCTTCGGGCTTGAAAGTATGCAATCTTGGGTGCTCGCGGTTATCGGTATTGCATGTTGTTTTTTCGCGTCAAGCAAGTGGTTCAAACGGGATGACGTTTACCCTCGGTACGGATCTATCAGTCGAGCGGCAACTAAACACAATGAGGAATACTGGAATGAGGTCAAGGAACGGAGGACAAGACTGAAGGATATCTACGAGCGGTACATCGACAGGATTCGGGATCTTCGACAGCAGATAGAGAACAGAAAAGGTAATCACATGTTGATTACGGATATGGCGAATGAGATAGTGCGGCAATTCCCTATGCAACTTCGCCGTTACCAGAACGACTTGGATTTCATTATCGCCGCCTATCGGTCAGCAAACGAAAAAGCGCGTACGACCCCAAGTCCACAGTTTTTTAAGAAGAAACTGACAGTCGATCTGGAGATGCTCGAGACGCCGCCATGGCAAGGGATCCCAGCACCTGAATATGATCAGGACTGGGAGGGATTTCAGCGAGCCGAGGATAGGATCCGAAGTATATACATTGAAGTACAGAAAGGTTACCCTACGCTTGATGAACTGATGAATGGCAAAAGATCTGAATTAAAACTGATAGAGTGACTTAGATAATGAACCAAAAGCGAAACACCAAAACCAATCGCAAGGCGAAATGGTTCGCCATTGTCATTGTCCTCTTGTTCATAGCCATCATGGCCGGGTTGTGGACATTGCAGGAGGAAGAACTGGATAGTCAGGGGTGCCCCCGGGAAAGCGGACCCAGCAGAGAGGTGATCGTATTGCTCGACACTTCTGATCCGCTCGGTGACAAACACAAGGCAGAACTCGGACGTATCTTGCGCGAAATGACCGACTCCGCTGAGAGCGGCCGTCATGACCGCTTGGCGGTGAGGGAAGGAGAACGGTTGACTCTTTACCGCTTGGAGACCACGGGTATACCAGACGATCCTATAGCGCAGATTTGCAATCCGGGAGGCAATCCCCGAGAGCAGAAGCCGCTCGACGGTTTCACTAGGGGTGCAGTAATAACCCAGTGGCGGTGGCAGCAGTTCGTAAACGTGATTCAGAATCTGTTCCCGAAGAAACAACCCCAAGCGTTCCCTACCTCACCGATTCTGGAGACAATAGCTGTCATAACTGCCCGGCATACTAGCAGTCGAAGGGCATCTCAGGATGTGAGCCCTTCCCATCTCGTCATCATATCCGATCTACTGCAGCATACTGATAAGTTGTCGCATTACGATTCGTACCTCACACCAGAGTTGTTAAGAGGTGAACTCAAAGCTGATCTTACCAATGTTGAAGTAAGCCTGTTCCAGCTTGAACGATTAAAGTACGAGAAATACCAAACACCAGACCTCTACTACTGGTGGAGTGATTGGGTAGAGGCTATGGGAGGAAGGGTAGTATGGCAACAGGCGATTTGAGAGAAAGAATCAAATTCTTAAGATCAGAGGATGCGTTTTTGTGGGCCTTTGGGATTGGGTCCATATTGATATGCTTGGTTAAGTTTGTCGCGCAAGGAAGGCCAGTTCTGGGTGGGCTAATCGCAGCCTCATTGGGAATCATCACGATGGGGTTCTATATGTACAACCAAAAACAAACCCGGACTCTAAGTGAGCTTCCACGTTTAGGTGATGAGATCTATTACATTGGATTGTTATACACACTAACCTCGCTTTGCGCAGCACTGGTAATCCTGTTTTTGATAAAAACTACAGGCCTCACATTAGAGGAACGGACTGACGAGATGATCGGTAGTTTTGGAATTGCTTTGCTCACAACCATGGCTGGGATAGTAATGCGTATGACACTTCAACATCATGATGCAGAAGAAGAAATGGTTATCAGGATCCCGTCCAATACCGAGGGTGTCACATTAGATCTAGAACGTTTTGCTTATGAATTGCGTAGGCAGCTCCGTAACTCGACCAACGCATTTGCCTCCCATACAAACATTTCCATAACGCAAGCAAAGAACTTACACGCCCACATGGAGGAGATGATGAGGATGTTCCATGACGGGCTAGAGAGGAAAGCGAAGTCTGATCTTGAAAACTTGAATGCGGTTTACAAAGCTGTAGGCGAGAGAACCCAGGAGAGCGAGCAGCAGGCTTCGGCGCAACGAGAGAGTATTAGCAACGCTCTTGCTAAACTTGAATCTCAGGTGTCGAGTATGGACGAGAGCATTGATCGAATCCGGATAAGAAGTGATGAGGCTGCCAAAAACTTAGGTGCTGTTTCTTCTCATGCAAACGCAAGTGCCGAAGCATTCGCGGCGAGCGAGAAGATAGTTACCGAGGGTCTGAACGCTTTGGCTGAAGGAACATCTTCGGAAGCATCGTACAGAACTGCACAAGAGCGGTTTATCAAAGAGATGGGGGAAACACTAACACGGCAAATGGAGGAGTGGTCTACTGTACAACAACGAGCAAGCGAGGCCGTTACGGAGATGAAAAAGGCCAACGAATCACTAGCGAGCATGGGGCAAGAAGCAACGAACTTAAGTTCAGAATTTGCTAACCTGCCTGACAAAGTTCATGGGGCCACTATTGCGTTGGAAAAGCTGACCGAAGCCGAGAACGCGAGTCAGTCAATCTCCATCCTAATGGAAAATACAAACAAAGTAGCAGAACAACTGAGTGAAATCACCGGTGCAATAATGCGCCACGAGGAGGCGGTCAATTCTACGATAGAGATAACGAACCAGGAAATCGAAGGTCGATTAACACTAAACAACTCGATTACAGAGTTTGCGGGCAACATGACAAAAGCAGTCCGGATCTCAGAGCATCTCAAAGTAACGGAAGGGGAATTCCAACAGATCATTGTCGGACTAAACAACGTGAGTAACACGCTACAGATGGAAGGGCAAAAGCTTTCTGATGTGCTAAATCACATCAATTCCGTTGATGTGATCCCAGTAGGATCCCAAGGTAAAAACAGCCGCCGTGGCTGGAAGAATTTATGGAAATAGCAACTGGATTCAAGCATGAAAATGGAGGAAGGTTACAGAAAAGGTACGGTTCTAGGGCTGACAGTAGCGGAGATTTTTATTCTTCTGGTTTTTCTCATGCTTCTTGCTCTTATGAGTGTGAATCGGTACTGGGGCGATAAATTAGAGCCATGGAGAGAGATCATTGCGTCGACCACCCCGAAGATGGTCAAAGAAGCAATGAGAGATCCCGATGGGCAGTTAAAGCAAATAGAGAAACTCAACGAGCAGATCGCGGAATTGCAAAGAGAAAAAAACAGATTACAGAGACGTATCAGGATACTGGAAGACAGGGAAGGAGAAACAGGCGAGCGTCTAGATCAGGCGAAAAGTGATTTGCAGAAACGTGAGCAGGAACTGGCTGAAGCAAAAAGCGGAAACGAAGATTTGGATAACAGACTTCGAATCATGGGTAAAGGGATTACTCCCCCATGCTGGTACCAAAGAATTGAGGAGACCAATCCCGTAACGAAAGCGAATTGGCGAGAAAAGCCCTACTATCTGTTTGACATCGTAATACGCGATGATCACATGGAGGTACAGGATCTTCCAGTTCCTGAAGGCGGGGCCGAAGACGATGGGGGAGCCCCGTATAGAGACGAGGCCAAACAACTTTCACTTGAAACCATCCCATACGGTGTGCCACTCACAGACCTCCAATTCCGCAACGCAATGAACCACCTGTACATCATGGGCAAGTCTTCACAGGTTCGAACCTATTCATGTATTTTCTACGTGCGCGTTTGGGATGAGACGCCCCTTGGAGCAAAGGAACGTTGGAAGCAGGCGCATGATGCAGTACTGGAACAACTGTTCGGTACCCATCAGGTACGCGGAATATCCTGGAAAGACAGAGACAAAGAGCCTGTAAATGTACCGGTATTTTCCTCACGATAATAAACTCGGATGACTGTAGTTACCCCGTTCCACAGATACTTTACTATTTTGGAATCAGAAGTTTTTGAACCGTCATGCGTAAACTCGCCGATGGTAAGTATCCGAGGGTAGCATTTTGCCTAATGTACAAACGTCGATTTATCCGAACAGGGCGAGTCTCATGTGGCAGAATGTCTGCGATCAAGCGGTGTGCAGTTAGCGTTGACGAAGAAAGCATTCGCACAAGGGCGCAGTCTTAGCAGTTGCCGAACAAACCTTTGGAGGATCTGACTTATGCGAGGGCGGAGTTGAATAAACGAACCACTCTACCAACGATACTGCCCTTATGTAATGTTCAATGGCTATCAATAAAAACCGAGATAATCGCAGTTATGCCGACTAAGGAAGTAAACGATATAGACGAGAAGGATTACAGATCACGGGCGGAGACGGCTACATCAATGAACTGAATCCGATGTGGCGCTAGGGAGTTTCGAAATGAGCGTGGAATTGGTCGGCATAATTAGCGTAGGTATTGCCTTGGCTGGGCTTATTCTGGCATCAAAACGGGATATAAACACTCGCCTTATTTCCCTTGAGCAAGGACAGGCAGACCTTAGAGAACACATGGCGAGGTTGGAGGGCATTCTGGAAGGTCTGGCTTTACGCCAAGTTGAAAAGATCGACCCCGAATAGACCTTTAACTGGATAAGTATACCTTACTTGTTGAGAGAAAGTTGACCCGCTGCGATCCTAGACCCCAATCAAGCCGTTATTACGATCCCCAACCGCGTTCTTCCTTTAAGAAAATCATTGTATCAAACGCAGCAAGTTTAATTGCTTCTTCGGTCATGTATTTTCGTTTTGAAACTACTTTACAATCGTCGTTACGATCTATGATTCTGGCACCCCATCCACCGGAATCCTTCTTATAAACGGTGATGTTCATACCATCTGTATTTATGTACTGGTTTCCTTTAACAGATGTACTCCACTTACGATTAAGCCAATTCCTTCGTCTTCGATTCGCATTCCTCAGAGCACGTTCACGTATGCGTGGTCGTAGATAGTCGTTTTCCATGTTCTCGGCACAAACGCAGCCCACACCAAGAGTTTCCGAGTGGTTCGGATGTTCCATATAATGCACATATCGGATTTCCCGAGTCTCACACATTTCGCACACGGCATCAAGTGATTCAAGATCCTCAACACCGATACAGGTCCATCCTTTATGTGGAACACCGGATTGGTCCCATTTTCCAGACATAAATTCCCATTTGTACGCAACACTTGTATAGATGCGTCTGTTAAACTGAGTTGCTAGGCCACTTCGTCGCTGTCCTTCGACTTGAAGATACGGAGCAGCCGGTTGAGCGGGTCGTAAAACTCGCCGACGACCCGTTCCTTCAGGGGAATGATGGCGTTGTCCGTGATGGTGATCTCTTCGGGGCAGACGTTGGTGCAGCACTTGGTGATGTTGCAGTAGCCGATGCCCTGGTCGTCCTTGAGGTCGCCGAGCCGGTCCTCGGTGTCGAGGGGATGCATCTCGAGGGCGGCGTTGTGCACCATGAGGCGCGGGCCGATGAACTCCTCGTGCAGGTCGTGCTCCCGCAGCACGTGGCAGACGTCCTGGCAGAGAAAGCACTCGATACACTTGCGGAACTCCTGCACCCGTTCGATATCGTCCTGGTCCATGCGCCAGGTGCCGTCCGCGTCGTCCGGCTTGCGAGGCTTGAAGGGCTTGACCTTCATCTTGGCCTCGTAGTTCCAGGACACGTCCGTGACGAGATCGCGGATGGTCTTGAAGGCCTTCATCG
>JAJEHX010000036.1 GCA_022823465.1 Candidatus Latescibacterota bacterium
AGAATCGTGTAGATTTACGCATAGCCTCCTCCTTCTCGATGGGGATAGGTCTTTGGGGGAACTGCCACTTTCCAAAGATAACCCCCGTATACCGAGTACGGAGGAGGTCTTTTTATAAACAGGTCAATACATAAGGTCTAAACACGCACAGTCTTCCCGATCTGATACGAACGGCGATCAAACTAGGTCTGATCAATCTGGAAGAATGAACACGTTCGTTTAAAGGAAACGTCCACCCCGCCCAAGACCGGCATCAGGTTTTTTTCGATTCCGGGAAAAAACCGGGGGAAATAGGGATACACCCTATAGATATGTGGTCCAGCTTCCCTTTCATTAATGGGTAGATCGTTCCAGTGTTCCATGGTGCTAATACAAAAGGTCCTCGGTATACAACTTTGAGCAAGGAAGGTTGAAATGAAAGCCAGAGCAACTTCAAACGGGATGGCAATCTGGTGTTTGTCGGGTCTGTTGTCTTTGCTTGCTATGGTTCTGATTGATTACCACGATGGGCGGCAAGGAGGTTGATTCTCAGTACATAAGGAAAGGATTCGAAAATGAGTGCTCAATCAGTTGTCTTGTGTTCTTGCATTTCGTCAATACTGTTGCTAACACCTAACTCGATTTCGGCTGACTGGAAAGTCATAACGAATAACCATATGAATTCCGAGAACCTATTCTCGGTTCGGGATATAAAAAAAGGTATAGAGGAAGAAGCTGGATACTACTTTCCTATTTTCTTTCCTGGTGATTCTGTGATAACCACCGGCCTTTTACTAACCAAGTCATCAGATATCCCCATTGAATTGAAAACTGGCCTATCGTCTAATACAGAATCCTATATGTGGACTTATTCTTTTCCCAATCCCTTAAGATGCACGACTGATAAGTCAGTATTGTACCAACGACTTTATGTTGAAGACGTACTTGGATATTCAGTCTATATCCACTCTAGTATCACCGAAGAATGGTTCAGAAAGGATTTTTCGATTCCGTTTAATCGGTATCAAGTACCTAAAATCAATCGAATGGCTTCGTGGATTGGGGAAAGAACAGGACAACCAGAAGACTCTCAATCTCAAACGTATTTTCTCGATAGTAAAAAACAAGCCAATGTTATTGATAAGGTGGCAATCTTGGTTTTTCCAAGATCGAAAGATTTCAAGTTTGTAGTTGGTGATTTCAAAATATCGAACTTGGAACGTTCAACTATTGAGTATCACCATCCCCTATTTGACCCAATAGTCGAAAAGAACTCAAACCGTTTGATTTCACATGATATTTTCTCCATTTCAGATCAATTGCCGGTAGTAACTGCCCCCCTATACATGAGGTCGACTAAAAAGTCAGGAAGTACCACTTTTTACATCGTTCCAGAAAAGAGGGAGGAACTTAATCAAAGTTCTCTTCGAAAACTCAAGCAAGATATCATATCTAGGATTTTAGATGTGTATCCTTTTTACGATATCCATAACATCAATAAATATAGGGTGTTAAGTAGATTTAAAGATATCTGCAAAGTGCCACTTGAGTCCAATAAGGCATTTGAAGATAGCTTACGCCAATTGGTTCTGGACTTCAACGATGTTCACTTTGATGTTCAAAGCCGTAGTAGGAGATCTCCTACTAGATATGTAAGTCCTGTCGCTTTGTACGAGATCGTTAACGATGTATACATTGCCGCTGTTTTTGATACACTTTTGACACACTTGGTGGGCAACCGAATCGTTTCTATCGATGATGTACCAATACAGAATGCGATTTTGGACGAAATACGGATCAAAAGACATAAGGGATCGGATGAGGTGAGAAAACGTAAAGCATTGAACACTGTTCTAAAACGACAAAAGCATGAAGAGGTTGAAATTCGTATGAGGACTGAACGTGGAGATTTTGAAGAAGTTTCTATTCGCTATGACAGGGATGTAGTGATTCCTCCGAATTTCGTTCCTTCACATGGTGATTTCAAAGTGTTAGAAGGCGATCTGGCGTACTTTCGTATTGCAAGGTGGACACCCGATATTTGGGTCAGATTCTTAAATCACTCAGAACAAATTCGGAAATCAAACGGCATTATATTTGATTTGAGATCGAATAGAGGCGGGGACATACGAGTAGTTATACGTATGATATCGACTTTAATAAATCAACCCGTAGTGTACGGTCATCTTGTCACTCCCGCAGATGGTAGAAAAGAAAGTATGATAGTATATCCCCATCCGGTATTCAACTTTACACAGTCAATCATAATACTGGCGAATAACAGGACAGCATGCGCAAGCGAGGATTTTATTGATGTATTGAGAAATGCAGGTAAGGCTCATTTGCTTTCCAGTACCAGAACCCAAGGTTCTGATTCTGCAATGATTAACATTATCTTACCAGACGGTTTTAAAATCTTCACCAACACTTGGATGATCAGATTGACCGCATCAGGAGAATCTATCGAATCATCAGGAATTGAACCTGATTATTGGGTAAGTATAGATAACATTAATGACCTTGCACACAGGGAGGATAAACTGTGCAAGGTGGCAACCGAGATTCTCAGAAAAAGAAAACGTCATCAATAACAAACAGACTGAATTCCGTATAGATACCAGATTGTCAGGTAGTGTAGCTGGACAGGTGGTGTTGGCCCTTTCTCTTAGTTAATGGCTTAAGAAAGGAGAGAACCATGAAAGTGTTAATCAAACCGAGAGTTGAAGTAAACGAAGAAGGCTTGAACGTCGAAGAAGATGCAGAAGCAATCGCTCTGTGTGATTTGTGGTTATGTCAGCCCGTTTGGTGTGATCTGTGGGAATGCAATATTGCAGAAGACAAGTCAGAGGACGATGTATTGTTCTGACTTAAGTCGGAATGGAGTTTCCACGACACAAGCTGTTGGCCATCCTGTCCAGCTACACTACCTGACAACCAGTGTTATTCTGAATGTTTTCGAAGTACGGTTCTTATTAAAGGAGTAGAGATTATGTTGAAGACTAGTTACTACAACATGATTATCCCAGTAAAAGAAAAGAACATATACCTGGTTTACAACACTCGTTCTAATTCTTTGCTCGAACTAGAACCGAATGAGGCCCAACTGTTGTATACTTGGAGAAAGGAACCCACTATATCAATCAAGGATCAGAAAGAACATCAACGATTCATTACGGTCTTATGGCAAAACGGGATAGTTGTACCGAACGATTTGGACGAAAAAGAAGACATACATCAGCGGATAATAAAAGAACGAGAATGGAGCTTTCAAGAGGCTAATTTTTACATAACAATCACTCCCACTCTTTCCTGCAATATGGGTTGTTCATACTGCTTTGAAGGTGATAAACCCTGGAACAAATTCATGAAAGACAAAACGATTAATGGTGTGATAGATTTCCTTCATCGTGAAATCAATAACAGTAAGCTTGTGGAGAGATTCGTAGGTATGAAAGTATGCTGGTTCGGTGGCGAACCATTATTGCGACCAGAAATTGTTGAGCGATACTCTGAGAAACTACTCAAGGTTTCTAAGCAATACAATTTAAACTACAATTCGAACATCGTGACAAATGGTGTAAATCTGACTGAGAAGGTATGGGAGCTTTTGGCCAGATCTCATGTGGAACAAGTACAAGTAACAATTGATGGTTATAGAGATACACACAATATACTGAGACCTATTGTACCAACAGGTGTAGCTCCAAATGCCAACAACGATGCAGGTAGTTACGATTTGATATTAGACAATCTCGCGAACAAACCAGTATCTGACATGTCTGTCTCCATTCGAGTCAATACGGATAAAGTTATGTATCCACATCTGGAGGAATTTCTACAAGATTTGGAACAGCGTGTTATTTGGCCGCAAAGATTCAAGGAATTCACTCCTTATTTGGCTTTCAAGGAATTGCCATACGAAGGATCAGGTGTCAAGGACAGTGTGTCGGAGTACTACAATAGGCGGGAATTTGCAAGGGTAGTCGAAGAATTCCGCACCTTACAATGGAAACGCTATAACAGATTCGCCGTAATGAATAATCTCCCAAGAGCAAAGAAACGATTTAAAATGCCAAAACCAGCAAATCACCTATGTACTGTCGCCTCTCATCCTTACAGTATGATAATTGATCCAGATGGTTACATCCAACAATGTGCAGAATATGCGAATGATCCTAATACAAGATCACATCATATTTCTGACGAATACAACATACACGATATGAATCGAACACTTTTTACCAACTGGGATCAATTCACACGCCCTATATGTCGTGACTGCAAGATACTTCCTGTTTGCGAAATGACCTGCCCCCATAAAAACCCACCGGAAGCATGTCCTGACTGGAAATACTCTTTAAAATGGATGATTCGCGACCAGTACATTGAATCGCTAGACAATCCGAATGATATACAAGTGATATCCGAAATGGGTTCCCCGGTTGGAGCCTGACGTTTCTCTCTATTCGTCTACAACTTTCGACTAAGGCATCAGATTCTCAGCGATCGGGACAAATCCCTTTATAGAAACAATGTTCTTCTTTCATGCGGATGGATCTTATAGAGATGTTCACGGTAGACGACCGCAATCTGTGGTCCATGTTTCAGGGGACAGGTTCATTCATCATGTAAAGATCCTGAGTAGGGAGGCCTCCGATGTTCTACACCCATCTGACACACTCGGTACGTTGGATTAACCGTAACAGGACGTATTCTACATTGAACGTCTTGGGACTTGCGCTCGGTTTCGGTTCAGTGCTGATCATTGGCCTGTATACCTACCAGAATATACAGTTCGATAAGTTTCATACGAAAGGAGATCGGATTTACCGGACCATACTCCAGGTCCAATTGCAAGAATCGGATCCCTACTTCATAAGTGGCGTAATGTCTCCTATCGGCCCGTTGCTCAAAGACGAGCTTCCCGAAGTGACCGACTATGCCCGATTGCGAAGTGCCGCAGCATCGGAGAAGATGTTCATACAGGCCGATAGGGATTTGTTTGAAATCGAGCAGTCGTTTTATGCGGACCCGCAGATACTGAGCATATTTGATTTCGAACTCGTACAGGGCAGGTCGGATGATCTGCTGAAATCCCCTTTCACGGCGGTAATGACCACGACGCTGGCTCAACGGGTTTTCGGCGGGCAGAACCCCGTCGGCAAGGCAATTCAGTGGCACAATGACGTTTACACGGTAGAAGGTGTCGTGGAAACGCCGCCCTGGAATTCATCGATTCAATTCGAACTCCTGATCTCTTATTCGACCGTTCAGTCTCATACGACCGATCTGGAACGGGGATGGAACGGTGGAAATACCTATACCTACCTTCTTCTTCAAGGTGATTCGGAAACATCCGGGATTGAATCCAAGGCCCTCTCGTTGGTCCAAGACCGCGGCCGGAGCGGGTTGGGAGCCGGTGTCACCGAGTTCGTGCTGCAGCCCCTTGCCGAGGTCCATCTGCATTCGGCGCGTATCGGCGGGGAAGATCAGGCCCGGTGGGTCAATTGGAACAAAGGCGACATCGAGGATATCAGGCAATTGGCCGCCATCGCGGCGCTGGTCCTCATCGTATCGACGCTGAATTTGATCAATCTGTCTGCGTCCAAGCTCACGTCCCGGTTCAGGGAGATGGGCGTGCGGGCGGCTTTAGGCGCCGACCGCGTACAGCTCGTTCTTCCGACGGTTGCCGAAACCGTCATCGTCTACGCGTGCGCGCTGATCGGTACCTTTTCCTTGATGTACCTGGTGATCTCGATCCTGAGCAACATGGATCTAATCGTGATAAAACCGGAATTGTTTGCATTGGCGGATTACGTCGTCATTGCAGGTGCCTCTGTTTGCATAGTGGTCGTCCACAGCGCCGTTATCAGTCTCTCTTCGTCATGGAAACTATGGTTCCAAAAAACGGCCGCTCTACTTCAGCCGGCCGATACGGCAACCCACAGAAAATCCGTTCAATACACATTCATCTTTGTCCAGACGACGATATGGACGCTACTGGTGACGTGCGCGATATTCGTCGTTGAACAGGCCCGGTACATGGAGGGGGAAGAGATCGGATTCGAAAAACGGGATGTCATGCTCTTGCCCATCGGCACTGACGTCGACTACCGAACCGCCAGGCAAGAGTTTGGCAAATTCGCCGGCGTTGCCGAAACAGCCGCGTCGGGATGGGAGTTTGGCGGCACGACCCAGATGTACATGAATATGAGATTCGGGGACCGCGAGGAACAACCGCAGGTACACCTGTTGCCGGTCGACAGCGACTTCATGGGGCTGTACGGCCTGAGCGTCACGGAAGGACGCGCGTTTTCTTCTTCCGGCTCTGAGAATCCGCTGGAGTTCGTCGTGAACCGTAGTTTTGTCCGGCAAATGGGATGGCAGGACCCGATCGGCCAACAGATGGGATTCCCTTTTTCGCGTGAATTCGGACGGGTCGTCGGCGTGATCGACGATTTTCACTGGACGTCGTTGCACAACCCAATCGGACCTCTTGCGATGTATCTCGGCCAGATACCGCCCCGGTTCTTCTTCCTGCCGACGGAACTTCCCATGTTGTCGGTCAAGCTGAATCCCGGCACGCGGACGCAAACGATTAGTGACGTGGCCGGGGCGTGGCAGGAACTGATCCCGCAGCGGCCCTTCACCTATTCATTCATCGAAGATAATTTCACCGATCTGTATCAGTCCGAATTCAGGACAAGCAAGATAACGGGCATTTTCTCTCTGATAACGGTCCTCATTACCTGTATCGGATTGTTCAGCGTGACCAGAATAGCGGTAATCCGCCGGATGAAGGAAATAGGCGTCCGCAAGGTCCTGGGGGCCTCGTTTTTGAACGTGACCTGGTTGTTGCTGCGCGACTTCGTTGCGCTCGTCGGGGTCTCGGTCGCAGTCGCCTGGACGATAGCCTACTATCTGCTCAATCAGTGGGTCCAGGATTTTGCCTACAGAATCGAGCTGGAACCGGTCACTTTCCTGGCGGCAGGAGTGAGTACGCTCGCCATCGTTGTATTGACCGCTTTCTATCATGTATTGCCTGCTTCCTATGCCGACCCGGTGGATATACTGCGAAGCGAGTAGCTTTGTATTAGGGTCAAGATGGACTGTGAACTCAGTTACATCTTGAACAGTTGGAGTTTTCGGAATGAGAATCGCAGTGGTGGATAGTGGAATTGATATGGATCATCCACGTCTAAAACACATCCAGTGTTTTGGAGTTTCCTTGATTCAAGACGAACAAAAGCGTATTACCGTTTGCGAGGACTATCAGGACCGTCTGGGACATGGAACTGCATCCGCCGCAATCATCTATAAGTTTTGCCACGAGGCGGAATATGTAGCCGTTAAAATATTCCAGAATGAACTGATTACATCAGAGAGTTTGTTATGTAGAGCTATTTCATGGTGTATCGAAAACTCAGTTGATATTGTAAATCTTTCTCTTGGTATTCTCACTAACTCGCCCTCCGCAGAACTGTTACGTCTATGTAATGAAGCCTATGATCGAAACATTGTAGTAGTTGCTGCTGCCCATCACATTTCCAATAGTGAATGTTACCCCGCCTACTATCCATCAACCTTCGGTGTCACTTGGGGTAATGTCCCTGATTTCAGAAGATATGGTTACATACCGGATTCACCTGTCGAGTTTGTCGCGAAAGGTACAATTCAACGTGTGCCAACGATAAACGGTGGATACCGAATACAAAGTGGCACTAGCCTCGCTTGCGCCTATTTTGCGGGGATTATCGCGGCAACCCTCGAATCACATAATAAAATGAACGCGGCTTCTTTAAAAAAGCACCTAGTTAACAACGCAGACCGCAATATCAAACCTATACAGTTTGGAAGACCGCCCAAAAACGACTTCCCCTCGGTACGTAGTAGTGATTTGGATACCGTACGAAAACGGGTGTTTCGTAACATAAAGGAGCAAAACTGGGCCGGGAGACTCGGGATATTCCCCGCTAGTGAGAAAGAAATGCGAGCGTTTGTCGAATTGCCTGACTATACCTCGTTTCCGGTCAGCAAGTATCTGGACTATCCTAGAAATGTTGATTTCAGGAAACCTTCAGAATCAAAAAAAGACATGAACTTGACCCCGGCAACATATCTAAATTCGGATACCACAGAAGGTTTCGACACGTTGGTCTTGGGATACTACTCGGATCAGATGTTTGAATCGAACGTTAGATTTGGCCGCTCCTTGGTAGATAGGTGCCTGATGGAGAATAAAAACATCTTTGCATTTGACTCTCGCTTACAATCAGAATTGAAAGAACATACGCGTAACCACCTTTACAACGGGAGTATACACGTACCCGGCATCTCTCGGGAACTGTTTGATGATGTTATGAAGTTCAGATATCTACCTCCAGTTGGTATACCTGTTTTAGGGGTGATCGGTACAAGTAATCGACAAGGTAAGTTCACGACGCAACTTCGTATTAAGAGAATTATGGAAAACGCAGGGTACGAAATATCATATTTGTCTTCTGAGCCACAAGGTGAACTTTTTGGTGCGAACATGACTTTCCCTTATGGCTATCAGTCTGCGGTGCATATCGAACAGGAAAAGTGGCAGTATTTCCTGCGCACATATATGAAAGGAGTAGCTGATTTTCTGCATCCACATGTGATTCTGACCGGCACGCAAGGAACTACTATTCCACGCGGAAACAGAGATTTAATCATTGGGAACGAGACCGACACGCTGAATTTCTTGATTGGGATAATGCCTGATCGTTTTATCTGCGCGATCAATCCTCAAGACTCGATTGGGTACATACGCAACGTCTGTAAGGTCGTTAGTATATTCTGCAAGGCAAGTCCCATCTTCTTTGTGATGACTCCTTGGGAACGTGTTTTCAAGAGAACCGAGACCGGACAAACTGTTGCTCAACACCGAACTCTGGACGAAGACGAAAAAAAACACTGTCAAAGGAGATTTGAAGAAGCTCTGGACAGACCGGTCATAGATATCATGGATCACGAAAATGATGGTTTGATTCTGCGTGCTATAGAGGCTGAATTCTCATAAGAAAGTAAATGACATCATGACAAAAAACGAAATCAAAACAAACCTGTACGAGCTTACCGATACGTTTCTCGATGGAACCTTTGAGGTCTCACGAGAAGATCAAGAAACTGTGGTTCTCAATCATCTTGCAAGTGATTCGATACAGGCGATAGAATTTGTTCTACTTATCGAATCGGAATTCGAAATCGAGTTAAATGATGAAGATATCAACGAAGAGTTTTTTTCGAACTTCGATTATATGGCCGGGCTCGTTCTCGAGCAGTTGAATAGCCGGAATCAAAGAGGGTCTGATGGTACATAGCAAAGAGTTGAAATCATTACTCATACCCAGGGCACTTATTGAAAATGTCTATCACGTGATAGGATTTTGCTGCGTTGCAGCGGTTCTAGTCATATTAAACATCATCAAACCGCTGATTTTCTCTAGGATAATCGATATAGGGCTTGTCGCCCGAGATTGGTCATTTATCAAGGAACAGTGTCTGTACTTTGCTGGAATAGCTGTTCTGATTGCTACAGCGTCATTTTGCCAGGGGGTACTGGCCTCTGTAATATCCAATCGTGTCGGAGTAATCGCCAAAAAAGCCGTCACGGAAAAACTGTATAAACTGGGGTATGGCTTTTACCAGAAGTTTGGAACCGGTGACGTCCTCGCAAGAGTTGATGGGGATACCGATCAAATTCGAAATTTCCTCATGACCATCTTATACTATTCTATGACTAGTTTGCTAGGATTCATTGCCGCTGTAGTATTTGTTGGCTATGTGGAGTGGAGAATGTTAGTCGCAAGTTTTGTAATTGTACCGTTCGTTGGATTGCGGATGTACGCGTTCAGAAATGTTATGCTAAACTCCAACCTGAGGGTATCTGAAGACCGTGCAACGAGTATTGAACAGATGACATCAGGCATTCAGAACATAATACATCTCCGGCAAATCAACCTCGACGCATGGTCGCTTGATAAGATAAAAAAGGGGTTTCAAGCGTTAAAACGGTCATCGATAATCAGAGACAGTTGGATGCAAGGTGGAGATGCCGTCACCATGCTGCTTATGGCGATCGGGTATACCATTACTATCGGCTATGGTGGACTGTTGGTAGTAGAGGGAAGTCTGAGCGTGGGATATTTGTTTGCGTTTCTAACGTTGCGAGATCGTTTCAATGCACCGGTTTACTTCATTACGCAATCTTACCAAAGCTATCTGGCGGCTAAAGCATCACTACAACGTATTTCTGTATTCTACGAGAATGAAGAGGAGGATGGAATTTCTCAATCATCAAAAATGAATGGTTCGCTGAAATTCGATCATGTGGAGTACAGGAATTGTGTCTTTCGCTACAATGGCCAAAGCCCCTGTTTGGAAGTTAACGCGATCTTCAATACTGGTTGGAATACTATCTATGGAAACAATGGAACGGGAAAAACTACGGTGCTAAGATTGCTGTTAAAGTTGATAAAACCTGGTGAAGGCAAAATACTAGTTGATGATACCGACATAGCAAGATTCAACAATCAGGAATGGCGGCATTGCATAAGTGCCATGCCTTCAGACACCTACCTCTTTAGTGGCACCATTCGTGAGAACATCCGGCTATTTGATGATACCATTAGCGATCACGAAATCATCCACATTCTAAATGACCTGGGCATTGAAGAAGACGCGCTGGAAGGAAATGCAGGCGTAGATCTCGTTGTATCTGATGGCGGAAGAAACGTATCTGATGGGCAACGCCAGAAAATAGCACTTGCACGGGTACTGGTTCGCAATTCCCCGATAATTGTTCTTGACGAGCCTTTTTCTCACTTTGATGGGCCATCTAAGCAATCGATTCAATACTACCTGAAACGAAGATTAACAGACAAAATCGTCATCTGTGCATCGCACGATGATGTTACAGAAATAACCGATCACGCATTCGTGATTAAAAATGGGAATCTTGTAAACATATCATGAAAAAACAGATCCCTGTTCTAGAACCTCCTGTTACTTCTTACCTGTTCTACATGTACCCGCTGTCGGTCATTCGTCCGCACATGGCGTTTTCACCGTGGATATGCAGTAATTACCTCCAGCTATACCATTACAACGACCGGGATCTGAAATTCTACGTCAGCCCGTTTTCACCGAAAGGCGGAAAGAAAAACTCATATTTCGTCGTTTGCCCGTTCTTAGAGATCCAAAGCCTGGAACAAAGCATGATCACGCGGAGGCGTGACGATATCATACAATTCGTCATGAAGAGTCTTGATGAAGATTGGCACGTGCAATTGGACGTTGATTACTTCCATTTGCCTTCTACGGCGCCATACAAGCAATTCCATTATCTGCATGAAGTACTGGTATCGGGATATGACGACAATAGCAAGACGTTTGAAATTTCCGGTTACGATAGATTATGGAAGTATCAAAAATCAACGATAACGTTCAGCGACCTCTTTGAAGCCGTAATAGATAAGACAGCGAACGATAGCACCTATCCTGCAGACCAATTAGATGAAAGCCCCAAGGCCTTCTTATACAGGACCGATCACAATAGAAAGTGCGATATCGATATCAGGCAAATGTATGAATTGCTCTCGGATTATCTGGAATCAGCGAACACGGCTGAGAAGTATCGTATGCTGTATGTTCCTCAAGAGGATGGGCTTTGGGGAGTATCCGTGTATTCCTACCTGATAGAATTACTGGATCAATGTCGTTCATTGGATACCCTCACCATTCCTCTACGTGTTCTGTGGGAACATAAGAGAATCATGGCCGAGCGGATCCGGTATCTGGAAGAGCATGGTTACATTGATTCCGGCTATCGCATTTTCGAAGAGTATTCAGAAGTAACAAGAATGGCGAACCAAGTGAGATGGCTCCTTCTTAAATGCCTCATGAAGCGGAAAGTATCATTGGTAAGGAAAGCCAGCGACACCTTGCATGATATTGCGGAGCGCGAGTACAGGGTATTGAGTAATCTCAGGAACCTACTCGAAGACTGCAACTCGGCACCTGGTAAGGGGTCAACTCCTTACTTCTCGTACTCCGACATGAAAAGGTCGCCTCACTATGCGAGTTGTAATGATCCGATCACGGCGCGTTCTTCAGAATCATCTACTGAACATGCGGCCACCTTAACTCAGCCAACCCATAGCATCAACTTCGGAGTTGACTCCCTGGAACATCATCGGGAACGCTCCCTTCGACAGCTTGTCCAGAGAGATGTATATCAACCGTCTTACGAAGATCTGTCCAATTCTGTCAAACAGATACTCCATTATACCCAATGCGGTAAGGTAAAAGTGCTGATGCCACTAAGAGAGTTGAAAGGCGATGGAGCCATTATCGTATCGGAGATTCTGCAGGTCCTTCGACAGCACGTTGGCGTATCCAACGTTTTTGTCGTTGACAATGGGATCCATCCACAGATCGCCCGAGAGATCGCTGACAGTCGAGTAACGGTGATCACCGAGTCCATGATACGACAACGGTTGGACTGGGATCGATTAATGCGTCTTATGAACCTTCCCGATATCCAATGCGGTAAAGGATATGCCATTACACTAGGCATTGCATACCTGGCCATTAATGGACTCATGGATGATGACGATTGGCTTGTCCAGTGTGACGGCGATATCGCGGAATTCAGACAGTTCCAACTGATGCCGCATCTGTTCTATCCGGTCACTGCGGAACCTTATCAATCCTGGGAATATCTGAAAATTGCACAAATCCAAAGAAACAATGAGACGGTCAAAGCAGGGATCAACGGTTTGGCGACTTACTTCAAACTTGCACAGAACGCTTCCGTTTCGCACATGAATCAGCAACGATTTACCGCGCAGGAGATTTACGAAGCCTGTATTCATCACATCTGGATGCTGACCGGGCAATTCGCGCTAAGGTGGCGGCATGCGGTAAACAGAATGATTGCGGCAGGATATTGCGATGAGACCCTTGCCAGTGCGCAACACGGTTGGCGCAGACTTGCTCAGATTGTAAATCCCAATCCGTGTATGGACCGGGCGAATTCGAAACAAAAAGAAGATTGCATGATGACGAGAATCTTACAGTTCATTAACGCGCTAACCGTTTTTGGGCAATCGGTCAGAACACCCTGGTCTTTGGAAATGATCAGAGAGTTTAACAATGGTGTAGTCCCGGGAGTGGATTCCATAGTCAGAATTCCAGATAAGAACGGTCCCCTGTGCGTTGATGATATCGAAATGGATCGTGTTTTCCCATCCGTTCAAACCATGTTGGATAACGACCTGTTGTCATAACAGATGGTTTTAAATCTCCTTGGTGGATACAGCCATGCATATAGCAGTTATAGGTCACGGATTTTGGCCTCAAGTAGGTGGACTAGAAAGACAAATATACGATTGTGCCTTAGGCTTCGCCCGTAGAGGTCATAAAGTATCGATATTATCGATCTCAGGTGAAAGCAGTGAGTCCCCTCAAAGAGAGTTGTTAAAAAGCCCTAATGCTCATCCCATTGAGGTTTATCGTTTCAAGGTTCCTTCATTCAAACCTGACCGGGATGATCCTCTTCAAGACCTTTCCATCCCTTTGGCATTTTATAAACGTTCGGCTTCAGACTGGGCGCAGTTGATACGGTCGGCTGATATCATTTGTACCTTTGGCGTGGTTCCGGGCATAGTGGGAGGAATGATAAAAAACACCTGTCAGGTACCGCTTGTTGCCGTACTTCCAGGTATTCCAGACAAGTCGAGCCCGGATTTTGAAGAAGTTCTGAAAAGCAAGGCAGATGCCTTCGTCAGCGTCTCAAGATTCATGCAGGAGAAGGGCAGGGCATTGTATGATCTTGAAATGATCAACATCTACAACGGAGTGGACACCGATTTCTTTAAACCGACACACAAGAATATGAAGTATGCCTTTCTTGAAAATGTGTCCGAGGATCTGATCACCAGTCCGGTTCGTCTCGATCCAATGAAAGGTATCCATATACTTATCGAAGCATTTGATAGGGTACATAGATCTTACGACAAGGCAAAACTGTTGATTACAGGCAATGGTAGCGTGTTTCACGAAATGGGTACGATCAGTCCATATCACGAGTATCTGTTGAATATGTCTGAGCGTATGGGACTGGCCGATCATGTAGTTTTTGCGTTAGGTGAAACCTCGAACGAAGATATGCCGGCCCTTTACACTCTGTCTTCTGTCTGTGTAATGACCAGTCTGAGTGAGGGATTTGGGTTGGGCATAGCGGAAGCGATGGCTTGTGAAACGCCAGTAGTGGCTACGCGGACGGAAGGCATGCAGGAAGTTTTCGAGGATGGCATTGGAGGTTACTATGCCGATGTTGGAAACACAGATCAAATCGCAGAATGTATCATCAAGCTGTTGACAGATTCTGAACTCAAAACACGTATGGGGAAGGAAGCCAGAGAACATATTCTCAATGCATATTCCCTTAACGCTCAGATAGATGGTTACTTAGACCTGTTTTACTCGTTTTAATGTGCAATACGGACCGCGGGATCGCATGAGAGGAGGCAGGACTCGTTTCTTGCAACGGATGTAAGGAGCCTATCATGAGCCAACCTACTCAAAACGGCGAAAACAAAAGTGGGCTCGTGGACATGTTCACGGAGGAGCGGCAACGTGAACAGCACGGCACCATGGACCGCCGTATCGAGAAGAAGCGTTTCACGCCGCGCCGGATCGCCCTCGGCGGCCTGGCCGCGGCGGTGGTCGCCTTCGGCGTCTATGCGCTGCTCAGCGTCAACCCTTCCTCCCTGAACGTGGAGGCGGCAAAGCTGACCACGGCCCCGGTGATCCACGGTCCCTTCCTAGAATACATCGTCGAGCAGGGCGCGGTGATGCCGCTTACCACGATCTACCTGGACGCCGTGGAAGGCGGACGGGTGGAAGAAGTCTTTGTTGAAGAGGGCACGCAGATCGAGGAGGGCACGCCCATCCTGCGCCTGTCCAACGCCGCGCTGCAACTGAGCGTTATGCAGCGGGAGGCCGAGTTGTTCCGCGAGGTGAACGAGCTTCGGCAGACGCGGGTTACCATGGAGCAGCGGCGCCTGAACCTGCGCTCTCAACTGGTGGAACTGGATTACCAACTGCGCCAGGCCGAACGGGAATACGAGCGCCAGGACGAGATGTTCAAGGCGGACCTGACTTCACGAAAGGAATACGACGAGGCGAAGGATAACCTCGAATACTACACGCGCAGGCGGGAGGTCACTGTCGAAACGCTGCGCCAGGATTCGCTTTACCAGACGATCCAGATCCAGCAGCTGGAAGAATCGATTGACCGGCTGCGGCTCAATCTCGAACTCATCAGGCAGAACCAGGAGAACCTGACGTTGCGCGCGCGGATCACAGGGCTGCTTTCTTCACTCATCGCCGAGGTGGGGGAGTCGAAACCCGGCGGCGAGCGGCTGGGACAGATCGACGTGGAGGACCAGTTCAAGGTCAGGGCGGCCATCGACGAACATTACATCGCCCGCATCCAGTCGGGCCAGGCCGGTTCCTTCGATTTCGCCGGGGAGACCTACGACCTGTTGATCCGGCGGGTGTATCCCGAGGTGATCGAGGGGCAGTTTGAGGCGGACATGGTGTTCCCCGAAGGGATGCCCGAGGGGTTGCGCCGGGGGCAGACGCTGCAGGTTCGGATCGCGCTGGGCGAACTGGCCGACGCCATGCAGGTGCCCCGGGGCGGTTTCTACCAGAAGACGGGCGGGCGCTGGATCTACGTGCTGGATCCCGAGGGTGAGTTCGCCATTCGGCGGCAGATAAGGCTCGGACGGCAGAACAGCCAGTTCTTCGAGGTACTCGAGGGACTCGAAGAGGGCGAGCAGGTCATCACCTCCATGTACGACAACTTCGGCGACATGGAACAGCTGGTGTTGAAATAGTGCGTAGAAAAAACAGGGCAGCACTGTAGTCTTACGGCTAGGAACCTTCAAAACATTGGGACGAAACAGTGCGCATTGAACGAAAGTCGAATGATTAGAGCGTAGCGTTACGACCAGAAAGCAACGTTTACAAACAGTAAAGGAGTCCGTCATGATCACGACCCAAAATCTCAAGAAGCTCTACGCGACCGAAGAGGTGGAGACCACGGCTTTGAACGACGTGACCATGACCGTGGACGAAGGGGAGTTCGTGGCGGTCATGGGACCGTCGGGATGCGGCAAGTCCACCCTGCTCAACATCCTCGGACTCCTCGACAACCCCACGGGCGGGGAATACCACTTCGTTGGCGAAGAAGTGTCCGACCACTCCGAGCGGCAACGGGCAAACCTGCGCAAGAACAACATCGGCTTCGTCTTCCAGAGCTTCAACCTGATCGACGAGCTCACCGTTTACGAGAACATCGAACTGCCCCTGATCTACCTGGGCACGTCCAAGACGGATCGCAAGGCACGGGTGGAAGCGGCCATGGAGCACATGCAGATCCCCCACCGGCGGAACCACTTCCCGCAGCAGCTCTCCGGGGGCCAGCAGCAGCGCGTGGCCGTGGCGCGGGCGGTCATCGGCAATCCCAGGCTGATCCTGGCCGATGAGCCGACCGGTAACCTGGACTCGGCCAACGGTTCGGAGGTGATGGAACTGCTGACCGGCCTGAACGAGACGGGCACGACCATCATCATGGTGACCCACGACCAGGCGCTGGCCGACCACGCCCACCGCACCATCCGGCTCTTCGACGGACGCATCGTGAATGAGGCTGCGGCGTAGGAGGAAGTGTATGCCGTCGTCGCCCGGTGCCAGGCGGGCCGAGTCGTGAAGATAGGGACGATTTTACATACACGCGTGGGTTCTAAAGATCGACTTGTTACCATGTGATTGGATATTCTGAAATCGAACCTAAATCACATTGCGATCTTGCCATTTCAAACTGCAGGAGTACCCGTCATATGGCCGAGGATCGTTACAAAGACATCGTCATAGCGACCGAATCGCTCACCAAGCACTACGGCCGCATCGTGGCCGTGGACGGGCTGTCCATGGCCGTGCCGCGTGGCCAGATATTCGGGCTGCTCGGTCCCAACGGTTCGGGCAAGACGACCACGATGGGCATGTTGCTAGGACTCGTGAAGCCTACCTCGGGTCGCTTCAGATTGCTGGACGCCGGCATCTCCCACCGGGAAGCCCTGCGCCGCACCGGCGCCATCGTGGAGACCCCCTGTTTCTATCCCGGCCTGTCCGGCCGCGACAACCTCGCCTATTTCCAGGGCATATCCGGGAAGAGTAACCAAGCAGAATTGAACGAGTTGCTTGAAAGAGTGGGCCTCGGCGATCGCGCGAACGACCGCTTCCGCACCTACTCCCAGGGTATGAAACAGCGTCTGGGGCTGGCCTACGTCCTCCTCGGCGATCCCGAAGTCCTGTTTTTAGATGAGCCCACCAACGGCATGGACCCGGACGGCATGGCCGAGATCCGGGAATTGATCCGAAGCCTCGGGACCGGGGGCCGTACCGTGCTCCTGTCGAGCCACCTGTTGCACGAAGTCGAGCAGGTGTGCGACAGCGTCGCCATCCTTTCACGGGGCAGACTCGTCGTCCAGGGCAGAATCGACGACCTGGTCCATTCGCTGGCCGGGGATCGGCTTCGCGTTCGTACCACCGACAACGAAAAAGCGATCGGGATACTGTCCGAACTGGATTGGGTCGGGGAGGTGACCGCGGAGGATGGGACGATCCTCGTGACAGCCCCCGCGGAGCGATCGCCGGAACTGACGGTGGCTCTCGGCCGTTCGGACGTTTACGTCGCCGAGTTGTCGGCGGAGCAGATGTCCCTGGAGCAATACTACTTCAAGGTCACGGGCAGTGGTGAAGGGGGGACCGCATGATACGCCGGATACTGCGCCTCACGCGATGGGAGTTGTTCAAACTCCGGCGGTTATGGATGCCCTGGATAATCCTGGCCGTGCTCGTCATCCTCAACCAACTCTCGTTGTGGGGTACCTACGCGACGTATGATTCCACCCCTGCCGATCAATACGTCGTCTCGGTGCCGGCGAATGCAGGCGGAGAGGAATCGGCCATCCGGGTTTCTTGCGACGACATCGAGGACGGGACGGCTAATTCCCTTCTGGCGGACATTCCGGACGAGTTCCGGGAACAGGTCCGTCAGGAAGTGGAATCTCACCGGGAGCGGTGTCTCGAAATCCGTGAACAGATTGCCGCCGGAAGGCAACGTTTCGTGCAACACTGCATCCTTCCGAGCAGTCTGGCCAACGGTCTGAAAGCAGTTAAGGATTTCGTCCCCATCCTGGTCATCATACTGGCCACGTCCGTTTTCGGAAGAGAATACACCCTGGGTACCTTCCGGCCTGTAATGAGCAGGGGCGTGAGACGCTGGGAGTTCCTGGGCGCGAAGGCGCTGTCGATAGCGCTGACATCAGGCGCCTGGTTGCTCATTGTGTCCCTTACGGTCGTGGTCAGCAGCCTGGCGGTGGCGCTCCTGACCGGCGAAGATGTGATCTCAGCGGATGCCGGCCAGTGGTTGTCCGCGGCGGTGATATTTGGCAAATTGATCTGTGCGTTGCTTCCGTACATAGCGGTATCCCTGTTTTTTACTGTGTTGACGAGGTCGGGGACGGGCGGCGTTTCAATTGCACTGGGGCATTTCCTCTTCGAGCTTATAACCATCAGTCCCCTCACCAAGATATTCAGCCCGACCGTCGGCAACTACATGCTCGCGACCAACGTCATGATGGTCTTGCAGCTCGACTTCGTGCCGCCCGCGAATGAAGGCGCGAGCGTCTTTGCCTCCTTTTTCGATATGTACCTCAATCCACTCCTCGTCATGTTCGCTTACACCGTCGTGGCCGGCGCTGCGGCTGCCTGGCTCTTCCTTCGCAGGGACGTGACCGGGCCCAGGGGAGAGTGAGTTCGCCAGTACGGTTTCATCGGCTGTAATTGGCACGCGGGTACGCTGATCCTGGCCGACGAGCCCACGGGCAACCTGGACTCGGCCAACGGCGCGGAGGTGATGGAACTGCTCAACGGCCTGAACGAAGCGGGCACGACCATCATCATGGTAACTCACGACCAGACACTTGCGGACCACGCGCACCGGATCATACGGCTCTTCGACGGACGCATCGCGACGGGGGAGGTACAAGATGAAACGGCCAGGAGGAACTGAGTCGCGGCAATTGCGTTGAATAGTATGAGAAGACGCTATAGACCATAGCCCAAACACGGCAACGGCCAGTTCCAGCATAGTAAATCAATTTGCGACGGCGTTCGGTTTCGGTATATTGCGTCCATAACCGCGATAACCCCACTTGGAAGAAGACGCAACACCTTGCCCTGGACACCACGGACCTCGAGGTCGGGGAGTACGTGCTGACTGTGACGCTGACCGACCGGCATACGGACATTTCCGTCTCCAAGTCGGTCAACTTCATGGTGGTGGAGCCGTAGTAGATTCAGAGCCAACTCTGGACGAATGGAATTGAGTGTATTACCTTCCTGCACTAGCCGGGAAACCGGTTCTTGCCTATTCGAACCAGTCAACCATCCATCGCAGAACCTATCCGACTGAGAATCAAGGAAACATCGAAGATTGATAATAGTCCGATCGCATGGTGATGTCGCTATTCGCCTGACAGAAGAGCGATGGCGGCACATTGTGCGGAGACATCCGGAAATGGCGACTTTCCAGGAGAGCATCCAGGAGACCATATCCCAACCCGATCAGATCCAGGAAGGTGACTACGGCACACTCATGGCCATTCGCTTTTATGCGAAAACGCCATTGACGAGTAAATACCTGATCGCAGTATATCGAGAAGTGCAACCGGACGATGGTTTTGTTTTAACCGCCTATTTGGCCGGTCGTCTCTCGAATAGGAGAAACGTCTTATGGAAGTCCTGAAAATACCAGATAAGCCCGATACGATTGACTGGGAATACGACGAAGAAGCTGATGTCCTCTATCTTTCCGTCGGAACGCCCAAACCGGCTGTGGGTGTTGATATAGGCTCAGGGATTGTCGTCCGTTATGATGAGGTCAACAATGAAGTGGTCGGACTTACTGTATTGGGCTTGCGAGCACGCGTAGTTAAAGAAGTTTGAACGCACACGAAGTTGCTTGAGAAACAAATCTTTACAAGAACCACCGGCACTCCAACTAGCCGTTCAGTTGCACCGTCTTCGCCTCACCCGCTGCCAACTCGAGCACCGGATCAAACCCGACCGCTCCCGAATCCCCCAAGTGCAATCCGGACAACTGCAGGCTGCCGTGAAGGGCGCTCAGTTCGGCCTGAAGTCCATCACCGGTCCTGGACACCGTACAGGTCCCCCACGCATATCCGGTCGACCAGAAGTGCCGGCCCGGGCGGTCGGTCAGGGTCATGGTCTTTGTAACGGCGGAATACTGGAAGCCGGTCAGGGCGAGGTGGGCGGCCCAGGCCGCCATGGCCCGGGCGTAGTGGTGGCCGCACTCGGCTTCGTCGAAGGGGTTCCTTCTCCGGCCGTCGTACCGGTCGCGGATGTCCTGAATGCAGTCCAGGCCCTCATCGACCATGCCCTCGTAGATCATGCCGATGGCCGCGGTGTATTCGAAACCGGTCATGACTTCGGTGAAGTAGGAGAAGGGATTGTCGGGGCGGTCCTTCGGGTAGGACGCCATGAGCAGCGCCGACTCGTCGCCCAGAACGTAGGACCTCATGACGTTGGTGTGGCCGTGGAAGCCCTCCAGCCTGTTGTACTCCAGAATGCTCTGCAATGATCTACGGACATTTCCTGAATCCGCGAGATATCCCAGGCCGCAGACGTGGGCCATGTACTGGCCGACGAGCTGGTCTACCAGGCAGCCCGAACCGAGCTGGTAATCCGGATTCGCAAGATCCTTCGGGCCCATGCCCACGGTCAGCCCTTCGGCCACGTCCTCTTCTCGCTCCGGCACCCGGATCTCGTGTTCGTAGTATTCCCCGTTATACAGGTTCGCATCGGTCCAGGTGCTTCCACGGTCGTACAGGTCCCGGCAGGAATCGGCGAAGTCGTCGTCTCCCAGGTAACGGGCCATCTCCTCCGCGGCGCGCAGGGCGCCCAGGTACCAGAACTCCATCTGGGGATTGGGACCGAAGTACTCCACGTCCATGGTATTGTGCTGGCAGCCTTCCATCACGCCGTCACGGTCGGCGTCCCAGCCACCGGGTATCCAGCAGAAGGCCAGCGCCTTCTTTACTCCGGGCCAGAGCGCCCGAAGTTGCTCGTCATCGCCCGACAGTTGCCAGTCGCGGTACATCTTCATGACGCACCCCATCTGGCCGTCCGCCGCCGCCTTATTGAAGTTGCGGGCTCGTGCCAGCGGCAGCCAGACCCGGAAGCTCATCAGGCCGTTTTCGTCGGTGGCATGGGCGAATTCCACCTCGCGCATGGTCTGCGCCAGGTCGCCGAAGAGAAAGGCCGTGGACTGCTCGTAGTTCCATACGTGGGTGCAGGAGCCCAGGCAGCATCCCGCCGCGTCGTGACATCCCTCCCAGCCGTAGAAACGCCCGTCCGGCGTCTGGAAGCAGGTCTGGCTGCGCAGCGTGCTCAGGTTGAAGAGCGCCGCCTCCTTGACCACCTCCGGCAGGTCCGAACCGCAGAACGCCTCGACGAACCGGAGCGTGTCCGCTTCCAGGTTGTCCAGGTCGGGTACGACTTGCTCCACCACGTCCCAGGCGTCCTCGAAACGCGTCGTATAATAGTTCCCGATCCGGTCTCCCGTGTCGCGGCAGGCGCCGCCCGTGTCGCAGCATCCGCCGTCGTCGTCACAGCATCCGCCATCGTCGTCACAGCCGCCGCCGCTGCCGTCGCAACTGTCGCTCGTGCTGTTTCCGTTGTCGTCACAGCGTTCTGCCGCGCCGTCCCCACCTTGCTCGCAACATCCCTCTTCCTCCTCGCAACAGGCGTCATCTTCGGCGGACTCCGTATCACCGCCCACGGTCAGATCCTCCTTCGTTGCGGGCGTCCACGTATACCGGTTGGGGAAATGCCACGCCAGCACGAAGGTCACACTTGCCGTTTCCCCGGACGCCAGGTCGATGCGTGCCGACAGCGAGGCCGTGGGGCGGGCGTTGTTGCCCGCATCCCGGTCCGAGAGGGTGCCGTCCGCGCTGAATTCGTCCCAGAAGTCGAGCAGCGGGGTGCCCCAGCGATCGTCCCGCCAGGCGGTTCGATAGCTGACGGCTTCCGCCGTCGTCGCCAGCGCCATCGTGCCCCACTGCGCCGCCTCGCGGTCCACGCCCTTCGACGACATGAACAGTCCGCGTAACCCCTCGCCGGCCCGGTAGCGGTTCCGGTTTTCACTGCATGCACCGTCCGTGCCGTCCATGCCGATAAAATTAGGTATCGAACCGCAAACGGCAGCCGACACGGGGACACCGGCCCGGTTGGTCAGCACGTAGCGCAGGACCGCCACGGGCAGGCCGCTGCGGTCGGCGTCGCATGGCACGAGGGGATTAAAGGCTTCCAGGCGCACGTCGACCGGCACGTCGTCGTCGGACAGGCGGACCTGGCCGAAAGGGTAGGCCGCGTCGAAGGCACACCGGGCAAACCGCGGCAATCCGTGGTTGGCGGCGGGGCTTCCGCTGGCGCCTTCGTATTCGAAGTATTCGAGCGGGCCCTCGAGCAGGCGCGTCACGGCGCTTCCGCCCTCGGGCCGGGCGTACAGCACAAAGGATGGGGGGCACCGGGTGTCCCGGCCGGGGATGAAGCTCTTGGCCGGACGGTTCATCAGTTCCCAGTCGCGCAGGTCGCCCCGTCCGCCAAGGGAGACCGTACCCGTGCCGATGCCGCCGAGCGGCAGGGCGATACGTGCGAGATGATCCTGGTCGTAGTGGCGGAGCACGGGCCACGTCATGGGTATTCGTCCTTTTCAAATAGAAATGAAGCGTTCTTGAACGGAGCCTTGTTCGCGCCGCCGTTCTCTATGTGTAGTCGTCCCTTCCTAACCTGAAATGTAACGTCGCCGGTAGTCCCGCATCGCCGCCATCACCCTGGGCGCCAGCAGGAGGGCCGAGATCATGGTGGGAATGGCCATCAGGGCAAAGGTGCCGTCTATCAGGCTGACGGCGGCATCCAGCGAAGCGACCGAAGCTGCGATGACGCAACCCACGTAGAAGTAGTTGTACAGAAACTGCCAGCGGGCTCCGATCAGGAAACCGAGGCACTTGGTGCCGTAATAGGAATAGGTGAAAATCGTGCTGGTGCTGAAGAAGAGCACGCAGACGATCAGTATATACGATCCGAAGCCCGGCATGGCGGACTCGAAGGCGTTGGCCGTCAGCGTCACGCCGTTGTCGGATGTCGTCTGCCACACTCCCGTCATCAGGATCACGAGAGCCGTGCAGGTGCACACGATCATCGTATCGATGGCGGGCTCCATCATGGCGACCAGGCCCTCGCGCGTCGGTTCATGGGTCTTCGTCGCGCCATGGACGAGGGATTCGGTGCCGATACCCGCCTCGTTCGAGAAGGCGGCGCGGCGCACGCCCGTTATGATGACCGCGCCCACGGCGCCGCCCGCCGCGGCTTCCCCGGTGAACGCGTCGGTAATGATCAGCATCAGGTACCGCGGGACGTCCTCGATGTAGATCGCAATGATCCAGGCGGCACAAACCATGTACAGGATCACCATGACAGGCACGACGCGCGAAGCGACGTCGGCGATGCGGGTGATGCCGCCGAATATGACGATGCCGACGAGGAGCACCAGCACGATGCCGGCCGTCAGATCGAACCAGAAGTGATCTTCGCCGATCACACCCATGGGTACGAACACCACGTCGCGGATGATCTGCACCAGTTGATTGACCTGGAACAACGGCAGGCATCCGATCACGCCGACGATGGCGAAGAAAACGGCGAGGGGCTTCCAATGCCGGCCCAGCCCTTCCCGGACGACGTACATGGGACCGCCCTGCGTCTTGCCGGCGCTGTCCTGGCCCCGGTACATGATCGCCAGGGAACAGGTGAAGAACTTGGTCGCGATGCCTACGAAGGCGCTGACCCACATCCAGAACACGGCGCCCGGACCGCCCACGGTGATGGCGATGGCCACACCGGAGATGTTGCCCATGCCTATGGTGGCCGCGAGGGCGCTGACCAGGGCCTGGAAATGGGTGATGTCGCCGGGTTCGTTCGGGTCGTCGTATTTTCCCCGGACGATTTGGATCGCGTGTCTGAGATACCTGAATGGAATGAAGCGGGAGTACAGGAGGAGGAACAGTCCGCCGCCGATGAGCAGGTACAGCAGGTACGACCAGGCGGTATCCGCGAAGAAGACGATACCCTGTTCCACTACATTCATGAATCGCCTCCTCCGTGGCGTGTCGCGATGTATTGCGGCTGTCCGGCGAACCTATTTCCTGGTGAAAGCCAGGGTACCGCTCTTCAGCCGGGAGACATCCGGCACATTGGCGGCAATCAGGACTTCGTCAGGGGGCACCAGGAACACGGTATCGCCTTGTCGAACTTCCTGGCGCGCGGCCCTGTTCAAAGCGACCGGGGCGTTGTAACGGACGAGCACCCGCGTCCCCGGCGGAATGCGGGACCATCGGCGGACCTGCCTGCCGTGTTTTATCGTGCCCTTTGGGAAGATATAGTAGGTATCGGACCGCTTGTAGGAAGGGCCGGCGATGTCGAAGGCCGTAGTGCCCCGTTCGATGACGGGGACGGCGGCCGTGACTGCCTGGATGTCTTCCGTGCGTTCGCGGTTGAGGTAAACCTTCGTTCCGACCGGGATCCTGTCCCAGTTCCTGATTTCATTCCCACGCATAATCGTACCTTTTGGAAAACGGTACACCGTGGTGGCGTCGTTGTACTCGCCCCGGGCAATGTGCCAGGCCGTGATGTTCTTCGTAATGACGTGTTCGGATTGCCGGGCGACCGCTTCGTCGTACTTCCCGCGGTCGACGAGCCGGACCCTGGCGATATCGATGTCGGGATCCGGTATGAGCCGTCCCGCCCGTACGTCCGGGTCGTATAGTATGCTGTTGCGTGAATCCTTCGAGGTCAGGCCGGCACGGACCCGGCTGAAGTTGAACACGCCGGGGTCTTTCTTGCGTCCGCGGTGGGGCCGCTTTACCCACCTGTTCGGTCTGCCGTAGGCGACGCGGTAGTGTTCCAGCACGTTCCGATCAGGTATTTTGTACACCCGTTGCATCACCTCGATCAACCACTTGAGGGAACTGTACTGCGCCGATGTGAACGGGTCGTTGTGGTATCCCACCAGTTCGATGCCGATGGAATGACTGCTGATGTCCCTCAATCCATTCCACATGCTCAGGCCCGCGTGATTCGCCCTGTACCGCTTGTCCAGCGTCCGGTAGATGGTCCCGTTCCGGGCGACCAGGTAGTTGGAGTGCCCCCTGCGGGAAATGGTCCTCAAAGCGCTTGTCAAGCCGGATTCCGTGCTGTGGAGGACGATGAAACGGGTGGATTTGCGTAGTCGTTTCTTGAAGGACCGGGGCAGGTGCTTCTGGTAATCGACAAGCCTGGGCGCCGCGTGGAGTGCCACCGGTTCGAGAGCAGCGGGCCAGAGCAGGATCAGGCAGAAGGTCCAGACCGGAAAATGGACCAGCGCGAGGGATCTGTACTTCTTCGGGATCGAGGCCATCGTGTACGTATGTTAACGAACACGCGTGATTAGTACTACTACTTTTTCTTGAATTCTACCAACGGCAGCAGGTGAACGCCTGTAACTGCAGCAAGTGAGCGTCTGGCTGTCAACGCAGAAAAGCACCGGGAAAATCCACTACCAGTTCGTGAAGGATCCGTCCTCCCGCCGCAGCATGCGGCCCTGGGACGGGCGGTAGGGAAATCGCTTCGCCGCTTCTTCGTCGAATTCCACCCCCAGGCCCGGACGGCGAGGCGGCAGCAGGTAGCCTTCTTCCCATTCGACCTGGGCGGGGAAGACATCCGGGAGCATGCCCGGAAGAACGGGCAGTTCCTGCACGCCGAAGTTCGGTGAGGCCAGGCTCAGGTGCAGGCAGGCCGCCGTGGACACGGGCCCGAGCGGATTGTGCGGCGCCAGGTCGATGTAGTGGGTCTCGCACCAGCCCGCGACTTTCCGCGCCTCGGTCAGTCCGCCGACGAGGCACAGGTCGACGCGGGCGTAGTTGATCAGGTCTTCCTCGATCAGCTCCCGGAATTCCCATTTGCTTGTGAAGTGCTCGCCGACGCCAAGGGGCACGGCAACGTGCTGCCTGAGCATCCGGTAGGACGCCTTGTTCTCGGAACGGAGGGGATCTTCGATGAAGAATGGCCGGTAGGGTTCGACAGCGCGGCAAAAGGAGATGGCTTCGGGCGGATCCAGCCGGGTGTGCACGTCACACAGCAGTTCGATATCGTCGCCCAGGGCTTCCCGCAGGGCCCGGAACTGCTCGATGCCCTTGCGTACCGACCGCGTGGGTTCCAGCACTTCGCCTTCGTGGGGCAATCCCCAGCGGATGAACTTCCAGCCGTCTTCCACTTTAGCCCGCGCCTGGTCGACCAGTTCTTCGGACGGACCGTCGCCGCCGCAGTGCGTATAGCAGACCGCCTTGTCCCGGCACAGGCCGCCGAGCAGTTCGTAGACAGGAACGCCGAGGGCTTTTCCGTGGATGTCCCAAAGGGCTATGTCGATGGCGCTGACCGCGGCGGACAGGGCGTGGGCGCCGGGGAAGAAATTGCCGCGGAACATCACCTGCCAGAGGTGTTCCCTGCGCACCGGGTCCTGGCCGATGAGCTTTTCGCGGAGGGCCAGGACGATCTCCTTGACGGCCAGTTCACACCACGTCAGGCCGCTTTCGCCTATCCCGTAAATCCCTTCATCCGTCTCCACCTTGACGAAGAGATAGTTACGGTGGCCGCCGCAGACCGGGAAGACTTTGACGTCGGAAATGCGCATGGGTATCGCGGGCTCGCGGCTCGTTGCCGGGAGCCCGCTACTCGTTCCTTGCCGGGATCCTGCTGCTCGATTTTTGCCCGGAACCTGCTTGCTCGTTCCTTGCCAGGGTCCGTCACCTTTCCGCGACCGCGAGCCTACTCCTCGGGCTCGAAATCCAGGGACGCGGAGTTCATGCAGTACCGGAGACCCGTGGGCCTCGGCCCGTCGGTGAACACGTGGCCCAGGTGGGAGTCGCACCGCTTGCACAATACCTCGGTGCGGATCATGCCGAAGCTGCGGTCCGTTTCCTCGGCGATGTTCTCTTCGGCGACCGGCTCATAGAAACTGGGCCATCCCGTGCCCGAGTCGTACTTGGTTTTGGACGAGAACAGCGGCGTGCCGCAACCGATGCACTTGTAGACCCCGTCTTCATAGTGCTTGTCGTACTTGCCCGTAAAGGCCCGTTCCGTGCCCTTTTCCCGTGTGATGGCGTACTGCTGGTCGGTAAGTCGTTCTTTCCATTCTTCTTTGGTCCTGACCACTTTATCCACTGTAACGGCTCCTTTCTTCGTTCCGTCGGACGCGACCTCGACGATGGTCACTTTCTCTGCCGCGCCGGACTTGCCCTGGGCCGCCGCTTCATCATCTTTCGCCATGTCCGAATCGCACGCGGTCAAAAAGGCCCATGCGGCCGCGATCACAATGACTTTGTACATGACACCACCTCCCGGTCAACGATTGTGCTCGGTCGTGGAAATCCCGGGGACGGGAAAACCGGCGCAGAGTTCCCTGACCTCGTCATGGATCGACGACAGTTTCTCGTCGTTTCCGTGATTATCGATCGCCGCGTTGATCCAGTCGGCGATCCTCTTCATCTCGGGTTCCTTCATCCCCCGCGTCGTGGCCGCCGGCGTGCCGATACGGATCCCGCTGGGGCTGAAGGGCGATCTCGTATCGAAGGGCACCGTGTTCTTGTTCGCGGTCAGTCCGGCCTTGTCGAGGGCGGTTTCGGCGTCTTTGCCTATGATACCCTTGTTGGTCAGGTCCACCAGCACGAGGTGGTTGTCGGTCCCGCCGGAAACGAGATCGAAACCGTGCTCGAGCAGCGCCTCGGCCAGGGCCTTCGCGTTGGCCACGATCTGCCCGGCGTAGTCCTTGAACTCGGGTTGCATGGCCTCCTTGAAGGTCAGCGCCTTGGCGGCCGTAATGTGATCGTGGGGGCCGCCCTGCAGTCCGGGGAACACGGCCCGGTCGATGTCCTTTGCGTACTTCTTGTGACACATGATGATCGCGCTGCGCGGACCACGCAGTGTCTTGTGGGTGGTCGTCGTGACGACGTCGGTGAAGGGCAGCGGGCTGGGATGGACGCCGCCCACGATGAGTCCAGAGATATGGGAGATATCCGCCATGGGCACGGCGCCGACTTCGTCGGCAATGGATTTGAAGGCCTCGAAGTCGAACTGCCGCGGATAGGCCGTGGCGCCTGAGATAATCAGCTTCGGCCGGTGTTCGAGGGCCAGGCCGCGGACCTCGTCCATGTCGATACGGCCCGTCTCCTTCCGAACCCCATAGGAAACCACGTTATAGGACTTGCCGGAGTAGTTGACGTGCAGTCCGTGGGTCAGGTGGCCGCCCTGGTCGAGCTTCATGCCCATGATCGTGTCGCCGTAGTCCAGCAGGCCGAACATGACCGCGGTATTGGCCGGGCTGCCCGAATAGCACTGCACGTTGACGTGCTCGGCCCCGAAGAGGGCCTTGGCCCGCCGTCGGGCGAGGTTTTCGATCTTGTCGATGTATTCCTGTCCACCGTAGTACCGTTTGCCCGGATATCCTTCCGAGTACTTGTTGGTCAGCACGGAACCCATAGCTTCCAGAATGGCTGGCGAGACGTAGTTTTCCGAAGGGATGAGTTCGATCCCGTCCCGTTGCCGTTCCCTTTCGGCGACCAGCAGGTCGTACAACTCCTCGTCCCGTTGCCGTACGGCGGAAAAGTCCTGCATTATCGGCTCCATGTCCTGCGTCTGCGCGAACTGGCGGGGATCGGACAGAACCGACCTGTGACCGTCCCGGATCTCTTGCCGTACGATCCGGGTCGTGTTTCGCCAACCTTCCACAGGCCCCCAAACCCCCATGACTTACGGATTTATAGTAAGAAAATCGGAAGAGACTCGCAAGCGAAAAGGGACGTGATTGACCTGATCCGTCGCGGGATCCGGCGACAGATCCGGCGCGGTTGACTAGATGCGGTACCGCGGTATGTCCAGGTGCATGCTGAGCGCCGAAACATGAAAACGATCAACGAGATGTCAAAGTCAGATTTATCTCACACTAAAGCACGACGGGGGATCAATTTTTACAATACAGTTCGAGATTTGCGCGGTGGTCCATACTAAAACTCTATAGATCAAGTCTATCCGAGATCACGTAAAGTACTCCCCGGTGGACGACGGTCGGCGCATGCCGGTTGACGGAGGTCATTTGCAACTCGTATCATGTTGATGCCATCAAACCGCCGCGAAGGAGCCGAAATGTCAGAACAGGATCAACTGGACGTACCATCGACGCGGTGGGATTTCCTCGTCGAACGCCTGAACAAGATTGACAGCCGCCTCTCTGCCCTCGAAGATGCCCAGAAACACGTGGCGACGAAGATGTGGGTCGTCGGCACGGGACTGACGACCATAGTCGTGCTCACCGGACTGATTATCAACCTGCTCAACTACCTCAAGCCCTGATTCATTTCTGCAGCATGCCGGCTGCGCTCACGACGAAGGCCGAGAGGAGCACCACCGTGGAGAGCACGCCGAGCACGAGCATGGCGGGCCGGGTGCGGTAGGCGGGGGGCAGTTTGAAATTCAGGTAGACGGCCGCGAAGCAGACCAGGCCCACGCCCATGTTGGTCGCCAGGAGGGCCACGATCTGCGTGATCAGGTCGAAGGTGATGTCGCTCCAAATCGCCACGGCGGAAGAGATGAAGAACCAGATCACGATGTAGGTCTGCAGCCTGCGGTAGGAATAGGACGCAAACCGTGGCCAGACGGCCGTCAGGAACTCGTGGGCGAAACGGGTCAGCGCTTCCGGGATAGTGGCCAGCGTCCCCCAGAGGGCGGCGAGAATGGCCACGTAGTACACCGGGATGAGAGCCGCGTGGATCTGCGCCCAGATGGAGGACTGTCTCGTCAGCAGGTCCCACGCGTTGCCGGGCAGGATCGTCTGCCGCGGGTAGAGCACGACTGCCCCGGCGATCATGAAGGCGGCGGTGACGATGAACAGCACGAGCGCCCCCATGGATACGTCCCACTTGAGGGGAGACAGCAGCACGCGCATGCGCTTCACCTGGGAAGCATCCTCCTTGAGGTAGTTGATCTTCAGCGTGCCGTCGATCCGGCCGCCGAGCCGTCCTACCTCGGGATTCCTCGTCAATCCCCAGCCCCGAAGCGCCACCCAGCCGGAATAGGCCAGGTAGGTGCTCAACGTGCCGCCTACATAGCCGAAAACCGTCACCAGGTTCAGGAAGTAATCGTTCCGCGCGGCCGACGGCGCCCAGTCGGGTGCGGCGGGCAGGTTCCCGATGGACAGCGTGCCGAAGAGGATGCCGCTGACGCTGGGCCAGACGATGATCGTGGCCAGGATGGTGCCGGTAACCAGGATGCCGCAGATGATGATCTGCTGCTTTTCAAGGATATCGTAGGAAGTGAGCAGGCTCAGCCCGATGGCCAGGCCGAGGAACACCGTAGTAATCAGGTTCTCCCAGAAGGTATCCGTCGGGCCCACGGGCAGCGAATCCGTGAAGATATGGACGACGAGGTTGCCGCAGGGCTTGGCGACCGCCGTCAAGGCGATGCTGAGGGCGAGCAGTTCGATGGTCAACAGCGTCAGGATGAACCATCCCCGGGGACCCGGCAACTTCGCCAGCATGCGGCCGAAGGGCTGACCGCTCACCGCCGTGAAGCGGCCCAGCAAGTACGTCACAGCAACGCCCTTGACCAGTACGCTCAGCAGGATGAGCCAGAGCAGGCCGTATTCCGCCCATGCGCCCACGCCGGTGACCAGAATGGTCTCTCCCGCGCCTACGGCCATGGAGGCCACCAGCGCGGCGGGTCCGAAGAAACCGAGCATCAGCCGGAACTTCTTCCATGACCACGGTTCCGCGTAGACGCCGGTGGGTTCGGGAATGGACAGGTATCTTGATGATTCGGTAGAATCTGAAGCCTGGTTCATGGAATTGAAATGATATGATCACGCAGTCGTCATATCAAGCATTTATACTGTTGATGAACCATTCGGCTGGTTAAAACGCACGACTGACTCTGAAAGCCAGAACGCGGGACCGGCACAACCGGCATATTCCGGTCCATAAAACTCTGTTTCAACAGGCGTCTACTTTGTATAATCAATCCATACATTCCTCTTGTGTCGAAGTGGATGGCCCACCGGCCATCCACACGTTTTCCGGATCCTGATCCGGCGGTTGAAAGGAAGCCATCCGATGGACACCGGTCTTAAACCGATCACAGATGAAACAGGCGGGTCATCGGCCCGACCCGCAGAACGCGAAGCCCTGACCCGGAGAGCCTTTCTCAAGCAGGCAGCCTTCGCGGCCGCGGCGATGGCCGCCCCCTTTCCCGTGCTGGCGGACCCGTACGCGCCGCAGGCCAGAAGCGCCGCGGTGGCCGGCGTGCGCCCGGTCCGTGTTTCCGGCCGCGTCCTGTCCGGTAGCGCAGGTCTGGCCGGCGTCGCGGTAACGGACGGATTGACGGTCACCGCCACGGACGGGGATGGCCGTTTCGAAATCGTGTCCAACACGCTCCAGTCCTTCGTATCGATCTCCACGCCCGACGGCTACGCTTTGGAACAGAATCCAAGCGGGACGGCCTCCTTCTACCGGCCGATCACGCCGGACGACTCGGGGGCGATGGCCGCCCGCTTCGACCTCGCGGAACTGGACGGATCGGATGAACGCCATGGATTCCTGGTACTGGCCGATCCGCAGACCCAGGATGCCTACGAAATGGGACTCTTCCACGCGGAGACCGTGCCGGACGTGAAGGCGACCGAGGCCGCGCTGGCCGGCCGCCGGCTTTTCGGCGTGGGCTGCGGGGATATCATGTTCGACGATCTGACCCTGTACCCCGAGTATGAACGAGGCGTCCTCCGAATGGGCATGCCCTTCTTTCAGGTCGTCGGCAACCACGACCTGGACTTCGGCCCCTCCGACGACGGATCCGTCCGCACGTTCAGCCGCCACTTCGGACCCAACTTCTATTCCTTCGAACGCGGGGAAATCCACTATATCGTGCTGGACAACGTGTTCTGGCACGGAGAAGGCTACATCGGCTACGTAACCGACGATCAGCTCAATTGGATCGCCCAGGACCTCGCCCTCATCGAACCCGGCAGGACCGTGGCGGTCTTCAATCACATCCCCCAGTACACCACGCGGCATATCAGAACCGGGGACGACAGTCCGTCCATTTCATCCACGACCGTGAATAACGAGCGCATGTACCGCCTGCTGGAACCCTACAAGGCCCACGTGTTCTCCGGTCACGTCCACGAACACGAGCATATTTTCGAAGGCGGGGTGCACGAGATCGTCCAGGGCACGGTCTGCGGCGCCTGGTGGAGCGGCCCCATCTGCTGGGATGGGACGCCCAACGGATACGGTGTCTACGAGGTCGACGGTCCGGATATACGATGGCGCTACAAGTCTACGGGCAGGGACGACGCGCACCAGATGCGCGTATACCCCCGTGGCAGCGATCCGAAGGCGCCGGACGAGATCGTCGCGAACATCTGGGACTGGGAGTCCGAATGGCGCGTCGTCTGGTATGAAGACGGCATGCGGAAGGGGGCGATGGCACGGAGACCCGGGACGGATCCTCTTGCGGAGTCCCTGCACAGGGGATCGGACATTCCCGAACGCCGCCCATGGGTGGAACCGGTCCCCACGAATCATCTATTCTATGCGCCTGTTTCACCCGAGGCGGGGAAAGTGGTGGTCGAGGCGACGGACCGCTTCGGCAGGACGTACACGGCCGAACCGGGCTGAGGCCGACGCAACCGAGTATAACTGAGGCTGGGCTGATGCAGCCGAACCGAACTGAGGCTGGACCGGCGCAACCGAGTCGAGTCAGGGCTGGGCCGACGCAGCCGCACGTAAATCCGGTTTGTGCCCGGACCTTGCACAGACGCACAATAAGTGATCGTCGGTCACATGTAGAATCCTATTCACTGCAACACGGCACCGCCGGACTCAAGGGAGCGTATTATGGCGAGCGATGGGCTGATCAGCCCCTTCGACATCGATGACGAGGGATATTTCTGGCTCAAGGGCAACCTGCATTCCCACACCACCAATTCCGACGGGAAACCGTCCCCGCAGGAACGGCTGGACGGCTACGTCAACCAAGGCTACGACTTCCTGTGTATTTCCGATCACTACAAGATCACGCGCATCGATACGGTCAGCGCGCCGGACGATTTCGTGCTGGTCCAGGGTGCGGAAATCCACCCCGAAAACCCCTTCGGCGGCCAGACCCACCATTTCCTGGCCTACAACATCGACGAAGACATGGACTCGAAAAGCATGCCGCCGCAGCACGTGATCAATGAGGTCAAGCGCCAGGGCGGCTCGATCTGGCTCGCCCATCCCCACTGGAGTTCGGTCAATATCCTCCGGGATACCCTGCCCCTGCACGGCCTGGCCGGCATCGAAGTCTTTAATACCACCTGCCGCTGCGCCGGTCGCGGCGAGTCCTCTGTGCACTGGGACGACTGGATGGACCTCCTGGGCCGGCCGATCCCCGCGCTGTCCAACGACGATTCCCATGCCCTCGAATCGGAAAACAAGGACACCTACGGGGGCTGGAACATGGTGAAGGTCAAAGAACGCTCGGCGAAGGCGATCATCGACGCGCTGGAGCGAGGCTGCGCCTACGTGACGACCGGTCTCGAGATCCGGGACATCCAGCTGTGCCGCGTCGACGACGCGGGCGATGGCAACCGGGTAGTGGAGGCCAGCATTCAGTGCTCGGAGGCGCAGAGCATCCTTGCAGTATTCGACAGCTATGGAACCGAATATCGGTCGAAGGACGGCAGCACATTCGAAGAGGCCGCGTTCAGGCTGCGGCCTAATGTACGGTGGGTCAGGTTCGAGATCATCGCGCCGGACGGTACGAAGGCGTGGTCGAATCCGATGGATCTGGCGAAAGTTGGCCGGTGAGACTTTCGAAAGTCGGTCGGTGAGATATTGTGGGGCCGGCACAGTGGGCGTTCAGGCGCCGGAGACTGCTGACCCACGCGCCACCGGTCGTCTTCGGATGGCACATGGCCCATCCGAAGCTACCGAAGGTCCACCCGGTTAACGGCCTCGGCGAGAAGGACCGCCGAAGCCGAGGCGTTGTCGTTGTAGTAGGTTACGAAGCGCTTCGTTTCATGGGCGTCGTACGGGGCGAGATTCTGCGCCCACCGGAAGCCGATGGTCTGGAACATCAGCCGCGCCCTGACTACGATCTCCCGCACACCCGGCCGGGCGGCGACCCGGTATTGGATCCTGTCGCTTCCGGCTCGGAAATCCGCGTCCCCCCGCGCCCGCCCGTGCACCATGACGGCTGCGTCGGCGGTCGCCTTGTCGAACCCCTCGGGCAGCACGCGGTTGTCTTTGGCGTATGTGGCCGCCGAAAGAAGCCCCGTGGTGACCTTCCCCGATCTATCCGCGATAATCGGTTCGTAGATTTGTACTTGGCCGGGGTCGTCGATCACCTGGTAGTGCGGCTCGAAGGCGCCCGCTTCCGCGTCGTTGTCGTTACCCTCGATGCTTCCGTCGGAGCGCATGGCGCCCGATTCGAACAGCAGGTTCCCGTCGGCGTCGTGCACCGCGAGGTGGATCCAGGCTCTTCTGGACGGGTAGGCCGTCGGCAGCTTGTGGCCCGCCAGGTTCGTCACCTCGAGATCGATAACGAAGTGATCCTCCTCGCGGGAGACTTCCAGCACGCTCAACCGGGCTGTCGCGGTCTGCAGGTGATTCAGGGTCTCTTCGGCGGCGCGCTGAAGGTCGCTTGGCGGCGCGTCCACTAGGAGTTCGTCGCGATACTTGTCGAGCAACTGCAACATGAAGGCGTTGCCCCCTCGAAAGACATGCTGAGAGAACCCCTCCCGGGGCTCGCCGAGTACCGAGGAGATAGGGGCCTGCGAGGTCTCCGGCATGTGGCAGGCCTGGCAGCTCTGGGACTCCGCAAAGGCGCTGTGCTTCCACTCCAGGTAGGGCGTCTGCTCCGGAAACCGGGAAACTTCCCGCCCTTCGCCGTCGAGGCTCGTCGTGAACAGCGTGTGGCAGGTGGCGCACAACTCGGACTGCTGGATGTGCGTGGAACTGTCGGGCAGGAAACCGGTGGCCGACTGCATGACCCGGGTCAATCCGACGTCCACCTCAAAAGGACCGAATATCTGCGGGTCGACGCCGGCTTCCGTCCGAATCAGGAAGTTTCCGTCGAAGCTCGATTCCTCGCCGAAATTATCGGGCCGGATCTGGTGGCAGGCGGTGCACGATACCCCGTCGAGGGCCAGCATGGCGCGCTCGTCACCGCTGCCGGCGGCCTCGATATGCCGGAACACCTTTCCCAGGCCGCCTTCCTCGCGGGCGAGCGTCCGCGCCATGGGCATATGGCAGGTCGAGCAGGTATCCTCGATCTCGGCCTGCACCCCGGGATGGTCCGTCACCTCGCGACGCACAGAGGCCTGCCAATAGGGATCGCGCGCCGAATGGGCCATCATGGACCCGCGCCAGACATGGCCGATGGACACATTCTGCCCGTCCGCGTCGATAAGATCGCTGTGGCAGGCGATGCACTGATCGGAAGTGGAGAAGGTGCTGTGGTCCACCGTCTCCGCCACGACCGACGCGCCCGCGAGCCAGGCGAACAGGCCAAGCGACCCCAGCGTGACGTACCCCCACAGCCCGGCCCACAACCTGCCCGCATAGCTACCAGCCATCGCGGAAGCCTCCGTCGAACCAGTCCCAAAGCAGGTACATGACGATCTGCGATTTGCGGCCCTGCCGGTTGGCGACCGGAACTCTTACGCCCACGTTGAGCAGGACATGCTGACGCGTGTTGAGCGACACCTGAATTTGAGGTACCAGGTCAAGTGTGACGTCGGCCCCGGACACCAGTAAGCGGGAAGCCAGCACCTCGACCATGGGGCTCCAGGCCCGGCCGAACTCCCCTTCCGTCAAAGTCCTGCCGATCGCGGTCCGGACAATACCCTTGTCCTGAACGGACCCCGTTACGGCGAAGTCCACCTGCACCTGGGACTGGATAAAGGCGTCGCCCGGCAACAATTGAACGAAGGAAACGTGGGGCTCCAGCTTCGTCGAACCGGAGCCGAAACCGTCGTCCTCGTCCCCGGTGGGCAGGACGACCTCGCCGCCAATGCTGAAGGCGTTCCCTCGATCCAGATTATGGTAGAGCGCATACCGGTAGCCGGCCGTCAGGTCTCCGAAGCCGATCTTTGCCCCGCCGTCTCCCGGGGTTTGACGCCGGCCGAAGGGCGCTTTCAATTCGATCATGCCGCGGGGCCCGAAACGCTTTTCGTACACCGGTTCGATGATCACGGCCTTGCTGTCGTCCGTGTCCACCCTCAAGTTGAATACGGTCTCGTCCTCGGGAAACGCCTTCTCGGTAAACAGGGGTTTTGGAACGTTGAATTCACCGCGGGGCCAGTTCTTGTTCGTGCAGAAGGTGCGTACATGGCCGAGAATGGCGTAGATCTCTTCGTCCGTGAGGGCATCCCCAAAGGCCGGCATCATCCGGTCGAAGGCCCGTACCGGACCGCCTTCGTGAATCACGGCATGCCAGTCCGGGTCGGGTTCGCGGGAGGCGAATTCACAGTCGGTAAAGTCGGGAAGCTCCAGTTCGAAACCACGATCCTCGACCGGACGACCTCGCCCGTCCGAACCGTGACAGGCCGCGCAGGCCTGTTCATAGAGTTTGGCGCCGTCAAGTTTGGCGCCGTCTACCTGGTCGGCAAAGGCGGTCCGTGCCAGGAACAGTCCGGAAAGACAAAGCAGAGCCGTAAGGCACTTGTAATGTGTTTGCATAACCGCGTAAGATCCCACGACGGTGGCGGAAGGACTACGCCCGGCACACAACGAACCGACCGGCCGGAGGGGCTTTCCGGCTTACCGTCAACTCGTTGAGTGTAACTGTGTACTATATTAGACGGATTTAAGAGGGGTTTCCTGCGATTCGAATTCAGGCCACCCGCTCGATCCGGACGCGTTTGACCCCTTCCCGGCGGACGCGGTAGCACACCTCGAAGAATTCGGCCGTGTCGCCGATCATCCGGGCGAAGAGATTCACCGCGACGGGACCGTCCGGCATGTTGGGCTGCCCGTCCCGGCCGTAGAACCAGCAGAGCTCGGTGATCCCGTCCAGCCACCCGTGCATGAGACCGGGTTCCAGGCGGTAATAGCAGATATCCCCTGGGAGCGTGCGGCTCGTCAGGTTCTCGGGAGGTATGACGATATCCTCGGACAGGAAGTAGGCGATCTCGCTGCCCGAGTACACGGCGTGGATGCCCTCTTCCTCAAGGGGCAGGGCGTCCCATATGGCCTGACAGGTTTTCGGGGCCTCGTCTTCAAGCAACTCGGCTTCGACTGAGACGCCTTCGTCGATGAAGGTCAGTCTTATTCTTCGCGGCATGACGAGCTTCCAGATTCCACGTTTAACAACGACTTAGCTTCCCGAAGTTAAACTATAACTTGAGAAACAGTCCGATGTCCCAGGCCGGGGCGTCCAGCAGATTGCGCGCGCCCGTGTACTTCGTTACACCCGCGGTGATCCCCGCGTCGGACGTGATATAGAAGTTGATTTCGGGACCGAAGGACACGTACTGCTGGTCGTTCACGGTCCATTCATCTCTCGTTCCGAGGGCTTTCACTCCGCGAAGCCACACGGATACCCCGACTCGCTCGTCGATCATGAAACCCGCTTCCAGCGCATATCTCAACTCGTCGGAAAAATCGCTCTCCCGGTTGTTGAAACCTATTTCGCCTTTGAGATAACCCGGTGTCGGCCAGAGGGAATGGCCGACCTGGAGCGAGAACAACTGGTTGAATTCACCGTCGCCGGTGAACAGGCCGACTTCCTGTTCGGAAAAGGAATCTCCCAGCGGCAATCCGGCCATGACCTGCAGGCTTACGACCGTGGGCCGGTTGGTGAGCAATCCAATTCTGGCTCCTAGCTCCCAGTCTCCGGTACCTGCCTTGGTATCGGCCCCGGCCCTGTCCTCACTGATGCGCTGGTAGAAAGGTATGTATCCTACAAGCGTCAACCGGTCTACAAGGCCGAATTCGCCATACAGACTGGTTGTATAACGGCTCTGGGCCGTTATAGGCTCCTTTTTTCCGGATGGCTTAAAATACGAGTCACTCCGTATTATCTGCTCGTTCAGCTTGAAGTAGCCCTTGCCCGGGGGTTGGGTCCATCCTCCGGCGGAGGCCGGGCAGGTCTGAAGGATGTATCCCGCAAGCATGGCAGTAGTAAAAAGGATTCGCGACATGAACTACCCCCTTGAAGGATGCAGAACAACCACATCGTCAGGGATATTCGAGCTGAATAAGAACTTTTGGGTCAGCGGATCAGTTTTCATGATTGATCCGATTGGTCCGTTCTCTCCAACTGCCTACAGTTTCAGAAACACCCCGAATTCCCAGGTTGGAGCGTCCAGCATGTTATGGGCCTGGGTGAACCTTGTCATACTGGCGGTAATCCCTGCGTTGGGCGTAACGTAGAAATCGACCTGCGGGCCATAGGACAGGTACTCGACATCGTTTCTCGGATGAAACTCGTCGTCCGCTCGGTCGAGGGCCTTTATACCACGAAGGCTCAATGCGATGCCGACACGTTCGGCAATCGTATATCCGGCCTGCAGACTATACCGCAACTCGTCGGCGTAGTTATTGTCGCGAATGTCACTACTCTTTCGGTTGTTGTATCCGATCTCACCTTTCAAGTAGGCAGGTACGGGATAGAGCGAGTGGCCTACTTGAAGGGAGACATGTTGATTGAACTCGCCGTCACCGGACCAGAAGACGACATCGCCCCCTGAATCTCCAAAAGGCAATCCCGCCAGGGCTTGAAGGCTGACCACCGTTGGTCCGCCAGTAAGTAGCCCGATCCTGACACCAACGTCCCAGTCGCCAACACCGGTCGTTGGTTCAAACCCTTCGGCATCCACGCTGAAGTTCGTATAAAACGGCATGTACCCCACTAGGGTCACCCGGTCGATCAAGCCGAATTCACCGTAAAGACTTGTCGTATAGCCGCTAACGGTCGGAATCTCACCTTTGTCACCATTTGCGAAAAAAAGCGATTCTGCACTTATGATCTGCTGGCTGAGTTTGAAGTATCCCTTGCCCTTGGGTTGGGTCCATCCGCCAGCGTGGGCCGCGACGGAATGGCAAACCACAACGGCCGTCATCAATGTGACTAATGCCAATCGGTTCACACTATTACTCCTTTGTCGACTAGTTGCTCAGTGAGGCACTGCCGACTTCTCTGTTAATCAACCTGCAGTGAAGTATGAGATGGCTCCACGAATCAATATCCTGACCGGAAGCCGGTGTGAAGGTCCAGGATTTGTTTCCGGACTGCCGTGATACCTCACCGAAACTCCTGGCACCGGAAGGTAAGGAATCAGAATTTCCCCAGTCGATATTCGAACTGGTGTAGAGTGCTACAAACACATCCGGGGCCGCTCCCGGCGTTGATAACCCCGTAATACTGAGTTTGAGCTTCCCGTCGGAGGTCTCACTTAACGTTACTGATCCACCAGAGTTATAATTGTTTCGACCACTAATCGTACCAGTACGACTTCTCAGCATTGGCGGCGGTGACGGCGGTGCAGTCACCGTCAACGACGCCGTTCCGGACTTGCCATCCACGGTCGCCCTGATCGTCGTGGAACCTGCATTAACCCCGGTAGCGGTCGTCGCCGTCCCGGACGATGGACTAACCGTCGCGACGGAGGTGTTGCTGCTCGACCAGGCAAAGGTCTTGCCCATTATTACCGTGCCGTCCGATTCAAGGGCTCTCGCTGTAAACCGCTGCGTTTCGCCTTCCTCGATTGAAGTTGACGTAGGTGACACGGTAACCCGATTCACCACGGGCGGAGGCTCGGTTACGGTCAGCATCGCGGTACCGGATATGCTGTCCGCCGTCGCGGTGATCATCACTTCGCCCGCTCCTACCCCCGTCGCCAAGCCGTTCTCGTCAACTATGGCCACCATGTCATCCGAACTGGACCAGGTAAACTCCACATCCAGTACCGACTCACCATCTGCCGTCGCGGCCATGGCTTCAAACTGCTGTGTCTCCCCCTCCTCGATTGTCGTTTCCGCAGGACTCACCGCCACGGTTGCTACCACCGGCGGTGGCTCGGTCACCGTCAGCGTCGCGGTGCCGGAAACGCTGTCGCCGGTGGCTGTGATCATCGCCTGACCGGCCCTGACCGCTGTCGCCAGGCCGTTCTCGTCGACGGTCGCCACCATTTCGTCCGAACTCGCCCAAGTAAACGCCACATCTGGGACCGCCATCCCATCTGCTGTCGTGGCCATTGCCTCGAACTGTTGCGTCTGCCCTTCCTCGATCGACGTTTCAGAGGGACTGACATTCACCATCGACACCACAGGTGGCGGCGGAGGTGGCGGAGGTGGTTCATTCACGGTCAGTGTTGCCATGCCGGATACGCCGTCTGCCGTCGCTGTGATCATCACTTCGCCTGCACCGACTCCTGTCGCCAGGCCGTTCTCGTCGACTGTAGCCACCATCTCGTCCGAACTCGCCCACGTAAACGCCACGTCTGTGATCTCGGTTCCATCCGCCGCCAAAGCTATCGCTTCGAACGAATGTTCCTGACCCGTCTCGATCGTCGCTTCCGTCGGAATCAGCGTCACGGTCGATACCATCGGTGCGGGAGGTTCTGTCACGGTCAGCATGGCCATGCCGGAAATGCTGTCGGCGGTGGCCGTTATCATCGCCTGGCCGGCACTGACCGCTGTCGCCAGCCCGTTCGAATCAACTGTAGCCACCATCTCGTCCGAACTCGCCCACGTGAACGCCACGTCCGGAACCGCCATTCCATCTGCCGTGGCAGCCATGGCTTCAAACTGCTGCGTCTGACCCACCTCGATCGTCGCTTCCGCCGGACTGACCGTTACCGTTGCTACCATCGGAGGTGGCTCGGTCACCATCAGCATCGCCGTGCCGGAAATGCTGTCGGCCGTTGCCGTAATCATCACTTCGCCGGCTCCGACGCCGGTCGCCAGACCGTTCGAATCGACCGTTGCCACTATGTCATCCGAACTTGACCACGCGAACTCCACATCCGTGATCGCGCTACCATCGGACGTCGTGGCCATGGCCTCGAATTGCTGAGTCTGGCCCTCTTCGATCGTCGCTTCCGCCGGACTCACTGTCACGGTTGCTATCACGGGTTCAGGGGGCGGTGGCTCGCTCACGTTTATCGTTACGGGCGAACTCGTAACGCCACCCGCCGCGGCGCGGATGGAGGCCGTACCGGCGCTGACGGCCGTAGCCACGCCGGCGGAAGTAATGGTCACTACGCCGGTGTCGCTGCTAGACCATGAGATTGAGACATCATCGCGGACGGCGCCTCCTGCCGTCCGGGCCGTTGCCGTGAAGGTCACCATTTCCCCTACCATCAACTCCTGGGCCGAGGAAGGAGAGACCGTGACACCGGACACGGGCGGCACAATGACTGTGATCGTCGCCGGCGCGCTTGTTATGCCGTTTCCAGTCGCTCTGATCGTGGCCGTGCCGGGGCTTACCGCGGTTGCCACACCGCCGGAATTGATGGTTGCGACAGCGGTATTGTTGCTGGACCAGGTGAAATCGACGCCGCTTATGACGGACCCGTCAGAAGCCTTGGCTGTCGCGACAAACCTTTGCGTTTTACCCACCTCCAGAGAAACCGTGGCCGGACTGACCTCGATTTGAGAGATTGTCGGCGGCGGGGGGGGCGGCGGCGGTGTGGGTGGCTGGGTAGTGGGCGGACTGGTCGGAGAGGAGTCGCCGCCACCACAACCAGCGGCCAGAAAGACGGCCGCAAAAACCAGCATGGCTATGCACGATGTGATCATTCTGTATGACATACAACCTCCCGCCATGGCTAAGGCTTCATAACGTTTCTCATGTCGTCGCATACCAGTGTCACGTCGTCACGTACCTGGCCGACTCGTATGGTCCTTAAGAGCCGACTCGCATGATCTCTGCTACATGAGTCGACTTGGCAACGATTCACCAAGACCTACTTCCCGTTCCCGCTTCCGTTCCAGCGTCCGCCGGTCCGTCTCCGGCCGTTCATCTCCACCGGTTTCCATCCGCTTTCACCGCTGTGCACGGGAGCGCCGGCCAGTCGAACGCGCTTCGCATCGATTGATTCGCGCATCGTCTTCAGCATTTCATCCGAGGGCCTGACGCGGAAATCACTCCCCGCCTTGACGCCGACCTCGCCATGCTCGGTTGTAGACACCTCGAGCACCACGTCGCAGTTCCCCGGGTAGTTGCCCAGCACGTTCTTGAGCGATGCGAGGTTTTCATCCTCGACTTGTTCAAGTTCCATGGTCACCACGACGGATCGGGCCAGCTTGTCCCGGGCATCCGTCAGCGATATAATCTCGGAAGCGATGACCTTGTTGTCCTCTTCCTTTTTCGATATGTGTCCGTGCACGAGGATCAGCGCGTCAATGGTCACGAGATCCCGATACAGGGCGTACGGTTCCGAAAAGACGAGCACCTCGCCCGACCCGGAGAAGTCTTCGATCGTGACGAAGGCCATGGTCTTGCCGTTCCGGTCCACGATGGGCTTGATCTCGGTCACGATACCGCCGACCACGACGCTGTCCTGCCGGCTGTTGGCGTGGTCGAGACGCCGCATCTCCGCCGACGTGAACGCCCGGATGTCTTCCTCGTATTCCTTCAGTGGATGCCCCGTCACGTAGAACCCGAGCAGTTCCTTCTCGAAGCCCAGTTCCTGGCTCGCCGGCCACCGGGCGACAATAGGCAGCACGGGCCTGTGTATCTCCAGTCCGGCGCCCGGTCCCGTCGCCTCGAGATCAAAAAGGGAGGTCTGGCCCTTTTCCCGGTCGTTCTGGCGGGTCTGCGCCCCTTCGATGACCGTGTCGAGCACGTCCATGAACTGCGCCCGGTGCCCCTCGAGGCTGTCGCAGGCGCCGGCCTGTATCAGGCTTTCGAGCACCCGCTTGTTGACGAGCCGCAGATCGATGTGCTCGCAAAGCCCGAATACGTCTTCGAAGGACCCATGTTCCTCCCTCGCCTCGACGATGGATTCCACCGCGGACTGCCCCACGTTCTTTATCGCACAGAGCCCGAACCGGATGGCATCGCCTTCCACGCCGAAGGTTTTGTCGCTTCTGTTGACGTCCGGCGGCCGCACCTCGATGCCCATCTTCCGGCATTCGTTGATCAGCACGACGATTTCCTCGGTATTAGACATCGTATTTGACAGCAGCGCGGCCATGAACGGCACCGGGTAGTGCACCTTCAGGTAGGCTTCCTGAAAGGCGAGGACGGCGTATCCGGCCGAGTGGCTCTTGTTGAACGCGTAACCGCCGAAATATTCGATCAGGCCGAATACTTCCTCCGCGATACTCTTCTCGATGCCGTTCCCGACGGCGCCGTCGACGAAATTCCGCCGTTCTTCGGCCATGACTTCGGGCTGCTTCTTGGCCATGGCCTTCCGGAGGAAATCCGCCCGGCCCAGGGTATAACCCGCCATGTCCCGGGCGATCTGCATCGCCTGCTCCTGGTAGACGATGAGGCCGTAGGTCTCCTTCAGGGCCGTCTCCATCCCGGCGTGGTGATAGGTGACGTCCTTGCGCCCGTGCTTGCGGTCGATGTAGTCGTCCACCACGCCGCCGTTCAGGGGGCCCGGCCGGCAGAGCGCGTTCATGGCGATCAGGTCGTCGACGCCGTCCGGCCGCAGGCGCCTCAGGAATTCGTGCAGCCAGCCGCTGTGGAACTGGAAGATCCCCGTGGTCTCGCCCCGGCGGAACAGGTTCAGGGTCTTCGGATCATCTAAGGGAATGTCATTCAGTTCGATTACATCGCCTGTCGTCTCCTTGATCATCGCTATGGCGTCCTGGATCACCGACAGGTTCTGCAGCCCCAGGAAGTCCATCTTCGGCAGGCCGATGTCCTCCATGAGTTCGCCGGGATACTGGGTGACGATCGTATCCTTGTTGCTCGGCTTGTACAGCGGCACGTAGTCGGTCAGTTCGCCCGGCGTGATCACTACGCCCGCCGCGTGGACGGAAGCGTGGCGCGCGAGACCTTCGAGGGTCTTCGCGTACTGGATCAACTGGCTTTCCGTGCCGCCGCCATCGGCCATCTGCTTCAGTTCCGGGACCTGGTCGATGGCCCGGTCGAGGGTGATCTTCAGTTCGGTGGGAACCAGCTTGGCCACGCGGTCCACGTCGCCGTAGGACATGCCGAGGACGCGCCCCACGTCGCGGATCGCCGCCTTGGCCCCCATGGTCCCGAAGGTGATGATCTGGGCCACGCTGTTCTTGCCGTACTTCTCCACCACGTAGTTGATGACCTTGTCCCGTTCCCGGTCCGCGAGATCGATGTCGATATCGGGCATGCTGACGCGCTCGGGATTCAGGAAGCGTTCGAAGAGCAGTCCGTAACTGATGGGGTCGATATTCGTGATGCCCAGCACGTAGGCGACCATGCACCCCAGGCCGGAGCCCCGTGTCATCAGAGGGATGCCCTGTTCCGCGGCGAACCGGGCGATATCCTCCACGATCAGGAAGTAACTCGGGTAGCCCATCTGGCTGATGACGCCCAGTTCGTATTCGAGCCGCGCCTTCAGTTCGGGCGTGACAGTGTCGTAACGCGCCGCCATCCCATCGAAGGACAGCTTGCGCAGGTAGGCGTCCGCGCTGTCATATCCTTCCGGCAATGGAAAGTGGGGGAACTTGAACTGGCCCATTTCCAGTTCGAAATTGATCGACTCGGCGATGGATACCGTGTTCGCCAGGGCGCCTGAAACATGGCCGAACAGCTGGCCCATCTCATCGGCGGTTTTGAAATAGAGGGAGTCGGTGGCGAATCTGAGCCGCTTGGGGTCGTTCAGTTCCTTGCCGGTCTGGATGCAGACCAGCACATCCTGGGCGGGCGCGTCGTCCCGATTGAGGTAATGGGCGTCGTTGGTCGCGACGATCGGGAGGTCGAATTCCCGGGAGAAGTCGATCATCGCGTTGTTGATGGGCTTGTCGAATTCCAGCCCGTGATCCTGGATCTCCAGGTAGAAATTGGATCCGAAGATTTCCTTGAGTTGCCCGCACTTCGTCCTCGCCTGGTCGATCTGGCCGTCCACCACCAGGTTGGCGAGCGGGCCCTTGGCGCAGGCGGACAGGGCGATCAGCCCTTCGCTGTGCTTCTCCAGCAACTCCATGTCCACGCGCGGCTTGTAGTAGAATCCCTCGAGGTATCCGGCAGAGGTGAGCTTCATCAGGTTCCGGTAACCCGCGGCGTTCTGGGCGAGTACGACGAAATGGGTCGTCTGGTCGGCCCGTTCGCCGCCCCGGATCGGACGCTTTTCCTTCCGGCTTCCCGGCGCGACGTACAACTCGCAGCCGATGATCGGCTGGAGTCCCGCGTCCCTGACCGTCTTGTAAAACTCCACGGCGCCGAACATGTTGCCATGATCGGTCATGGCAATGGCGGGCATATCGTAGGCTTTGGCGGTTCGGGCGAGATCCTCGATGCGGCTGGCGCCGTCGAGCAGGCTGTAATGGGTGTGATTGTGCAGGTGTACGAAAGAGGACACGGGGTTCGCCCTTCAGGCAGGTTCCGCGGTTCACCTGGTGTGGACGGGCGCGGTACCGCCTCTTGAAATGCTGATGGGTCTGGATGGCAGGAAAGTTCGTACCAAGCTTACAATGGAAAAATAGGTTGATAAGAAGCGTAGGCGCAAGGTATTTTACGTTTTTTTCGATCGCCTTTGAACGCGTGGTGCATGAAGTTGGGAAGGGCCTCGAACCGTCGGGCGATTTGACCGGTTCGCGACCTGTTTAGTGAAAGGTTCCGGGCGCGATATTCCATTGATTTCATGCGCCGGTTTCATGCACCGGTATCCATTCCGCGGGTCCGGAGAGTCACAGAATAGTCATGCATCGCATCATCGTCCTCGATAAACTGGCCCGTGAAGGGCTCGATCGGCTCGACCGGGCGGAAGGCGTAACCTACGACGTGCGCACCGGTCTCGGCGGTGAAGCGCTGCGCGAGGCCCTCCTGGAATACGACGGGGCCATCTGCCGAAGCGAAGCGAAGATCACCGCAGAGGTCCTGGCTGGCAGCCGGCGCCTTCGCGGCATCGTCCGCGCGGGCGTGGGGACGGACAACATCGACCGGGAGGCCGCGACCCGCCAGGGCATCGTGGTCATGAATACGCCCACCGGCAATACGCTCAGCACGGCGGAACACGCTTTTACCCTCATGGCGGCCCTTTCGCGCAACATTGCGCCGGCGTCCAGGAGTCTCATGGAAGGACGGTGGGACCGCGGCTCATTCACGGGCGTCCAACTGGCGGGCAAGACCCTGGGCATCGTCGGCATGGGCCGCATCGGACGGGAAGTCGCCGCGCGGGCGAAGGCCTTTGCCATGCGCGTCATCGGTTTCGATCCCTTTCTGTCGCCCGAACAGGCCGCCAAACTGGGCGTGGAATACATGGGCGACGTGCGCGATCTGTTGCCCGAGGTGGATTACCTGACGGTGCACACGCCCCTCACGCCGGAGACGCGCCACCTTATCAGCCACGGGGAAATCGACCTGTTGAAACCGGGGGCGCGGCTGGTCAATTGCGCCCGCGGGGGAATTTACGACGAGGACGCGTTGATAAAGGGTCTCGAAAGCGGCAAACTGGCCGGTGTGGCACTGGACGTCTATGAGGAAGAACCCTGCGTCGACAGTCCGCTGTTCAATATGCCCGGCGTACTGTGTACCCCCCATCTCGGGGCGAGCACGGAAGAGGCGCAGGCCGACGTCGCGGTGGAAGCCGTGGACCTGCTGGCCAACTTCCTGGTCACGGGCGAAGTCCGCCACGCCGTGAACGCCGTCGCCATCGATTCGAACACGTTCCAGGCGCTGGGCGGCTATCTCGACGTGGCCTACCGGCTGGGGGTCCTGCTTTCCCAGTGGCACAGCGGCGGTCCGCGGGCGTGCCGCCTCACCTACCGGGGCAAGGTCGTCGACGAAAACACGCGCCTGCTCACCTCCGCCTTCTGCGCGGGACTGCTCGAACACGCCCTCGACGAAGAAGTCAACATCATCAACGGCGAGATGCTGCTCCGGGAGCGAGGTATCCACCTGAACGAAGAAACCCGAAGCGCGGCCGGATTCTTCACCTCGGCCATCAGCGCGGAAATCGATTGTGGTGACGAGACCTACCGGGCCGACGGAACGGTGTTCGGCAACAACATGCCGCGGTTGATCCGCCTGGGCGAACATCGCATGGAGGCTTACCTGGACGGCAATCTCCTGATCTTCAATCACAGCGACGTCCCCGGCATCATCGGCGCCATCGGCGACACGTTCGGGAGGTACGAAGTCAACATCGCCCAGATGGCCGTGGGTCGGCTGGGGAATGAACCCGGAGGAAAGGCGGTGGGCGTGCTGAACCTGGACGACGTCCCGCCCCAGGAGTCCATCGACGAGATCCTGCGCCATCCGGCCATCAACAACGCGCGGTTTATTCGACTGCCGGCCCACGGGGCCCTGCCGCCCTGGATGCCGGGGCGATGATGGATTGAAGGAAACGGGCGTTTAAAGGTAATACAGAGTCTATTCAGGTTGGATGCGAAGTATTGGACTCAGCAACGCGTCGCGACGATTTGGCGGCGACCGGCAGCATTGTACCGGAGACGGAACCCATGACCAAACTCAGCGTCAACTTAAACAAGGTGGCCCTATTGCGGAACACGCGCGTGCACGGCGTACCGAGCGTGACAGGCGCGGGACGCACCGCCATCGAGGCCGGGGCCTACGGCATCACGGTGCACCCGCGACCCGACCAGCGGCACATCACGCCGGGCGACGTGGACGACCTGGCCGAGCTCCTGAAGGACTACCCGGACATCGAATACAATATCGAGGGCAATCCCTTCCACCAGGTCATGGATATCGTTCGAAAGGTCCGGCCCACCCAGGCGACCCTGGTTCCGGACGATCCGGACGCCTTCACCTCGGACCATGGCTGGGACGTAAAGGCCAACGCCGAGCGCCTCAAACCGTTCATCGCGGAGCTGAAGGACCTCGGTTGCCGCGTCAGCCTCTTCATGGACGCGGACCTGGAACAGATCGAACGTGTGCCCGGGATCGGCGCCGACAGGATCGAACTATATACCGAGCCCTATGCCGTGTCTTTCGCGGAGGGAGCGGAACAGATGCGGCCCGTCCTGTCGGCCTTTGCCGAGGCGGCCGGGCATGCCCACGAGATCGGCCTGGGCGTCAACGCCGGCCACGATCTCAACCTGGACAACCTGGCGTTGTTCTGCGGCACCGTGCCAAACGTACTCGAGGTCTCCATCGGCCACGCGCTGGTCGCCGACGCCCTGGACATGGGGTTGAAAGACGCCGTGGGGGCCTACCTTGCCGAACTTGAAAAAGCGGAAGTGATTTCCACCGGTTCCTGAGCGCAGGGACCTTTACTATATTGAGCGTATGAAATCTGAATTGATCGAATTCATCCGAACCCAAAACAGTTTCCCCTGGAGGTTGTTTACATGAAAATCCGATTTGCGCGGTACATCCCACTGGTGATCGCGATCCTCGCGCTGTCCGGCCCTGCGCAGTCCCAGGACCTGGCCGCCTTCGAGAAGAACGTGACCGAATTCACGCTCGAGAATGGACTGACCTTCATCGTGGTGGAGAACCATGACGCCCCCGTGGTATCGTTCCTGACCTACGCGGACGTCGGCTCCGTGGACGAGGTCAAGGGGATTACCGGCCTGGCCCACGTCTTCGAGCACATGGCCTTCAAGGGTACGACCACCATCGGCGCGAAGGACCTGGAAGCCGAATACGCGGCCATGGAGAAGGTGGACGAGATCTTCGCGGACCTGCGCCGCGAGCGGCACAAGGGCCACCAGGCCGATCCCGAACGCTTGGCCAGCCTCCAACAGGCCTTCGAAGACGCCCAGAAGGCGGCCAGGGAGTTCGCCCAGTCCAATGCCATGGACGAAGCCATCGACCGGGCGGGCGGTGCGGGGTTGAACGCGACGACAAGCGTGGACGCCACCCGGTATTTCTATAGCCTGCCGTCGAACAAGATCGAGCTGTTTTTCTCTCTGGAGTCCAATCGTTTCCTGGACCCGGTCCTCCGCGAGTTCTTTATCGAGCGGGACGTGGTCAAGGAGGAGCGGAGGATGCGCACGGAAAGCAGTCCGGTCGGGCGCTTACTGGAAGAGATGCTGGCGACGGCGTTCAAAGCTCATCCCTACGGCGAACCCACGGTCGGCCACATGTCCGATCTGGATTCCATGACCCGCAAGGAAGCGATGGACTTCTTCAACCGGTACTATGGACCGGCCAACCTGACGATACTCGTCTCGGGGGACGCGGACCCGGCGCACGTCAAGGAGCTGGCGCGCACGTATTTCGATCGCCTTCCCGCCAGGCCCGCCACGGAACCGGTAGAAACGATCGAACCACCGCAAGTGGCCGAACGGCGCATCGTCATGGAAGACAAGTCGCAGCCCGTGCTGCTGATGGGCTATCACAAGGTTGACGTAAAACACGAAGACGACCTGGTGTTCAACGTGATGTCCGATATCCTGGGAAGCGGCCGGACAAGCCGGTTGTACACCTCCCTGGTAAAGGATCAGAAGATCGCGGTCAACGCTTCGTCCTTTACGGATTTCCCCGGCAGCAAATACCCGAACATGATGGTGTTTTTCGCCTTTCCCAGCAAAGACCATACGGCGGCGGACTGTGAAGCGGCTATCGAAGAGGAGATCGAGCGGATAAGAAACGAAGAGGTGACCGAAGAGGAACTCTCCAGGGCGAAAGTCCGGGCCCGCGTGAACCTGATCCGCCAGCTAGACTCCAACATGGGGCTGGCGCTGCAGATGGCTTACTTTCACGTACTGACGGGAGACTGGCGAAACCTGTTCCACAGCATTGACCGGATCAATGAAGTGACCGCCGAAGATATCAAGCGCGTGGCCAATGAGTACCTGGAGCCCAGGAACCGGACGGTGGCTTCAATCGTGACGATGGAAGATGAATCTTCGGAATAGCATGTGGCCGGCAACGCGAATGACTGAATCACGGTCGACTCGATTATCCCTGGCACTGAACACAGGAGTTGAACTCATGCGCAGTACCCCTTTGAAGATCGTCCTCGCCGGCCTGTTGATGGCCGGCCTGTTCACACCGGCCATGACAGTAAGTGCCCAGCAGGACTACAGAGAACTGGAATACCCTCCGCTCAATGATATCGAAACCCCTACGCCCACACGGGTCGTCCTGGATAACGGGATCATCCTGTACCTGGTGGAAGACCGTCGGCTGCCCATGATCAACCTGAGCGCGCGCATCGGCGTGGGCGCCGTAAACGAACCGGCGGATAAGATCGGCCTCGCCGGGATTACGGGTTCGGTAATGCGTACGGGAGGATCCACGAGTATGTCGGGCGACGAGATCGACGAAACGCTGGAAGGCATCGGGGCATCCGTGGAGACGAACATCGGATCGGTTTCCGGTTCCGCCTTCATGTCGGTCCTGAAGGACAACGTGGATACCGTATTGCCCATCCTTGCGGACATTCTCATGAATCCCGCCTTCCCGGACGACAAGATCGAACTCGCGAAGGTTTCCGCCAGGTCTGTCATCGCCCGTCGTAACGACGACCCGACCAACATGGGCTTCCGGGAATTCACCAAACTGATCTACGGGGCGGAGAGCGTATACGCCCGGCACTCCGAATATGCCACCATCGACGCCATTACCCGGGACGACCTGGTGGCCTTTCACCAGGCCTGGTACCATCCGGACAATACCATGCTCGGCGTGTGGGGAGATTTCGACACGGACGAGATGGTAAAGAAGATCTCCGAAGTCTTCGGAGGATGGATGAAAGCCGGGTTCGAGCGTCCTGAACTGCCCGGTGTCGACTATACCTTCGACAGTTCGGTCAACTACATCGAAAAAGACGATATCAACCAGAGTACGGTCGTCCTCGGCCACATCGGCGGCCTTATGAGCAATCCCGATTACTTCGCCCTGAGGGTCATGAACGATATCCTCAGC
>JAJEHX010000024.1 GCA_022823465.1 Candidatus Latescibacterota bacterium
GCGGCACGGTCCCTTGCTCCAGCAGGTTCATGCACGCCTGCGAAAGCTCGTGCGCCAGCACCGGGTCGTCGCTCATCATCCGGTCGACGTCGATCGCCGCAAAGCGCAGATTCTTGCGGAAGACGCTCAGGCTGAGCGCATTGTCGGAGTAGATATCGACCTTGCCGATCTCGCAGTGCCAGCCGCCCGGACGCAACGCTTCCAGACACAGGGTGATATGGCGGCCGGCAAGGGAGTTCAGTACCACGTCGATTCCATCGCCGCCGGTCGCAGCCATCAGCTCGTCGTACCAGTCGTAGCTGTGCGAATCGAACGTTGCGCATACGCCCAGCGCTTGCAGTTGCGCTCGCTTGCTCTCGCTGCCGGCCGTGGCGTAGATCTCCGCTCCCGCGTGCCTGGCCAGGGCGATGGCCGCCTGTCCGACGCCGCCCATGGCCGAGTGGATGAGCACGCGCTGCCCCTTGCGCAGGCGGGCCAGGTGAATCAGTGAATAGTACGCGGTGACGTATACCGACAGTACTGAGGCAGCTTCCTCCATGCTCAGGGACGGGGGCTTGGCGAACACCAGGTGTTCGTTGACCACGGCGCGATTGGTGACGCACCCGCCCTGGGTAAAGGCCACGGCATCACCGAACGCGGCACGCGCGCACGGCATCGCCGATGCGGCGCACGATACCACTGGCCTCCATCCCCACCGTGCGGCCCAGCGCCGAGCGCTCGTAGGACAGGGCAGGCAGCAGCCCCAGCGTCACCATGACGTCGCGGAAGTTCAGCGCCGCAGCCGCTACGTCGATCTCCACGTCGTGCGGTCCCAGGGATGCGGGCTGGCAGGTCTTCATCTGCAGGCCGCCGATCTGTCCCGGATTGTCCAGGGCCAGCCGGTACGGGGGTTTCTCGTCCGCCGGTACGAGCGGAGACCGTTCCCGGATGCTGATGAGCCTTGGCGTCCATACCTGTTTGTGACGCACCGCCAATTCGCGTTCGCGGAGGTCGCAGGACCCGAGCCAGGCCAACGTCTGCAGATCCTCCGGGGCGTCCAGGTCCACGAGCCGAAAATCAACCTGCGCCTCCGTGCCGACGTCCGCGGCGATCTCCTGGCTGATGCTGCGGACCGCTCCCCACACGGCACTCGCGCGCGGATCCTCCACCTCAAAGGCCGCACGTCGCGTCACTACGGTCAAGCGGCAGGGGCAACGCGCCTGCTCCACCCGAAAAGGGATCAGCGCTTTGACGAAGGCGACCAGGCACGCCACCAACTGTTCGCCGGTCGGGTCGTGCGGATCGGAGCCGCAGAAGATGTCGATGGCCTGCAGGTCGGCCGCCGCCGGCCAGTTGGGCAGGGTGTCGATGCGTTCATCCGACAGGTCCGCGTAGGGAATGGTGGACACCTCGGGCGAATCGAGGAGGGCCACCCACTGGCCGGACAGACTGTCGGGCTCGCCAATCACCCATCGGGGACCGGGTAGTTGTTGCAATTCGGGGGTATCCTCGGCGGCGTGCGGTGCCTGCAGCAACGTGGTGCGCTGACCGGCGCACACTTTAGTCCAGCCAGCGGCTGGCTCAATGGCTTCGCTTTCGGCGTGCGTGACCAGTGCCAGGCCACCGGGGACCGCCAGATAACTCAGCAGGTTCCATTGCTCCGCACCGTAATTCGCGGCGTCTTCATGGAGTAAGAGCAGTTCGGCGGCGTGTGGCCGCAGAAGGCCGGTATCCATATCCGGTGTCTGCCCCGTGGCGAGATCCAGGCAGGCAAAGCGCAGGGAGGCATCGGCGCTGTGGAAGGCATCGTAGTGGGCGCGGGTATGCTCCTCCGTATCGCCGACCAGCCAGAACTCAGTCTGCGCATCGGCGCTCCCGAGGTAGTCGAGGCATTGGTTGAGCAAGGTCTGCTCAGCGGGCTGTCCGCCCGCGTATTCTACGACATGGCAGGCCTGTCGATCGACGTCACCGGGTTTCTCAAGGACGGCGATCACCGCCGAGGGCTCGATTTCACCGGCGGGCAGCCGGTGCAGCAAGGCCTGCGCTTCCGGGACAAATTTGGGCTGCCAGGAGACGATGTGCTTGCTGCGAGGCAAGTCGTTCCAACGGGGGTTGGAATTGAAAGAGACGTATGCGTCTATGCACAGCACCAGATCGCCCGTATCGCCGTCGTAGAACCGGATGCTTCCTCCGGACCGCTCGCCGCGCCGTTCCGTGAACTGCCCCAGTTCGTTCACGTCCGCCCAGTCAGGGTCTTTCTTCACGTGACAGGTAAGACGCGGTCCGGTCGGCGGACGCAGAAAGGTCACCCCCGTAGCCCGCTGAGGGAGCGCGAAGATGTCCGTCGCGCGCAGCAGATGATAGAGAAAGATCTGCAGCCCGCCGTCAAGCAATGCGGGATTGGCCACGTAGCCTTCCTCGCGGCCCGTTGTCCATAACTGCTCGTCCATCTCTACGTCAAACAGATAGTCGCCCGTATTGTTGTCGCTCAGCACCTGCTTGATATTCTGGAAATAGGGTCCGTACTGAAACGTTTCGCCGAGACTGGCATCCACACGCTCGTAGAAATTGCTTTCGCCCACGTAGTAGTAGGGCACGAACGGGGTGGTGTCTACATCTCCCAGCCGCAACGGAGCGTTCACCGGGTGGTCGCTGTTCACCAGGCGCACCTTGCCGCGGGAGTGCAATTCACTCTGTGCCTCGTTCTCGTAGGACCGGGAGGAGATGGTGAAGGTGAATTCGTCCGGCGCGTTGGCAACCGGAAACAACTCGGTGTGCAGGCGCACCGGCGTCCTGGGGATCGGACACGGCTGGAGAAACTCCAGCGTTTCCACGTGCAGTGGAACACCTTCAAATGCCTGCAGGAGCAGTTCGATGTACCCCGCCGCCGGCATGATCGAGGCATGGTGCACGCGATGCTCCGCCAGCCAGGGAAAGTCCCGCTCCGACAACCGCGCTTCGAACAGCATGTGTTCACACGGTACCTGGTGGCCGATCAGTGGTCCGTGGGCGTACTCGCCCAGGTTGAGAAACATCTCGTCGTCGCTCATCTCGTCGGCTGCCAACTGATCGTCACGTGGATATCCGGGCAGCAGGTGGGCGATCGGTTCAGGGCGCGGGTACTGTGCGGCGAAGTCCAGCTCCACCCCATTCCTGAATAGCGCACCAAGCGTCTCGTGGAAACCCAGGCAGACATCGGAGTCGCGCATGAGCGACGGAATGCAGGCTGCTCCGGCCGCTTCCTGAGCACTGCCTTCCGAGCACTGTGCTATGGTGGGTTGCAGGGCGCTGTGCGGCGCGATCTCCAGCACGATGTCGGGTCTGTAATCCCGCATGATGGTTTCCATCGCCGCGGCGAACCGCACGGGCTGCCGGATGTTCGACCACCAGTAGGCGCTGTCCAGCCGCTCCGTCTGCTCGCCGGTCACCGAGGAAACGAGTGGCACGTCGGCGTCGAAGTTGCAATCGTCCAGGAAGGACAGGGCCGCCAGTGCGTCGTCTTTTATCGGATCCATGGCGCTGGAATGGAAGGCGATGTTGCCTGGAATCAATAGATTCTGCAGATTGCGTCGATCCAACTCTTCTATGACAGGCTGTAAAGCGCTCTTCTTGCCGCAGATGACGGTGCTGGCCGGCGCATTCTCACAGGCAATCTCAACCTGCGATTTCCGATCGCTTTCGAGCCGAAAGGGGACCTGCAACCCGTCGAGAAGTTCCTCCAGGCCCTGCCGGTCGAGGCCGATTGCCAGCATGCGGCCGGAGCCTGCCCTGCGCTGCTGCAATGTGGCGCGATGATAAACCAGGTGCGTCGCCTCCGCCAGGGAAAGCGCTCCGCAGGCGTAGGCGGCGGCTACCTCTCCGGAGCTATGGCCGACGACGCAGTCCGGATAGACGCCCCAGGTCTTGAACAATTCGACGAGGGCGCACTGGATCATGAAGATGGCGGGCTGGGCCAGTTGAACCTCGTTGAGCGCCTCCTGGGGGGCTGAGAAACAGGCCTCGCGCAACGAAATGTCGGAATGCTCCCGCCAGTGTTCCTCGATGGTATCGACAACGCGGCGGAAAACCGGGTCGGCGTCGTAGAGGGCGCGACCGCAACCGGCCCACTGCGTGCCTTGGCCGGAAAATACCATAGCGATCCGCCGCTCGCCCTCATCGACGGTGGCGGTGGGGGTTGGATCTTCGGCAAATTCCTTTAGCTCCTCAATCAGTTCCTGTTGGGTGCGCACGGCAAAGGAGGTGCGTGCGGCGAAGTGGGTGCGGCGACGGCTGAGATTGCCGGCCAGCGCGTAGAGGTCAAGCTCCTGCTCAGCGAGAGCTTCTCCCAGCTGTTGCGCGCTTTTTTCCAGCGTGCCGGACGTGCGCGCCGATAGGGGAATCATGAAGCCTGCGGTAGGTGCCGGCGGCATCGACCAGACCCGGGGTTGCTCGGGACGGTATTCGCGCACCACGCAGTGCCCGTTGGCCCCGCCAAAGCCGAAGGAGTTGATACCGACCACCACCGGGTGATCGGGAAACGGTTCGCAGTCGGTCTGCACCTGCATCGGGCAACTTTCGAAGTCGATCTCCGGATTCGGCACCAGGTAGTTTTTCGACACCGGTGCGAAGGTGCGCCGCTGCATCATCAATACGACCTTGAGCAGTGAGCAGGAAAACGCGGCGGCCTCCATATGCCCCACGTTGCTTTTCACACCCGAAACCCGCAGCGGCTCGTCCCGCTCGACGCCACCGAACGCTTCGGAGATGGCGTTGCCCTCGATGCGGTCGCCCACGACCGTGCCGGTGGCATGGGCTTCGATATAGTCGAACTCCTGGGGCTTGCGGCCCGCGCGAGCGCTGGCTTCGCGCATCAATTCCACCTGGGCGTGACGCGTGGGCGCGGTGATGTACCGTCCCTGCGCCAGGCCTGCGCTGCCGTCGGCGGCGCCGGCCGAATTGACGGCTGTAGCCTCCACCACGGCATGGATGGGATCCCCGTCCCGTTCGGCCGCGGCCAGGGGTTTGAGCGCGAAGACGAAGGCTCCTTCCGAGCGCATGTACCCATTGGCTTCCGCGTCGAAGGAGTGGCACTTCCCGTCCGGACTGATGACGCCCAACGCATTGAATCCGGTGCTGAGCCGGGCCGAACCGAGGAAAATGGCCGATCCGAGAAAGGCCTGTTCGCAGTCGCCGGAGTGCAGTGCGTTGATCGCGGTGTGCAACGCCGTCAGGCTGGCGGAACAAGCCGTGCAACAGGCGAGCGACGGCCCCATCAAGTTGAAGTGGTAGGAGATCCGGTTGGCCAGCATGGCCACGCTGATACTGGCTATAGAAAACTCGGTTGCCCCCATCGGCCTGCGCCAGTTGGACGTCGCTGGAACCTGCGCGCCGATGAACACGCCCGTGCGGCTGTTGCGCAACGATTGCAGGTCCCAGCCGACCCGCTCGCAGGTCTCCCACGTGCAGGTCAGCAGCATCCGCACATGGGGGTCGGCCGACAGCATTTCGTGGTGCGACATCCCGAAAAGACTGCGATCGAAGCGCTTTTCCTCCTCCTCCCGGATCAGCCCTTCATACGCGCTGGCGAAACGTCCCGGGCCGGAGAATTCGCCGATCGGCCGGTAGCCTCTGCCGAAGCGGTCGGTTATCGGCTCCCGGACGATTTCGCGTTCGCTGAGCAGCTTCCAGAAGTCGTCGTCGGTGCGGATTCCACCCGGCATGCGATAGGCGTATCCGACGATGGCGACTGGATCTGCGGATCTGGAAGTTTTCATTCTGCGGAAATCTCCTCGACGACAAGTACGTAAAAGCCTTCCAAAAATCCCGGAATTAAACTGTACTCGCCTGCACGTCGCTCATACGTGGCCGAGAGTCGACCACTATGAGCATGTGCACGGAACGCAATCGGGATTTCGAAAAGGCTTCTCAGGGTGAGGAAACCGCCTGGACAGGCCTCTCAGGGTTTTCCCCAAACGCAGGCTCATGCCATGCATGTGCAACAACTACACAATGCACGCGTATCTATTCAGAACCGGTATGTAGAACGCACATCCCGATATTACTTTTTGTCGACCAATTCATTAAGCGTCTCATCGGCCAGGTTGAACATCATTTCCAGGATCTGCTTCCGCCGCAATCGCAGTTCCTCGACCTTTTTCCACAGTGCGTCCTTTATCTTCTCGACGGCCTCGCTGCGCTGTTCGGCCGATAGGGTGGTATCTGTCCTGAATTCATACTTTTCAACGGTGAAATCGGCAATGTCGAGTATGTTGTCCCCTACGACATTGAAATCGACAGAGCTTCTGACCTGCCCGATTTTTTCTTCGTTGCTAGGGTTGCTCATCTTCGCTGCTCCTCGCGTGAAAGTGGATGTTGGAAAACGGTTCCGCTCACTGGGAATTCATTTCGTCGATCGCCGCATCGCGCGTCTGGTAAATCGAAATGATCTTATCGAAGCCACTGATGGTGAACACCTCCAGCACCGGATCAGACGCGGCACAAAGTCCGAATCGCTTGTCCGGATCGTTGAATTGCCTTGCCATTGCCAAACACACCCGCAGGCCCGCGCTGCTAATGTAGGCAACACGCCCGAAGTCCAGGAGCAAGGTGCGGTCGTCAGATTGTAGTCCCGCATCCAGGGCACGATGAAACTCTTCGGAATTACTACCGTCGATGCGGCCCAGAACAATCGCGACCAGGATGTCCTGTATACGCTCCCATTTGATATCGAATCCCATCGAATCTGCCTCCTTTGGAACCTGCAAAAGCGGGAGGTCGATTACTTAACTTTCGACCATCACCTGGACGGTTACTCAATTCATCGGGTTTTCTAAAGACTGGGGTAGCATAATGGATCTGTCCAGTAAATAAAGCACAAATTCGACCTCAAGTCATGAGCTAACTATGATTTTATTGTGATACCCGTTCAGGGATGTAACGGTGCGGTTGCTCAGGTATTCAGATCGGTGATGCCGGTGGGTGCGGATGGGCAAGACGATGCGACGCGTGGGCACGGCTGGGCGGGACGGGGCGATGCAAAGGGTGGGCAGCAACGCATGGACGACGCGTGGGCGAGGCGAGGCGTGCGCGAGGAGAAGTAATGCGTGCGCGCGCTACCGCTCGCCGATAGGCATCCACCGTCTGACATGGTCACCCGTGTATACAGATTCCGGCCGGAACAGCCGGTCGACGGCGCGCTGTTCAAAGCAGTGGGCTGCCCAGCCGGCTACGCGTCCTATGGCGAACATGGGCGTGAAGAGATCGGGATGGAGACCGAGGCCGTTGAGGAGCAGGGCGGTATAGAACTCGACGTTGGTTTGCAGGCGCCTGCCGGGCTTGTATTCTTCGAGGAGTTCGACGGCGGTTTTCTCGACGTGCAGGGCGAGGGTGTACAGGGCGTGATCCCGGGCGAAGAATGAACGCGCGGCCCGAGAAAGTACATCGGCCCGCGGGTCGCGAACGCGATACACCGCGTGTCCGAAACCCATGAGCCGTTCCCCCGATTCGAGCTTTTGACGAAGGTAGGATTCGGCGTTATCGGTGTCGCCGATCGCTTCGAGCATGGACAGGACCGGTCCCGGCGCCCCGCCGTGCAGAGGTCCCTTGAGTGCGCCGATGGCGCCCGTAACAGCCGAGACGAAGTCGGAACGCGTGGAGACGATGACGCGGGCAGTAAACGTGGAAGCATTCATGCCATGGTCGATCACCGTGTTGAGGTAGGTCGTGAGTGCGCGCACGCGGTCTCCGCTGCTGTCATCGCCGTCGCTGTCGCCGCCAGGATCGCCGTCGCCACGGTTGTCATCGCCGTCGCCGCCACCAGGGTTGTCGTCGCGGTCGCCGTCGTCGCCACCAAGGCTGTCACCGCCGTCGCCGCCACGGTCGCCGGGGACTTCACCGGTCAGCATGTACAGCAGGTTGGCGACGTGACCAAGGCCAGAGTCGGGATCCACCGGTTCTTCGCCCTGGAGAAGGCGCCAGTAGGCTGCCACGACGGTCGGCAGGCCAGCCACAAGGCCCCGGGCATCGGCGTTGTCGTCCCGGGTGGGAAGGGATGCAGCAGCCGCGCGGACGGCATCGATAACAGGGCGCCGCTCCCTGGCGGCGTTTCGCAGGATGTCGAGCGAGGCGCCGGGGATCCTTCGGCAGCCGGCCAGTTCCCGTTTGAACCGGCGCAACTCTTCCATGTCGGGCAGCCTCCCACGCCAGAGCAGGTGGACGGTCTCTTCAAAAGAGGCTCTTTCCGCGTATTCCTGGAGCGGGTATCCCGCGATGACCAGTTCACCGGCCTCGCCATCTACACTGCTGAGCCGCGTCTCCGCGGCAATGACGTCCTTTAGTCCGGGTGAATATGACATGATAATCTCCCTATAGGGAATACGCTCAATCCGGCGCTATGCTCATTCCTTCAACATTTCAACCACCAGGTCACCCATTTCCATTGTAGAAACCTGTTGTTGGTCTGTGGATGTCCATATATCGGCCGTCCTGTATCCGTCCCCGATCACTTTCCCCACGGCGCGTTCTATGTCCCCGGCGCCTTCCGGACATCCGAGGCTGTACCTGAGCAGCAGGGCCGCGCTCAGGATCGTCCCGATCGGATTCGCGACGTTCCTGCCTTCGATGTCGTTCGCGCTGCCGTGGATGGGCTCGTACAGCGACGTGCCGTCCAGGGAGATTTCCGCGGACGGGACCATCCCGATAGAGCCGACCAGGACCGCCGCTTCATCGCCCAGTATGTCTCCGAACATGTTGGGCATGACGATCACGTCGTATTCGGAGGGCCTCTGGATCAGGTTCATCGCGCCCGCGTCGACGATTTCATGCCGCGTATCTACATCTGGATATTCCTGCGCCACTTCCTCGACCACGTCGCGCCAGAGCCTGGAGGATTCCAGGGCGTTCCACTTTGACATCGAGGTCAGTTTAGCCCGTCTCTGCCGGGCCAGTTCGTATCCATGGCGCGCCAGCCGTTCGACCTGGCAATCATAGTACTCGATCGTGTCGACGGCCCGCCTGCCCCGGGGCGTGTCTTCCCTGAATTTCGGCCGGCCGTAGTACGCACCGCTGGAAAGCTCACGCAATATGATGAAATCGATACCGGTCTCTATGATGTCGTTCTTGACGGCCGACGCATCCTCCAACCCCGCGTACAGCCTGAATTGTCTCAGATTCGCGTACACGGACAGCTCCTGCCGCAAGCGAATCAGGGCGTAATCGGCCCGGTCGGGCAGATCCAGGTGATCCCATTCAGGGCCGCCTGCCGCGCCGAACAGGACGGCGTCGCTGCGCCGGCATGTCTCTACAAGTTCATCAGGCAGCGCCACACCCTGCGCATCGATTGCCGCACCTCCGACCAGGTGGTGGGAGAAATCGAGATCTACCTGACGTTTCTCCCCAACGGCCTTCAGTACTTTCACGGCCTCCCGCGTAATCTCGGGACCTATCCCGTCTCCGGGCAATACGGCGATGTGATACACCTGGCGCCTCCTTGTTCCTCAGAATTTCTGCTTTAGTCCCTTTAGTCCATATTCCCTGGCTGAACTTTCCTGCTTAAAATGAATAAATCTCTGTTCCAAATAAAACAGGGTTGATATATTGTCAATATTGATTAGTTAATCAATATAACTGGACTCGCGCTTTTCATGATTCGCTCTTCCACGATTCACTCAGATCCCGGTATATCAGGGGTTCCGTCCACAATCGTTCATTCGAGGCAGAGGGTTCCGTGCACCCGGCGCAGAGGGTTCCTTACGTCCGAGGCAGAGGGTTCCTTACGTCCGAGACAGAAGGTTCCTTTCACCCGAGGCAGAAGGTTCCTTTCACCCGAGGCAGAGGGTTCCGATCATGATTCACTCACCCGCGACAGGAGGATACGCACCGTGAAATACAAGCGCCACCTGACGGCCCTGGAGGCGGCCGGCGCACTGAACGTCAGTCCCTCGACGCTGTACTCCTACGTGAGCCGGGGCTTGATCCGCTCCGAAGCGAGCGGGACCGGCAGGCGCAAGAGGTTGTACCGCAGCGAGGACGTCGAACGGTTGAAGGCCCGGAAGAAGGCGCGCCGGAACCCGGGGTGGGCGGCAAGACAAGTGCTGCACACCGGGGATCCCGTGCTGGAGTCGGCGATTACCCTGATCGCAGATGAGGGGTTGTACTACCGGGGACGGGATGTGTTGCATCTCGCGTCCGCCGAATCCTTCGAACGCGTCGCAGCCCTGATCTGGACGGGCGACACGAGGTTCCGGTTTTCCGTTCCACCCAGGAACATCCTGGATGACAGGGCATCGTGGTCGCGTTTGCGGACGCTCAAGCCCGTCGAACGGTTTCAGGCGCTGCTGCCCCTGGCGGAGGCCGAAGATTTCGCCGCGTATGACCTTCGGCCGGAAGCGGTCGCGGCCACGGGAATGCGGATACTCTGGTTCCTGACCGCGGTTGCCACGGGGGAGAACCCCTTGGGGGGCATCGCCCGGGCGGTGAGCAGGGCATGGACGGCGGAAAAGGATGGCGCCGCGGAGTTGATCAACACGACGCTGGTGTTGTTCGCGGACCACGAACTGAACGTCTCGACGTTTACCGCGCGATGTGCCGCGTCGGCCGGGGCGACGCCTTACAGCGCGGTGGGCGCGGGCCTGGCGGCGCTACGTGGATACAAGCACGGCGCGGCCCATGAGCGTGTCGAAACGCTCTTTCAGGAGGCGGAAGCCAGCGGCAGCGTGGAACAGACGATCGTAGCCCGTCTTCGGCGAGGCGAGGGGATTCCCGGTTTCGGGCACGCCGTGTACCGGGACGTGGACCCGAGGGCGAAGCTGCTTTTGGAAATGCTGGAAGCGCGCTTTCCGCGATCGAAAGACCTGGCACTCGTCCAAGAGATCATCGAAACCACGCACCGGCTCGTTACAGACCGGTACAACATCGACCTGGCGTTGACGGCGCTGGTGCGCGTACTGAACATGCCCGAGGGGAGTGGCATGGCGCTGTTCGCGCTGGGACGTTCCGCCGGCTGGATCGGTCACGTCATAGAGCAGTACGAAAGGGACCGGCTGATCCGGCCCAGGGCGAAGTATGTCGGGCAGCGGCCGGTGATTTAGTAGCTTGATCGTCTTCGCTGGCGGAGGGGACCGGAGCAGACTAATCTCTACGGACCATCTACGGACGGACCATCTACGGCGTTACATGAAAAGCACGACCAACAGGCTGAAAACCGGCAACATCTTCCTGTTCCAGTTTTGATCTGATCTCCTCAAAACGGGTTACAACCTCCGGCGCATATAGGCGTTCGCCACAGTGCAAACAGACTTCGGCGCGGACCGACAAGACTGCGGTATGGTTGCCACCTCTCAGGATCTTCTCGACCTCTCTTTCCGCAAGTTCACCACCGCATGCCGGACATTTGTCAAAAGGCTTCATCGATCCTATCTCCTTTTACGCCAGTTTATCCAGCGTGATGGGTCCGGGCGATAGACGGTGATTAGTACTGCCCATTTGTTCGCCTCGTTATACGCCCATACGCTATGGATGGGTGCGCCTCTTGAATTCAAACCATGAATCAGACAACTAGGGTATGGATAGTCCGTTGGGTAGTCTTCAATGACTTCACCATTGCGTACGGATTGGAACACATCCTCAGAACTCAACCGATCAGCTTGTGATTCTTCATCTGCATGGTCAGTAACGTAGTATTTCTGACTTTCTATACACACTAATCTGAACCGACTACCGAAATACTCGGAACCAGCGTCCGCTGTATCGACGCCCACATTTCCCTGTTCGCAGCGCAAAGCAGTCCCTTGCGGTCATCCACCGGGGAGTATCTGGTCCCGTCCAGCCTTCGAACGTAGCCGCCCGCCTCTTGCGCGATGAGGACGCCCGGCGCGTGGTCCCATATCAGGGTACGGTAGTAGAACAGGAACTGCACTACGTTCTTTGCGAAGGAAGGATAATTATGGCCTGCGCATCGGATTCGCCCGATCGATCGAAAGATGCCCGATCCCGCTTCCGCCGCGGGGCGCAGGGAGTCCGGTAGAAACGTCGTCAGGAGCGCGCCGCGCAGACTGGACAGGGGCTGGGGCGAGGATTCCACGGACAGACGCGTACCGTCTTCGTAGGCGCCGCTTCCTTTTTCAGCACTCGTCATCGTACCGTCGATCGGATTCAGTATCCAGGCGCCGATGGTCATGCCGCGATGAACCAGACCGAGCATCACGGCAAATGGCGTTTTTCCCGACACGAAGTTCCTGGTTCCGTCCAGGGGATCGATGACCCACACGGGTGCGTCCGAATGCAGGACAGACAACAGGCCGGGGTTTTCGTGGACGCTTTCCTCGCCCAGGGCCACGGAGCCGTCAATCAAGCCGGGCAGGCGAGACGCCAGGAAGGACTCGCATCCGCTGTCCGCTATCGTGGTCAGTTCATCGCGCGTTTTTTCCGAAACGTCATCCCGACCGAGGTTCTGCCAGTAGGGCATGATTTTCCGTTCGGCCGCTTCGCGAAGGAGGGCCTCGACCTGGGCGTGAGGGATATTCATGGCGAGACCTCGAAGCTACCAGAATCCCAAATCATGCACTTTTTGATACGCGTTCAGTTTTTCCGGGTCCGGTTCCTCGAGACCATATGCCTTGAAGAACGGGCCGATCCACTCTTCACCCAGGTTCCGGCGGATCGTTCCGCGGGCGGCCACGAGATCCAGGTACCGGTCGCCTATCCCGGCGTAGCCCAGGTCGATGTAGCCGCTCAGCCTGCCCTCCGTGAACAGGACGTTGGGCAGGCAGTAATCGCCGTGGGTAAAGACAAGGTCTTCCTCCCTGGGCACGGCCTCCTTTATATCAGACAGCTTTTCATACAAAAAGGTTCGGGACTCGCCTTCGGGGATGTCCTCGTCCAGCGCGCCGCTTTCGATCAACCCTTCCGCCCAGGGGATGAATCGCGACATGCGCCAGTCCAGGGTGCAGGACTCGGTGCTCAGGGCATGTACTTCCCGTAGCCCGCATGCGAACTCTCGCACGAGATTCGCTGGATCGGCGGTCACATCCGGATGAATCCCCGTGACGCCTTCCATCTGCGTCATGACCAGGTACTGCGTATCGCCTTCGACGTGGAAGCACCGGAGCTCGGGCACGGGGAGCTTGCCCCGCAGCCACGACAGGGCCACCGTCTCCGTCAGCAGGTCCGATTCCTGCGGTCTCAGCCGGACGTCTCTCGTCTTCAGGATCAGGCCCCTTCTCAGGGGGTGCGTGAAGAGATAAACATCCGAGCAGGACTCGGTCCGCAGGTTCCGCCCATCGGACGAGTAGCCCCGCAGGCGATCGCGTACGGGATCCGGGAGATCATCGAATTTCACTGGTCATCTCACAAGGGATATCTGCCGCCGAAGAATGTACGGATTATAAACTCCCGCTCGGGAACTTCGCGTTTCTCGAATCCTTGAAACAGCGTGCTATCATCATACGAAATGTGACGGACTTCCAGCTCATATCGATTCTGTCGACATTCGAGCACTGCAAATCGTGCAACTGGCTCAGTATGGCAACCCAGCGATCCCGGGTTTACATATCTGGCCTTACTCACTATGTCCGAATTCGGATGATGGTGGCCATAGAACACGATATCTGAATCCAGATTACTGAATATCTCATCCAGATCGGCGGGTTCAGGGTCCCTGATGATGTGCACGAAGTCTCGTCGGGATTCGGTGTGTTCAATAACAACTCGAGGCATTCCGCGGGATACGGCCCGATTCCAATGGAATCACCGGTATGGAATATCGCATCGCAACCCTCTCGCCTGATGCCTCGCAGGGCTGCTTGGAGCGCCGGCAGGTTGCCGTGAACATCAGTCAAAACCGCAATCTTCATTTCCTGGGAGTCCGTTACCCCTTTCGTTGCTTCGGTATCCTAAGAGGATCGGTTAGAATAAAGCGGTCGTCGAGGGGAAGGCCAGCGCGCCCAGCAAGTGGTTTCAGCACGCTTTATAGAATCTGTCTATGCCTTCGCCTGATTCATTAAAGAACGAAGGGCTTCATTTACAGAATCGTCGGTGGGAAATGCCTTTGCAACGTCAGGATGCAGCAATACCAGGTTGGCACCTGATTGGAAGGACTTCAGATACTTTCCCCGGACGCCCGCACCGAGATCTTTATGGCAGTACTCGGGGCGGAATCTGTCTGTATCAGCCTTCTTCATAGATATGCCTTTCTCTACATGTCATCATGCGAACGTGTATTATCCTTGTTTTTCCACGGCGGCGGGATGCGAAACTACCGTATCCCAATCAAACTCTATCTTTCGAAGGTTTCCTTATTTATTGTAACCATTTAACGTATGACTCCAAACACCAATACACCGTCTTATCTCTTTATGTATGGATTTTTACTCTAACCTCGTATTCACCATGGCTACCGCGTCCAATACGTCACGCACGTCGGTTACGGTCGCATCGGGCAGCTCATCCGGTGTGCGCGGTTCCATGATGCTGTAACGCCCCCATCGTACCCAGATCGTCTTCATGCCAATTCGTTTCGCAGGGATGATGTCGTTGTCGAGCCGGTCGCCGATCATGACCGATTCGGACGCTTTCGTGCCTGCGTTGGCAAGGATGGTCTCAAAGAATCGTTGATCCGGTTTCTTGATTCCGATGCTTCCTGATACGTCGGTATGTGTGAACCAGCGCAATACGCCGAAGTCTTCAAGGATGTCTGTCACCGAAGCGGGCGCGTTTGCGGCAAGGCCAAGCGTGTATTCGTCCGCCAACTTTTTAAGTAGTCCGCCTACTCCGGGATAGAGCCGGCTCTCGATCTGCCTTATCTCATCGTAGTGCGAACGCAACTTGCCGGTTATGTCGTTATACAGACTTACGTCCGGTCTGGCGAAGTGCCAGGTAACAGCATGCAGCGCGCTGGGGACGAACGATCGGACCTTCTCCTTGTCCAGCTGTGTATATTCGTCCCGCGTCAACTGGAAGCCGAAGCCCCCCAGTACCTTTCTGTGCACCTCCGCCAACGCGTACATCTGCGCTTCGGCATCCAGGATGGTTTCTCCGACATCGAAGAACAAGGTTGAAATCAACGGTAGACTTTCTCAGAATGACTTGCGTGTTTACATTGTGCCATCGATGCAAGTGATTGTACCATCGATACAAGTGATCGGCGCACCCGGGCGAGAAGCTTACTCACCGATTGGCGTTTCATGCCTCACTGTATACTAAAACTACGCGATTGTCGGATGATGTTCAAGAAAAGGGACGTAGGGTAAGACCGAAGAACTTAGAAGTGGCTGCTGAATCAGAAGAGAGGCACGCCGGACGCATGGAAAAAGCGATCGTATTTGATTTCGACCTGACGTTAGCTGATTCGACAAAAGGCGTGATAGAGTGTGTCAATTTCGCGCTGGATGGGATGGATTTGACCCGGGCCGATGATGAGCGAATCAAGCATACTATCGGTCTGTCCCTGAGGGCTACCTTTGAAAACCTGACAGGACAAGAACGGAGCGAGAATACAGATGAGTTCATCAGCCGTTACGTCGAACGAGCCGACCAGGTTATGGTGGATCTGACGGTTATGTATAACTGTGTTCCGGACACGGCTGCTCAATTGATTGAAACCGGGTTCGAGCTGGGAATCGTGTCGACCAAGTTCCGATACAGAATCGTAGATATCCTCGAGCGGGAAGGGCTTTCGGATCGCTTTGGCGTCATCGTGGGTGGAGAAGATGTAACGGAACACAAACCGCATCCCGAAGGATTGTTGACCGCCGTGTCCAGGCTGCGAATGCAAACCGGCAACGTGTACTACGTAGGGGACAGTATGGTGGATGCGTTAACGGCCGAACGGGCCGGAATACCTTTTATCGCCGTGCTGACAGGTACTACGGGCGAAAACGAATTCAATGAACTCCCCAACATCGCGGTTATCGACGACGTTTCAGCGTTACCCGGCCTGTTCGATGGTCGGTAGAAACCCGGTCGCGAATTGGGTTGAGTATACGGATGGCCATTACACGCAGTAACGTTTTTCCCGCTGGTTACTCCGCACGCCACTCCCCATCAAAACCCGTATAACCATCGGTATAATGTCGGATACGGCCGGGAAGCCGTTCGGCGAGCGCTGCGGCCGAATCGGGCAGCGGCCAGGGCGCGTCAATGCGCCAGGCTTTAGGCCGGAACCCGATGCCGCAGGAGTAGCGCCGCTCGCGGGTGGCCATGTTGGCGTGCCAGGTGAGCGCGGCGAAGCAGATCAGGTCGCCGGGATCGGCGACGACCGGGACGCAGCCTGGCACGGTCATCGCGTCATAGGGTGTTTCAGGCGTACCGCCCTCGGGGTACAAACCGCTCCGGTTCGGTCCCATGACGAACCCCGCGGGGCCGTCCCATTCGGGATAGTGGGATTTCTCGATAACCGCGATGCCGCCGCGATCGGGATGGCTTCCATTGAGGTAGAACCAGCATCCGCTCGGGATGGGGTACCGGTTCAGGACGTCGTTGGCTTGCTGCGGCTTTTCTATATGTCCGCGGTGGTCCTGGTGCCAGCGGCCCATGCCCTCGCCCGGCGTGCGCAGTATGGCCGCGGAGCGGTGCAGGCAGAGGTCCGTCGTGCCGTGCACGGTTTGGATGAACTGCATGTAGGCCGGGTTGTCGACCAGGTCCCAGACGGGCTCGCTGTCTTCCGCGAAGGCCATGTGATACCGGTTGGACGCCGGCGCCAGGTCGCCATCCGGGTCCAGGTGCCGGTCGATGGAGTTCTTCAAAGCAGCGACCATATCCTGGTCGATCACTTTCTGAATGACGCAGAATCCGTGTTCATCCAGGCAGGTCAGGGCCGCCTCGAGATCATCGCAATGAAAATGATAGTTGTAGTCCGGCATGGTCTCCTCCGGGATGATCTCTTCCAGCATGGATCACTAACAACGAGTCGGACCGCTTTGAGTCTCTTACGACATTTCTAAAAACCGCTCAACCTCATCGGGATGGCCGATACAGGTGTACGGGCCGATCTCGGCGGCGGCCCTTTCGAACGTACTGATTTCCGCTTCGGTTTTCGACCACCTGGCGTCCAGGAACTTTACACCTGCCGCAGTCGCGGCCTCCAGGTCGCTCAAGGAATCACCTATGTAAATCGTCTCTGATGGCGAAGCGCCCAGGTTGGCCATCGCCTTTACGATGCCCTCGCTATCCGGTTTGGGTTCGGATACGTCGTCATCGAAGACCAGGGTGTCGAAGGGGGGCAGGGGGACATGCCGGAGCGTAATCTCCCAGGCACCCCGGCTTTTTCCGGTAACGATGCCCATCTTGTTTTCACGACTTCGGAGGGACTTCAACAGATCCTGAACGCCCGGGTAGACGCCGCCGAAACAGGTCTCGTGGAGGGCATGGTAGTTAGCCAGAAACCGCTGATGAGCACCGCCCACCTCTTCCTGTGGAACGAAAAACCCCAACAGCCGCGGCTCGGAATTCAGCCGGAGGGTCGCAAGCCGCTCTGCGGAAACTTCCTCGTGGCTGATCTCTTCGAGGGTGCGCTCCATGGCCCGTACGTACAGGTCCCAGGTATCAATCAGCGTACCGTCCAGGTCGAAGAGCACACATCGAATCATTTTCCGTTCGAACTCCGCCTGGATACAAGGGCCTCGATAGCCCGGGCCGTGTATTTGTCGATCGGAAATGTCAGCGCTTCTTCCGGCGTCGACCACACGTAGTCCTGCGCTTCTTCGTTCATCTCCACATCAGTACAGTCGGTCCTGCAGGCGAAATCCAGGAAAATAAAGTGCTTCTTCTTCCAGAAGGAGTCGTCGAAAACGAAATCCTGGTAGAGCAGGAATTCCACGTCACGAATCTCGAGCCCGGTTTCTTCCCGGATCTCCCTTCGCAGCGCCTCCTCCGCCGTCTCCCCGAGTTCGATGTGTCCGCCGGGTATGGTGTACAGGTCTTTGAACTTGTGGGACTTGAGCAGCAGGATCCTGCCCTCGGGGTCCTGAATCAGCGCTCCGGCCGTGGGTTCGGGGTATCCTGAGTTACTCAACAGCAGGCTCCAATTAGAAGGCTGATACACCTTAACCCACTGCGGGCGAAGGCCTGTCCGAGATGCTTTCCGATTTCACCCGTTCCAGCATCTGCGACATCTCCCGGACGAGTTCCGGGTGGTCGCCGTACCGGTTTACCCGTTCTGATATGTCTTCGTCGAGATTGAAGAGCTCGCCCGGGTGTGTATGGGCCACGTAACCCCGCTCCTCCTTGAACCAGTCGGGTTCGCGGTTGTCGTCTCCGTCGGGGGAGTCGATGAAGACCCAGTTGCCCTTTCGAATGGCGAAGGTCCCATGACAACTGTGGTGTACGGCGAAGTCCCGCACCGGGCCGTCGGTATCGCCCTGCAGCAACGGCAGCATGCTCACGCCGTCCTCGCCTTCGTTCTCTCGCAGTTCGGTTCCGGTCAATTCGGCGCAGGTCGCCATGAAATCACCCAGGATGGTGAGCTGGTCGCAGACCGTGCCGGCGGGTATGACGTCCGGCCACCGGGCAAGGAAGGGGACGCGATGGCCGCCTTCCCAGGTGTCGCGCTTGACGCCGCGCAGGTTCCCCATGCTGTAATGGCCGTGGACCCGCGCGTGCTCGTAACTCCCGCCATCCGCGGCGGGGGCGCACTCCGGACCATTGTCGCTCGTGAAGATCAGCAGGGTGTCGTCGGCGATGCCGTTTCGGTCCAGGGCCGCCATGACCTGGCCCACCACCCAGTCCACTTCGCACACGAAGTCGCCGTAAAGGCCCGAGCCGCTCCGGCCGATGAACGGCGCGTTGGGCACGATGGGCGTGTGGGGCGACGTGAGGGGGAAGTAGAGGAAGAACGGATCGGGCCCCGACGATTCGATGTAGTTGACCACGCGGCGTATGAATGCGGGAATCATCTCCTCGAGCGCCCAGCCTGGTTTCATGACGCCGGGCCATCCGAACATGTCCTCGGGCTTGGGTACGGTCGGCTCCCCGGCAAGACGGTCCTGCTCGAACCAGGTGTAGGGCGGGAAATTCGGCACGTCCACGCCGAAGTACGTGTCGAAACCACAATCGACCGGTCCGCCGCGCATGGGCCTGCCGAAATCGACGTGGCGTTCCCGTTCCTCCCGCAATTGACGGTCCAGCCTGCCCACCGCCGTGCCTTCGTGGGCCGGTTTCCCGTCGCGGGTGGCCCACTCCCAACCGAGGTGCCATTTGCCGATACACGCGGTACGGAATCCCTGCTGGCGAAGCAACTCGGCCACGGTGAGTCGATCATGCTCGATGAGGGGCGGATCGTAGGGCCACAGGACGCTGTCCTGCAGGGGAGTGCGCCAGCAGTAGCGGCCGGTCAGCAGGGCGTAGCGGCTCGGCGTGCACACGCTCGACGGGGCATGGGCGTCGGTGAACCGCATGCCTTCCTCGGCGAGCAGGTCCAGGTTGGGCGTCGGGATCTTCGAATCGGGGTTATTGCACCCCATGTCGCCGTATCCCATGTCGTCCGCGAGGATGTATATGATGTTGGGCGTGGATTGGGGCATGGTTGCGTCTCTACCTCAGTCCGATACGCACATTCAGGTGTTCTAATGAATCTGCTGCCGGATGCACCCGGTTATGCCGGTCGTTTTTTGGCCGAATTCCAATCGAGTGATCTCGAAATCGGTTTTAATCTTGGGTTTTCTTCCAAAGATTAGCATTGTCCATCAGGTTACAAAGAATTATCAAGATAGTCAATTTCCAACGACAGGAGCGGTCTATCGATGCCAGAACACCATACTCCGGATAAACAGACTTTACTTAATCGCTTGTGTAATTGGCCGCATACGATCGGATTGCTGGTATTTGGCAGCTTTTCCAGAAAGGAAGAACTGCCTGAATCTGATTTAGATTCATGGATGGTGGTAGATTATCCGGAAGTGGACATTGAATCCTTTCATATCACATTATCGGATGGGAGACGCTGCGATCTATGGATACGCAGTGCTGATGACTTGCCTGAAATAATCAGACGAGTAAAGCAGGGGACAGGCAGCACCTGGGATCTCATTCCTGCATCAGCAGATATACTATATGATCCAGATGGTATTCTACAGGACTTTAAGAATGAACTTAACGAGATCATTGCCGGAGGAGTTCCTTTTGCTCCAGGTAATTTAATGTTTCGACGCTTTCAAATTCAACACGGCATGGCAGCCTTGAAAAACCATCTTGAAAAAGAACCCGAGTCTTTGACCAAAATGATGATCGCAACAGAGGCCTTTACCTGGTTAGAGTCTTATTTTTTGTTTCAGGGATGGATTTTCACGGGTCAGCGACTTGCCTTGAGAGAACTACAGGAACGGGAACCGGAAGCATATGGGAAACTTCAGTCAGTTTTTGATGAACAGCTTTCATTGCCTGAAAGGGTAAACGCCCTGGAATCATTTGCGGATTTAACGCTCCGGCTTGTTGGAGGCCCTATACCCAAAGATCAAGTTTTTGCTATAGGACGATCAGGTTCGCAAATAGATCTTTTTGAAATGGCGCATAGCTTTTTCAAGGAAGTACTAGGAAACAAACAAGATCATCCAACACCCTGAGAGTGTATATCCGCATAAGCATTAAAGAGGAAGGATCCGCAAGTGGCACTGAAGCACGACGATGGCTGGAACATACCAGCGGGCAGCCCCTTCTATCCGCCGCTGCCGGCGGTCTATCGAAACGTGCGGTTCCAGTTTGTCTTCTTCCACGCCGCGCCTGATGCCGTGCAGGCCTTTCTCCCGGAGCCTCTGATCACGGCGGAGGATGGACTGTGCGTCGCATCGGGGTTGGAGGTGCCTGATTGTGCGAACTATGGATCCTTCGAAGAGTCCTTTATTTTGATGAAGTGCCGATTCAGGGATCAGACCGGATTCTTCTGCTCACACGTTTTTCATAACGGTCCCGCGGGCATCGCCGCGGGCAGGGAGATTTACGGGACGCCGAAGGTGTACGCGGACTTAAAGGTGACCCAGGATGATCAGCGCATGGTAACGGAAACCGCCTACGGCGGCGTGCCGGTGTTGAATATCAGTACCAGGATGAAAACCGATGCGCCCCAGGATGCCATGCCCGCCCTTACTCCGGCCTGGCGGCTGAAGATCATCCCCCGGGCCGACGGTCCGGGACCGGCCCTCAAACAACTCATCGATTGTAGTGAAACAGCCCAGGATGTTGAGGTACACTCCTTCGCGAAGGGACGGGGCAATATCGAATTTGGCGCTTCTCTACGATGTGACCTTACGCCCCTGTCGCCGCTGGAGTACGGCGATGCTTTCCACATGGAGAGCAGCTACTCCGAAGGATATGCTCGGGTTGTATACGACTATCTGAGCGATGAAACGTAACGGATTGCGCGAGGAGTCGTAACGGTTGTGCAAGGAACCGAACAGATCGAGCGAAGATCCGAAACCGCTTGAGCAAGAAACCGATACAACTCGAGCAAGGACCCACAACAGATGGAAGACAGGCTGAAGATCGGCATCCTCTACCCCGCCTACTCCGCGGAGGACGACTACCCGCGTCTTGCCGCCGCGCTGGAGCCGACGGTTGAAGTGCAGGTCGTTCATACCGACAGTCCGAACCTGCATCGGATCGACGAGACCCTGGTCACCGGCAGCCGGGAATGCCTGCTGGCCGGAGCGGAGGAACTGCGTCCGCATCAGGTCGCTGTCTGCCTATGGGCCTGCACAAGCGCGAGTTTCGCCTTCGGCGTGGAGGGCGCACGGCGCCAGGTGCGGGACCTGATCGATGCGCTCGGCGTCCCGGCCTCGAGCACGTCGCTAGCCTTCCTCAGTGCGGGCAGGGCACTCGGACTGAAGCGCGTCTCGGTCGCCGCGACCTACCCCGAAGCACTGTCAAAGGCCTTTCGCGCTTTTCTCGAGACTGGCGGCTTTGAAGTGGTCCACATGGGGTGTCTCGGTGTATGGACGGGAGACGAGTCCGCATTGATCGAACGCGAAGAGGTGCTGCGCTTCGCGCGAGCCAACGATCATCCCGACACTGATGCGGTGCTGATCCCGGACACTGCCCTGCATACCGTCGGTTTTCTGCCCGAACTCGAGGCCGCGGTCGGGAAAACGGTGCTGACGGCGAACCAGGTGACGATGTGGGAAGCCCTGCGCCTTGCGGACCGCTTAACGCCGCAGTCTGATCTGGGCCGGTTGTTCAGTTGACCTTTTGATTTAATTTAAACAATTTCAATTTTGAGATGGGTTCATTACAGAAGACATCCAGGCCAGGATGCATCAGTGAACAGACAGGAGCGCGGGATAGAATGACAGAGGGAAAGGAACTGATGACGTTTCCGTTAGGCATGGCCGCGAGTGCCTACGGATTCTCACACATCGAGTTCATAGGATGGGCAGGAGGCATCTCATCGAAGAATGCGCTCGTCAGTGCAGGTGGATCCGACTTCGTGCTGAAGAGATTCCGTGGCGACTCCACGAAAGTCGATCGGATCGAAAGGGTCACCTCCCTCCTGCTGGGGAAAGGACTTCCGGTCATCGAAGCCATGATTTCAAGAGACGGCAAGCGACATTTCTTCTTCGATGGTCACTTCTATGCGCTCTACCGAAGAGCGAAGGGGTTGATCCTTCACAGGGGTGGACTTGGAAAGAAGCATCTTGAGAACGCCGCTCTCCTGCTAAGTCAGATACACGGCATCAAGGGAAACGGCGGACTCAATCTCGAGTCCAGTCACCAGAGAGTTCCCTCGCTTGCCAATGCCATCAAGGTTCTGGAAGCAGCGTGCGACAAAGTGGCTTCTGGGAGGACCGATATTTCTAGATTGATACGCTCACTTACGGATTTGAAGAGATCGGTGCTATCGCAACTGGAAGAGGAGGGGGTGAGCCCCCCCAAACCTTGCTCACTGATACACGGGGACTACCACAACGAGAACCTATTGTTCCGGACAGATGGCAAGGTAGACTGCGTTCTGGACTTTGAGCACGTTCGTAACGGAGCGGCGTTCGAGGACGTCGTGACCTTCCTCAACCTTGCCTGTCTCGGTAGGAACTTCGATCAGGAAAGCCTGGAGAGTGGCCGCGAGTTTGTGAGGGCATACAGGAGGTTGCGCGAGCTAACGACAGATGACCTTGTCTGGGGCTTTAGATGGCATCTTCGGGACGTGTGTAGTTCTGCCTTTCTCGAAAGGGCTGCCGCGAGAGAACGGGAAAATCTGGGACTCATAGAAATGCTCGAACGGGACATTGTTCGGATCGACCGCCTGGCAAGTAGTCACGTAGAGATCGCTGAGGCAATAAGCTGACGGAGGCAAGAGTGATAGTGAGTCAACCGGGGCGTGGAGCGAAGGCGCTAATGATACATCACTATCATTTCGAAAACATGTTTAAGTTTGCCTGTTTTGAGATGGGTTCATGGCACCGGCGTCGAACGAGCGGCTATGTACGGGAGACCTGTTTCGAACCTGGAACGAAGTAATCTGGCAGGGAACATCCGGCACGTAACAGAGGAGACCGGCATGGATCGATTTATAGAAGTGACCCTCAGGAAACGCGGCGTGAGCTGTATCGCGCGGATGCTGGACGACCTTGCGCCGAAGACGTGCGAGGCGGTATGGAACGCCCTACCGCAGGAGAATGACGCCTATCACGCCAAGTACGCGAGCAATGAAGTCTATACCCTCGTCCCACCCTTCGCGCCAAGCGAGCCAGGTCTTGAGAACCCGACGATTACGCCAATCACCGGCGACCTGCTCTACTTCTACTTTCCACCCGGCGCCGTCAACGTCCCATCGTTGCGCGAGGCCGCTTTCACCGTGGGCCTGGTCGATCTCGCGATCTTCTACGGACGGGACAATCTGATCCTTTCACCCAACATGGGACTGGTCCCTGGCAACCGCTTCGCCGAGGTTACGGAGCGTCTCGAGGAGATGGTGGAGGCGTGCAACAGTATCTGGCGCGAGGGATTTGCCGGAGAGCGGCTGGCGTTCAGCCGGGTGGGTTAGATCAAACACCCAGCATGCCAGGCAGTTCGGTAAGCGACGAAATTTCATGGTCCGGATCGATGTCCGATTCGTTCGCCTCGCCTACCCGATTCAGCCAGACACCGATTGCGCCAACAGCCTGCGCGGCCGCTACGTCGGTTTCCAGCGAATCACCCACGTGCATAATCTGGCTCAATTCGCACGAAGCCCTTTCCGCCGCGATGCGGAAGATCCGCGGATCGGGTTTTTCTATTCGAACGTCCTGGGCAAAGACGGCGAAGTCAAAACGTCCCGCGAGACCGAAATATTCGGGGTAGTTGTTGCCGTTGGACAGAAGGCCGAGTTTGTAATGCGTGCCCAGGGCATCGAGCACAGGCACGACATCTTCGTACGGCTGGATATCGTTGTAACGATGTTTCAGATATGACTCGTTGAGACGCTGCGAGAGATCAGGCCCCGAGTATCCGACATAGTCAAGCATCTTCAGGAATGAGTTTCGCCGAATTTCGTCGTAGTCTCTCACATCGCCCGTGTATCCTCTATCCTCCCGGTCACGAATAGACCACATCTGCTCCACCGTAAGACTCCGCGACCGCTCGCCCGGAACACACCTCATCAATTCATCGCGAACGGACTCCATGGACCGCATGATGACCTGATCCGTGTCGATCAGGGTCTGGTCCACGTCGAAAGATATCGTCGAGATATTCACGGTTTCCGTAGAAGTTCCGGTTACTCAGACCAACTGATGGTTTATGATTCGGGCTAACGCGCTTCAGGTCTCCATCCACATGACGTGTCTGACGACCTGGAAGCCCCGGTTTTTGTAGAAAGATATAGCCTCTGTGTTAAAAGCGTATACGTCCAGACCTAACCGCCTGATACCGAGTTCCGATGCGAACTCGATGGCCGCGCTAACCAGCGCAGTTCCTACGCCCTTCTCCCGGTGTCGACTGTGCACGGACATCTGGTGAATGTAGACCTGATTTCGTTCGTAAGTTGCCCAGGATTCATCTCGCCGGATTATCTGACAATACAGGTAGCCAGCCGGCTCGTCATTAACATGGGCCAGGAAGATCCTGTTGTCGGGCTTGGCCAGGATTTCCAGGATTCTATCCACAGGCTGGGTAGCTTCGGGAGTCGGCTTGAATACTTGAGGCAAAGCCTCCGCATGCAGGCTTTGGGCTTCGCTGCTGAGCGTTGATATGACGCCGGCGTCCTTGGCAGTCGCAGTAGCGATGTTGATCATATGATTGGCCTCATCGAGCAAAACCATACCAGGTAGTATGGACCTTCCATGGAACGGTGGTTCAACTCGCTCATCTTAAAATACAGCATACGCAGGAATGGTTCACCTGATTAAAATCAGGCAAGTTAAGCAATAAAACTTGACAAAAAGTAAATTATACTTTACAATATATCATGCTTGTACGACATATTGAACAATATAACTTACATGCATAAGCGTGAGGGGAGGCATTGATGATGCGGCGTTGTTCATTTCGTTACCTTCTGGAGCTTTGCGGTTCCATGCTGGCCTATTCAGTCGTATTGGTGGTGTCACTGGTGTTTCTTAGAGAGAACCCCGATTCGCCCTGGCGGATTCCGGTAACGGTGGCGCCTGTGATTCCCATTGTGTTCGCGATGCAGGCCGTGATTCGTGCTGTCCGGCGTATGGATGAATTGCGCAGGCACATACATCTGGAGGCGGTAATCATCGCATACCTCGCCACCTTGATATTGTGTTTCAGCTACGGGTTTCTGGAAAACGTGGGTTTTCCTTCTTTCAACACGATGTGGGTCGGCGTTGTCATGATTGGTCTATGGAGCATCGGGCAACTGCTCGCGAACAGGAAGTACCGATGAGAAACCGTCTGAAGGTATTGCGCGCCGAACGAGACTGGACCCAGGCCGAACTGGCGGATCGATTAAAAGTTTCCCGGCAGACGGTGAACGCCATTGAGAAGGGCAAGTACGACCCAAGCCTGTCCCTGGCCTTCAAGATCTCCAGAGTTTTCAATATGCCGATTGAGAAGGTGTTTGTAGACGAGGAGACTACAATTCCTTGATGCTACGCGCGCCCCGGTTGCCAGACATCCCTGATCCATTTGTTCCAGCGACGTGCGAGATCCAGCCGGGATGCGCGGAGTTCGTCGGAATAGAACGGTTCACCATGCCTGTAAGGAGGCGTCAGTTCCAGTCGATGACCCGTTATCGCTTCCAGGGCACCCCTCCGGACTCCAAAGCTCGAAATACGATTCGCGAGGGCATCCTCCTCCAGGCCGGCCAGGATCGCACCGGTCATTCGCGGGTCCGCCATCTGTACAGCGAGCTGGAGGGCCGCGTAGCGGACGTCCGGGTTCGTATCGTTGAAGAGGTCCGGTAACGCCGTGGCACATTTGGACCATAGATCCGAATGATTGCGCAGCAGATATATGACGGCGGTGCGGACGAAGGGAGAAACGTCCCGGCAAGCTTCGATGATCTCGGAAGCGTTTACCGGAGAGGTTCCCATGGCAAGGGCGCACAGCGCAGCGGCGCGGATGCGGGGATCCGGATGTCGCAAACACGTCCGGAAGGGTATAAATACGTCGTCCGGCAGCGCTTGCTCATCGCCAACGAAAGAGAGGATAGCCGCTATAACGTGTTCAGGATCGCTGTCTTCCAGCATCCCCAGTCTGGACGCTACGGATAGCGAGCGTAACACGGACCAGGGCTGGCGGGGCCAGATTACATGGTCACGCCGGGCTGCCGATGGCTTCGAGTCCAGTGCGGTCCGGACCGAAACGAGACCGGCGCGCAGGTCGGCCCATCCCGGCTGTTGCATGGACGATTCGATGAGGGCCGACTTCATTTCCAAGCCCGTCCATTCGGGTCGTGCCTGCCAAAGACAGGCCGCGGCGCCGAGGACCATCGGTCCGGCGAACGAGGTGCCGTGTAGTCGCGCGTATCGACGGGGCAGGCCGTCGATCTTAGCATAGTAGTGGTGCTCGACCTCTTCGTCGGTTCCATGCGGCAGCACGACGTTTTCGGCCGGCGCAAGGATTTCCGGTACCCACTTCCCTTCGAAAGTCGTTCCCCGGCATCCGGGAAAAACTTCCGCGCTTCCGGGGTCTCCGTTCGATGGAATCACGACGCCGCCGACGGAAAGAACGGAAGGAGCCGCTGCTTCTGCCATAGCGGCCGTTCGGTCAGGCGTGTTTCCCGAACCGGATACGACAAGAACACCCTCGGACGCGATTTCCTCGCACAATACCCTGACCGGGTCCGACTGCCAGGGTAGAAGACTTGCGTCTATAACGCCTCTTCTTGCCGATAAAACCCCCCGAATCTCGTACTTCCGCCAGTTGTCCCGGATCCATTCCAGTGACCTGAGATGCGCTTCATCTCTTTTTTCCGGTTGCCGGCTCTGTCCGGGAAAATACCGGGCAACGAGAAAGAGATCGGCGTCGTGCGCCAGACCCTTGTACAGCCCGCAGGATTCCGAGCCGGAACCCGCCGCGGCCGCCGCAGCCCAGAGCCCATGGGCGCCGCCCTTCCACGGCGCGGGTTCCGCGGTGAATTCCTTCGGTTCAGGATCGGGATCCATCACCATTACTTTATATGTAGTACGGTGTTGGTTCGTAGAGATGTCGGGGTGACTCGGGAAATCGCCGTCGACTACGGCGATACGGACCCCTTTTCCTGTTAACTCATCGGGTACATTCAGGAAATCCCGCAATGCTGGCCACATATACCCTCCTTCCGGTATCTTTTACAGTGGGTTGATTCAGTCACAACAGCATGATCGCCACATACGCTCTGTATTGACCTGTCTGGATGGGTTTTGGGTTCGTCCGGATGGAATTGGTTCTTTTTCAAACGGTTCCTCATCGTGGATCGTCGTAATTAGTAGATCGACCCGGGTGATTGCATGTTGCGGTATCAATAGTCATTGTACGCGGATCAAGTTAATAGGAAAACCGCCATCCGCGGCAGACTGCCCCACGCGGCAGATCGTCATAAGCATAAGAACTGCTCTGGGTTCATTTGCTCACAGTTTGATGATCGGATAAGCCTATGACCGTTGGAGACCTTTATGAAACGTATGCCCCCCAACTAACGAAATACGCTCGACATCTGACCGCGGACATGGACAACGCGGACGATCTGCTACAGGAAACGTTCATGCGGGCCATGAGAAACCTGAGTCTGCTCAAATCGCTGTCACCCCACAAGAGACGTGCCTGGCTGTTCAGGACCATGGGCAATCTGTTCGTAGACAAACAACGCGCCCGACGGAGAGAAAGGGCATTCCTCGGGACATTACATCAAATACTACAGGAGGAGTCGATTCGCAAAACCGCTGGATGGAGGTCTGATACGGTTTCGCATATTTTCGAAACCATCAGCATACCCGAGATTATGAGGTACATACCGAAGAAAGATCACGATCTTTTTCATATGCGTTTCGTAACGGGGATGACCAGCGAGGAAATCGCCACGCGTACAGGGATTCCGGCTTCGACGGTCCGTTACCGCCTTCATGTCGCCATCAGGAGACTGCGTGCACAAAAATCCCGATTCGCCTGACGAAGCGACGGCTTAAAATCCCAATCACACATGCCAAGGCACCACAGTTAAATGTTCCCGTTTTCGGATGCATTCTTAAGGACAGGAGGAAACAATGAAACTCGAAGACCGCGCCCCCCGTTCGGTTCGAATCAATTGCGCCAACCTGGACATGCGGGAAACCACGGAACGGGTGGCGTCCAGGATCTTGCGCGTCAACGCCGGCAACGTGATGGTTACGCCGGAAACCAGAGACTTTCTGTCGATGTTTTCCAGTAACACGGGAAACCTGATCGAAGTTTCCAAGAAGGCCAGGCTGAAGACGGTTTTGTCGGATGAAATCATGGGCCGGGATGCGTTTACGGGTGAAGTAGAACCGTTTCTTGTCCTGAACATAAGCAACATCACGCTGGAACCGGATGTCACCGCAGAGGGAGTGGAAGGATCATGGCATGAAATCATTAACATGGGAACCATACTGTATCCTGAGCACGTGGCCGGACCGATCACGAACAAACTGACGGCGAATATGGGCGCACTTACGCCGTACAGGACCTCCGCACGGCTCATTAAAGGGGACGTTATACTGGACGAAATCTTTCTGGCGTCGCTGGACGATGACGCAGACCTGGCCGTCACGGGGAATCTCAGGGTCGTGGAGCCCGTCCCGAACGACATGCTCGGCCGGAAGATCAATACGGTGCTCGTCAGGGGCGCTGTCTTCTGTCGTGCGGAGAACGTCAGCATGCTTCGTTCCAAATATGATCCCAAGGCCGTTACTCCGGAGACGATCGTCGTACCGGATGAACATGCACTGGTCGAACGCGACCTTTCGCTGACCGCCGGAAGCATCCGGTCGTGGAAGGGGCGGAAGATCTACTCGACCGGCAACGTCACCATTCATGAGGACATTGACGCAGACGCGTTGGACAAAGCGCTCGACTGCCTCGTCTGCACGGGCACGGTCCTGTGCCCGGAACCGCTGAGCGAAGTCTTTTCGGGCGCATGCGATACATTGAGCACCGATGTCATCTTCTACAGCGGCACCCTCTGGGTCGTGGAGACCGATCTCACGCTGCGCAAGTCCCGTCTGGATCTGATCGACGGCACCTCCACATTGTGCAACTCGGGAAACGTGACCATCGAAGAAGACGTGGACGCCGGTATCCTGTATGACCGCCTGGCCGCAGTTTACAACTGGGGTACGATAACCTGCCTTCCAGATCAGATGAGCGCGGTCGAAGCAAGGATGGCCGTCAATGAAGGGACGTTACACGAAGCAAGCGAACAAGAGGAAAGTGACGAAGAGAAGCAGGGAGAGCATGAAGAACACGACGACGGAACACTCACGATCAACGCCGGGAACTACAAGCTATAGCCCTGAAGCCGGGGCGAACGGCCGGCGGCTGAGAACCGCATACACGTCAAGGTTCCGCCTGGATGAGATTTGACATTTGTATGGTGGGATTCGTCTAACAGATAGGAGATTACACTGGTTTCAACCCTTCTGCAATGGTTAACATAGTGCCATGTTCAAGAACTACCTGACCGTCATCTTGAGAAACCTGCTCGGGCAGAAGGGCATTTCGGCGATCAACGTGCTGGGCCTGGCCATTGGCATAGCCAGTTGCATTCTGATCATGCTCTATGTGCAGGACGAGCTCAGCTACGATCAGCACCATGAGAAGAAAGACAGGATTTACCGCGTAGCGATTTCCACATCCGACACCGCGGGCAAGACCGATGAATGGGCGATGACGCCTCCGCCCTGGGCCCCGGTACTGGCGATGGAATATCCCGAAATCGAGCATTTCACCCGACTTAAGCCGCCGAACTCCCGCTGGCTCATTCGTTACGGCGATAAACGGTCATACGAGAAGTACTTCGTTTTTGCGGATTCGTCGGTCTTTGACATTTTCACCATTCCTCTCGTTCAGGGCAATGCGAAAACGGCCCTGGCCGAACCTCACGCCGTAGTGGTTTCAGAAACCATGGTCAAGAAGTTCTTCGGAGATGAAAACCCGATCGGGAAGGTGATTGCCGGAGATGACAAATACATGTTCACGGTTACGGGGATCATGCGGGATATGCCGAAGAACTCGCATTTCCACGCGGATTTTCTGGCCTCCTTTGCCACCCTGCCGGCGACGGGCATATACTTCGTCCCGACCACGATGCAGAACCTGAACTCCTCTATGTATACCTATCTCCTGCTTAAGGACGGATATGCAGCCGGCGATCTGGAGGAGAAATTGCCTCAGTTTCTTGACAAGTACGTCGGCGAACAACTCAAATCAGTCGGCGCCGAAATGAGACCCTACCTGCAATCGCTCACCGATATCCACCTTTATTCGAATCTGAAGAACGAAATCGAAGCGAACAGCGATATCCGGTACGTTTACATCTTCTCCTCGCTGGCCGCTTTCATATTACTCCTTGCCTGCTTCAATTTCATGAACATTTCCACCGCCCGCGCCGCCCGCCGGGCGCAGGAGGTCGGCATTCGAAAGGTACTGGGCGCCCGCCGGGTCCAGCTGATCAGGCAGTTTATCGGCGAGTCGGTCTTCTTCTCTTTTGTCGCGCTGGCCGTGGCGCTGGGACTAGTCCACTTGCTTCTGCCGCAGTTCAACCAGTTGTCCGGCAAAGTGCTGGAGATGGATTACGAATCAGCCTGGTTGCTTCCCGCCCTGGCAGCCATTGCATTGTTTACGGGGCTAGCTGCCGGCGGGTACCCCCCATTCATCCTCGCATCCTTCAAGCCGGCGGCGGTGGTGAGCGGCGCGTTGAAAGCCGGCGTTTCCCAATCGATGCTAAGAAAGGCGCTGATCACCTTCCAGTTCATCGTCTCGATCATCATGATCATCGGAACCGTTGTCGTGCTCGATCAAGTGGCGTACATGCAGGGCAAGAAACTGGGCTTCGACAAAGAACACCTGATCGTCATACGGCTTCCCGATCAGGCGGCCGTGCTCGGCTATCCTGCCTACAAGCGCGAGGTCACGCAGTTTCCTGAAATCGTAAACGTGAGTTTGTCGGCCAGTGTACCCGGTACGGCAACCTCTCTCATGCGGATTCAACCCGAAGGATACCCTGAGGATCAGACGCCCCTGGTCTCCACGATTTGGGCGGACTTCGACTACGTGGAAACGCTGGATGTCGAGATCAAATCCGGCCGCACGTTCTCGCGGGCGTTTACCTCGGACAACAACGCTGTTGTGATCAATGAAACCGCCGCGCGAACCTTCGGATGGGAAGATCCGATCGGTAAAACCTTCAGGTATCCGGGCGCATCCGATACCGATCCATCCAAAAACGTCATTGGCGTCATGGCGGATTTCCACAACCAGTCGCTGCATCAACGCATCGAGCCATTGATTGTAATGTACTGGGGCGAAGGCAGGTTTATGGTTGTCAGGCTGCAGGGTCAGAACCTTCCCCGCGGACTTGATATCCTCCAGGTACAGTGGCGGGAAACGTATCCGAACCATCCCGCCATGGACTACTACTTCCTCGACCAGGACCTCGAGCGACAGTACGCCGCCGAACAGAGGCTGGGGGCCGTCTTCATCGCCGGCGCGGTGCTTTCCATTCTGATCGCGTGCCTGGGACTTGTGGGACTGGCGTCCTACATGGCGGAACAGCGGACCAGGGAGATTGGCGTGCGCAAGGTCCTCGGCGCCACGGTTTCGAACGTTATCCTGCTGCTGTCGAAGGAATTCACCAGGCTGTTCCTGCTTGCGTTCGTTATTGGCGCTCCGGTGGGATACTATATCATGCTGGGATGGCTGGAGAACTTCCCGTATCGCATCGAAATGAGTATGTGGGTTTGCGTATTCGCCGGCCTTTCGGCGCTTATCATTACCTGGCTGACGGTAGGATACCACGCGCTGAAGGCCGCCACGACCAACCCCGTCGACGCGGTGCGGTCCGGGTGAGGCTGAACCGGGGTGGTTTCCGACCGTACATGAGATTCATACAACCACGCGGAGTCTCGGGACTTCTTTCTCCGGCCGTTTCTTTGCCAGATCATGATTCCGTTGAAGATTCAGCCAGAACTCCGGCGTCGTACCCAGCGCTTGAGACAATAACCATGCAGTCTCGGGAGTAACTCCTCGCTTACCCCGAATGATCTCGTTTATCCTTTGACGAGGCACTCCGATATGGTTGGCAAATGCCACCTGTGTCATGCCCAGAGGTTTCAGGAATTCCTCCAGAAGCATCTCGCCGGGATGAGTTGGGATGCGGTTATCCGGTAACATTTTGTCTCCCGTCATTTATACTTATCAACAGTAGTCTGCTAGCGATACCTTCGTGCGCGGAGTCGCCGGCTACTTAATGATATCCTGTCATTGGTTATTGACACGAATGCTGTGCTATCCTTGCAGGTCTCCATTCATAGCTTCCAATCGATTCCCTTCGGCGCTTGCAATTCCGGTCTTCGCAAAGCACCTTACTTTATTCGGTCGAGAAAGGTTGGATAATCTAGAATCGAAACTTGGCCCGATTGTCCGAATGCAACAAACCTGTGTGTAGAACAAGAGCGATTATTTGGTCGAAGTTGCTGATCATTATCGCATAGAACGGGAGTCTTCAATCCAACACCAGTCGACACAGTCCCGATGACCATTTCAGAGTTATTTAAAGACGACAGTGCATTAGCAGAACGCATACGGCGCGCCTTTGACCTCGGCAGTTCCGCGCTCCCACTCCAAAGAATAGGTACAGGCTTCAAAAGCGTTGTGCTGGGAAGCCCCTCCGGCCTGGTTTTCCGGATAGCGCTGAACGAGAAGGCTCAAACAGGGCATAGAAGGGAGTGTTATATCCTTTCAAAGCTCCAGTCTCTGCTTCCCGTTGAGGTGCCGGAAGTCCTGGGTTACTGCGAGGCCTCGGAAGATTTCCCATTTGGCGTCATGATGCAGAAGAAAATCGAAGGACCGAACCTGGGTTCAGTTCTCAAGCAATCACGAAGAATCCAGCCTGTCGCGGGTGTGACCGGGGAGTTGATTCTGGCCATTCAATCGATCAAACCGAACGATCTGCCGGGACTGACTTCAGCCGAGACTCCCCGACCTGAGGAAACATGGTCGTACGCGCATTCCTACCTGAAAGCGGCTCTTACACCCCGCGAACTGTGCAAGGCAGAAGACTGGTGGGAGCGGTACTGCCAGGACCTGGAAAGGGGTTTTGTGGATCACCGGTTTTATCACGGTGACCTGTGGCATGCACACATCATACTCGACCCGGTAAATGAAACACGGGTCGCCGGGGTCATTGACTGGGAATACGCGGGATTTGGTGATCCTATTGTTGATTTCATACCCCAGATGCGCCTAGGTCACGCATATATGACCTATGTACTTGAAGCATACCAGGCGAAGGGGGGTGAATTCGGTCCCGATGCCGTCACGTGGATTGAACTGCACTACCCCTACAGAGAACTCGGAGGACTGTGCTATTGCCTGGAGACCGGCGATGAGCGTGAAGCACAGTTCTGTTTAGAGAAGTTCAGGACCGTGCTGAGTCCCGGCTGAACAGCTTCCAGCACCCTGCCTCTGATGCAGTGTTAAGCTCCCTTCTGAGCAATGAGACACGCTATGACTTGAAACGCCGTCCAAGAGGGCCGGTGTTTCAAGTCAGCATGAGCCAACGGGAAATCCGATGACGACAAATAACGAGGTCCGTTCGAACTGGGCACCCCGCTTCTTTACGCTCTGGACTGGCCAGGCCCTGTCTTTGATCGGCAGCCGGGCGGCACAGTTTGCCTTGATCTGGTGGATGGTCGAGACCACAGGATCTGTTGCTGTGCTGGCAACAGCCTCTTTGTTTGCCTATCTCCCGGACGTATTCCTGGGACCGTTTATCGGCGCACTGGTTGACCGATGGAATCGACGGGTCGTAATGATTGTCGCCGATACGACGGTTGCCCTGGCAAGTGCATGGCTGGCTTATCTTTTCTGGGTAGATAGCGTTACGGTCTGGCATGTCTATGCCATCAACATAATCAGCAGTCTCGGGCGCAACTTTCAAGCATATGCAATGATAGCGTCCACTTCATTAATGGTTCCGGAAAGACATCTGTCCCGCGTTCAAGGCGCCAATGAAACCCTGAATGGCATTTTGAACATCGGAGGACCGCCTCTGGGAGCGCTGCTTCTGGCCATTTTACCTTACCACGCCATCATGGAGCTCGATGTAGCCACCGCAGCTTTTGCCATCGTCCCTCTCTTCTTCATTGCTGTTCCGCAGCCCGCTAAAAAAACGACTGACACAGTTTCCGGATCGTCTCTGATCGTGGAGGTTCGAAGGGGCATAAGCTATATGTGGAGCTGGCAGGGACTCAGATACCTGGTTATGATTGGCGCGTCCACGAACTTCTTTTTTAACGCCTCGATTGCCATTATCCCCCTACTGGTAACCGAGCACTTCAAAGGTGATGCCATAGCGCTTGGCTGGCTGAATTCAGGTTTTGGAATCGGCGTCATCGCTGGGGGCGTGGCTTTGACGATATGGGGTGGTTTCCACAAACGCATACTGACCATACTGACGGGCCAAGTAATGGCAGGCCTGGGATTTCTGCTGGTAGGCGTAGCGCCGGAAGAAGCCTTCTGGCTGGCCTGGGGAGGCATGTTGCTTAGCGGGGTCGCCAGCGGTTCGGTCAATGGTTCTTTCAAAGCACTGATACAGGCCCGAGTTCCCCCTGATCTCCAGGGACGCGTGTTCAGCACCCATAACAGCGCCGTGCAGGCCACCACCGTGTTGGGATTGGTCACCATCACCCCTGTCACCGCTTTTTTAGGCATTCGGTCCTGGTTTTTGGCCGGGGGGATTTTTGCTACGCTGTTGAGTTTCGTTGCGTTTTTCATGTCCTCTATTGTCAAAATAGAAAGTCGGAGCGCGCCACACAACAGGACTTAAGGTAGCCTAAGTTAGAGATATTGACCCACTTGCCCCGAATCACTGGCAAGTAAAGGACAGGCTGATCATTCAGTACCCAGACGTGACAACCCGGGATGTTGAAAACCTGCTCTTCAGCCTTGGACTGGACCATGGGCGGATCCATCCCATCATCGGCGGCTGGGCTTACTGGACATTCGAAGTCAAACTGGATGGCGGGGATGAGCAGGTCGAGTCCTTCAAGCTCGGCGAGTGCCACAACCCCGGCTGGATCTTTCGTTTTCCCAGGAATAGGGTTGTCGCAGAAAACCTGCAGAAAGAGCAGGCGGTACTGCCCGTGGTTGCCCCACGGGTCGACTTCGCCGTACCGCGTTTCGAACACGCGGGAATTTGGAACGGCCAGCCCTATGCGGGATACCGACGGATTCCCGGCCGACCCCTGTCGGACCGCCAATTTGCCAATTGCGACCTGGCCGGTGAAACGGCCGGTTCCATAGCGGCGGCGCTTTCCTCACTGCATGATATACCCACGTCGCTAGTCGCCGACGCATGCGCCGTGGAACCCACGGTCGATGCATGGCGGCAGCGGTACCGCGCGCTGAGGGAAACCGTCCGTACCAGGGTATCGCCCTTACTGGACTCACGCACGCTCGACGCTGTAGAACGCGAATTCGAACGGTTTCTTCAGGAGGAACTCGCGACGCTGAAAGATGTCGCCCTAGTGCACTGCGACCTGGGCTGCGAGCATATCCTGATCGGCGACGACGGGACGACCGTGAGCGGACTGATCGATTTCGAAGACGTGACCATCGGCGATCCGACGATCGATTTCGTCGGAATCTTCGTCACCTTTGGCATGGAGGCCGTTGAAAGGATGCGAGCCTGCTACAGCCGCGAATTGGACGCCAATTTCGAGCGCAGGTTGCATTTCTACACCTGGATGGCTTCCTGTCACGAGATCATCTACGGATTGGAGGTAGGAAGAGCGGATCTCGTAGAGGATGGTGTAGAAGGGTTAAGAACAAGGCTCGGCAACGCCGGGTTGTTGTAAATCGCACGCAGCTATCCGGGTTCAAGCGCGCAAACCACTAGCGCGCAACCCGACATGCGACCTACTCACTCATACCGCAGCGCGTCCACCCGGTTTGCCCGGGCTATCTTCTATTCATACCGCAGTGCGTCCACCGGATTCGCCCGGGCCACGCGGACGACGCGCAGACTCACCGTCATCAAGGCAATGACCAGGACGACCGCGCCGGCGATAATGAAAGCGGCCGGCCCGACGTCCACGCGGTAGGAGAACATCTGAAGCCATTGCCGCATAATGAGATAGGCAATTGGCGCGGCAATAGCGGTCGCGATCACTACCAGGCAGACGTACTCCTTCAAGAGCAGGCCCGCCGTTTGAAAAACCCTGGCGCCAAGAATTCGCCGCACGCCGATTTCCCTCGTTCGCCGCACCGTCATGAAGGACGCCAGTCCGAACAGCCCGGCGCAGGCCATGAATACCGCAATGAAGGAAAATACGCCGAATACCTCGCGCAGCGTCCGCTCGGCCGCGTAAAGCCGGTTGTAATCCTCGTCGAGAAACGAATATACCATGGGCACGTCCGGCATCAGCTGCTTCCAGGTCTCCTCGATCCGGGAGACCGTGCCATTCAAATCGTCGTTGTCGATACGAATCGCGTAGAAGGGCAGGTTGTCTCTGAACCAGTGCCTGATGATCATGGGTTCGATGGGATGATGAAGCGACCGCATGTGAAAATCCGCTATTACGCCGATGATCCGACGTTCGTGCACCCAAGGATTTCCCATATCGACCATGATTTCCCGGTCGATGGCTTCATAGGGCGCGTCCCATCCCAGCCGGCGCATGGCGGTTTCGTTGATCAGCACGGCCTCGCGCTCGTCGGTGCCGCGCGATCTCAACGGACTGCGGCCTGCCAGCAGGTCCATTCCGAATACTTCTACGAAGTGGTCGGTGATGGTTAAGTCCTGGAAATTTCTCACGTCTTCCTGGGGCAGATCAGTCCGTTGCACTCCCGTCGTTGGGAGCATCCCCTTACGCCCCGTGCGGCCGGGCAGCATCATGGCGGTACTGACCCGTTCGATCTGCGTTAACTGTTCAAGCGATTCCTTGAATACGGGATATTGATCCACGAAGGATGGAAAGCTGGATGGTCCTACGAGCACCCGTTCCGCCTGCAGCCCCAGCCGCTTGTTCTGTACGTAGTCCAGCTGCGCGGTGAACACCCAGGTGCTGCCGATGAGCAGGATCACCATCACACACTGGCCCGTTACCAGTGCCCGTCGTACCATGTGACGTGTTGTGCCGGTTGCGGTAATGCCTTTCAAGTGCTGTATCGGTCTGAAGGCGGCTATGAAGAACGCGGGATAACTGCCGGAAACAAAACCGACCACGAGCGTTATCACGGCGATGCCGGCCCAGAATCGCCAGGACCTGAACACGTCGAGGGCGATCGATTTCCCGGTGAAATCCTGGAAGAAAGGCAAACTGAGTGCGACGAGCATCAGCGCGGTAGCCGTTGCAACCAACGTGATGCTGAAAGACTCGCCCATGTACTGACGGACCAGTTGTCCCCGTTTTGCGCCGAAGACTTTCCGCAGCGCGACCTCCCGGATGCGCGTGAGCGAACGGGCCGTCGCCATGTTCATGAAGTTGAAGCAGGCCTGGAGGACGACCACGATGGCTAGGGCCGCCAGCAACAGCAGGTACATGCCGTTGCCGTTCTCTCCGGCCTCGTTCTCGAGATGGGAGTTCAGGTAGATCCCGGTCAGCGGCTGCAGTTGGAGGGCCATCGTAACGTTTTTCGCTTCCCACTGGGCGCCGACCCGCTCTTCGAGCACACCCGCAATTTTCTGCTGGAAGTCGCCGGGATCCGCATCCGGGGACAGCAACAGGTAGGTATAGAAAAACGGCGCTTCCCAGCGTTCCAGGTAGTCATCGCCGAAGAACTCGGGCGCCGCGGTTATCCCAAGGAAGAAGTCCGCCTGAAAATGCGAGTGCCCGGGTATATCCCGGATCACACCCGTGACGGTGAAACTCCACGTATCCAGCGTTATGATCTCACCGAGGGGGTCGGCGCTGCCGAAGTACTTGCGCGCTATTGATTCGGTGATGACGACCGTCCACGGATCGCGTAGCGCCTGTTCGGGATTGCCCTGAACCAGTGGAAAATCAAAAATACCGAAGAGCTCCGGATCCGCCCAGAACACGCGGTCTTCAAAAAACGATTGATCTTCATAGCGTATGACCCATCCACCCGACGGTGGACTAAGGCGGACAAAGGACTGAACCTCCGGTATGAGTCTTTGCAGGGCGGGGCCGAGGGCGGAGGTCGTCTTCGCATTGGTTCCGTTCACAATGCGATAGATTCGATCCGCGTTCGCGTGATACCGGTCGTACTGACGTTCGTCCTGTATGTAGAGGCCGATGAGGACCGCACAGGCCATGCCTACGGCCAGATTCAGGATATTGAGCACCGCATAGTGTTTATGCCTGAGCAGATGTCTCGTGCCGATCGTGAAGTAGTGTTTCAGCAAAGCTTCACTCCGTTACCGGGCGTGCAGCATTTCTATGAATATCTCGTGATTCGAAAGGTCTTCGACCCAGTGTTCGCACTTGCCCTTCAACCGCGGTCCGACTCCGATGAAATGCCATCCCAGTTCCCGGGTTGCCCGAACATCCCATTCGGCATCGCCTGCGTACACGATGCGATGGAAGGAGTTCCCCAGGGCGTTCAAACACTTCTCCATGATCCCAGTTCGCTCGTCGCTGTCGTCGCTGGAGGCCAGGACGACGTTATTGAGGTCAAATCCCGCATGCTCAAGTTTCATTCTGGCGGTATGGCTCCACCCTCCTGTCGCGAAACCAACTTCAAAACGGCTATCGTTGCGAAGTCTATGCAACAGGTCAATGGCGCCGGCTATAGAACGGCATTCGCCTCCGCCGTCAACATACTGACTCGCTAGTTCCCCGAATCTCGTACGAACTTCATGTATACGTTCTTCTCCACGGATCTGGTTCTCTTCCATTATCTGCCGCAGAACGCCCGAGTCGGTTACGTGCCTGTACGTACGCCAGTCATTTCGGATCCTAACCGGTCCCAGAACGGCTCTTACCGCGGAAATGTACACGTCATCTTCAAACCCGGAACTTTCGACCAGGGTTCCGTCGATATCGAATATCGCAGCCGTCTTGGTTGTATTCATACTATTCCGAGGATGCAGTATCGGCGTGCCAGAATGGTCAACTCCGTGTTGCACGAGCCTCTTTGATGGCTTCTGTAATAAACTCGGCCTTGGCGGCCAGATAAGCCTTTCGGTCTCTTGCCAGGCTATCCACCAGAGCGGTCTTCAATCTCCCGTATTCTTCCGCAACGCTCCGGTTCGATCTCAGGTGATCCCTGAACAGGATCAGTTTTGACCACTCCTCGCTGGGTGCTTCAACCATGTGAACATGATGGGTGCACGGCTCACCCTTCTGGAAATAGTGCCTGCGGGGAATGCCGTTTTCTCCTCTGTACGTGTACCCGAGTCCGATCAGGGGCTCAACACACACCGTGGCAGCCTCGAATTCCTCTACCGCAATCGCGATATCCAGGATCGGCTTGGCGCGCATTCCCGGGACCGACGTGCTGCCCACGTGCTGGATGTCCCTGACGCGATCCCCTGTCGCAGATACGAGGATCTTCTTTTCAGTCTCGAAGAGCGCGGGCCATTCGTCGCGGTAGGGCGAGAGGCGCAACTCGTTCTGGTTCAGACCGAGGGGAGGCAGGTAGGATGACCATCCCGAATTGGTGTTGCTCTTTTCAGGTTCCATGCGTCTTCCAGTCTGCAAAATCGCCCCATTCAAATTCCGAGATAACCTGAACAGCCTCAGGATCACACAGAACCTGGTATATGTCGGAGTATAAAATCCGTCCTGCGATAACAACCTGTAAAACGGTCGGTGGGGGCCTGACGACTGAGGCATGCCACTGCAACAGCCCCGAGTTCACATAGCGGTTCATCCCGGCTTCGGTCCACAAGGAAACGGCTCCATCGAAATGTACGCCTATCCTGGGCAACCATGCGCCGTCGGGCTTGTCTGCGCGGCGAGGATCACTTGGAGGACACGCTCGACTCACAGCTTCGTATATACCAGTCTTTCCCGAGACTACGCGATAGAATCTGTTCAAAAGATGATGACTCCCATCTTCGAGATCAATCATTCCGGGCACAAGTACTCAGGAGGATGCGGCCTGCTTAGTCGCCTGATGTGGCCGAACTTCAATCGCCAGACGATCTGAGAGTTCGTCTTCGGCAATATTTAGAGCATAGTCCATCTGAATGCCCATCCAGAATTGTGGCGACATGCGGAAGTAGCGAGCCAGCCTGAGGGCCGTATCGGCAGTTATGCCTCGTTTTCCCAGGACGATTTCGTTGATGCGTCGGGGCGGTACGCCAATGGAAAGCGCAAGGCGGTTCTGGCTCAGGTCCAATGGCTTGAGAAACTCTTCCAGCAAAACTTCACCGGGATGCACAGGAGCCAGTTTCTCGTTTTGCATGGTAAGCTCTCCTAATAGACGTCCGTTGAATGTCACTGGGCAACTTCCGAGACCGGAAGCGACGGAAGATCTTCTCGGTTTCCCTATCTGCGAAAGATCGTATCATTTTATAAGTTATAACGATTAGCGTTAAACGGAAAGGGATATAAAGCTCGTATCAGATCTTCTTGGCCCCGGTGAATGTCATGATGCTGACACACTATGCAGTCGGTTTCCAAGGCGAAAACTCGACGCGGTGATGCTTCGCTCTAAGAAGTCTTCAAGGCGTGACTATCGATAGGATTGGACAATTGTGCAGAGTCGTGTTATTTTAAGGCGGTTTGTCTGGCGGAAAGATCTTCGATGGAAACGCGGTGATGGAAACGCGGTGGCAATTCGAAGTAGTGAGCTTGAGAAGCGAGTTGGATCAGAATTAGAATGTGTTGTTAAGATGAAAGCTGAAACAGTCGGCAGGGATCACAGGTCCCCGAACCCTACAAGAGTAGCAAGGAGCATAAGAAGATGTTAGTCAAACTGGCGCTGCCGAAGGGAAGCCTGCAGGAATCCACCTTTGAACTCATGCGGAAGGCGGGGTTTCATTGCACGGTCAGCAGCCGCTCCTACTCACCCTGGGTGGACGACGAAGAACTGGAGATCATGCTGATCCGGGCCCAGGAGATCGGCCGCTACGTCGAGGACGGGGTGTTCGACGCGGGGCTGACGGGCAAGGATTGGATCATGGAGACCGGGGCGGACGTGGTGGAGGCGGCGGAACTGGTCTACGCCAAGCATACCCGGCGGCCCCTGCGGTGGGTGCTGGCCGTTCCGGAGGCTTCAGACATCCGGAGTGTCCAGGACCTGGAAGGAAAACGCATCGCCACGGAAGTCGTCAACATCACGGAAAACTACCTAAAAAAGCACGGCGTGTCCGCGAAGGTGGAGTACTCCTGGGGCGCCACGGAGGCCAAGGCCCCGGACCTGGCGGACGCGATCGTGGAAATCACCGAAACAGGCGGTTCGATCAGGGCCAACAAGCTTCGAATCCTCGATACTTTACTGGTGTCCACCAACCGGCTCATCGCGAACAAGACGAGTTGGAAGGACCCGGAAAAACGGCGCAAGATAGAGAATATCGCCCTGCTGCTTAAAGGCGCCATGCTCGCCGAGGAAATGGTCGGCCTGAAGATGAACGTAAAGCGCGCGGACCTGGACGCCGTCGCCGATCTGCTGCCCGCGTTGCAGAACCCGACCGTGTCTCCCCTGGCCGACAGTGCGTGGGTGGCCATCGAAGTGATGATCGAGGAGCACACCATCCGGCAGTTGATCCCGGCGCTCAAGCGTGCCGGCGCCCAGGGCCTGGTGGAGTACCCGCTGAACAAGGTGATCTACTGAACCATGGCTGCCTCGACGCGCGATAACACCGGTGAATCCTCCCCCCGAGACACAGAGACCGGAGACACCACCCCGGAAGATCCCGGCGCCCCGGCCGTGAAGGCGGCGGTCCGCGCCATGTCCGGCTATACCCTGGTCCAGCCGGACTGCCCGGTCAAGCTCAACCAGAACGAATGCCCCTTCGACGTGCCCGGGGACCTCAAGCGGGAGATCATGGACGAGGCCCTGGCCAGCAACTGGGGCCGCTATCCAGGATTCGTGCCGCTGGAGACCAGAACGGCCATCGGTGAGCGGCACGGGCTGGATCCCGGGCACATCCTCATCGGAAACGGCTCCAACGAACTGATTCAGGCGATCTTCCAGGCTACTGTCGGCCAGGGAGACCGGGTGGTGCTTCCCGCGCCGACCTTCACCCTGTACGCCCTCATGGGCAGGGTTGCGGGCGCCGACGTACGGACGGTACACCTCAAGCTGGATCTGGCCTTCGATGTCGACCGGCTGGTGGAGGAAAGCGCTCACCCCGGCGTCAGGCTGGTGGTGCTCTGTTCGCCGAACAACCCGACCGGATCGATGATTCAGCCTGAAGAAGTGGCGGCGATCGCCGGGTCGACCGGGGGATTGGTCGTAGTTGACGAGGCTTACTACGAGTTTGGCGGCGTGTCGTGCGTTGAACTGCTGGACCGGCATCCCAACCTGGTGATCACGCGTACCTTTTCCAAGGCCCTGGGTGCGGCTGGCCTGCGGCTGGGCTACCTGGCCGCCGATCCCGCCCTGGCGAGCGAGATCGAGAAGGTCAAGCTGCCCTACAACGTCAACACCATCTCCTTGCTTGCCGCGCGCAAACTGATCGGCCAGGAAGCACTGATCGAAGAACGGGCATCCTTGATCCGGGCCGAGAGACGGCGGGTCTACGAAGCCCTGCAGGACCTGCCCGGCATCCGGCCCTGGCCCTCCCACGCCAATTTCGTGCTCTTCGAAGCGGAACGCCCGGTGTCGGAGATCTTCCAGGGATTGATCGACCGCGGCGTGCTCATCCGCGACGTCAGCCGCTATCCCATGCTGGAACGGGGCATGCGGGTCACCATCGGCCTGCCGGAAGAGAACGACGCTTTCCTCGATGCGCTGCGGGAAGTGCTGGCGGGGAATTAGTCCGTCTTCTTTTACACAATCCGCGTACAATCCGCGCGTCAGTTGACCCTGGCCTTCCGTGCTTTGCATCTGCCCCACACCAGGAAGATCGCTAGGGCCAGCGCCCCACCGTAGATCGAGAATGCCGGCGTGTCGGCGCCCTGATCTCCGAGCATGAAATTGATCACGCCACCGGCAAGAACGCCGATCATTATGGCAAGCAGGGCCTTTACAAAGGTGGGCATTGGGGCATTCCTCTTCGGCTTCGGTTTACTCATCGTTTAATTCAATCGAGTAGGAGGTCATGGTTTTGATCTTCGTGCCGGCCGTACTGGCAAACTGAACGACATCGCAGAATGCGTGGGACTGACCGGCGTTAGATCGGATCACGCCGTTGACTGCTGCTTCCCGGCCGTGAGTGATGATGGTTTCGATGACGAGATCGCTCGTTCCAACGTTTTGCATCCCCTCCATCATTTCGCGGACGCTCTCTTTGCCTTCTATCACGGTTTCGCCCACCAGATGCCAGACGATATCGTCGCTCATGGGCGCCAGGATGGCGTCGATATCGCCGTGCGCGAAGCCGATGACGAGGTCCCGCAACAAAGCCTTTTCAGGCGAATTGCCACAGTCGGGTTTAACGGTGATGTTTGGCATTGCCAGTCCTTTCCATTGCCGGTCCTTTCCGTTAATGTCCGGACGCACAGCCGTTCTCAGGTTTCAAGTAATGAATGCACAACCTGGCGTACGGCGGGCCACGTCACGGAGCCCGGAACCATGAATTCGTGGTGACCGGCGTCCCGGATGATGATGTGTTCGATATCATCCCCGGCATTCCGCGCCGCTTCCGCGTATGCTGCGCCCAGATTCGGCGGCACGACCCAGTCGTGTTCCGCGCTGATCATGACCTGTCTCACGCCAAGAGGCAGCATTTGGACGGGAGACCCAAAACGAAACCGCTCCTCCAGCTTGTCAGATGATACGCCGGTGCCTCCGAGCAGTTCCGTCACGACGCCCTGCCTGCATTCTGCGTCCGCATGGGGCGTGAAACGCTTCAGATCTCCGGGACCGCCCAGGACCACGATGCCTCGGAGCGGCAACGGGTCCGCGGTCCATAACGGGCTTGTCGTGGGCAGCCGGTGGCGAACGGCTGTCCACAGCGCCAGGTGACCGCCCGCCGAGTGGCCGATCGTGATCACCCGGTCCAGGTCGAGATTGTGGTCCGCGGCCAGTGTGCGCAGGTGATCCGTCGCCCGCCCAACGTCGAGAAACGTCCCCGGCCAGCCGCCGCCATCCTGATCCACGCACCGGTATTCGACGTTCCAGGTTGCGATACCCTCGTCTCTCAGTGCGTCGGCCAGCGCGTCCGCATTGTGCAGGTCCGCGTAGAGCGACAGCCAGCATCCCCCGTGAAGGACCACGGCCACGGGATGGGGTCCATTGCCCTTCGGCAGGCGCAATTCGCCGAACTGCGCAGGTGCCGGTCCGTAAGCGGATCGCACATCCGCAGGCTTGCTCGGAAGGGCGTTGACCACGTCCGGGGTCACGAAGGGATGATTGTCGGACGTGAATTCAGATGGCATGGCGGGTGGGATGGAGGATGCCGACCGATGCCGGACGCTCCCGGTCAGTAACAGATTCCGCTCGTCAGGGCAGTGATTGATCCGGCTCGTCAGGGCAGAAACCGATCCCGCTCCTCCGGTGTGGGCAGCCGGCACTCGTCGCGTCTGCCGAACCACCTGTACCGGTTTCGTGCGACGATACGGTAGACAAAATCACGAATCGGTCTGGGAAAAACGAAAAGCAGTCCAGTCAGCCGCCATGCCCCGCCCAGCCGCCTCAAAGCCAGCAGAACGGCACTGGACTGTTCGTATCGTTTGTCTTTTTCCAGGAAAACGAAGGAATGGGGGTCGCCGGCTTGGGCCTGGTCCCGCGGCCCAAGCATTCGTCGCGCGGTTTCGCCCTGCAACGGCGCGTATCGAAACCGATTCCGGCGATCGGCCTTCAGCAATAGATCGACGAACCGGTTGCAGAGGCCGCACACGCCGTCGAAGAAGAGGATGGGTCGGGCTTGGTCTGTCCTGCCGGTCGAATTTTCAGGGCCGCCGTGGTCTGACCAGTCATTTTGATCCGCGTGCTTCGCACCACTATGGACCGAGTCGTTCACAGCTCCGCGTCCTTTACCGGGTCGGGCACTTCATGGCACGAGTTTTATCGGGCCGCGTTCTTCATGGCACAGGTTGATTCACCGGCCCGAGCAGTTCACCGCGCCCAGGTCCTGTTCTCGAGGACCGACTGGTTTTCGTAGATCGAGCCGCCTCTTTCCGCCCCGGGAAGGGGCATGCGGACGGGCAGTTCGGCCATGCGTGGGACGTTGGTCGGTTCACCCCGGAGCAGGTTGCCGTTGAATGCGTCCCAGTCACCCGCGCCGGTCAACGGCCAGGCGTCCGCGGCGCACATCTGAAACAGGAGCAGGCGCCGGGGCGCGCCGGAATAGTTCGGCGCCGAACCGTGCAGGGTCCGGACGTGGTGGATGGATATCCCGCCGGCGGGCACTTCGAGTGCAACGACGTTTTCGGGCGTGAAGTCCGGATCGGTCACGGCGCCGCAGAACCGGCCGTGCTGGTGGTGATCGTAGGTCGGCCCCTTGTGGGAACCGGGAATCACGAGTAATGCGCCGTTGGCCTCGTTCATTTCGTCGATGCAGACGCCGACGGCCAGGATATCGTCATTGGTATGGGGATAGAAGGCCCAATCCTGGTGCCATTCGACCGGACTTCCGTAGTCGGCGGATTTCATGTTGAGCTTGTTGCCGTTGGTCCGAATGGAGTCGCCGACCAACTGGGCCACAATGTCCAGGATGTTGTCGTGCTTGATGGTACGCATGTACACGTCGTGGTGTTCGATCGGGCTTTTGAGGCGGCGCACCTGCGGATCATCTGCCGAGTGACCGGGTTCGAGATCATAGAAATCCGTATGTTCGGTGATGACCCGGGCTTTATCCACGAATTCATCCGTCACCCGCTGCAGATCCGCGACCTCGGCCTGCGAAAGCACTTTGTCGACGGTCAGGTACCCGTTCTCGTGGTAGAATTCAACCTGCTCCTGGGATAGCATTTGGACCTCCGTTTATGGGACTCGTCTTCGTCCGCGATTCCTTTCACCTTGAGCCATTCAGCCTGGCGTCAGATCACCCTCAGCCATACCGCTCTTCGTTCGGCCGCGGCAGGCGCGCCTCGACCGGCAGGATAGCCGGTCCGCCGCAGCGCGGTTCGGACAGGTAGTAGTAGGCCGTGCTGGCGTAATCGTTGCTCAGCTTGTTCGCATGGCCGTGCTCGATAGACATGCGAAAGCTTTTCCGAAACCGGATCGGATCCTCGATGTGATACCGATAGACGGTGTTCTTGCCTTTGAATCTCCAATCGGGATTCCCACTGTAGAGAATGATCCCGTGATAGGGCGCCTGGAACTCCGTCGTCGGACCGTAGGCGCCGTGATACCAGTCCTCGGTCCCCGTACCGTGCAGCGAAGGCGGCCACGCCTCGCCGTCGATGAACATCATGTCGTCGCCTTCACCGTACCAGTCGTTCGGGTTGCGCTGAAAGCAGTCGATGTCCAGGTGGGCGCCGCAGTAGACGCCGTCGCCTTCCACGTCGCAGATGACGTAGTTCTCGCTGTCGCTCGTATTCAGCCAGCGGGGGTCGTCCCGATACGCATCGGGTTTGAGCCCTTCCTCGAAGGCCCACCCCTTCGTATCGGCTTCCCTGCGCCATTGCACGTGAAAATAAGCCTGATCGGCCACCGCGTCAACGGTGGGATACGTCTCGTAGTCGATATAGAAGTAGTGAAAGTAGCCTTCCGTGCCCTGGTTCTCCACCTCCAACACGGCTTTTTCCTTAAAAGGCATGGGCCACCAGGCATTGAATCCCTTGCCGTCCTGCGGGCTCATCTGCAGCGGCGCCGTGATGAAATCCTTGCGCATGCCATGGCCCAATCCGAAGAAATCGCCGATGGGGCATTCGACGCTCGGTTCATCGCAGCCGTCCCAGTAGATGCGCAGCACGATGCGGCGGCAGTAGTCCTCGGCCGGGATCCCGAGCGTCATCCAGATATGCTTGATACACCCCGGCCCGTCGATCTGCCCGATGACGCGTTTTTCGCCGGCCTCGATCCGCCAGGCGTCGGTGTTGCCCCCCGTTTCTTCCCAGCTCGAAATCCGATGGCTATTGTAGGTGCGCAGCGCGGGCAGCGACGCCAGGCTGGTCTGACCGATCATATTCCCTCCCTTTCAGGTGCAGGGCTGTGAGTCGTCCGTCACCCTCCGTACCGCGGCTCATCCGGCCGGGGCAGGCGCTCCTCCACCGGCAGCAGAGCCGGACCGCTATGCCGCGGTTCGGACAGGTAGTAGTAGGCCGTGCTGGCGTAGTCGTTGCTCAGCTTGTTCGCGTGGCCGTGTTCGATTGAAATGTGGAAGCTTTTCCGGAACCGGATCGGGTCCTCGATATGATAGCGGTAGACCGTGTTCTTGCCCTTCCACCGCCATTCGTCGCTCCCGCTGTACAGAATGATGCCGTGATACGGCGCGTTGTACTCGTCCGTCGGGCAGTAGGCGCAATGGTACCAGTCCTCCGTGCCGGTCCCGTGGAGCGAAGGCGGCCAGGCTTCGCCGTCGATGAACATCATGTCGTCGCCCTCGCCGTACCAGTCGTTCGGGTTCCTCTGAAAGCAGTCGATGTCCAGGTGGGCGCCGCAGTAGATGCCGTCGCCCTCCACGTCGCAGATGACGTAGTTGTCCCGCTCGCTCAGGTTCGCCCAGCGCGGGTCGTTCCGATACGTCTCCGATTTGAGCCCCTCTTCATAAGCCCAGCCCTTCGTGTCGGCTTCCCGGCGCCACTGCACATGAAAATACGCCTGGTCCGCAACCGCTTCGGCCGTGGGATACGTCTCGTAGTCGATGTAGAAGTAGTGATTGAATCCCTCGGTGCCCTGGTTCTCCACTTCGATCACGGCCTTCTCCCTGAAAGGCATGGGCCACCAGGCATTGAATCCCTTCCCGTCCTGCGGGCTCATCTGCAGCGGGGCGGTGATGAAGTCCTTGCGCATGCCGTGGCCCAGGCCGAAGAAGTCGCCGATGGGACACTCCACGCTTGGTTCCGTGCGGCCGTCCCAGTACATGCGCAGCACGATGCGGCGGCAGTAGTCCTCCGCCGGGAGTCCGAGCGTCATCCAGAGGTGCTTGATGCATCCCGGTCCGTTTATTACGCCAATCACGCGTTTTTCACCCGCTTCTATCCGCCAGAAATCGGCGTTCTCGCCCGAATGATTCCAGCTGGAAATCCGGCGGCTTTCATAGGTGCGCAGCGAAGGCAGCGACGCCAGGCTGGTCTGACCGATCATGGATTCTTCCTTTCTGTGGTGTTTATTTCGAACAAACCCCCTGGGGTGTTTAAATCATAGAGTAACCACATAGAATAGATGAGCACTGCTACACCAAAGATTACTATAAACCGTAATAACTTTGTACGGGTCTGCCTGTCGAGTTGCCACCACCAGTTTCTTCGGATCCTGTTCATCCGCATCCTGTTCATACAGTCATCCTTTACTTAAGCGCCTGATTCCTCTCTAATTTGGACTTTTGCTGCCAGTCCTGATGTTGGAAAGGTCAGCCTCCTCACCACTTCGGCATCCCCACCGTCACCAGGGCCTCGGTCACCTGTCCGAAGGGCCGCCCGCCCACCGTCAGATTCAGCGCAACGGGCTGCCGCCGACACCGCGTGCCCTCAGGAACGTGAAGCACCAGGCGGATTTCTTTCTGCTCCCGCGGTCCCAGGGACAGGGTTACGGTCTCGCTCTGCCAGCCTTCGGGCCCCACGAGCCGGATGCGCGCCGGCTGCTCCGTGGGGAAGGGGTTGAGCACCCACCCGGTGAATTCGATGGGGCCGCCTTCCGGTGCATGGGCGCGATAGGGCACCAGCTTGCCGCCCTGCGACTCGGCGCCGAAATGGGCCGCATCGTCATCCAGCAGCATGAGCGTGCGGTGCACGTCGTCGAAGGCCTCGGCGGCCCGGCCGATCTCGGCGTACCAATCGGGTGACGTACGGTAGGGCCGGGTGTGGCCCGTGATGACCAGTTCCGGTTCGAACCGTTTGAGGTCTTCCAGGAACCGTTTGTAACATCCCAGGTCGAGCCCGTTCTTGTAGACGTGGTTGGTGAACATGCGCGCGCCGGACTGGTAGCCCACGCCGCCTTCCGCGTCGAAGAAGGCCTGGTCGCCCGTATGGGCCACGCGGGTCCCGTCGACCTCCATGCAGATCAGCGTGGCAAAACGGGTGTGCCCTGACATGGGATGCAGCGTGATGGGGATGTTCTCCCAGTAGACTGTCGTCCCGTTGGGGATGTGCCGGGACACCCGGATCGGCTCGTGCCAGAGACAGGGGCGGTCGTACTTTACCGGGTTTTCGAGCAGGTCGCTGAACTGTTCGCCCGCGAGGACTTCTGTCCCGTAGAGACGCTGCAGCATGGGGATGCCGTTGACGTGGTCGTCGTGAAAATGGGAGACGAGGGTCGCGTCGATCCGGTCGATCCCGAAGCGCTTCCTGAGCCCGCTGATCCCGTGGAGGATCGGCCTTCGGTTGGACACGTGGGACTTGGCCGGCTGGAAACCCGTCTTCAGGTTGTAGCCGTAGTCGATGGACATGACCTTGCCGGTGTCGCTGAGCACGAAGTGGGTCTCCGCCCCCGCGTACTTCGAGCGGTACAGGTGGGGCAGCACCTCCTCGATATCGTCTTCGTCCGGGTCCTCCAGTGGTTCGGACACCCCGGGCTGGATCTCCTCGAGGCGCTTCAGATTCGCCTTGAACGTCGCTATGGCGCCGGCCGGATCGTCCACCGGGTCGCCCAGGCTGGGGAGTAGCCGGTCCGCCCCGGTAGCGAGCAGCCGGTTGGCGGCGTGGTACAGGTTCCACGCCCCGGTGTAGTCGTTGTAGTTGTACTGCAGAGGCGCCAGGCGGGTCGTCTTCCCCGTTCCGCAGATCACTTCACCGACGAAACCCACGCGCCTTTCGCCGACCGTCACCACGTAGCTGCTCGCTCCGTTGGTCATGCCCGGCGTGGGCACAACCTCCCAGGACAGCCCCGCGATGTCGCGCGTCTCGTAATCCATCATCCAGCCGTCGACCGGCACGGGCCGGACGGGCGAGAAACGGTCCCACCGGTTGTCGTATGAGTTCCAGTGCTGGCGTTCCCGGAAGTGCTGTTCCGGGTCTACGAGATACTCCTGGTCCCAATACGGGCCAAGTACCCGGGCGCCCTTCTCGTGCAGGCGGATGGCGCCGTCCGTGTGGTCGCGGAAGTGGTGGGTGAGGAGGACCGTCATCGGCCTGCCGCCCGCGATCTCGTCAAGGTGATCCGCGGCAAGACCCGTACCGGCGTTGACGAGCACGACGCCCTCGGGTCCCTCGACGGCATACACGTGACAGCTATCCTGAAACCGGTGGATACCTTCTTCGATACGTTCCCATCGGGAAGACATGGATCGGGCGCTCCTTGTGATCTTTCATGCCTGGTTCGTTGTGAGCATGGTTCAGATGTTGCTTCCGGGCGCTGCTTTCGGCCGCGAACGCCGCGCACGCCGCGCACGCCGCGGCCCGCGAACGCCGCGGCCAATGATTCCACGTGTGCCATTGGCCGGAATGGATCATTATGCATGCGAACCGACCCGCTGGCAACACCTGGATGTGCCCGCTGGCAACATCTTCACAGGCCCGGTGCCATCAGTACAAGTTCGGCGACACCCTTACAAATGTATTGTATTTCGCCATCTGAGCGTATAAGTTCAATACAGCGATTGCTTTATTCCCCCGGAATCCGATGCGCGTCTGTATAAACTCTGATCCGCGTTTGTACAGATTCCGGTTCGCGGCCGGGCTGTATCCGGTGCGTGTGCAGATATCCGGTTCGCATTCGTACGAAATTCGATCCGCGTCCGTATCTCTACAGGGGCCTGATCTTGGCTGATGTAGAAACCCTATACGACCGCTATTTCCTCGAATACGCCACCTACGTCGTCAAGAACCGCGCGATTCCCGAAATCGACGACGGCCTGAAGCCTGTTCAGCGCCGCATTCTCCACACCCTCTTCGAGATCGACGACGGCAAGTACCACAAGGTGGCCAATGTCGTCGGCCAGACGATGCAGTTCCACCCCCACGGCGACCAGTCCATCTTCGGCGCCCTGGTGTCGCTGGCCAACAAGGACCTGTTCATCGACAAGCAGGGCAATTTCGGGTCGGTGCTCACCGGGGGACAGGCCTCGGCGGCGCGGTACATCGAATGCCGGCTCACGCCGCTTGCCCGGGAAGTGCTGCTCAGCCCGGACATCACGGAGTACGTGGACTCCTACGACGGGCGGGCCCGCGAGCCCGTGGTCTTCCCGGCCAAGATCCCGGTGGCGCTCATCCTGGGCGCCGAGGGCATCGCCGTGGGCATGTCCACCCGCATCCTGCCCCACAATCCCATCGAGGTCATGGAAGCCCAGGTGTCCTGCCTCAAGGGCGAGCCCTTCCATCTCTTCCCCGATTTCCCGACCGGCGGGCTCATGGACGTCAGCGAGTACGAAGACGGAAACGGGCGCGCGTATACCCGCGCGCGGCTGGAGCCCCGGGAGGAAGGCGTGATCATGGTCCGGGCCCTGCCCTTCGGCGAAACGACGGAAAGCCTGATGAAGTCGATCGAGGAGGCCGCCCGTTCGAAACGCATCGCGGTGACCGGCCTGACCGACTACACCACCGACGGCGTGGAGATCGAGATCCGCACCGACCCCGGCGCGGTCACCGAAGACGTCCTCCGGGGCCTCTACGCCTTCACGTCTTGCGAGGTCGCCATCGACGCCAACCTCCTGGTCATCAGCGACGGCCATCCCCGCGTGACGACCGTCACGGACATGATCCGGCACAGCACGAACCGGCTGCTGGAGATCCTCGAAGCCGAACTGAAGATCGAGGAGCGGGACCTGCGCGCCCGGCTCCGGGCCCGCAGGCTCGAGCAGGTCTTCATCGAGAACCGGGTGTACAAGGAGATCGAGGACGTCGAGGACATCGAGGGCGTATACGCCGCCGTACGGGAGGCTATCGCGAAGTACAGCCCCGTTTCGACCACGGCCCGCGCCGTGGACCGGGGCATGAACGAACTGAACGCCGCCCCCGCGGAGATTCGCGACGCGGCCCGCAGCCTGCTGACGACCGTATACCGCAGCCTGGCCTTCGAACACTACGGTCCGAGCCGCGAGATGATCGCCCGCAACCTGGACGCGGTCGGCCACGGACCGGTGGAGCACCGGCGGCTGGTGCGGTCGCTATTGTCGGCGATCCGGCACGAGCTGACCGCGACGCGGCGCATGGCCGCCGTGGAGGATATCATCACCGCAGACAACCTGACGCAGGAGGACATGGACAGGCTCCTGGACATCCCGATCTACCGCATCACCCGGTACGGCATCGACCGGGCGGAGGCCGAGATGCGGGAGATCGAGGGGCAGCTTCGGACGGTGCTGCACAACCTGCATCACCTGACGGATTTCGCCATCGATTTCCTGGAGCAACTCATACGCACTTATCGGGACGAACATCCCCGCCGTTCGGAGGTCAAACCCTTCACGCCCGTACAGGAACGCGACGCCGCGGCCCGGGACCTGGTACTCCGCTACGATACGGAAACCGGGTACATGGGCTATACCATCGAAAGCGGCCGGCCGCTGTTCAACGTCTCCCTCTACGACCGGGTCGTGATCGTGCGGTCGGGCGGCGTCGCGGGCGTCCACAATACCCTTGACAAAATGTACGTCGACCTCGATATCCTGTATTGCGCCATGGAGGAACCCGGGCGGGTATTCACCATCGCCTACCGCGACCTCGAAGGCTACGCCTGCATCAAGCGCTGCCGCATGGACCGCTGCCGGATCAACCAGCTCTACGAACTGGTGCCGGGGGATTCGGAGCTCCTGGCCTTCACGCCGGAACCCGATCCGGAAATCGTGCTGATCATCAGTGAGGACGGGGCTGACCAGGAGACTGGGCACGCGGAACCAGAACAGGAAAGCCGGCAGGAGGCCGGTGAGGAAACCGGCCAAGATTCCGAGCGCGAAACCGACCGAAAGATCGCCCAGGAGGCCGGCGAGGAAACCGGCCGAGCAACCGCTCACGAGCGCGAGACCCGGAAATACCTGAAGGCGGACGATTTTGCCATACGCAGCCACCGCGCCCGGGGCGACCGAATCGAGCAGGCCGGCATAGCGCACGTCGAGTTTGAGATCCGGAAGGATCGGGAAACCGGTGGACAGGACCAGAACGAGCAGGTGTCGAACGGTCAGGAAAACGGTGACGAGCATCCATTAAACCAGGAACAGCATTAACCAGGAAAGGTGATCTACATGTCTTCATGGAGACTGATGAGCTGGAACGTGAACGGAGTAAGGGCGGTGGCGAAGAAGGGATTCCTCGAGTGGTTCCAGGAAGAGGCGCCCGACATCCTGTGCCTGCAGGAGACCAAGTCACAGGAGTCGCAGCTGGACGCCAAGATCACCGACGTTGCCGGGTACAAAAGCTACTGGTCGTCCGCGGAGAAAAAGGGCTACAGCGGCGTGGGGGTATATACCCGTCACGAACCGCTGAGCGTAGCCGGGGGATTCGGCGAGGACCGGTTCGATTCCGAAGGCCGGACCCTGGTGCTGGAATATCCCGATTTCACGCTGTTCAACGTGTATTTCCCGAACGGCAAGCAGAACGCGACGCGGTTGCAGTACAAGATGGACTTCTACGACGCGATTCTCGCCCACTGGGAATCGCTCCGCGCCGAAGGCAGGAAAATCGTCATCTGCGGCGACGTTAACACGGCCCACAAGGCGATCGACCTTGCCCGCCCCAAAGACAACGAAAAGATCTCCGGGTTCCTGCCCATGGAGCGCGAGTGGATCGACAAGATCATGGGAATGGGGTACGTGGATACCTTCCGGCAGTTCGACGAGGGACCGGACAACTACACCTGGTGGCACCTCATGTCCGGTGCGAGAAAGCGGAACGTGGGCTGGCGGATCGATTACTTCTACGTGACCGAGGACCTCATGCCCGCCGTCTCGAACGCGTGGATCGCGCCGGACGTCATGGGTTCGGACCACTGTCCGATCGGGATCGAGGTTGGGGTGGGGTAAGGAGATGCCGTTATCTGATCATCATGTAGTAGTTTTAACCGACATAAATCGGTTTTCCGTTGGTGAGAACAACTCCTAAACCCATTGAATATATTTATAGTTGATTTAACCTTCATCAAAGTTTAGCTTCTCCAATAGACTAAAGATAGAAAAACATGACTGTACACATACGATTTATGGTGTCTCTTTCGAAAGCTTGAGATGAGAACTGCTGATCTCCTGTGTTTTGCCAGAACCCGAGACCAGACTTGTATTATTCGAGTATAACAAGGGTTTCGAAAACTCCAGGAGAAGGCAATCCTCCCTTGGATACCTCTCACCCGCAAACCTCGAAAGGTACTGCACGAAAACCGCCTGAACTACAAACTGCAACCTGTCCGCTAAAACAGGATAACACTGTATAGGAGGATGGTATGGACGCGAGCACACCCACGCCAATCGAGGTAGATGACGCGATTGTCATGATTCTAGGTGCGCCATCCGATGCACCTACCCTCCAAGGAAGAGTTGAAGGAATTACACGCCTAGAAAAGCTAGTTTTTCTGCTACAGAAAGAAAGTGAGATTGGTTCACTTCTAACTGAAGACCCTGACTATCGACCAGACAACTTCGGCCCATTCTCTGTTAAGGTCTACCAAGCTGTCGAAACCCTTGCCGCTGCAGATCTAATCATGGACTCATCCGAGTTATCTCAGTCTACAGAAGACATGTGGGAGTCTAGCCAGATCGTGGGAACAGAGGCGGATCCATACGCAACTAGGAACTTCTCGTTGACACAGCGAGGGCAAAAGTACTATCTCGCTTTGATCAACGAATTGCCCGAAGACACAGAGAACAAACTCGCGCAGTTAAAGAACCGGTTTGCACCTCTTCCATTGCGTCAACTTATTAGATATGTTTACACGAAATATCCTGAGTTCACTCAGAAATCCCTAATCAAGGATGATATCCTTTAATGACCGCTGCTTCACTAGTCATTGCTCCATCTTTAATCCTGTTATTGGCGATCATCGGAGGACTTTGGAAATTCGCTAGTTTCCGCGGCGATATCTTCGAAAAATGGAGTTCACGAACTGAATTAGCAAAAGCTGGTCTATCCGTGAAAGCTGTGGAAGAGTTACGTCAAATTCAGCGACAGATCGCGGAACTGATGGGAGCAGAAGGGCAGTTCGATCCAACCAAAGTTATAGCAGAACCAGCAGATCTCCTCTCAAGTGTTCTATATTTCAAGCAGCTTATTGATGCAAGGGAAGGCACAAACAGGTGGTTGTCATACCTTCTTAGACTGGACAAGATCCTAATTACATCGTTGATTTCACTGGCTATTGGGGTTGGACTTACCGCCCTATGCTTGCTAGGTTCTCTGGCTGTCTGGTATTGGTTCGCAATTGCCGTCTTTCTCGATGTCACCTCGTTATTGATGCTCGGAGGGTGTTGGATAGCTTATTTTATTGCAATGCGAAGACTGAGTCAGGCAGAAACTCTCTCAACCATGGAAAGAAACACCGTATGACAAGTGAGAAGGATCTTATACAGCCATTAATCGACTGGCTTCGTCGGACTGGTCGTATTCGAGAGGATACGATCATCGTCCATGAACTACCCTGGCAAGGCAGAAGAATTGATCTGGTTACATTGACAAGATCCGGTAGGATAACCGCCTACGAACTTAAACTCAATGGAAGCAAACGAGCTCTTTTGCAAGCCCTCTATAACAGTGCTTCGTTCGACAGAAGTTACGTAGTAACAGCCAGCAAACCTGGTGAAAGGAACATGGCGGTGGCTCACAGTGTCACTGTCGGAGTTATTTTGATATCCAAAGATTGTAATCCTCGGTTGATCTCGAATTGTGGGAGGAAAGATCCCGACCCATTGGTAAGGAATCATCTACTGCGGAAGATTCGTTCCCGAGTCACGACACATGTTTGAAACACCATTCGATCACTATCTGACTTATGGATCAACTGATCAACGCACATTACGTGAGTTGCAGGATTCATTCACAGGATTGATAGTTCCCGGTACTGTCGCCGCCTTCCAGAGGGAAGGAACAGGCGGTTTCGTCCTAACATTCTCCGCTACACAGGCGGCGACTCCCTACCTGATTGACTCCCGCTTTCCACTATTCCAGAAAAAACTCTCGTCGCCCAAAAAATCGCATATAGAGTTAGCCGCTGTACTA
>JAJEHX010000045.1 GCA_022823465.1 Candidatus Latescibacterota bacterium
TGGCGATTTCGGTCGTTCCCTCGGCCAGCGCGGCGAGCACCAGGTTCCGCAGCGTGATCGATTTGCTTCCTGGCAGTTCGATATTGAAATCAACGCTATTACTAATCGTATTAATCTTCATAGTATTATTATAATTAGTTATAATACGTCTAGTATTTCTTTCGATATCCTTTCATTCCTGCTCGACCTTACCTGATCAATTAAAACTATACACATCCTGCGTATGCCCGGCCGGATACCAGGTCATATTCGGGCTTATTGCCGCTTCCAATGTACTTCGACCGCGCGTCCATGTATGCAACGGTCAGACCGATGCGCCGGTCATCGCTCGTATTTGCGTCCGTCCGATGCAGCGCAAGGCTGTGGTGGAACGAACAGCTTCCCGCCTTGAGCGGGACGGCCACTTCCCTTTCGTACCCGACATGCGCGTCCTCGACGCGGAAGTCCTCGAGATGTTTGTGCTCGATCACGCCGGCCTTGTGGGAACCTGAAATGAATCGCATGCACCCGTTATCCTCGGTGGCGTCGTCCAGGGCGATCCAGCAGATGACGAGGTTGGGCGGATCGATGGTCGTCCAGTAAGCCGAATCCTGGTGGGGCGGTTTCGCCGAACCCACCCTCGGCGGTTTGCAGAGGGTCTGATCAACGTAGATTTTGAGATCCGGGCCAATCAGGCTTCGAACCACGCCGAGTATTTTAGGATGACGGGCCAGTTCCATGAAGACCGGATCATACTTCGTCAGATTCCAGATCTTGCGCACGTTATTGAATCGCACGGGATCGGCATCCGCTACACCTTGCTCCACCCGCGGTTCGATCTGAACGTAGTCGGCCGGAAAATCGACCACCTCGTTACCGATGTCTTCCAGGCGCTGATGGAGCGATTTGACCTCCAGGGGCGTAAGGAGATCCTCGTAGGGAAGAAAACCCTGCTCGTTGAACTGGTCGACCTGTTCCTGTGTCAACGACACCGCTTACCTCCTTCAGGATGTATGGAACCACCACTCGGGCCATGTGAGTACGAGCTTCGCCAGTGCGGCGTAACCGCCTTCGCCAGGGTGAACACGGTCGTTAAGGACCGCTTCGTTACGCCAGACACCGCCGGCGTGCAGATCATGGATCACCTCGAGATACGGGACGCCGACCCTTCCGGCGATCTCGCCGATAAGCGCCGAAATCTCCACCCTTCGGCCGTGTTCGTCTTCGTCTATTCCGGGCGGCGGACCGACCATCAACGTGGGAAACAGCGAACTCGCTCGAATCAGGATCTCTTCGGTATTGGCCTCCGTATCGGCTCGTTCCACCCGTTTCTTCCCATCTATGATCCAGCAGTCGTTCGCCCCGAAACCGAACACCACCCGGCCGTCATGAGGTATCAGGCGCCTGGCTTTCACTTCCGGATCCCAGCGCCGGAGCACGTCGACGCTCGTATCGCCGCGAATGCCGAGATTGTAGCAGGTGATCGACACGTCTTCGCTTCTCGACGCGGCGCACGCGCGTCCCGGCCATCCGAGATAGGCGGGATCGCCGGTTCCGTTCACGTAGGAATCACCTATAAAGTATATACGGACGTCTTCCATGAGCTTCTCGATCCTCTCCGCTGACCCATTCAACCATCCGGTCTGTCTGTTGTCTCCGGTCCGAGTGCATGTTCGATGTCTCCGGTCCGAGTGCGTGTTCGATTCCGCACCCGACCATGGCAGCCGGAAACGCCATAAGCATACGAATTCCCCATATATTTATCAATTGCCAATTGCATCGCGGCATGGAAAATTGACATAGGATGGAATACCATGGTATGCGTTAGGTAAACGTCGGTATACGTCGGTATACGTCAAATGGGCGATCAGTCTTTCGCAGGGAACGCAATCATGCGTGCATACGTAATCGACAACAACATGCTATGCCCGGCGGATCTGGCCGAACCGCGGGAGCCCGGACCCGGCGAGGCGCTTGTTAGGGTCAGGTCCGTCTCGTTGAACTACCGGGATCTCATGGTCGCCAGAGGCAAATACGGTAAACCCTTCGAAGGCACTTTCGTCGCCGGTTCCGATATGGCGGGCGATGTGTTGAAAACGGGGCCTGGCGTCGCGGATGTCCGCCCGGGCGGTCGGGTGGTAAACGCGCCTTTTCGCCGGTGGCCTGCCGGAAAACTCACGCCGGACCGGATGAAGACCCTCGGAGGCGCGGGCGGCGTGGACGGCGTCTTATGCGAGCAGGTGCTCTATCCTGCCGACGCGCTGGTTCCCATGCCATCCCATTTTTCCTACGACGAAGGCGCGACGCTGTCCATTGCCGGGCTGACCGCGTGGGCTTCGGTCGTATCCCAGGGTTGTGTGCAGGCCGGCGAGTGGGTGCTGCTACACGGCACGGGCGGCGTTTCCGTGTTTGCAGCCCAACTGGCGAGGATCGCGGGGGCGCGGACTTTGCTGACCACCGCGTCTGAAGAAAAAGCCATCAGAATGAAGGAGGAATTCGGCGTGGTGGAGACCTTCGATTATCGCGACGCCGACTGGCCCGAGCAGGTTCGTTCCTTCACCGGGGGCACAGGGGTCGGCCTGGTCGTGGATGTGGCCGGCGGCCAGACCTTTGCGAAATCCCTCAAAGCCTGTGCGTTGCATGCCCGAATATCCCTTGTGGGCATTCTCGACGGCTTCGAAACGCGCCTGAATCCCTTCGATATCATCGGCCGGCAAATCCAGGTCCGTGGAATCTACACATCCTCCACCGACGATCTGCGCGACCTGGTAAGGGCCTGCGAAGCGTCGAAGCTCAAACCCTGTATAGACCGCGTGTTTTCATTTGATGAAGTACCGGCGGCCTATGACTACCTCGAATCTCAGCGGCATATCGGCAAGATCGTGTGCGCGCTGCCCTGATGTTCGCGCGCTACCCTCACGTCCCTGCCGTGCCCCGAAGCTCCCGCGCTACCCTGACGCTACTCAGCTGCCTTGTCGTTCCCGCGCTGTCATATTAGCTAAAGCAAGATCCACATAGCTGCTCAGCGTATTTTCAGGTGGCGCATCCTGTCGGTCACCCGTCCGATGCAGGCCGCCTGTTCGTACCCGGCGTCGCGGAGTTTCGAGAGGACTTCATCGACTCTGGCAGAAGGCACGCCGGCCAGGAGACCGCCGGACGTCTGGGGATCGTACAGGATGGCGCCAGCCGCGTCCGAAGTGTCCGCCTCACCAGCGGCAGCCTCTATCTGCCACCTCTTCTGCAGATGTTCCCGGTTTGAGGGTGCCAGGGTGCTTTCAACGCCAGCGGCGATACACTCCTCGGTGCCTTCGTAGCGGAGCACGCGGTCGATTTCGATCTCCGCGCCCGCGCCGCTGGCCTCGAGCATCTCGCCCAGGTGGCCCGCCAGACCGAAGCCGGTCACGTCGGTGACGGCCGATATGCCGGTCTGCGCAAGGACCCGTGCGGCCTCCGTGTTGGACTGCAGCATGCCTTCGAAGACTTCGTCGACCCACCTGCCCCTCGCTTTAAGGTGCATGTCGGCCGCGAGGATGATTCCCGTACCGACGGGTTTGGCAAGGACGAGCCCGTCGCCGGGCTGCAATCCGCCTTTCCTGAACACGGAGTCGCTGCCGGTCAGGCCGTTCATTGTCACGCTGACGGCCGTCTCCGATCCTTCGCTGGTATGGCCTCCCAGCAGCGTGACGCGCAGGCGCCGGGCTTCTTCCGCGATGCCGCCCATGAGCTGTCTCAGATCGTTCGCCACGAGGTGTTTTTTCGCGTAGGGGAGGGTGACCGTGACCAGCGCCGAATGAGGGTCGGCACCCATGGCATACAGGTCGGACGCGGCGTGGACCAAGGCGATGCGGCCGAAGAGATGCAGGTCGCCGGTGAAGGCGCGGAATCCGTCCACGGTCTGCACCAGCGACCGGCCTGGAGGTACCTCCAGGAGCGCCGCGTCGTCGGCGTCGCGCAGGCCGATCCGCACGTCCTCCCGGTCGAATACTTCCAACTCGTCAAGCACCCCGGTCAACACGGTCGACCCGACCTTGGCGCCGCAACCGGAGCAACGCATGGCTGCCTCGTCCGCGTCTCCGTCGGCTTCTTTCGCGGCGTGCGGCGAGTCGCCGGCGGGATCCATGGGCGGCAGCAGGGACGGTTCAAATTTCCGCATCCACCGCCGGTCGATCCAGTCCTTCAGACGCCATACCCACGCTCCGTGGAAAGCGAGGTGGCGCCGGCTCGCGACGGCGTTCCGCGTGCCGGTCATCAGCAGCGCGAGGGCCGAAGCCTGGGGCCTGTACGGAACCAGGGTACGTTTCTCCAGCCAGGCATGCAGGTTGCGGGCCAGGACCGGTCCCTCCCGGACCGCGTACACACCGGATTTGGGTAGGGGACGGGACTCGAATTCGATGCAGTCGCCCGCCGCGAAGACATTGTCGTAACCCGTTACCTGGAGCGTGTCCCGCACCCGGATGAATCCGGCCTCGCTGGTGTCCAGGTTCGTATTACGCAACAGATCGGGCGGCGCTCCTCCCGTGGCCCAGAGCAGAAAATCGCAGGGCAGAGACGGATGATCTTCGAAATGGACCTCCGTTTCGTCCACACCCGCGACGCGTCGGCCGGCCACGCAGGTGATCCCCTTCTCTTCGAGGTATCGCATGATAATCCTGGCGACGCGGGGATTATGGCCCGTCAGCAAAGTGGACTGCGACTCCACGAGCGTGATCTCGATAGGGGCGAAGCGTTCCCCCCACCTCGCGTGCATGGCGAAGGCCAGCTCCGCACCGGCCGCTCCGCCGCCTGCAATGACGATCCGCAGGGGTTGTCCGTCGGGGCGGTGGTTCTCCTCGAACTGGTGGACCCTCCGCAGTAGCTTGCCGAGCGGCCTGGTAGGCACGGCGTGTTCCCGGACGCCGGGGGTGTCTATGCCCCTGGGAATCGAACCGATATTGATCGAGAGGGCATCGTAGGCGAGAGACGGTCTGCCATCCTCGAAGAAAACCTGCTGGAGGGCAGGGTCGAGGCCGGCGGCCCGCGCCCTGATGAACCGGATACCCGCCCAAGCGCACAGCGGCCTGAGTTCCATTTCCATTTCATCGGGGCGGTACAGCCCGGCCAGGCAACCCGGAAGCATGCCGGAATAACAGACGGTGGATTCGTCGGAGACAAGCGTGACGCGGATTCCGCGAAGGGCCTTTTTCATGGCCAGCATGCGGATTACCTGCACGTGGGAATGTCCGCCGCCGACCAGTACGAGGTCCTTTCTGAAAGGTGTTGTCTGGTTCATGATCGGTACGACTTTGTATCGACGTGTTCTCTTTGAATCGCCACGCGGAATCGCCACGCGCTTTCTCAGCTGTGATGCGAAGCCGTCCGAGCACCGCAACGATTCCGGGAACTTCTAATGCGTCGCATAGCGCTCCCGCCAGATCCGTGAGGTCCGGGAACCCCGACGACCGCGGGAATTGGAATATACAAGGCGAGACCTGTCAGACCAAAGACCATTATGGTCCCGGTAAATGAGCAAAAGTGCAAGCTATGCTGTGTCGTCGCAGTACCGCGCCCGGCCTTGACACGCGCAGTAGATTAACCATTCGCGGATCTAGTCCAACGTAGTGATTCGTATGGCGTATCTTAAGGCTCACAACAAGACGCGATAAATGGCGTAAAACGAACGGCGGATCACCATTAGAATCTAACGGCGAATCACAACTAAATTGGGGAGATTCAATGGCTTTCAACATTAAAAAACGCGGCAAGTTGACCTACTATTACCACGGAGACAGCCCGGTGCTCTCGGCCCTGGTGACCGAAGAACAGCCGGACGGCGATCTGAAGATCTACTTCGCCGGTCTCACGGGCGGCTATTCGGCCAAGGGCGTTCTGGAGCGGGATGAACTGATATCGATGGAGCCGGACGAGGAAATCCCCCTCGTCTTTCAGAGCTGGGAAAAGTGGCTGATCGACGCCGGCCTGTGCACGTCCCTCAGGGAAGTCGATTTCATCGAGGTGCACGCCTTCGGCTGCCAGCCGAAATCGCCGAACCCTCTCGTGGATCCGATTGGGTACGCCGCCGAGCAGGACAGGTTGAAGGAAGCCTACGCCCGGGCGTACAGCAGCTTCTTCAGGGACTACCTTCCCGATAACGGCGTGCCATGCCGGTTTACGGTCCACCTGGTAGACGTCCCGGACAAGGCCGCGTCTTACGAGTTCTACTCCACGGCGCTCTGGCAAAGGTCGCTGCAGTCAGTGACCTCCGATTGATCCATGGATTTTTGATGCTTCGAGACCCGTTTCAAGACCGTTGTATACCTGAAGCGGATCGGACCGATTACCAGCTTGACACCCGACCGGTTCCGGATCATATTCACCGGGTTCAATCCACCGTTCCACCAGTTTGATTCCCGATCTTTACCGTACGCACCCCGGAAGGAGCAATGCATGACCGCGCGGTCCTCGCAGGAGGCGCTGGAAGCGCTGAAACAGTTCGATACGCCCTCGATCACGAACGTAGTGGCGACCTACCCGACCCACCCTCTCTGCCTGGGCCTGTACAATCCATGGTCGGAGAACTGGTACACCGACCAGACCATCAAGTGCATCTATCCCGAACTCGGGCGCACCGTCGGCTATGCCGTGACCTGCGTCTTCGGCCTGCCCGAACCCGGCTTTAAAAACCTCTCTTTCATAGATATCATTGACGCGCTGGATGAGTCTCCCCGACCGACGATACTCGTGATTCAGCAGAAATACCCGCCCGAGATCGCCGGCAAGGTGGGGCTGGCCGGCGGCAACATGGCTTCGGCCAGCAAGGCCGTGGGATGCGTCGGAATGCTATCCAACGGCCCCTCCCGGGATGTCGACGAGATCCGGCCCATGGAATTCCAGTACTTGTTGAGCGGCGTGACCCCGGGCCACGGGGACATGGCGGTACATGCCGTAAACGTGCCTGTGTCCGTGGGCGGGATGGACGTTGCGCCGGGTGAGATCATCCACATGGACGAGAACGGCGCCTGCAAGTTCCCGGCGAGCAAGCTGGATGCGGTCCTCGAAAACGCCACGGCCCTGGCGGCCGAGGAGGAAGAACGCATAACCGCGTTCCAGAATGCCCGGTCGGCCGACGAAGTCAAGGCCATCCTGGGCGGACACGGCTACGGCAAGAAAGACGAACAAGCATGAAATGCGTATTCATCGTACTGGATACCGTTCGACGGGACTACTTGTCGGCCTACGGCAACGACTGGGTCCACACGCCCGCTCTCGACCGCCTGGCCGAGCGGGGCGTCGTGTTCGACAACCACTGGGCGGGATCGCTCCCCTGCATGCCCGCGCGCCGGGAGTTCATGACCGGCCGGTACAACTTCATCTACCGGGGCTGGGGCCCCATCGAGCCCTACGACGACACGCTGCCGGGCGAGCTGCGAAAGAACGAAGTCTTCACCCATCTGCTCACCGACCATTACCACTATTTCGAGCTTGGCGGAGAAAACTACCACACGGCCTTCAATACGTGGGACTTCTTCCGCGGCCAGGAGAACGACTGGTGGGCGTCCCACGTGGACCGCATGGCGCTGCCCGACCACCTGGGCCAGTTGACCCAGCAGAATTTCGGGAATCGCAAGCTGCAGCAGCGGGAGGAAGACTTCTCCGGACCCAAGACCGCGCAGGCGGCCATCGAATGGCTGAAGACGAACCAGGCAGCCGACGACTGGTTCCTCCAGGTAGAGATCTTCGATCCCCATGAACCCTTCTACTGCACCGAGAAGTACCGGGCCATGTACGGGAATGATTACGACGGCCCCTTCTTCGACTGGCCCAGCTACGACGAGGTCCATGAATCGCCGGAAGCCATCGACCACGTCCGGAAATGCTACGCGGGCCTGCTTACGATGACGGACCACTGGGTCGGCAGGATCTTCGATACCCTCGACGAACTCGGTTTGTGGGACGACACCCTGATCGTGTTCACCACGGATCACGGCACCATGCTGGCCGAGCACGACTTCTGGATGAAGAACATCATGCCGCTTTACAACGAGATCGTCCGCATCCCCCTGATCGCCAGTCTGCCCGGCAACGAACGGGCCGGAACGCGGACCGGCGCGCTCACGCAGACCATCGACCTGATGCCCACCTTTCTCGACTACTTCGATACGCCGCGGCCGCCCCACGTCCAGGGATCGTCGTTGCGAGGGATGTTGGACGGCGAAGGGATGCGATCGGACGGGATCTTCGGGTACTTCGGCATGGCGATGAATATCACCGACGGGCGGCACGTGTACATGCGGAACCCGGTGAACGAGGATGCCGGACCCCTGTACGCCTATACGGCCATGCCTACCGGCGGGCTCAACCGCTGGTATCCGCGGGAAGTGTACGACCGGGTGGAAACGGGCCGCTACTTCGGCCACACCTACAACCTGCCGCTGTACAAGATCCCCACGGAGGGCAAGGTACCGCGCCACCATCCCGACGAGGCGTCCTACGCGGGCCGGAACCAGTTGTTCGATGTAGTGGAAGACCCCTCGCAGCAGAATCCGATCACCGATCCGGCACTGGAGTCAAATTTCACCGAACGAATCGCCCGGCACCTGGAAACCTGCGAGGCCATGCCGGAGCAGTTCACCCGGCTCGGTATCGATCCGCCCGCAGCTTAGGATGGAAAGATCATGATTAAGACCCGAATCCTGCGACGTTTCCCTGCGACGCTCCTGCCTGTCTTCGCGCTGTTGTTCGTGCATTGTGGCGGTCAACCGGCGCCGGACGATCCCGAGGAAAGCGTTCCCGAGCTGTTCTTCGGCCAGACTGCGGAGATGAAGGAGGCGGCCCACGCCGCGCTGATGGAGCGGCTCCCCGATGACGCCGCGCCCCTGGAGTACCAGGTGTTCCGGTACATGGCCGCCGAACCCAAGAGCATGGACCAGGGCGTCTCGATCTACGTGGCCGGCGGCAGCGAATTCCACTTCGAGCGGCTCGTCATGTTCGGGCTGAACGGGGAGCTCCTTCCCGGTGCGGCGCATTCGTGGGAAACCACCGAAGATGGGAAGACGTGGACCTTTCACCTGCGCCGGAACGCGCGGTGGAGCGACGGCCGGCCCGTCACGGCCCATGATTTCGAATTCACCTTCAGGCGGTTTCTCCATCCCGACGCGGGCAATGTCTACGCCTTTCTCTATTATGACATCAAGGGCGCCCGGGCATACAACCAGCGGGAAACGGATGACGTGGACACCGTGGGCGTCCGGGCGCTGGACGACTACACCCTGGTCATCGAGACGGAGCAGTCCTGCGCCTTCCTGCCCCACATCACCGCCTACTTGACGTCCGCGCCCGTCCCGCCCTGGCAGGTGGAGAAGTACGGGGACCAGTGGGCCCTGGCCGGCACCTGCCTGACCAATGGACCCTTCCAGCTCGAGACGTGGAAAACGGGCCAGTACATGACGTTCGGCCTGAATCCCCACTACGCGGGTCCCAATCCCGGCCATCTTCGCCAGATCGTCCGGATCTTCAACGCCATGGTCGGCTCGGCCAGCGCGGCGAACGACATGGGGCTGCTGCCCTACGAGAACGACGAGATCGACGTAATTGACATCAGCCCCATGGTCTACGGCGGCCTGCGCAACGATCCGGAGTGGAACGAACCGGCGTGGTCCTACGACCAGTTCACGACGATCTACCTGTTCTTCCGGACGCGCGAGCCCCCCTTCGACAACCTCAAGGTCCGCCAGGCCTTCGCCCACGCCATCGACCAGGAGTCGCTGAACGAGACGATACTCCAGGATATGATGATTCCCGCCTACACCATGCTGCCGCTCCATTTCCCGGGCTACGTCGGCGACAAGTACCAGGATCACCAGCGGTTCGACCTGGACCTCGCCCGTCAGCTGCTCACCGAGGCCGGCTATCCGGGTGGCAGGGGTTTCCCGCGGATGGATCTCTGGCTCGCCGACGCGACGCCCGCTTCCGCCATCAGCCAGGCGGCCCAGGCGATCCAGGAGATGCTGAAGGAGAACCTGAACGTCCAGATTAACATCCGGAACACGGAAGGCGCGGCGTATCGTTCGGCCATGTACGACTGGGAGTTCCCCATGAGCATCATTGGGTTCAATTACGACTTCCCCGATCCCCACAGCATGCTGGGCATCATCTGGCGTTCCCAGCCCAGGGGCTACACGCGCCACGACTGGCTGAACCCGGCCTTCGACCGGCTGATCGACGCGGCCGCCGGAGAGCTGAACCCCGAAGCGCGCATGACCATGTACGACGAGGCCGAGGGGATTCTCGCCTCCGAGGCCGCGGCCGTCTTCCTGTGGCACGTCAATGCCTATCAGTTGCGCAAGCCCTGGCTGAAGGGGTTCCGGGAAGACCGGTGGGGCAACTTTCCCAATTACCGGAACGCAAACACGTACTACGACCTTTATATCGGCGAAGAAGCCGTGAACAGCGACCGCAGGATCGACTATTGAGGCGTCCGGGTTATTATTGAAAGCGCCAGGCGCCTTTTAACGGTACCGCCTAAACGGGACCTCGATCGACCACCCTCAATTGAACGACCCAACAGACAGGCCGATTATGGAAAACGGACACCAGTATACAGAGATGACCGAGGAACAGCGGGAGCACCTGGACCAGTTCGGCTACCTGGTCATCGAGGACGCGCTGCCGCCCGCTGTCGTCGGGGAATTGAACGAGGCCATCGACGAAGTGTACGACCGGGCCCGGACCGGCGGCAAGTTGCCGGAAGACGGCCAGTTGAACATGCGGAACTGTATCGTGCACCACGACGCCTTTCTGCAATTACTGGATTGGCCTGCGACCATTCCTCTGGCCTGGGGCGCGCTCAGCTGGAACATCCAGATGATCACCTCTCATCTCATCGTGCTGCCTTCGGGACCGGAACCCTCCGAAGAAGCCAGGCGCGGCCACGGCATGCACCGGGACGGCGGCCGTTCTTTCGTCGAAATGCAGGAACCCCATCCCCGTATTCTGCTGAAGATCGCCTACGTGCTCAGCGACCAGACGGATCCTTCCTCCGGTGCCACCTCGCTCGTACCCGGCAGCAACCGGATCACGGGGGAACCGCCCCGGAACCCGGCTACTGGCTGGCCCTACGGCGCCATCCAGATGAATCTGCCCGCCGGAAGCGCCTTCCTGTTCGAGCAGCGCACCTTCCACAGCATCGGGAAGAACTGGTGCGGTCACGATCGCCGGACCATCTTCATGGGATACGCCTACCGCTGGGTGAAGCCCATGGACTACATCCAGATGCCCAGGTCGCTCGTTGACCGGTGCACGCCCCTGCAGAAACAGCTGATCGGCGAAGTGGGCGACGCGCTGAGCTACTACCTGCCGGAAGAAGAGGATGTGCCGCTCAAGGCCTTTCTTGAAAAGAAATGAGATCCATGCATGCCCAACGTCCTCCTGCTCATCTCAGACGAGCACAATCCCTTCTACTCCTCGGTCTACGGCCATCCCTTCGTTCAGACCCCGGCCATGGACCGCCTGGCCGGGAACGGTGTCACGTACACGAACGCCTATTGCCCCTCGCCCCTGTGCACGCCCAGCAGGTCCGCCTTCATGTCGGGACGCCGGGTCCACGAAATCCAGGCATATAGCAACTGCCGGATCGGCGTCGATCCCGCTATTCCCACCTGCGGCCGTATCCTGTCGGAACAGGACGTTTATTCCGTACACGTGGGAAAGACGCACGTTTTCGCGCCAGGCGGCGAATTGGGTTTCAGTGAGACGCGGTGTGCAGGGGAAAACATGGGCGCGGGTGATCCGGAGATCGGCCGTCGCCCATTCCGGATCAGGCGGGCCGCCGAGGAAAGGGCCGCCCAGTTCGGTGTGAAGGAATCGCATCTCCGGGTCGACCTGGAGCGCGTCGACGCGGCCATCGACTGGATTTCGAACGTCGCGCCGTCGCTGGATACGCCGTGGACGCTGTCGGTAAACATCATTCATCCCCACTTCCCCCACTACACGTCGCAGGAACTCTGGGACCTCTATCCGCAGGGCGGCGATCTGCCGGAATACGGGGCCGATCAGGAGACCGCGAATCATCCCAGGGCCCGGGAAGTCCGGGAACATTTCCAGACCGGTGCGTTCACCGAGGAGCAGGTACGGGGACAGCGCCGGGGATACCTGGCCTGCGTGACCTTCGTGGACCGCCAACTGGAGCGGTTGGTCGAAGCGCTTAAGGCATTCGGACAATACGATGAAACGAACGTCGTTTACACTTCTGATCACGGCGAAATGCTTGGCAAGTTCGGCATGTGGTGGAAGTGCTCGCTCTATGATGACGCGAGTCGGATCCCATGCATCGCGGCGGGTCCCGACTTTCCGTCCGGCGTGCGGGTATCGACGCCGGTGGACCTCCATGACGTGCAGGCCAGCCTTTTCAAATCGACCGGTGCGGAACGGCCTTCGGACTGGGTGGGCCGTCCTCTTCAGAGCATTCCCGATCATGACGATCAGCGCGTGGTATTCTCGGAGTACCACGGCCACGGGGTCCGGCACAGCGCCTTCATGGTCCGAAAAGGCAAATGGAAGTACATTCATCATATAGACGCGCCTCACCAACTGTTCGACCTGGACCGGGATCCAGATGAACTACAGAACGTGTATGCCGCGCACCCGGCAGTAGCCGACAACCTGGAATCGGAACTCCGTTTGATCTGCGATCCCGAAGGGGAGAACGACCGAGCGGACTGGTTTATCGAAGCGCAACTGGCGTCCATGTCGAACGGCGACGAAAGCCGACCGTAGAGCGGCGACTGAATGCCGACTGCCGATCGACTACTGAATGTCGACCGTCGCGGAATGGTTTAAAATGAGCGAGAAACGATTACTGGGCATAACCGTCCTGGCAGACTTCATCCTCAACGAAGGGGTGGACGCCGTCCTGGACAATCTCGTCGAAAGGGCGGGCGCCACGGCCGTGGCCCTGAATCCCACGGTGACCGCGCCTTCAGAGGAGGGTGTCGGTTCCTTCCAGCCGCCCAGCGACGCCGGCAGCAGCCCCCGGCTCTTCGACCGCCCCTTGTGGGGCCGCCGCTCGTTGTGGGTCCGCAGCGCACCGAGCTATCATCCCCGAACTTCCTACTATACCGATACGCCTTACAAACCCCGGGCGCCCAACGACCTGACGGAAAAGCACGGCGACTTGGTCGGCCGCTTCATCGACGCCGCGCTGGACAGGGGCCTGAAGGTCTACCTGCAACTGAGCGGCGCGACGCCGCCGGGACTATCGGACGAGGACCGGCCGAGGCGGCTGGACGGGCAGTTGCCGGACCGCATGGCCGACACGGGATGCCTGGCCAGCGAGTCGATCCGGAACTACATCGCGGCGTACGTGCGCGACCTCTTGGAGCAGTATCCCCAGGTAACGGGCTTTCGGCCGGACTGGCCCGAGTACCCCTGTTACAAGCTGGACGAGGCCTTCCAGGATTTCAGTCCCCAGGTAGCGCGCTGGGCCGCGGCGCATCAGTTCGACTACGAGGCCATCCACGAAGAAGTCCGGGCGGCCTTCGACTACCTGCACGGGCGGCTCGAAAACCGGGACCTGCTCGACTTGAGTGGTCCGGGCCGGGGCGCGGCGACGCTGGCCACCATTTTCCGGTCCTTTCCCGGCATCTCGGAATGGCTGAGTTTGAAATCCGCCCTGTCCAACGACTTGCTGCGGCACTGGAGGAGGGTCATCACGACGTACGGAGGCCCCGAAAAGGAGTTGTCGGCCAACGCCTTCATGTTCCCGCTCACCCTGTGGACCGGCTTCGACTTCCGCGGGGCGTCGGGGATCTGCGATGCGGTATCCCCCAAACTGTATACTATGCACTGGTCGGTCATGGTGGAATTCTGGGGCAGAACGCTGCTCGAGCACAATCCCGGACTGGACGAAGGGCTCCTGGTGCGGTCTCTCGCCCACCTCTTCGACCTCGGCGACGACATCACGGCTACCCGCATCGATCAATACGGGTATCCCGGTCCCGATGAACCCCATCCCATTCCCGACGACACCCAACGGCGCAGGATAGAGCAGGTCTGTGCCGAAGTGAACGGCCGGGCGCTGGTCACTCCGCTGATGCACGGTTACGGCCCCCACCACGATTTCGTCCGGCGTTTCCGGGTGGTGGCGGAGAGTCCGGCCGACGGCGTTTGGATCAACCGGTACGGCTACCTGAGCGACGGCAAGCTGGACGCGGTGGGCCGCATATGGCGGCAGGCCTGTTGAGCATCCCCATGACGCGCACGGGACGCGGTGGGCCGCATATGGCGCAGCACGAGTAAACGAGTAAAGGAAACCCGATGACCCGGCCCAACATCCTCTTCGTCATGACGGACCAGCAGCGCTTCGATACAATCGCCGCGCTGGGCAACGAGATCATATATACGCCCAACATGGACCGGCTGGTACGCCGAGGCATTTCCTTTACTCAAGGTTACTCGACCTGTCCAGTATGCGTCGCGGCGCGGACGACCATCCGCACGGGATGCGACCCGCCCACGACCCGCGTTTTCAGCAACGGCCGTTCCGTGCCCGTACCGGGTCAGGCCGATACGCTCGAGGGCCGCTGCGGGGACTATCTCGCCCGTACGCTCACGGCCTCGGGATATCGTACCTTCGGTGTGGGGAAGTTCCACACGTTTCCCTGGAACGAGGATGTGGGCTATGAATCGCAACTCCACAGCGAAGAGCTCTACGGCAGCCCGGAGCAGCGCCGGGAGGAAGCATACGCGGGATGGATCGCCCGGGAACACCCGGATTTCGACTATATCGAAGCGCTGATGGGGGAGCGGACGGAAATGTACTACATGCCCCAGGCCAGTCCGTTGCCCGCCCACCTGACCGTGGAGTCCTGGGCGGCGGACCGCGCGATCGAAGTGGTGGGCCAACCCGGCGAGCGGCCGTTTTTCGGCTTCGTGTCCTTCATCGGCCCCATCCACCCTTCGCGCCGCCCGTGCCCTTCAACCGCATCTACGATCCCGACCGCATGCCCGGTCCGGTACGCGGCGAGCCGGCGGTGGACCACATGGACGAGCAGATTCCCTTCATGAACCGGATCATCTGGGCGGACGAGATAAACGATGCGCTGACCCGGGCGCTCAAGGCCCGTTATTACGGAGAGGTCACCTACATCGACGATTGCCTGGGACGCATCCTGGACGCCGTGGAGGCCCGCGAGGACGCCGATAATACCCTCATCTGCTTCTTCTCGGACCACGGCGACCACCTCGGCGACCATACGGCTTGGCAGAAGGAGAGTTTCTTCGACGTCTCGGCACGTGTGCCCTTCCTGGTGAGCTGGCCCGACCGCCTGCCGCGGGACGTCCGCCGGGACGACCTGGTCTGCCTCACCGACCTCTTCGCCATCGCCACCCATGCCGCGGGCCAGACCGAGGTGCGCGACGGCGTCGACGTGCTCGGTGTGCTCGATGGCAGTGCCCCGCCCAGGGAAGCCCTGTTCGGGTACTATGGTGAACCGGGGACGGACCGGTTCAAAATCATGGTCCGAAGCGGCGATTGGAAGTATATTTACCTGGCCAACGGCGGCAGGGAACAGTTGTTCAATACGGCCGAGGATCCGGCCGAAGTGGTAAACCGGGTCGCGTCCGACCGGGATGTGGTGGACGATCTGTACAGGCGCGGCGTGGAAGCCTGTGGGCATCCGGGCGCATCCGACGCATTGACGGGCGATAACCTGCGATCCTTCCCCTACTCGAAGTGGAAGGCCTCGCGCATCTACCAGTTCGACCGGTCGCGGGGCGTGCGAGGGTTTCCCGGCCATCCACGCGACGTGCTGGATCCCTGGATCCGACGCGGTCGGGCATGAGTGTCGTCGCCTAGGCCGGGCATGAGCCGCCGCCGTAACGCCGGGTCAGGCAATTCAGCGAAGGGCGAGGGTGGGTTTCCTATCCCGTCAGACGGAATCGATTGGCGTTTGTATAGTGACGGAGCCAAACCGTGAATACCGTTGACGCATCCGCATCCACTGCAGTCCCGGCATCGGCCATGCCTTCCGCCGGAGGAGATCCGGTTCCCGTCCCGGCCTTTCACGTGATGATGAAACCCCGGGGGGCCATCTGCAATCTCGACTGCAAGTACTGTTACTTCCTCGCCAAGGAGGACCTGTACCCTGGCAGCGGGTTCCGCATGTCCGACGACCTGCTCGAAGAATACGTCAGACAGTATATCGAAGCCCAGCAGGTTCCGGAAGTCACCTTCGCCTGGCAGGGCGGCGAGCCCACCCTCATGGGGCTGGAGTTCTTCGAGAAGGCCGTCGGGTTCCAGAAGAAACACCAGAAACCCGGCACCCGGCTCTTCAACTCCCTGCAGACCAACGGCACGCTCCTCGACGCGGACTGGTGCCGCTTCTTCCAGGAAAATGATTTCCTGATCGGCCTGAGCCTGGACGGACCCCGGGCGCTGCATGACGCCTACCGGGTCGACAAGGGCGGCAAGCCGACCTTCGACGCGGTGATGGGCGCGGCTGAGATGATGCAGACCCACGAGGTCGAGTTCAATATCCTGACCACGGTGCACGCGGCGAACGCGGAGCATCCCCTCGAGGTCTACCGTTTCATGCGGGACGTGGTGAAGACGCGTTTCCTGCAGTTTATACCTATCGTGGAGCGGGACAACGAGACCGGTTACCAGGAAGGCGACGAGGTGACGGACCGGTCAGTGACGGGGAAGCAGTACGGCCGGTTCCTGATCCGGATTTTCGACGAGTGGGTGCGCCGGGACGTAGGGAAGATGTACGTGCAGATCTTCGACGTGTCCCTCGCCGCCTGGTCAGGCCAGAGCCCGGGACTGTGCATTTTCATGGAGACCTGCGGCGACGCCCTCGCCCTGGAGCATAATGGGGACCTCTACGCCTGTGACCACTATGTCGAGCCGGACTACAAACTGGGCAACATCACCGAGATCCCCATGATGGAGATGGTCCTGTCCGAGCAGCAGCGGGCCTTCGGGCAGGCCAAGCTGGACACGTTGCCGCAATACTGCCTGTCATGCGACGTGCGGTTCATCTGCAACGGGGGATGTCCGAAGAACCGCATTATCAAGACGCCCGATGGCGAACCTGGTCTGAACTACCTGTGCGAGGGATACAAGGCCTTCTTCCATCACATCGACGGCCCCATGCGGTTCATGGCTAATGAACTGGCACACAGGCGGGCGCCCGCCAACGTGATGTCCTTTATCCGCCGGCGTGAGGCCGACCGCACGCAACAAGACCGCTTCCGAACGGCGGGGCGAAACGATCCGTGTCCGTGCGGAAGCGGTCTTAAGTTCAAGCGGTGCCACGGGAAGTAGGCGGTCGGCGTCCGCAGTTTACAACGGCCTGGCCGGCCGAAGTCCTCTCAGGCCGAACCACCCTTTGAACCACCCTTATATGTAGCGTCTATATGTAATAGCCCCGTTCCACGGCGAGGGTAAGCGACAGCTCTATATCCGAGATCGCCCTCGACATGGCCTGGCCGATGAGATCCAGCTTGCGCACCTGGTCGATGCGGTCGGCGGCCTGCGCGAGTTCCCGCGAGGAGAGAATCTCCTTGAAGAGGTTGCACGCGTGGGCGAGGTTGATGATCACGACGTCGCGGGGACTGGGTATTTTGTCGCTGAACAGCACCTCCATGATGCGGAGTTTGACTTCGCGCTCGGCCGTTCCGTCGATGGTCGGATAGCGCCGCGACCGGAAAACCCACAGGAACTGGCCTTCTTCCCTGCTCAGGATGCCCCGTTCAACCAGCCTGTCTATCGCCGTCTCCCGGATGTCGTCGGCACGATCTACTGTGTGCTCGATCCAGTACCGCGCCCCATGTGTCTCGGATGACGCCGCAATATCCGCCAGCAAGGGGTCGAGGAGGTTGTCGCCCAGGGGATTCGAGTCCACGAGGATCAGTTTGTCGACATCGGTGTCGATACGGTTTTCGAGGGCCAGGTCCATCAACACGCCGCCGGCGAGACCATACCGTAAAAGGCGGTCGGGCACGCCTACGAACTTACCGTCGTCGTCGAGCATGAGCAACATGATCTCTTCCGCGAATCTTAACATCTCTTCTCCCCGTTTACAGGCTGGTGTTCATTTCTGGCGATTCCACTTTTTAAATACCTGTCCTTCTTTGATTGTCTGTCCGTCCCTGTCAACCGATCCTCGGTCCATGGAGAGTCCGGTTCATTAACATACGTGTCCGCAATTGCGGTCCGTGTCAAGTGTTTTAGCAGCTGGAAAGCACGGACGCTGGTTCAGAAATGGCGCGCCAGTTCCACGCCCCAGTAGGGCGGCTCGTTGACGAAGCCGGTCAGGTTGTTGAAATCGATACCGCCCGTAAGCGACAGGTCGTCGAAGATGTTCCTGCCGACCAGGGAGATCTCCGTTCCGGTGTCCCGCGCCAGATAGGAGAGACGCACGCCGCATTCCAGCAGCCGGTCGTCTCGAAATTCCACGGATTCGTAGAGAAAGAACCTGACCGCGCTGCGGTAGGCGAGGTCCGCCGTGGCCACCAGGTAGGACCCGCCCGGCAAGGCCACAGGATAGCGCAGGGTGGCATCCGCGATCCATCTGGGCGCCTGGGGCAGTCCATTGCCATCGATCAGGACCGTACCGGATTCCGGCCCCGGGGGATCCAGCACAGTGCACGGCGCGCCGCAGGCCTGTACGGCGAGACGCTTGTCGTCGATTCGGGTATGATTGTAACTCAGTCCGGCCGTGATCCGTAGCCTGCTCAGCGGCGCGAGGGCCACCTCCGCCTCGAACCCCCGTCCCATTGTTCTGTCCGCGTTCACCAGACGGTTGAAGTTGGTTTCGCCACCTACCGCGGTGAGTTGCTGGTTTCGCAGCCGGTAGTGAAACGCGGACAGGTCGAGGTGGAGCCGCCCTTCCCACAGTCGCATTTTGGTTCCGCCTTCGATGGAGTGTATCGTTTCCGTCCCGGCGATGGATACGTCGTCGCCGAAGAGGAGGCGGCCCTGGATGCTCGGTGCGCGGAAGCCCCTTGCGGCGCGCAGATAGGTCTGGACGCGGGGCGACGCGGTATACCGCATGCTCAGGTCGCCGCTCCAGGCGTTGTCGGTCGGTGCGCGATGTATGGGGCCGAGTTCGCCGGCCCGGGTGACCGCGGGCGCCTCATCCCGCCATGCCGTGTAGTCCTTCGCGTCTCGGGAAAACCGGAGTCCCCCGCCCACCTCGATGGCATCTCCCAGGTGCAACGTGGTTGCCATGAACGCCGCCCACGCCTCGGCCTCCTGGCGCTGTCGCGCGTATCCATCGGAGGTTCCGCCCGCCAGGGTATCGTAATTGAAGTCGTCTATTTCCACCTTTTCGTTCAGGTAGTACAGGCCGACCTGGTAGTCCAGGGGCCGGTGTTCCTGGCTCACAAGGCGCACTTCCTGGCTGATCTGGCGAAGGAAGGGGATGCCTCCCGCCGTCTCGGAGGGGAAGGGGATTTCGCCCGGTCCGCTGGGTGGGCTGAATACCGCGCCGAAGCCGCCGTCGATATCGCCGCGGGAGAAGCTTTCAAGGCGTTCCATGCCGGTCAGGGAAACCAGTTCGTGGGCGCCCGTCCGGTAACGCACCTCTACGGACATGCCGTGCGCGTTCAGTTCCTGGCTGTTGCGTCCATCAATCGCGATGCGGTCCCGGGAGAATCCCTTCACCAGACCGCCCCGGTCGGGTTCAATGGCGTTGGCGCGGAACAGCCGCGCGGAGCCGTCCAGGTCGCGGCCGTGAATATTGACCAGCGTTTCGAAATCTGACGAGGGCTTCCATTTCAACTGGAGGCGGCCGGCCAGTTCCCGGTATCCGGCGAGGGCTTCATTCGGACCGTCGTGTTCATTTTCCACCCAGTCGCCCCGCCGCTGCACCAGCACCGAGAGACGCGCCGAGAGACCGGATGATCCGAGCGGTCCGGATACCGCGCCTTCGAAAACGGCACTGTTGAAGCGTCCGTAGCCAAGGCGGCCGAAACCTTCAGGCTCCTCGGTGGGCCGCGCCGATTCCAGCTTCACGATTCCGGCCGGCGTGTTGCGCCCGAACAGCGTACCCTGGGGCCCGCGCAGCACCTCGATCCGGTCCAGGTCGAAGGCGGGATAGCCCTTCAGCAGGACGTTTTCCAGTACGATGCCGTCATAGACCACGGAAACGGGCTGCGACGCGTTCAGGTCGAAGTCCGTGTTGCCGAGGCCCCGTATGTAGAAGCGCGGAAAAACGCGGCCGTAGGAGGACTCTATCTGCAGGCTGGGCGCCCGGTTCGAAAGGAATCGCAGATCTTCGCCGGAAGCGCGAAGAACGGTGGATTTTGCTTCCTGTATGGTGGACAGGGACAGCGGGACCTCGAAGGCGGGCTGCGCGCGTTTGCGCGCAGTGACCACGACCTCGTCCATCACGACGGCGGGCTCGTCAGGTGGGATCGCGCCTTCCTGGTCGCCCGGACCGCCCTGGTCGCCCGGACCGCCTGGACCACTTGGACCGCCCTGGCCTCCCTGGCTCGAGGATTCGGATTGTCCTGAAGATCCGGACTGATCCGGTCCTACTGTATCGCCTGCATCAGGGGGCGTGTCCGGTTCACCGGCCGAGGGACGGTTCTCCTGAGCCATGGCCACTCCGGCTGCGAATACGAAGACCAGGCACAAGACAGTCCGCAGTCCGGCGGTGAGGACCGAGTCCGCTACGTGCGGACCGGTGGCTTTACGGTAAGATGACGATCTGTCGATATGCATTGATTTCGCCTCGGGAGAACGGGTTGTATATCGAACCGGACTGGAAATCTGGATGGATCGATACGTCCTGTCAAGGCCAACGTCGCCGTACGGCTGATGGCCATACAATACATCCTGATGTTCGGCGCCGCACTTCGAAATTGCTTGTTGCCGAAAGCCGGTACCGGTATTTTCCGGCACAACATACCCATCCTATGACCGGGAGAAGAGATGACAATCAAGACAACCAGCGCCATACCGATCTTGTGCATGGCGGCGTTCCTGTCTTTCCCATCGGAATCGGCCGCCCTGGATCAGGAAAACGGCAGGCGACCGGGCTTCTATTTCGGCATGCAGGCCGGGGCCTCCGTGCCCGGGGACTACGAGTCTACGCGAACGAACACCAGCAGTATTCCGACGAACTGCGACCAGTGGCTTCCCGGTGAGACGCTGAACGATGGAACCAGGGTGCCCCTCCCGCTTTCCGATTGCTCGACCCGCACGTTTCCTGCAAGCCCCAACCAGTTCGATCTGGGATCGGGTGTTTTGGCCGGCGTCCAGGCCGGTTATGCCCTCAAGGCCCTGCGCATCGAGGTCGAGTTGTTTCGAAGGGGGCAGAGCGGAGCGCTCCTGCCGCTGATCATTCCGGGTGACGAGAAACAGGCGGAGTTCGTAGAACGCAGCGAGAAGATCAGCGATTTCCGGTCGGATCACCTTTTTGCCAATCTCTATTACGACTTCAGCGGTATGCTCTCGCCTGGCGCGACGCCTTACCTGGGCGTGGGTATCGGCATGGCCAGGCAGCAGTTCTTCTATTCGGCCGTGTCAGTCCGGACGAACGACCGGGAAAGAATGCGGCAACTGGGCCGCAACAGCCACGCGGCCGGCCTGGCATCCCTTGCCGATGAAGCACTGTCGGACAGGATATACGCCTACCAGTTTCTCGCCGGCGTGGACTACGCGATGGACAGTCGTCTGTCGGCCGGACTGAAACTGCGATACGGAAGGACCGGTGAGTTTCTCGACGGCGATAACCCGTGGAGGCTGTTGCGAGGGCATGAATCCACCGTAGGGCCGACGCCGGGAACGGGATACGATATGCCCGTTCACTACCAGATAACGGGAGATGCGTCCTATTTCTGGGGTATCTCTATGAACCTGCGTTGTTATTTCGGAAGGTAGATTCCGGCCGGTGGTTATGAAGGAGACCGGAGCCCGTTACGCCGGTCCTCTGTTGTGCCAGGTCCCCGTTGCGCGGTACTCGACAAGTCGAGGACAAACAAAAAACGGGCGCCGGAACAGATTGCTCCGGCGCCCGTAACGTTTCGTCGGGGATTGATACCGCTGTTTACTGCTTTACGACGTTTGCGGCCTGGAATCCCTTGGGCCCTTCCGTGATATCGAACTCGACCGCATCCCCTTCCGCGAGGGACTTGAACCCCTCTCCCTGGATCGCGGAGTAGTGTACGAATACGTCATCGCCACCGTCGTGCTCGATAAAACCGTAGCCCTTGTGGTCGTTGAACCACTTTACTTTACCGACTGCCAATATTGCTCACCACCTTTCGGGCATGTATAGATACATCTACAACGAAGTCTCTGCTCGACTTCAACCCGCATATAGAAAAACGGCAGGACCGTTAGTTCTGATCCGTGCCGCATCGTTTTTTGTATTACGATCATGCAGGAGACAGAGACAAATCCTGATACCCAATAAACCATAACTTCCGGGGAAGTCAACACTTTTTTCTTTTCGCAACAGATTCAGCACCCTTCGTTTCGTCAACTCTTTTCCGATTCCGCCTATCCATCTCCACGCCTTACCCGCGTCTCAATCAGCAGCCAGGCATCGGGATCGACCCGGACTTCCCCGGGTGCTCGGTCCAGTTTGAAGCGAAACACGTGGGATCGGTCCCGCAGCTCGATCTGCCGGCGTTGCTGCCGGTCTTCCGCCACGAAGGCGAGGGTGACGGGAAGCCGGAAGGGCGCCTGGCGCTGGGTCTGGCTCAGGCGCACGGTAGCCTCTCGTGTCCCCTCGTCCCAGGACCAGGTCGCTTCGACCACGGGATGGCCGGGACGGTAAATCCATTGGTCGAAAAACCAGTCCAGCCGTTCTCCTGCCTCGGATTCCATGACGGCCTGGAAGTCCCCGGTCAATACGGTCTGATCGCGGTGTTCGCGGTAGAAGCGCCTGATGCCCTCGAAGAAGGCGTCGTCGCCCATGAGCCCCCTCAGCATGTGTAGTACCAGCCCGCCCTTGCTGTAGTTGTAGGCGTTCAACAGGTCGAACAGGTCGGTTATCGCCGGGTTGTATATGGGTGCGGGAGCGCGACGGTTCGCGGTAAAATACCGGGCCCTGCTCCGGGCCAGCATCTCCTGAAACCGCTCCTCGCCGTCGGCCTCTTCGAAAAACAGGGCGCCGAAGTAGGTGGCGAACCCTTCGCTGAGCCACAGGTGGTGCCAGTCGGACTCGGTCACCGAATCGCCGAACCACTGGTGGGCGATCTCGTGGGCGACCACGGCTTCGTTCCGTCTGGTGCCGGTTATGCCTTTTTCAGAAAAGAAGATGGCGCTGGCGTTCTCCATGCCGCCGAACCGGGTGGAAGACTGCACCAGTGCGAGTTTCGCGTAGGGATAGGGTCCGATCAGCTCGGTGTAGAAGGCCAGCATGTCCGTGGAACGGGAGAAATCCGTCGTTCCCGCGTCCCGGTCCTCGGGGAAGAGATAGTACGAAACGGGGATCCCCTGCCAGGACCCGGGCCGGACGATGGCAAAGCGCGCCGCGCCGACCACCATGCAGTAAGTGGGAATAGGCGCGTCGGTCTTCCAGTGCGTTCGTTTGCGTTCCGGCGAGACGGTGGCCGTCTCCAGCAACCGACCGTTGGCCACGACGTCGTAGGCTGCGGGCGCGGTGACGATGAATTCGACCGTCGCCTTGTCATAGGGGTGGTCCACCCCGGGAAACCAGTGCCGCGCCCGGTTCGGCCAGTTGTCCGCGAACACGGACCGGTCGCCGAACTTGTTATTCTGTATGAACAGCCCGTCCACGGGCTCGCCGTAATAGATGGCGGCCACCGTGACGGTGTCGCCCTCCGCATGACCGTCCCCCAGCGTAATACGCAGCCGGCCGTCGCGATGCTCAAAATCCGCGCGTGTGCCGTCGACCGTGACCTGCTCCACGGTGAGCGCGACGAGGTCGAGGGGCAGGACCTCCCGCCCGGAGGCCAGCATCTCCGCCAGGATCGTGGCTTCGCCCCGGATGGCCTTGCCGGTGTCGCCGATATCCAGTTGGATCCTGTAATGGAGAATATCCACGTCATCGAGCCGGGGATACCCGTCGCTGGCCAGGCCGGCCCGGGGCGCCAGGCCCAGGAGAACCAGCGCGGCCGTGACGATCCACTTCTTCATGCTGTGTTCCTCCTTGACACGATCTGAGGTCCGTCTCATATATTCAGGCGATCTCTTCCAACCAGTACCGACGGGGTTGACACCATGGTCCGTCTTACCGATGACGACATCCGTTTCTTCGTCCGCGAAGGCTATCTGATCAAGCGTAACGTGCTGGACCCCGATCTGATGGCCCGGGGCCGGGAACGCATGTGGCGGAACCTGCCGCCTCCCCTCGAACGCGGCAGACCGGAAACCTGGATCGGCCCCTTTGCCGAACCGGTTAATGACGGTTCCTCCCACCGCCACCAGTTCATGTGGAAGTACCGCCAACCGGGCGACGAGGACTGGATGGTCCGCCTGCTCGCCAAAGACCCTTCCGTGATGGGCATGGCGGAACAGCTCCTCGGGGAAGGGACGCTGGTCGAACCCGATCGCATCCGCGGCATATATTGCGTCCTGCCCGAGGGCGAAGCGCCGCCCCGTCCCCTGGGTTGCCACGTGGACGCCCATCCCTTTCACCTCGGCGTCGTGGGATACATCGACGACGTGGGTCCGAAGGGCGGAGGATTCACCGTGTGGCCGGGCAGCCACCGGAAGTTCTATCCCGATTTCCCCACGCGGTACTGCTTTGAGCGGACCCCCTCATACCAGGCCCACCAGGAAGAGGTGAACCGGATGCCTTACATGGACTGTCACGGCAGGGCCGGCGACATCGTGTTCTGGCACCACCGCATGGGTCACTCCGTCGGCCACAACCGGTCCAGCCGGATCCGCCAGGCGGTCCTCTACGACTACAAGCGGGCGGACCTGGACGAGGGCGCGCCACCCGGCGACGACATGTGGGCAGACTGGCCCGGCGTCCGTGCCGTTCTGGCGCCTTGACATGTGGGCAGACTGGCCCGGCGTCCGCGCGTTGACCGCGTTTCCAAACACTTTACTCGATATTCATTACTCGAAATAGCGGCCCACGATCGGCTTCAGCTTCTCCAGCGTGCCGGCGGGCACCGAATCCCGGTCGGAAACGATGGCGTTGGCCAGCGCGTTGTGACAGCGGCACGTGCTTTCCAGCGGAATGGCCGGAACGACGTGGCGGACGACCTGGCGCGCCTGTTCCACGTTGGCGTGCAGGTTCTCGATGATCATGTCGACCGTGACGGAGTCGTGTTCCTCGTGCCAGCAGTCGTAGTCGGTGGAACACGCTATGGCGGCGTAGCAGATCTCCGCCTCCCGGGCGAGCTTGGCTTCCGGCGCGGCCGTCATCCCAATGACCGAAAACCCCCAGTTCCGGTAGACGTTCGACTCCGCTTTTGTCGAAAACTGGGGTCCTTCCATGCAGAGATAGGTGCCGCCACGATGCACGGTCAACCCGGTGGATTCGGCGCCGCCGATAAGCAACTTCCGCAGCGGCCCGCAGAAAGGATCGCCGAGTCCCACGTGCGCCACGAGGCCGTCGCCGAAAAAGCTCGTCGTGCGATGCCGCGTATGGTCGTACAGTTGGTCGGGTATGACAAAGTCCCGCGGCCGGATGTCTTCCTGGAGGCTGCCCACGGCGCTGACCGAAAGGATCCACCGGACGCCCAGCGTCTTCAGCGCGAAGATATTCGCCCGCACGTTAATCTCGGACGGCCCGACGCGGTGACCCCGGCCGTGACGGGCCAGGAAGGCCACGCGGCGGCCCTCGAGCGTGCCGGTCACGATGGTGTCACTGGGTTCGCCGAAAGGCGTGGCGGGCCGGACCTCCTCGATATCCGTCAGGCCCTCCATCCCGTAGAACCCCGTGCCGCCGATGACGGCGATCTGTGCTTCCTGCATTATGTAACTCTCCGAACGGGCGATACGGTGCAATTTACATCGCTGAAATCACGTAAAACAGAGCTGAAGTAGACATATAACGAGCGTCTGTTTTTATATCAACAAATAAAAACGATTAGTCCTTGACAACGCCCCCCGGCGGTTTATCTTGATCGGCGAGTTGAAGGATAGATGTGCCCTGGAAGCCGCGTCCGTCGACCGATCTGATTGTAAATCCAGTAATTCGGTTCAATGTCATACCTTCCCCTTATCCTGCTCGTCGTCCTCGTCCTCCTCGTGGCGGCCGTAATCGTTACCCTTTCCTCTTTCATCGGCAGAAAAAAAACCAGCGCATCCAAGCTCGCGCCTTACGAATGCGGCGTTCCGATCCAGGATTCCGCGCGGAAGAACTTCTCGGTCAAGTTTTACCTGATCGCCATCCTTTTCATTCTTTTCGACGTGGAGATCATTTACCTCTACCCATGGGCCGTGGTTTATAGCGATCTTCAGGTATACGGGGCCGTGGCCATGGGCATATTCTTCCTCCTGCTCGTCATAGGATTCCTGTACGAGTGGAAACGGGGAGCCCTTGAATGGGATTAGAAGACCAGTTACAGGAAAACGTCATGACCACCAAGGTCGACGCGATGGTCGGCTGGGCCCGAAAGAACTCGCTCTGGCCCATGCCCTTCGGCACCGCGTGCTGCGCCATCGAACTCATGGCGACCCTCGCTTCCCGTTTCGACCTCGCCCGCTTCGGGGCCGAAGCCATCCGGTTTTCCCCCCGGCAGTCCGACCTGCTGGTTGTGTCCGGGCGGGTATCCATCAAGATGATGCCCGTGCTGAAGAAAATCTACGACCAGATGCCGGAGCCCAAGTGGGTCATATCCATGGGGGCCTGCGCCTCGTCGGGCGGCGTGTTCAATACCTATACGCTGGTTCAGGGTGTGGACCAGTACATCCCGGTGGACGTGTATATACCTGGTTGTCCGCCCAGACCTGAGAACGTCATCCAGGCGTTGATGAAGATTCAGGAGAAAGTAGCCCAGGCTAAAGCGAACTAATGAACCGAAAAGCTATCGCAGAGCTCTTGCTCGATATCAAAGCCGTCACTATCAACGTCGAAGCGCCCTATCATTACAGCTCCGGTATTATCTCGCCGATATACTGCGACAATCGATTGATCATTTCCTGCCTCGAAGAGCGCAAGGCGGTCATCGAGACCTTTCTCGAGATCATCGACAGTCTCGATACCGACCCGGACGTCATCGCGGGAACCGCGACCGCCGCCATTCCGTTCGCGGCCTGGGTCTCGAGCCGGCTGGACCTGCCGATGGTCTACGCGCGATCGGGACAGAAGGGGTATGGCAAGGAACACCGGATCGAGGGTACCCTGGTTCCGGGCCAGAAGGTGCTGTTCACCGAAGACCTGGTCACGACGGGCGGGGGTGTGCTGAAGGCCGCCGAAGACGTGGTCAAGTTCGATGTGGAAGTGATCGGCGTGGCCACCATTTTCGAGTACGGACTGCCCGCGGCCACAGAGGGCTTTGAGCAGGCCGGGCTGCCGAAATGGAGCATGGCGGACTTCGTGACCATTCTGGACGTAATGAGCGAACGGGGCGAGCTTTCTGACGACAACCGGAGCATCGCCATGGACTGGCAGTCGGATCCGAGGGGCTGGGGCAGCAAGATGGGATTCGAATAAGGGGTCGAACGTGGAGAACCAGGAGGAACACCAGGCCGAAGGCGTTGGCCGGCCGGGCCGGCCCGGCCGGCCGGGATCGAACCCGGAAGCGGTCACGGCGCGCATCCGGGCCCGGTTCGGTGACGCGTCGGTTCGCGACGGCAACGCGGTGGGCTGCGAAAGCGTCATCGCGGAGCGGGATGCGCTCCTTCCGTTCATGACCTTCCTTAGAGACGATCCGGAACTGACCTTCGATTATCTCGCCGACGTGACCGCCGTGGACCGGCTGAAACTGGACGAAGCCGTCCGGTTCGCCGTAGTCTACCAGCTCTATTCCTATAAACATAACCGCCGTTTCAGCGTCAGCATTCCCGTTCCGGAAGCGGATCCCCGGATCCAGTCGGTGGTGTCCGTATGGCCGGGCGCCAACTGGCTGGAGCGGGAAGTGTACGACATGTACGGGATTGTCTTCGAAGGCCATCCCGACCTGCGCCGAATCCTGATGCCCGATGATTTCGGTTCCTACCCCTTGAGGAAGGACTATCCCCTCCACGGCAAAGGGGAAAGGGACAACTTCGTATTCTAGCCCATCCGCCTTTGACGGACCGGGCCCAGGCCATTGGAAGCACGCATTGTGAGTACCACACCGACCGACAAGCTCGCCGAGGCGGACCTCGAAGAAATCCGTAATGAACGGGTGACCTTCGAGCGCACGCCCGATATGCCCACCGAGCACATGATCCTGAATTTCGGTCCCCAGCATCCGGCGACCCACGGGACGCTGCACATGGTGCTGGAACTGGACGGAGAACGGGTCGCCGGCGCCACGCCGCACCTGGGCTACCTGCACACGGGCTTCGAGAAACTGGGCGAATACCGGAGCTACAACCAGTTCGTGACGTTGACCGACCGGATGAATTACCTGTCCCCCCTCTGCAACAACATCGGCTATTCCCACGCGGTCGAAAAACTGATGGATATCGAAATAACGCCGCGCTGCCGGGATATCCGGGTCGCCCTGGCCGAACTTTCCCGCCTCGCCGACCACCTGCTCTGCATCGGCACGGCCGCCCTCGATATCGGGGCATTCACCGCTTTCCTGTACGGATTCCGGGCGCGGGAAGTGCTGTACGATCTGTTCGAAGCGGTATGCGGCACGCGGCTTACGACCAGCTATACGCGCGTGGGCGGGCTGCTCCGCGACGTGCCGGACAATTTCGCGGAAATGGCCCGGGAATCCGTGGAGGAGACCCTGCGGGCCACCGCGGAAATCGACCGGCTCCTGACCCACAACCGCATCTGGCGCGACCGTACCGAGGGCGTGGGCGTCCTTTCCGCGGAAGACGCCGTGGCATGGGGCGCCACGGGTCCGGTGCTCAGGGCGTCCGGCGTCGAGTGGGACATCCGGAAGAACGAGCCCTACCTCGGGTACGAAACCTACGATTTCGATATCCCCATCGGCCGCAACGGGGACGCCTACGACCGCTATCTCGTGCGGATGGAGGAGATCAGGCAGAGCGCGAAGATCGTTCGCCAGGCCGTGGAGGATCTGCCCTTGGGGCCCGTAAACGCCGAAGAGGAACACGCGGTGCTGCCCGAGAAATCGGAAGTGTACGAATCCATGGAATCGCTGATCTATCATTTCAAGATGACCATGGAGGGACATGGACCGACGCCGCCGGTGGGCGAGGTGTACGCCGCCACCGAGGCGCCGAACGGAGAACTCGGATTCTTCATCGTCAGCGACGGCAGCCGGGAACCCTACCGGATCCGCGTGCGCCCGCCGTCTTTCGTGAACTTTTCGCTGTTCCCCATGCTGATCCGGGGACATATGCTATCGGACGTGGTGGCGGTACTGGGAAGCCTGAACGTCATCGCCGGAGAATTGGACCGCTAGATTGACGGCACCGCTTGAATTTACAGACGCGGCGCGGGAGCGCGCGGTAGAAATCCTGAGCCGCTACCCGGCGGAATACAAGAAATCGGCCGTCGTGCCGCTCCTGCATCTCGCGCAGGAAGAGTGGGGATATATCTCTCCCGAGGCCATGGCCTGCGTGGCCGGACTGATCGACTGCTCGCCCGTCAAAGTCGCGGAAATCGCGACCTTCTATCCCATGTTCAACAAGGAACCCGTGGGAGAAAACGTACTGGCGGTCTGCCATACGCTGCCCTGCGCGCTGACCGGCTGCGCGGGCATTTTCGATCACCTTTCGGAAAGATTGGGCATCGGACTCGGCGAAACCACCGAGGACGGCCGGTTCACCCTGCGTAAGTCGGAATGCCTCGCGGCCTGCGACCGGGGCCCCGTGCTCCTGGTCAATCGGCGCCTGCACACCCACCTTACTCCGGACAAAGTCGACGAAATAATCGACGGACTCGAAGAAGGATAGCGAATGGCCGCAGCGCTCGAAATCCTGACGGCGGATCCCACGGCGGGAGCCGATCCCGGCGATATCGACGCCTATATCGCCGGCGGCGGTTACGGCGCGGTACGGAAAGCGCTCAAATCCATGAGCCAGGCCGAACTGATCGAGGAGATCAATGCCTCGGGGATCAAGGGCCGCGGCGGGGCGGGATTCTCGACGGGCATGAAATGGAACCTGTGCGCCGACCGGTATCCCCGCTACCTGTGCGCCAACGCGGACGAGAGCGAACCCGGCAGCTTCAAGGACCGGCTTCTGCTGGAAACGAAACCTCACCAGATCGTCGAAGGCATGATCATCACGTGCTATGCCCTGGGGATCAACCTGGGATACATCTATATCCGGGGCGAGTTCTTCCAGATCATCGACCAGATGGAAGCCGCGCTCGAGGACGCCCGGAAGCACGGTTTTCTCGGCGCCGATATCCTGGATACGGGCTTCGACCTCGAGCTGTACGTCCATCCGGGGGCCGGGGCCTACATCTGCGGTGAAGAGACGGGCCTGATCGAATCCCTCGAGGGCAACCGTCCCTACCCCCGGCTGAAACCGCCGTATTTCCCGGCGGCCATCGGTCTCTGGGGCCAGCCCACGATCGTCAACAATGTGGAGACCATGGCCCAGATCGCCACGATCGTCGACATGGGCGCGGAAGCCTACAAGGAAATCGGTTCGGAGGAGGATACGACCGGACCGCGGCTCTTCGGCCTGTGCGGTCACGTCAAGAATCCCGGTATCTACGAGTACGATTCCGGCGTCACGCTACGGGAACTGATCTACGACGCGGCCGGCGGCATCCGGGACGACAACCGGCTCAAAGGCGTCATTCCGGGCGGCATCTCGGCGCCTATCCTGACGCCGGAGGAGATCGACACCCCCATGGGTTTCGGCGCCCTGGGCAAGCTGGGGTCCATGGGCGGAACCGGCGGGATCATCGTGATGGACGAGACCACCAGCATGGTGGACGCCCTGCTCAACGCCTCTTCCTTCGCCGCTCACGAGTCCTGCGGCCAGTGTACGCCCTGCCGCGAAGGGGTGCCCTGGATGAACGATATCCTGCGGCGCATCCAGAACGGAAAAGGCCGAGAAGAGGACCTGGACCTGCTGCTGGATATCTGCAAGCAGATTCACGGCCACACCGTGTGCGTCTTCGGACAGGCGCCGGGCGTCTGGCCGGTGCGCACCATACTCGTCAAGTACTGGCCCGAATTCAGGGCCTGCATCGAACGGAAAGAGCTGGTCGTCCTGCCGGTAGATGAGTCGTACCTGCGTCCCGATCAGTATGAACACATTCCCCCCTTACCCGGCAATTTCCGGCTGAAGGCCGAAGAAGCCGACGCGGCTGGATGAGATCCCCATGGCGACCATTACCATAGACGACCGGCAATACACCGTGGAAGAAGGCCGGAACCTGATCGACGCCGCCGCGGACCTGGGCATCGACATCCCCCATTTCTGCTATCATCCGGGCCTGGCGCCGGACGGAAACTGCCGGATGTGCCTCACCGAAATGGAGATCCGGCCCGGCCAGTTCGGCATCGTCACCTCGTGCACGATACGGATCAAGGACGGGATGAACTTCCGGTTCAATTCCCCGGCCGTGCTGGACAACCGCAAGGGGATCATGGAGTTCCTGCTCATTAACCACCCGCTGGACTGCCCCTGGTGCGACCAGGCCGGGGAGTGCAAGCTGCAGGACCATTCCTTCGACCACGGCCGCGGTCACAGCCGGTTCGTCGAGACCAAGCGCGTCCCGCCGAAAAAGGACCTCGGACCGCACATCACGCTCTACACGACGCGCTGCATTCTGTGCCAGCGCTGCACCCGCTTCTGCGACGAGATCACGGGCACGTCGGAACTCGGTGTCGTCCAGATGGGCAGCAAGTCCGAGATCGCGACCTTCGAAGGCGTTCCATTGGACAACAAGATGTCGGCGAACGTGGCGGACATCTGTCCCGTGGGCGCCCTGGTCACCAAGGATTTCCTCTACAAACCCCGCATCTGGCATTATGAGAAAGTGAACACCCTTTGTCCGGGATGCGCCACGGGGTGCAACACCACGCTGGAAGTCCTGCACCAGAAAATCTACCGTACCCGTCCCCGGCACAACGAAGCGGTAAACGGGCACTGGATGTGCGACGAGGGCCGGTTCTGCTACCACGACTGGCAGGACGCGGACCGGTTGCAGTCGCCCCTGAAGCGGGTAGACGGCGAACTCCGGCAGGTAACCTGGCCCGATGCCATGGACGCCGCCGTCAGCGGCATCCGGTCTGTCCTGGACGGCGAAGGGGATTCCGCCATGGGGGTGGTCGGGTCGTCCATGGCGACCAACGAAGAGAACTACCTGCTGAGTAAACTGGGCAAGGAAGCCTTCGGGTCGTCGACGACCGGCCTCAACCGGAAGCCCGACGGCGAAGCGTGGACGTCGAAGAGCGGATTCCGCATCGCGGCGGACAAGGCGCCAAACAGCCGGGGCGCCGGCGATATGCTGGGGGCGGACTCGCTGGACGATATCCTGCGGGGTATTGGCGACGGGACCATACGGGGGCTTTACGTGCTTGGCGGCGATATAGGCCAGACCCTGCCGCCGGAGGTGGCGGAGGCCTTCGGCAAGCTCGATTTCCTGGTGGTGCACGACGTGCGCCTTTCCGACCTGGCCGATCTGGCCGACGTGGTATTCCCCGGCGCGATACCCTTCGAGAAGAACGGGACCATGACCAATGCGCAGGGCCGCGTGCAACGGCTGAATCCCGCCTTTCCGCAGGCTGGCGGCGCGCGCGAGGACGGCGCGATACTCGGGTACGTGGGACAGCGCATGGGGATCGAAATGGGTGGAACGGACCCCGCCGAAATCCTGGAGGAAATCTCCGGACGCGTGGAAGGCTATGGGGGACTAACCTATGACCTGGTCGGCGATCAGGGCGTCATGAAGGGCGGCGAAGAGCCGTCCGAGGCCGCGGGAGGTTAGTGGATTGGTCGTGGACCCCATGATCCTGGAAGGCGCCATCGCCCTGGTCAAAATCGGCATCCTGCTGGGCGTGGTATTCACCTCCGTCGCCTACCTCACCTTCATGGAACGCCGGGTGAGCGCCCTGATACAGGATCGGCTCGGCCCCAACCGCGTCGGCCCCATGGGCCTGCTGCAGCCGCTGGCCGACGGCATCAAATTCATGTGGAAGGAAGAGTTCATACCGGCGAACGCCGATCGTGTCCTCTTCGCCATAGCGCCGGTCATGATCCTCGTACCGGCACTGCTGATCTTCGCCGTGATTCCCGCGGGCGGCGAAGTGACCATCCCCGCTTTCACGCTCTTCGGACTGCAAATCCAGGAAACCACGACCACGCTGCAGATCATCGATCTGAACGTCGGGATCCTGTATGTCCTCGGCATGACCTCCATCGCCGTGTACGGGATCGCCCTGGGCGGATGGAGCGCCAACAACAAGTTCACCCTGCTGGGCGGGATCCGCTCGTCGGCGCAGATGATCAGCTACGAACTCTCGCTGGGCCTGTCGATCGTCGGTATCCTCATGCTCACGGGATCGTTGCAGATGAGTCAGATCGTCGCGGCGCAGGACGGGTTCCTCGACTGGTTCATCTTCCGCCAGCCGCTGGCCTTCCTGATTTTCGTCATCGCGGCCTTCGCCGAGAACAACCGGCTGCCCTTCGACCTGGTCGAATGCGAGCAGGAACTCGTCGGCGGCTTCCATACGGAATACAGCAGCATGCGTTTCTCCATGTTCATGATCGCGGAGTACGCCAGCATGATCGCGGCATCCGCCCTGATGGCGACCCTCTTCTTCGGGGGATGGCACATGCCCTTCGAAGACCTGGTCGGTCCGGGCCTGGTGACCCTCTACCAGGTGGCCGGGTTCCTGCTCAAGACGGCTTTCTTCCTTTTCGTCTATATCTGGGTGAGGTGGTCGCTGCCCCGGTTCCGGTACGACCAGTTGATGGCGATCGGATGGAAGGTGCTGCTGCCGCTGGCCCTGTTGAACGTCGTAATCACCGGTATCTGGATGCTGGTCTGATACGGGAGTGTGATCCATGGCAATCGTCGTCGAAGCGCGCAAGATGACCCTGGCGGAAAGGCTCTACCTTCCGGCGGTAATCAAGGGCATGCTCCTGACCCTCGCGCACCTCTTCAAAAAGAAGGTTACGATGCAGTACCCGGAGGTGCAGAAGATCCTGCCGCCCGGTTACCGGGGCGCCCACCGGCTCAACAAGGACGAGCAGGACCGGATCAAGTGCGTGGCCTGCGAAATGTGCGCCGTGGCCTGTCCCGCCGACTGCATCACCATAGAAGGCATGGAAACCGAGTGGAGCGACCGGGAGAAGATCCCCCGCACCTTCCAGATCGACATGCTCCGGTGCATTTTCTGCGGCATGTGCGTCGAGGCCTGTCCCGAGGACGCCATTGACATGACGGACAATATCGAACTCGTAGCCACGACGCGGGAAGAGATGATCTGGGACAGGGAACGCCTGTTGAAGAACTTCGACGAGACCAGGGACCAGCAGGGCACGCTGGGCCAGGTGCTAAGAAAGAGCCGTAAGCCTTTTACACGCCCCAGGGGAGATCAGCTTCCCGGTCCGCCCAGTCCGGGCGGATCAGGCGGTCATTGAAAGGCCGCGGCAAAACCCGACGAGACCTATGGAACTCTACTTCTTCCTGTTTTTTGCCGTTGTAGCCGTCGCGAGCAGCGTGGCGATGATCCTGCAGCGCAATCCGATCTACTGCGTGCTGCTGCTCATCATGGTCATGATATCCATCGCCGGCCTGTACCTGATGCTGGACGCCCAGTTCGTCGCAATCATTCAGGTCGTCGTGTACGCCGGCGCCATCATGGTCCTGTTTCTCTTCGTCATCATGCTGCTGAACCTGAGTCGCGAGGAAGGCGGGGCGTTCCGGATCCAGAAACCGCTGGCCGTCCTTCTGACCGTTCTCCTGTTCCTGCCCGTGGCGGCCATGGTGATGTCCTACGCGGGCGGAGGAACGACGCCTTCGGCGGATGGCGGACAGACAGGGTTCGGCGAGGTGGAACAGATCGGATCTTTACTTTTCACGAAGTACCTGCTGCCCGTTGAGATCGCGGCCGTACTCCTGTTGATCGCCATCGTGGGCGCCGTGGTGCTGACCCGCAAGGGCACGGTTTCCGTGGACGATTGAGAAACTGGTTTTGCTGGAATCGACCGACCCATGATCCCTGTAACCTACTATCTGATTCTGAGCGCGGCGCTCTTCCTGGTGGGCGCGACCGGCGTGCTGGTCCGGCGAAACGCCATTATCGTGCTCATGAGCATAGAATTGATGCTCAACGGGGCCAATCTGTCCTTCGTGGCCTTCGCCCGGCAGTTCGGCATGGCCGACGGCCACATATACGTGTTCCTGGTGATTACCGTGGCGGCCGCGGAAGTGGCGATCGGCCTGGCCCTGGTGATCCTTCTGTTCCGCAACCGCGGGACAGTCAACATTGACGAGGTCCGTTCCCTGCGCTGGTAGCCGGCCGGGCCCTTCGAGAGCAACATGACCGATACCTTCAGTTACGTCTGGCTGATCCCGCTCCTGCCCCTGCTGGGCGCCTTCATCAACGTATTCTGCAACCGGAACCCCAGGGTGTCCGGGATGATCGCCTGCGCCGCGGTGGCCGTTTCCTTCCTGCTCGTGCTGGCCGTCTTCTTCCAGCTCATCGGGCTGCCGGCCGGGGAACGCAGCGTCGACGTGGTCGTCTATTCGTGGATTACTGCGGGTACCTTCGCGGTGGACGTGGCCTTCCTGATCGATCCGCTTTCGACGGTCATGATGCTGGTCGTGACGGGCGTCGGGTTGCTGATCCACGTCTATTCCATCGGATACATGGGCAAGGATACCTGCTGCGTCCGGTATTTCTCCTACCTGAATCTGTTCATGTTCGCCATGCTCATCCTCGTGATGGGCAACAATTTCCTGCTGATGTTCGTCGGCTGGGAAGGGGTCGGACTCTGTTCCTACCTGCTGATCGGATTCTGGTGCGAAAGGCAGTCCGCGGCAAACGCGGGCATGAAGGCCTTCGTGGTGAACCGTATCGGCGATTTCGCCTTCATCCTCGGCCTGCTCCTGATCTTCCTGTACGCCGGATCGCTCACTTACGCCGACGTGTTCGCGACGGACCCGGCCGTACTCGCGCCGGTCATCACGGCGATTACCCTGCTGCTCTTCATCGGAGCCATGGGCAAGTCCGCCCAGGTGCCCCTTCACGTCTGGCTGCCGGACGCCATGGAAGGCCCCACGCCGGTCAGCGCGCTGATCCACGCGGCCACCATGGTGACTGCGGGCGTGTACATGGTGGCCCGTTGTCACGCGCTCTTCGTGCAGTCCGCCACGGCCATGACCGTCGTAGCCGTCATCGGCGCGGTCACGGCTATTTTCGCCGCGTACATCGCCCTGACCCAGTACGATATCAAGCGCGTCCTGGCCTATTCCACCGTGAGCCAGCTGGGGTACATGTTCCTGGCCTGCGGCGTCGGCTATTTCACCGCGGGCATCTTCCACCTGGTCACCCACGCCTTCTTCAAGGCCCTGCTGTTCATGGGCGCGGGCAGCGTCATCCATGCGCTGGAGCATGCCCTGGAAGACGGCAGGGACCCACAGGACCTGCGGAACATGGGCGGCCTCGGCGGCCTCATGCCCGTGACCTACAAATCCATGCTGCTGGCGACCCTTGCCATCGCGGGGATCGCGCCCTTTGCCGGCTTCTTCAGCAAGGACCTGATTCTCCTGGGCGCCTTCGTCAACGCCCCCGTGCTATGGGTGGTCGGACTGGCCACCGCGGTGATGACCGCCTTCTACATGTTCCGGCTGCTGTTCATGACCTTCGGCGGCAAGACGAGGCTGAACGCACAGGAAAGGGAGAAGGTACACGAGTCGTCCCGGGTCATGGTTATTCCGCTGGTCCTGCTGGCCATTCTGTCTACCGTGGGCGGATTCATTGGCATTCCCCACGTGTTAGCGGACGGCATGGACCGATTCGGCGGATTCCTGGCCCCCGTGTTTTCCGGATTGCCGGAAGCGCCGGTTCCTTCATCGAGCGTCGAACTGACCCTGATGGTCCTGACCCTGCTTCTGGCCGGGGCCGGCATCTGGGGCGCGTATGCCGTCTACATCCGCGGCAACGCGGTTCTCGATCGCCTGGTTCCCAGTGCGCTGTACACGCTTTCGCTGAGGAAGTTCTATGTCGACGAGATTTACGAGGCGCTGATCGTCGGACCGCTCAGGAAGATCGCCTGGGGTTTCTGGCGTATCGTGGATACCGCGATCATCGACGGGGGACTGACCCTGGCCGCCCTCACGGTGCGCGGCCTCGGGAACGTGATCCGGTACACGCAAACGGGCGTCGTACAGAATTACGCGCTGATCATGGTCATCGGCGCGCTGGCGGTATTCGCCTATCTCACCGGGTACCTGGGACCGTAGCCGCAGGATTCGAAGGTGTTCAACATGACCGATCTGCCCCTGTTGTCCCTCATCATCTGGCTGCCTGTACTCGGCGCGGTGCTCCTCCTCTTCGTCAAGGGGGACGCGGCCGCCAGGTGGGTTGGGTTCGGCGTCTCCGCCCTGGTACTCGTCCTCTTCGCGGTCTGCTTCAGCGCGTTCAGGGCCCATGTCGGCGATCCGCAGTTCGTGGAGCGCATGCCCTGGATCGAATCACTGGGCGTGTCCTATCATATCGGGGCGGACGGCATCAGCATCCTCCTCGCGGGGATCACCGCGCTCATGTGGCCCCTGGCGCTGCTCGGCACCTGGACCATCGTAAGCGAGCGGGTCCGGGCCTACCAGGTTTTCATGCTGCTGATGGAAACCACCCTGATGGGCGTGTTCTTCTCCCTCGACCTGTTCCTGTTCTTCCTCTTCTGGGAAGGCATGCTGATCCCCATGTACTTTCTGATTGGCATCTGGGGCTATGAAAACAGTGCCCGGGCGGCCCTGAAGTTCTTCCTCTTCGCCGTATTCGGCAGCCTGCTCATGCTGGCCGCCGTCATCACGCTGGCCTTTCTCTATCACGAGGCCCATGGCGTCCTCACTTTCGAAATGGCCGCGCTGTATCAGCTCGCCATACCGCCGGAAGTACAGTTCTGGCTCGCCCTCGCCTTCATCGCCGCCTTCGCGGTAAAGGTGCCCATGGTGCCCTTTCATACGTGGCTGCCCGACGCCATCGTCCTCGCCGTGGTGCTCGTCAAGATGGCGGCCTACGGGTTCATACGCCTGACGCTCCCGCTGTTTCCCGATGCCCTGGCCGAACTGGCGCCCCTCATGTGCGCGGTGGCGGCGGCCGGGATCGTCTACGGCGCCCTGGTCGCCCTGGCGCAGTCGGATATCCGGAGGCTGATCGCCTATTCGACGATCAGTCACGCGGGGTTCGTCGTGCTTGGCGTGTTCGCCCTGAACCAGCACGGCATACAGGGCGCGGTCGTCCACATCGTCAGCCTTGCGCTGTCCACGGGCGGACTTTTTCTGGCTGCGATGATGCTCGCGCAGCGCCGGGATACCTGGGACATGGAAGCCTACGGCGGGCTGTGGCATGTGATTCCCGTATTCTCCGCGTTCCTGCTCATATTCACCCTGGCCTCCGTAGGCCTTCCGGGCCTGAGCAATTTCGTCGGGGAGTTTCTCGTCCTGGTCGGCGTGTTTCAGAAAAACGCGCTGATCGCGGTCATCGCCGCCACCGGGATCATTCTGGCGGCCGCCTACATGCTGCGGATGTACCGGAAGGTCGTCTTCGGTCCTTTGAGCAAGGAAGAAAACAGGGGCATCAAGGATCTGTCGTTTCGGGAGACGGCCGTCCTCGCTTGCATGACGTTCTTCATCATCTGGATCGGGGTGTATCCCAATCCATTGCTTCGGACCCTGGAGGCTTCGGTACAGAAGCTTCTGGTCCAGACCCATCGCCTGGCCGAGACTGCGCCGGCGGGCATGACCCAAACATCGACCGAATCGGCGCTGCTGCCGGCGGGCCTGGACGCGGCCCGTGAAGCCGCCCAGGATACGCGATGAATCAGGATACGCGATGAATATGGCACTGCCCGCGATAAACCTCTACGCCGTGATGCCGCAGATCTTCCTCGTGTCCGCCGCGACCGTGGTCCTGATCATCGGCCTGTTCGAACGGTTTCGCAAGGGCATCCCCTACCTGAGCCTGCTGCTCCTGGCGGTCTCCGGCGTGTTTGCCGTGAACCAGCTGGGACAGGGGCCTGTCGCCTTCTCCGATACATCGCCCATGATGGTGATGGACGATTTCGGCCTGGTGGCCACCCTCGTGTTTATCGCCGGCGCCATGCTGACCGTACTGATCTCCGTCTCCTATGCCGAAGCACGTTCGATCGACCGCGGGGAATACTACGCGCTGTTGATCTACGCCGTATCGGGCATGAGCATGATGGCGGCGAGTACCGATCTCTTCTCCTTCTTCCTGGGCCTGGAAGTGCTCTCCATTTCGCTCTATGTGCTGATCGGTTTCGAACAGCGGGAAGCCGGTTCGAACGAAGGCGCGCTCAAGTACTTCCTGCTGGGCGCCTTCGCCAGCGGGTTCATACTCTACGGCATGGCCCTGCTCTACGGCGCCAGCGGCAGCACGGAGTACGACGTTATAGCGCGTACCCTGGCCGGGGAGCGAAGCGACGCCGTGAATCTCCTGCTGCTCGGCGGACTGGGCCTGCTCCTGGTCGGCATCGGATTCAAGATCTCCATGGTGCCCTTTCACGCCTGGACGCCGGACGTGTACCAGGGCGCTCCGACCCCTGTCGCCGCCTTTCTGTCCACCGGTTCCAAGGCCGCCGCCTTCGTGGTGTTGATACGGCTGCTCGGCTCGGTCTTTCCCGGACTCCAGATGGAATGGGTCCCACTGATCTCGGTGCTGGCCATACTCACGATTGCCGTCGGCAACGTCGTGGCGCTGGTACAGACCAACCTGAAACGGCTGCTGGCCTATTCGAGCATCGCCCACGCCGGTTACATGCTCCTGCCGTTCATGTCGAACAGCCAGGATGGGAGCGCGAGCATCGTATTCTACCTGATTGTATACACGGCGATGAACCTGGGCGCCTTCGGTGTGCTGGCCGTACTTGCCGCCCGCGGGGCTTCCTGCGCGACCCTGGACGACCTGGCCGGCCTGGGCAGCCGTCAGCCCCTTCTCGCCGCGGTTATGGCCGTGGTGATGTTTTCCCTGGCCGGCATACCGCCCACGGCCGGGTTCATGGCCAAGTTCTACCTCTTCAGCGCGGTGGTGACCGGGGGATATATAGAGCTGGCCGTGATCGGCCTGCTGTTCAGCGGCGTATCGCTATACTATTATCTCCGCGTCGTGCTCTGGATGTACATGCGGCCCGCGACCGAAGCGCCTGCCGGTGCGACCGGGCGTCTGTCCTTCAGCGGCATGACCGCGCTATGCCTCTCCGCCCTGGCGATCCTGGCCGTGGGCGTTTTCCCCTCTGAATTGCTTCAACTGGCCGAACGGGCGGTCATGACGCTGCCGTAATCCGGCTCTTCCGCCATCCCCCACCCATACGCCCGAAACGGCGAATTGGGTTGACTTCCCGGCGATTTTGCGCCATATATTCATGTATTTCAGCGTGCGGTACCGTACAGCCAACCGGGGGCCATTCATAGACTTCAGGACCATCAGCGCGCCGGTACAGGGGCATCTCGACGAGTTTGAACGCAAGATCAGGGAGATATCCCGGTCCGACGTGGAAGTCATCAACCAGATCTGGTCCCACCTGGTCCGTACCAAGGGCAAGCGACTGAGACCCGCACTGGTATTCCTGTCCGCCTCGGCATACGGTTCGCCGTGCAGAGAGACCCTGCTGTCGGCATTCATCATCGAACTCTGCCACACCGCCACGCTGATACACGATGACGTGGTGGACCGGGCTACGACCCGCCGGGGACTGCCTACGCTGAATTCCGTCTGGGACAATCACGTCTCGGTGCTCATGGGCGACAACGTGATCGCCAGGGTGTTGACGCTGATCGCGAAACTGGACTGTTCGAGGATCACGTCGAAAATCGCGGAATGCGTCGAACGGCTTACAGAGGGTGAATTGCACCAGGCCATCCGCCGGTTCAACATCAAGACTTCCGAGACGGAGTACTATCGTATCATAAGCAACAAGACGTCTTCGCTCATCGCCTGCGGCTGCGACTCCGGGGCCTATCTTACCAGCCGTTCGGCCGAGACGGCCCGCCGGTTCGGCGCCTTCGGCGAGAAACTCGGCATGGCTTTCCAGATAACCGACGACATCCTGAATTTCACGGGAGACGAAGACGTCATCGGCAAACCGAGGGGTAACGATTTCCGGGAAGGCACGGTTACCCTTCCGCTGATCCATGCCCTTAGGAACGCTTCGACCGATGGACACGGTCGCGTGGAGCAAATGCTGAAAGAAGAATGGAGCGACCGCGTCTGCGATGAAATCGTCGATTTCGTACATGTCCATGACGGCATTCGTTACGCGAGGAGCAAGGCGCTGGAATACGCGGAAGAAGCCAAGGAGATCATCGCGGGCGAGCCGGAAAACCCGGCGAAACATGCGTTGTTGAACATGGTGGATTATGCCATTGAACGGGATCGATGATGCATGAACGGGATCGATGATGCAGGTATGGATTCCATCTCCGTAATCGTCATTACCTATAACGAAGAACCGCATATCGATACCTGTTTACGGAGTGTTTCCTGGGTCGACGAAATCGTGGTGGTGGATTGCGGAAGCACCGATCGGACCGTGGAGATCTGCAATCGTCACGAAAAGGTCCGCCTGTTTCACGAAGACCGGCACGGCAGCGGGCAGCAGAAACAGCAGGCCCTGGACCGGGCGGTTTCCGAATGGGTGTTGAACCTGGACGCAGACGAGCGGCTCGGCGAATCCCTGCAGTCGGAAATCCAGCGTCTCCTCGAGTCGCCCGCGCCCTGCGACGGCTATCATGTTCCCAGGGAGAATTACTTCCTCTCCCGGCACATTCGGCACGCGGCGGGATGGGGGGACGATCGGCCGCTCAGGTTGTTCCGCCGGACGAAGACAAGCGTCACCCGGACCCAGGTACACGAGACTTTTGTCGTGGACGGACCGACCGGCAGTCTTGATTCACCGCTGATACACGACGCCTATACCAGTCTGTACCAGTATATCGAGAAGTTGAACGAGTATACGTCGATCGAGGTGAGAAACCGGCTTAGGGCGCAGCCGGACCGGAGCATATCCTGGATGCACATCGCCCTTGCGCCCCTGGGCGCGTTCTGGAAGACGTATGTGCTGAAACGGGGCTATCGCGATGGGATGCAAGGACTACTGCTCTGCCTGCTTTCCTCGGTGTCGGTCATGTCCGGATACGCGAAGACCTGGGAATACCGTATGTACAGGAAGCAGGGCGGCCGGATGTTTCCGCCCATACGAACCGAAGAGGTAAGCACCCGGCAGCCGGGCTACAACCGGCTTGTCGAAGGCGGTGACGAGGAATTCAACTGGAAGGATGGCTGAGATCCGATGAGCCTGAAAGACACCCTGTACAGAACGGCGTCGCGTTACGGACCGCTACAGCGGGTCCTTCGGGATGCCGTCGTCGCGCGGAAGCTGCGGTTCCCGGAAGTGATCAGTATCGAGTCGTCGAGTTTCTGCAATGCCGACTGCATCATGTGCCCGAGAGAGTTGCTGAGCCGGAAGAAGGGCAACATGTCCATGGACCTGTACCGCAAGATCATCGACGAGTGCGCCGAAAATGCCAGATACATCAGGCTCATACAGCCCTTCATGTTCGGGGAGTCCTTCATCAACAGGCAGCTCGTCGAGATGATCGCCTATACGAAAAGCCGGCTTCCCCGCGTTCCGGTCAGCGTAAGCACCAACGGTTCCCTGCTCAATCCTCAGAAGGCGCAGGAGCTCATCGACTGCAAGCTGGACAAGATCAACATCGATATCGACGGGGCGACGGCGGAGACCTTCGAAGCGGTGCGCGTCGGACTCGATTACGAACAGGTGGTGGAGAACGCGCGGTACCTGATGGAACTGAAACGGTCCACGGGCAGCCGGACGCCCGAGATCACGGTGACCATCATAAATATGGAAGAGACCCATCACGAGGTAGCGGCCTTCAAAGACCTCTGGACGCCCGTCGCCGACAACGTGGTGGTGCAGAGCTACACCACCTGGACGGGCAGCGTGGAAGACAAGAACGTGGGCGACCAGGCCTCGGCTTCGGCCACCGGCGGTTTCACCTTTCCCTGCAAGCATCCCTGGGAGGAATTCGTCATCGCCAATGACGGCCGCGTGTCCATCTGCTGCCTCGATTTCGACTTCAAGGTAGAGGTGGGCGACGTTTCGAAGCAATCGATCAAGGAAGTCTGGAACGGCGCTCCTATCCAGGAAATCCGGCAGAAGATGATCGAGAACCGGTACGCCGAACTCGAAATCTGCAGCCAGTGCAACAATTACATCTTTCAGACCGAATGCGCCTGGCACCAGGTGTGGAAGTGACGCTGGCCGCCCCTGTCTGACCTTCCAAGCGTCAAAGGAATACCCATGGCCGGCCCGGCGCCTACGCGCATTCTGCAGGTGTGTTCCTCTCTGGCCTGGGGCGGCACGGAAATGCACGTGCCGATCCTGTCCGGTAAGCTCAGGGACCGCGGCCACGAGGTGCGTCTCGTACTCCACCCGAAGGGTTCGATCGTCCGGGAAGCGCGGGGTCGGGATATCCCGGTCGAGACCATCCGCACAGGCGGATATGTGAATCCCGCGTCGACCTGGGCGCTTCGACGATGCGTACGGCGCTTCCGGCCCGGAGTCATCCATCTCCACCTGTCCCGCGATCTCTGGCAGACCGTGCCCGCGGCGCTGCTGGCGGGATTCGACGGACCGATCCTCCTCACCAAGCACGTCGGTTCCTATGTGACGAAGAGAGATCCGCTGCACCGGTGGCTGTATCGACGCGTTTCTCGCATCATCACGGTGTCGGAGACGCTGAACAGGAACGTGCGGGAGACCTGTCCCATCCCGCCGGACCGCGTGGTGACCGTGCATCCGGCCCTGGACATGGACCGGTTCGATCCGGGCCGCTACGACCGGGAGGACACGAGAAGATCGCTCGGCATTCCGGCCGGCGCCATCGTGGCGGGTACCGTTGGACGCGTGTCTCCGGGCAAGGGTTACGAGGATTTCCTGCGGGCCGCCCGGATGCTTAGGGACCGCCATCCGGACAAACTCCTTCGGTTCGTGGTCGTGGGTTCGGCCAGCTATGGGGAGGAAGCGTATCACGACGGAATCGTTCAATACGCCCGGGAACTGGATCTCGCTGAAACCGTGTACTTCACGGGTTTCAGAAGAGATATTCCCGCCTTGCTGAACGCCATGGACGTTTTTATATTTCCCTCCAGAGCGGAAGGATTCGGCGCGACCGTCATCGAGGCGATGGCCATGGGCGTGGCCTGTGTGTCGACCCGGTCCGATGGAACGCTGGACACGGTAGTGGAAGGTGAAACGGGCCTCGTCTTTCAGGGAGGCGACGCGGAAGGGCTTGCGAGGTCGGTCGAATCGCTGCTGACGGACGGAGGTCTGCGCGCGCGTATCGCGGAGAACGGTTACAGGCAGGCCAGGGAACGCTTCAATCTCGATGCCATGACCGACCGCGTGGAAGCGCTCTATGCCACTTCAATGGTCCATCCCTCCTGATCCCGGCCCCGGCTCTTCATGAACCTGTACCTCCGTATACTGTCCTATGTGAAGCCCTACTGGTACTTCATGGCCGGCGCCATGGTCTGCATGGCCTGCTTCGCGGTCACCAGCAGTGCCACGGTCTGGGTTGCGCTCCCCTTTCTGCAGACCCTCTTCGGCCAGGAAACCGTACAGACCGACGGGGCCGGGCCGACCGGGCCGACCGGGCCGACCGGGCAGGCTGGACAGTTCGACCTCGCCCAGGATTCGGCGAACCGGCTGGAACAGCGGACGGGGATGACGGGCCTTCGGGAGTCCCTGAAGGAACGTACCAGCGACCTGATCAGGCGGCCGACCAGGCAGGCGACCCTCGAACGCCTCTGCCTGATCATCCTGTTCATCCTCCTGCTGAAGAACATCAGCAGTTACCTGCAAGCCTACCTGATGGCCTTCGCCGAGAACGGCGTCATAAAAGACCTCAGGAACCACCTCTACATCCATCTGCACCGTCTTTCCCTGTCCTTTTTTCACCGGGAGCGCACGGGGGAACTCATCTCCCGTGTGTCCTACGACGTCATGAAGATCAACGGGACGATCTCAGCCGCCTTCGGCACGCTGATCAAGGAACCCATGCTGGTGGCGGTCTATCTCGCGATTCTCCTGATCCTGAGCTGGCAGCTGACACTGGTCTCCCTGGTACTGCTCCCCTTCAGCGTACTCGTCATCACCATGGTGGGCAGGCGGCTGCGCCGAAGCAGCACGGCCTCCCAGGAAGCCATGGCCGACCTGACCTCGACGCTCCAGGAAACGGTGTCCGGCGTGCGGGTGGTCAAGGCTTTCAACATGGAGGCTTTCGAAATAAGCAAGTTCAAGCGGCAGACGCATCACTACTTCCGTACGCTGCTCCGCCTGACCCACATGCACAACCTGGCGAGCCCCATTACGGAAATCCTGGGCAGCGTCGTAGGCCTGGCAATCCTCTGGTACGGGGGGCGTCAGGTCCTGGAAGGCGACCTGCTGGCGCCCGAGGACTTTCTGACCTTCTTCCTCGCCCTTTTTTCCATGATGAAACCGGTCAAGGAACTCGGACAGGTACACAACCGGATCCAGGAAGGGATCGCGGCCGCCGACCGCGTGTTTTCGATCCTGGACACGGCGCCCGAGATCACGGACGCGAGGGATGCGGCCCCGTTGCCCCGCCTCCGCCGGGAAATCCGCTTCAACCGTGTTACCTTCCGATATGACCAGGCCGCGGAATCCGCTCTGGAGGATATCGATCTCGTGGTCCGTTCGGGAGAAACCGTGGCGCTGGTGGGGCCCAGTGGAGGAGGCAAGTCCACCCTGGTGGACCTCGTCGCGCGGTTCTACGACCCGACCGGCGGGCGCATCGAAATCGACGGGAAGGATCTGCGGTCTGTCACCGTGGCGTCCCTGCGGGAGAAGATGGGCATCGTGACGCAGGACGTGATCCTGTTCAACGACACGGTCCGCAACAACATCGCCTACGGCGTGGAAGACATGCCCCGGGACCGGATTCGATCCGCCGCGGCCGCCGCCAACGCGGATGCCTTCATCGAACAGTTGCCCGATGGATACGATACGTTTCTCGGGGAGCGGGGCGTGCGTCTCTCCGGGGGCCAGCGTCAGCGGATCGCCATCGCGCGGGCCATTCTGAAGGATCCCCAGATCCTCATCTTCGACGAGGCCACGTCCAGCCTGGACACCGAGTCCGAACTGCTGGTCCAGGAGGCCATCGATCGGTTGATGAAGGGCAGGACGGCCCTGGTCATCGCCCATCGCCTGTCGACGGTGCAGAAGGCGGACCGGGTGGTCGTCGTCGACCGCGGCCGGATCGTGCAGACCGGCGTCCACGGATCGCTGATCCGGGAGGACGGGCTGTACCGGAAGCTCTACAACCTGCAGTTCCGGGACCAGGAACCGGTCGTGGAATAACGGACGGCGGATGATGTGGTATCCTCTCGAGAAGCGGTTCAAGACCCGGGTGCTCAAATGGCTGGCCAGCCATCCCTTGGGGCAACGCCGCACGCCGCCCGGACCGCCCGGTCCGCCCGGCGCGGTCGACACAGACGATATCAGCCGGATCCTGATCATTCGTCAGCATGACCAGTTCGGCGACTTCCTGCTGACCACCCCTGCGATACGCGCGTTGCGCGCGCGGTTTCCGGACGCCCACCTGTCGCTGGTGGTCCGCTCATACCTGTACCCCGTGGCCCGGGGCAATCCGGACGTGGACGAAGTCCTGGTCTTCCACGAATCCGGCTGGCGGTGGCGGCCCCGGGACATCGGGTCCTTCGTCGGCCTGATGCGTAACCCCGTCGACCTTGCCGTCGTGTTCAACACGGTCTCTCACTCCTTCTCCAGCGATCTCATCGCCTGGCTTTCTGGCGCCCCCGTGGTCATGGGACCCGCGGCACCCACTTTCGACCACCTCGATCACAACCCGTTCTACACAGTAAACGTGCCCGTGAATCCCGATCCCAGACACCAGATCCAGCGAAACCTGGACGTAGTGCGGTACATCGGCGCGGATACGGACGATCTTTCCTACGGGTACGCCATGTCCGAGGATGAGCGGATCGGGGGACGCGAAGCGATCGAAGATCTGGCAGGAGGATCAGCAGGACGTGGACGGCCCGGAGGCCCAGTGATCGCCGTCCATTTCGGTACCGGGGACGCAAGGAAAAGATACCCAGTCGAGCAACTGGGCCGCGTATGCGATGAACTGGCCGGCCGGCTCTCCGCGCGGATCCTGGCCATACCGGCGCCGGGTGAAGATGAGCTGATGCGTGCTCTGCGCGAAGCGGCATCCACTTCCCTGATGAGTGTGCCCCCCATGCCGCTGCGAAGGGTCGCCGGCGTGATCCACGCCGCGGATCTGCTTGTATGCAACGATACCGGCGTGCTCCACCTGGCCGCCGCCGTGAAGACACCCACACTATCCTTCCACGCCACCAGCGATCCGGCCTGCTGGAAACCGCCCGGCGCCAGGCACCGCGCCTTTTATGCGGTCAATCAACGGATCGAAGAGATCCCGCCGGACCGCGTGTGCCGTGAAATCACCGCCATGCTCGATGGTTCTCTCGAAGGCGAAAAGGGCGAGATCATCCGGGTCTGATCCCGGGTCGGATCCCGCCTAATTCACTTGACACGCCCCCGGCCCGCCCATACCATGTTGCCCGCTCAGGCGAACGCCAGGACTGGCAGGGGAACGGGTGAACATGGCGACCAAACTTGATCTGGGCTGCGGACCTTTCGGGAAACTGGAGGGCGCTATCGGCGTGGATATCAACGATGCGGCCCACGTGGACGTGGTTCACGACCTGGACGAATATCCCTATCCCTTCGACGACCGCCGGTTCGACCACATCGAGATGTCTCACATCCTGGAACACATCCGCCAGCCGGCCCGAGCCATGGACGAAGTGTACCGCATCGCGCGGCCGGGCGCGTCGATCCGCATCGTCACGCCCCACTACTCTTCGCAGCTCTCCTATGGCGACCTGACCCACTATCATCATTTCGGCTACGTGACGATCACGCAGATGTGCCGGGACGGACGGTTCCGGATGGACGGCTGCAGACTGATCTTCAGCGACATCTACCGGGTGCTGGGCGTCAGCCTGCTCGCCAACTGGTTTCCCCGCAGGTGGGAGAAATACCTCGCCTTTATTTTCCCCGGCATGTACGTCGAGGCGATGCTGACCGTCGTCAAGGCGTGAACGGACCGGGATGGTCCGGAGGGACGGCATGGCCACATCAACGCCTGTCCACGGGAGTAGAGCCGCCGTAGCTTTGCGCAGGTACTGGCGGGCCAATATTCGGATCATGGCCGTGCTGCTCGGGCTATGGGCCCTGGCCGGCCTCGGAGCGGGCATCCTGTTCGCGGACAAGCTGAACGCGTACTATATTTCCGGTACCGGCTTTCCCCTGGGTTTCTGGTTCGCACACCAGGGCAGCATCATCGTGTTCGTGCTGCTCATCCTGGCCTACTGCCTCTATATGAACCGCCTGGATAAACGGCATCGCCGCGAACTCGAAAACATGGATCAGGAAGGATAGACTCAGCCTATGTCGGTTCAGGCCTGGACCTATTTGTTCGTAGCCCTCTCCTTCGGCCTCTACCTGTTCATCGCGTGGCGAACCCGCGTCCGGGACACCAGAGGGTTCTACGTCGCGGGCCAGGGCGTGCCCGCGGCGGCCAACGGCATGGCCACGGCCGCGGACTGGATGAGCGCGGCGTCCTTTATCTCGATGGCCGGGCTCATTTCCACGATGGGGTACGCCGGCGGGATCTATCTCATGGGATGGACGGGCGGCTACGTGTTGCTGGCGCTGCTGCTCGCGCCCTACTTGAGGAAATTCGGCCACTATACGGTGCCGGACTTCGTTGGCGACCGGTACGCGTCGGACCTGGCGCGCATCGTGGCCGTATCTTGCGCGATTTTCATCAGTTTCACCTACGTGGCGGGACAGATGCGCGGGGTGGGCGTCGTCTTCAGCCGCTTCCTGGAAGTGGATATCCACGTCGGCGTGATCATCGGGATGGCCATCGTCTTCATCTATGCCACGCTGGGGGGCATGAAGGGCATCACGTGGACGCAGGTCGCCCAGTACTGGGTGCTCATCACCGCCTTTCTCATCCCTGCCATCGCCATCAGCATCAAGCTCACGGGCAGCCCCCTGCCGCAGGCGGGACTCGGCAACACGATCGAGCCGTCCATCGCGGGCCAGTCGGGGGTGTACCTGCTGGAGAAACTGAACCAGATACAGACCGACCTGGGATTCAGCAGCTATACGGCCACCTTCGTGGGGGGGTGGGACAAGGTCAATGTCTTCTGCGTGGCCCTCGCGCTCATGGTGGGCACGGCGGGCCTGCCCCACGTCCTCGTGCGTTTCTATACCGTCAAGTCGGTCAAGGCGGCCCGATGGAGCGCCTTCTGGGCACTGCTGTTCATTTCCCTGCTGTACCTGACGGCGCCGGCCACCGCGGCCTTCGCGCGGTACTACATGATCGACAGCCTGAACGGGAAGACCGCGCAGGAACTGCCTTCCTGGTTCGAGAACTGGGAGAAGACCGGCCTGATCCTGTGGATGGACAACGGAGACGGGGTCATGCGGTATTCAGCCGGCGAGGACAACGAAATCTTTCGCAGCGGCACCCTGTCAGCCGCCGAACTTTCCGACGTTCGGGTCGCCCACCAGGCATGGCTCGATACGGGCGGCGCCGGCGGCGCGGATGGACGGGAGGTGCTTCGGGCCCGTGGGTTTTCCGGGCCGGACCGGGACATCATCGTCCTCGCCACGCCTGAAATGGCCGAGCTGGCCAGCTGGATCATCGCGCTGGTGGCGGCGGGTGGACTGGCGGCGGCGCTTTCCACCGCGAGTGGACTGCTGCTCGTCATTTCATCCAGCGTCTCCCATGACCTGTACTACCGCGTACTGCGTCCCGAAGCCAGCGAGAAGCAACGCCTCGCGGTGGGCCGGGGAGTGATCGGGATGGCGGTGGTCGTGGCCGGGATATTCGGGATCTATCCACCAGGATTCGTCAGCCAGGTCGTCGCCTTCGCCTTCGGCCTCGCCGCGGCGAGCTTCTTCCCCGCCATCGTCCTGGGCATATTCAGCAAGCGTGTGGGCACCGTCCCCGCCGTATGCGGCATCATAGCGGGCATCGGTTTTACGGCCTTCTACATCATCGCGTGCGTGTTCTTCGGCATGGAAACCTGGACCTTCGGGCTGTTTGCCAACGGCATCAATCCCCAGGGGATCGGGACGATCGGCATGCTGATCAACTTCGCCGTGACCCTGTCCCTTACGCCGCTTTTCCCCAGGCCCCGTCCGGAAATCGAGGCCATGATCGACTCGGTCAGGGAACCGGAAGAGGCGGGTCCCGCGGTGATGATCGAGGCGGCCCCGGAACGCTGATCCACGGGAGCCGGCGCCATGTCCATTTCCGTCATCATCATAGCCCGGAACGAAGCCCGGCGGATCGAAACCTGCCTGCGAAGCGCACGGTTCGCCGACGAGATCGTGCTCGTGGACTCCGGGAGCACGGACGATACCGTGGCCATCGCACGGAAGTACGCCGACCGCGTCATCGAATCGGAATGGCGGGGGTACGGTCCGACCAAACAGCTGGCCCTGGAGCACGCCACGGGGGACTGGGTACTCTGGCTGGACGCGGACGAGCGCGTTCCACCGGACCTGCGCGATGAGATCCAGGCTGTCGTGGGTTCAATGGATCATGCCGGCTACCATATCGCCCGGAAGACGCTGTTCCTCGGGCACTGGATCCGGCATTGCGGCTGGTATCCCGACTACGTGTTGCGCCTCTTCCGGCGCGGAGCCGACCCCCGGTTCACGGACGACGAAGTCCACGAATCGTTGCACATCCGTGGCAAGACCGGCTATCTGAAGCACCCCATGATCCACGATACCGATCCCACCCTCCATCACTACCTTGCCAAGTTCAACAGCTTTACCAGTCTCGGCGCCCGCCAGCTCTACCTGTCTGGCAGGCGTTTCCGTTTGACAGATCTGATGTTCCGTCCGATTTTTACCCTGTTCAAAATGTACTTCCTGAAGCGAGGTTTCCAGGACGGCCTGCCGGGTTTCATCCTGTGCGGCCTTTCCGCCTGTTACGTTTTCACCAAGTACGCCAAGTTGTGGCACCTGCACCTCCGCGGCTCCGCCGACGTCGAATCGGGCGCGTCGGGGCCATCCTCCTGAAACCGCACATCCACCGGCGTCTCCCATGCATTCGCTGTCCGTCGTCGTGATCACGTATAATGAGGAGCCGAAACTCCGGCGGTGCCTGGATCCGGTTTCCTGGGCCGACGACATTGTCGTGGTCGACAGCTTCAGCGCCGACGCCACGGTGGAAATCGCGGAAGCCTATACCGGCCGCGTGTTTCAGCGGGCGTGGTCCGGCTTCGCCGACCAGCGTAACTTCGGCATGGAACAGGCCCGCGGGGACTGGATCCTCTTTCTCGACGCCGACGAATATGTCACCGGCGGTCTCGCGGAGCGGATCCGCGAACTCCTGCGGGACGGCGGGGACCACGACGCGTACAAGATCCACCGGCTGGAACACTTCCTTCGGTTTCCCATGCGGCACGGGACCCTGAACCCCAGCTACCAGCCCCGGCTGCTGAGAAAGGGAAAGGGGTACTGGACGGGCGGGGCCCACGCCCACATCGAGGTAAACGATCACGGCGAGCTGGGACTGATCCACGAAGACCTCTACCACGATTCACACAACACGCTCTCCGATTTCATCGCCCGGATCAACCAGTACACCTCGGTGGACGCCGAAGAGCGCATAGCGGCGGGACAGCGCGTGGGACGACTGCGCCTGGTGTTCTCTCCTCTCGGTATGGCCTGGAAGTGCTACATCGTGAAGGGAGCGTACAGGGACGGTTTCCCCGGTTTCCTCTTCAGTCTGTGCATGGGGATCTACTCGTTCCTGAGGCTGGTCAAGGTATGGCGGCGCGAATCTCAGGCGGAGGGCGGCACGGGACGACGGGGGCAGCCGTCCGCGTGACGGCTGATTCGGATGGGATCATGGCACAGGGCAAGCGATGCAGCATCGTGATTCCGACGTGGAACGCGGGACCCCTGATCGAACGGTGCCTGCGCGCACTGATCGAGCACGGGGAAGCGGACCGGACGGAGATCGTAGTCGTCGACGACGGCAGCACCGACGACACCGCCGAAAGGGTATCGGCCGCCTGTCCGGATTCGATCCTGGTACGTCACGGGGAGAACAGGGGTTTCGCCGCGGCCTGCAATACGGGTGTGGCCCGGGCTGCGCACGATATCGTGGTCCTGCTCAACAACGACGTCGTCGCGACCGGACCCTTCCTGGCCCCGCTGCTGTCCCATTTCCGCGACGAGCGGGTGTTCGCCGTCAATCCCCGTATCTATCAGGCCGGGGACGGCCATCCCGGAGGGGGCCTGGTACGGGGGATCATGCACTGCGGCCTGCTTCGGCTCAGGTGGGCCGAAAGGGAGTCCCTGAGAGAAGCCGGCGGGCTTACCCTGTTCGCCAACGGGGCCGCCATGGCGGTCTCCCGGGACAAGTACCTGGCACTGGGTGGATTCGACACGCTGTACGCTCCCTTTTACTCGGAAGACCTGGACCTGTCCTACCGCGCCTACCAGCGGGGCTGGACCGTGTATTATGAACCCGAAAGCCGGCTCGACCACGAACACGGCGCCACGATCGGCGCCCGGTTTGACCGGGCCCGCGTAGACCGCGTCAGCATGAGAAACCGTATCCTCTTCGTGTGGCGCAACGTGCGGGACGGCCGGTACCTGGTCCGGCACGCCTTCTGGATGATCGCGCGGTCCCTGGGCGCGGTGTTGAAGGCCGATGTGACCTTTCTGGGCGCGCTGGCGGACGCGGCGCGCCTAAAGGATGCGGTGATGAAGCGGCGGCGGTCCGACCCGGCCCCCGTCGTATCCGACCGCGAGATCCTGCGGTCGACATCCCGTTGGGCGGAGCGCGAAAACGCCGGACCGGCGGACGGCGCGCCCGAAAGAAACGCCTGATACCCGATGGAAGCTCCCCCGGTAAAGCAGATACTCCTATCCCGGTTGCGGTTCATCGGCGACGTGGTGCTCACCACGCCGGTGATCAGGGCGCTGAAGCGGCAGTACCCCGAAGCGGCCGTGTACTACCTGGCGGAGGCGGGCCCCGCGGCGGTCCTCGCCCACAACCCCCACCTGGAAGAGGTGATCGTGCTGCCGGACGAACTCCTTCCGGGCCGGGCCGTCCTGACCCGGTGCCGGGAACAGGTGCGGTTTCTCCGTTCCCTGAGGAAGCGGCGATTCGACCTGGCCATCGATCTCTTCGGCAATCCGCGCAGCGCGTTGCTGACCCTGGCCACGGGCGCCAGGTACCGGGTCGGCTACGACGTCCGGGGACGGGGCAGAGCGTACAACGTAAAAATCAGGCGGTCGGCTTCCATTCGAGTAGTGGATGCCTACCTGGACGCCGTCCGTACGCTCGGCATTCCCGTGGATGACGACCGCACCGAGATTCATTTCTCTGCCGAGGACGCGAAGTGGGCCGAGTCCTGGCTCGTGGAGCGGGGCGTCGACGGCACGCGCCCGATAGTCGCGCTAAACCCCGGCGCCAGCTGGCCGGCCAAGACGTGGAGCGCGGAGCGCTTCGCCGAACTGGCGCGGGGATTGATCGAAGGACTGAAAGCTACGGTCCTGCTCGTCGCGGGACCGGGCCAGCGGGAGGCTGCGGCGGGCTTGAACGCATTGTCGGGTCATGCCTGTCCCGTCGTGGAAACCGATTCGCTTACCCGGCTGGCGGCGTTGATACACCGCTGCGATCTATACGTTTCGAACGACTGCGGGCCCATGCATATCGCCGTCGCCGCGGGTACGCCCACCATCGGCCTCTTCGGTCCGAGCCGACCGGAGATCTGGTTTCCCTACGCGAAGGCGGCCGGGCACGTGGCATTGCGGGCGGAAACGGACACCTGCTGCTGCCGCGATTACTGCACCCGGCCGACGCCCTGCATCGAATCGATATCACCACGTAAAGTGCTCGAGATCGCGGAGTCCGCGCTCGGGCAGTCTTCCTGATCTTTCCTCGCGGGGGCCCGTCCATGTCCGCCGATCCCGAACGCATCCTGGTCATCAAATTGCGGGCCACCGGGGACGTCGTCCTCGCGACACCGGTCGTCGAGAACCTGAAGCGGCGATTCCCCCGGGCCCGCATCTCCTTCCTGACGGAAGAAGCCTCCGCGGATATGCTGCGATGGAATCCCTTCCTGGATGAACTCATCGTACTGCCGATCCGACGCTGGGGACGCATGGGTTTTCCGGGATCGTGGCGCGAGCAGGCGCGGTTCTACCGAAACCTGCGCAGGAGGCGCTTCGATCTCGCGATCGACCTGTTCGGCAATCCGCGCAGCGCCGTGCTGACCTGGCTCACCGGGGCGCCGAACCGGGTCGGCTACGCCTTCAGGGGACGCCGCCACGCCTACAACACCGTGGTTACGCCGTCGGCCCAGGCCAGGCACGAGGTCCTGTTCCACCTGGAAGCCCTGGAGGCGATGTGCATCCCGGTTGCCACCGACCGGCCAGCCGTCGCCGTACCCGGGTCGGCAGAAAGAAAGGTGTCCCGGTGGCTGCGTGAAAACGTCCCGGGAGACCGCATCCTCATCGGGTTGAATCCGGGGGGAGGATGGGCCATAAAACGTTGGCCGCCGGAGTACTTCGGACGCCTGGCGGACGCCCTGATCGATGAATCCGGCGTGGACGTCCTGGTTTTGTGGGGACCGGGCGAAGAAGAGCTCGTCCGGGAGGTCGCCGGCGCCATGAACAACCGCCCCCTCGTGCTTCCTGAGGTGCCGCTTTCGGAACTGGGCGCCTTCCTGAAGCGTTGCCGCCTGCTGGTCAGCAACGACAGCGGCCCGATGCACATGGCCGCGGCGCTGAACGTCCCGACGGTCGGTATTTTCGGACCGACCGACCCCCGGGCCCAGGGGCCCTGGGGCGATGGACACGGGGTGGTGCGGCAGGAAACCGTCGACTGTCTCGGCTGCAACCGGATCGACTGTCCCATCGGCAACATATGCATGACGACCCTGGAACCCCAGGAGGTACTGGCGAAGGTACGTCTGTTCATGCCAGTCGAAACTTGACACCGCATGGTTCGCATGTTATATTTAACTGTTTTGGAACATTTACGTTAACCGGGCTCATAGAGGATCAGACAGAAGGTTGCTATTTGCGGAAAGATATCGTAGTTGAAACGGCCACGCATGAAACGCGTATCGCGATGCTCGAGGACAACCATCTCGTCGAGCTTCTGGTCGAACGGCCGGAACACGAGCGCGTGGTCGGGAATATCTGCAAGGGCGTCGTAACGGCGGTCATTCCGAGTATACAGGCGGCTTTTGTGGATATCGGAATGGACAAGGCGGCCTTCCTGCAGGCATCGGATGTCACCTCGGGGGCCGACTGGATAGATTTTGACGACGACGAGAACCAGGATTCCGGATCCGGCCGGGGCAGGGACCGGGAATACCAGATCCAGGAGATGGTCAAGGAAAGCCAGGAGATCGTCGTCCAGATCACGAAGGAGTCCATAGGCACCAAGGGGCCGCGGGTCACCTCCCAGATCTCTCTGCCGGGGCGGTTCCTCGTGCTGGTTCCCCATGCCAATTACGTCGGCGTTTCGCGGCGGATCGACGACTGGAGCGAAAAGCGCAGGCTGAGGGACCTGGCCAGGAAACTCAAATCGGACGACTGCGGGGTCATCGTGCGGACCGCCGCCCTCGGAAAATCGGATTCCGAGCTGAAGAACGACCTGAAGCAATTGACCAGGATATGGCGGGACATAGAGAAGCAGGTTGGAAAAACTTCGGCCCCCGCCATGATCCACAAGGACGTCGAAATGACGTCGGGGATGATACGCGATCTGTTCACGCCCGACATCGACAGCGTGATCATCGATTCGAAGTCCGTGTACAAGGAGATCCTGTCGTACCTGAAGGGGGTTGCTCCCCAGCTTCGTTCGCGCGTTCACATGTACGACGGGACGGCGCCCGTGTTCGACGCCTACGGTATCGAGAACGAGATCGGCAAGGCGCTGCACCGGAAGGTCTGGCTGAAAAACGGCGGCTATATACTCATCGAGCCCACCGAAGCGCTGGTGACGATAGACGTGAATTCGGGGCGGTACGCAGGCTCCAAGGGGCACGAGGAAACCGTGTTCCAGACCAACCTGGAAGCCTGCGCGGAGGTCGCGCGGCAGCTTCGGTTAAGGGACATCGGAGGCATTATCGTCATCGACTTCATCGACATGGAAGACCGCAACAACCGGCGCCAGGTACACAAGGAGATGGAGAAGGCCATGTCCCACGACCGCGCGCGGACACGCATGTCCAAGGAGATCAGCGAATTCGGACTGATAGAAATGACCCGCCAGCGGATTCGTCCCAGCCTGCTGTTCACCTTCAGCGAAGCGTGCCCCGTATGCGACGGAACCGGACGAATCATGTCGCGCCTCACCATGGTGACCCAGATAGGCCGGTGGCTGAAGCGGGCCAAGCCGGGGTTGCGAGAACGCAAGCTCAGGCTCAAGGTACATCCCACCGTGGCGTTGAGTCTGAACGAAAACGGCCAGGAGAAACTGGTGAACCTGCAGGACGAATACAAGATACAGCTTCAGGTCGAGGAAGACCCCTTTCTGCACGTGGAAGAGTTCCGCGTGTTTTCGGGTAAACGGGATCTGGACGTGACCGACGAGTTCAAGTAAGCGGACCACCGGAACAAAGGAACAAGGAGCGATAGATGTACGCTGTCATCAGATCGGGCGATCAGCAGTTCAGTGTCAACGAAGGCGACACGATCGAGGTCGAGAAGATCGCCGCCGAAGTCGGAGACGAGATCACCATCGACCAGGTGCTCCTCCTGGGCGGCGGAGAGACGCTGGTCGGTACGCCGACAGTGGCCGGAGCCACCGTGACGGCCAGGGTAACCGAGCAGGGACGCCATCCCAAGATCGTGGTGTTCAAGATGAAACGCCGGAAGAACTATCGCCGGAAGAGAGGGCACAGGCAGCCTTACACCGCCCTCGAAATAACCGGCATCAACTACGATCCGAGCGCATCGAACTGATTATCGAATCGATTGGAAAGGAGCCTGGACATGGCCCACAAGAAAGGTGTAGGAAGTTCCCGAAACGGCAGAGACAGCAACCCCAAGTTTCTCGGTGTGAAGACCGGAGACGGCATGCGCGTCCGGGCCGGCAACATCCTCGTCCGGCAGCGGGGAACGCGCATTCTGCCCGGCAACAACGTGGGACGCGGGAACGACGACACCCTCTTTGCCCTTACGGACGGCATCGTACAGTTCCGTCGATACGGGAAAAACCGTACGCAGGTCCATATCGCCGACGGGTGATCCCATGGCGATCGACGAAGGCGCGGTTGTCCGGAAGGCGGAAGCCGGGGTTCTCGCCTTCCTCGCCGAGCAGTTCCGCCGCGGCCTGATAGACGAAGGACTGTACAACCAGGCCCGCCTGAACGTAATCCCCAATTTCCGTCACTGGCTGACCGACCCCCACATCAACCGGTTGTCCCCCCGGCTCAGAGACGGATTGAGAACCGCTGTCGAAGAGGCACGGTGGGCCGAACTGGTTGAAGCCTACGTGGACGAGATCAAGTTCGGCACGGCGGGCATACGCGGCAGAGCCGCGATGACGGACGAAGAACTGTTGACGCTCTCGCGCGACGGCATGGACGCCCCTATCCTCAAGGGGCCGAATACCCTCAACAACATTGTTCTCCTGCTGAAATCCACGGGTGTGGCGAAGTACGCCACCGATCATGATCTCAGGTCCATCGTCATCGGTTATGACAGCCGGGTTGCGGGCCAGGATTTCGCCCGGTTGGTATCCCGGGTATTCCTCGCCGCGGGACTGAAAGTCTATTTGTTCGACGAAGCCTGCCCCTACCCCGAGATGACCTTTGCCATTCCGACGCTGGGCGCCGATATGGGCATCCTGATTTCAGCGAGTCATAACGACCGCAGATACAATGGATACAAGCTCTCCGCCGGGACGGGATCGCAGTTTCCTCCCCGGGAACGTTCGGTCATCTACAACGACTACATCCGGAAAACGACCCCGGCCCATATAGCGCTCGCGGACTTCGAGGAAGCCGGTGTCGACCCGAATCGCCCCGAAGACCCCCGCCTGGACGGTAATAAGCTCGTATTCCTGGGCGGCGCCGATCCGCTGCCCGGATTCGACTATCTGGACCGCCCCCTCGTCAATATGCACCAGATGTATCAGGATCAGATCAGGCGGTTCATATCCGACCCCGCCATGATGAAGTCGTGGGCGCCTTCCATCGGTATCGGGTACTGCGCTTTTCACGGAGCAGGACGAAAGGCCGTGCCCCGGTTGCTGGAAGACTTTGGTTTCACCAGGGTAAACAGGATAACCAGGCACCGGTTGAACGAGCTGAATGGCCTTTTCCCCGCCTTTCAGGAGCATCCGGAACAGCAACCGGACCCCGGAGATCCCATGGCGTCCGAGATTGCCGTGAAGGCGTATGGCGAACAGTACGGCGCCGAATCCATGGAAGGCCTGGACCTGATGATCGGGACCGACCCGGATGCCGACCGGGCGGGACTGGTGATCAGAATACCCTCGAAATCCCGCGCGTACCACGAGAACCGCTCTCATCTTCTGCTGTCGGCGGACGATGCCTGGTCCCTGCTGCTCTGGTACCGCCTGTCCCAGGGGGCCGTGGACGCGAGAGAAGGCCGCCCGCGGCCTGAAGAGGCCTTCATCGTGCTTTCCCACATTACGACCGACGCTCTGGTCCGAATCGCCCGCAAGCATGGGGTCGGCGTCATCAAGACCTGGGTTGGTTTCGGTCTGATAGCGAACGCGGTGGAACGCGTTTGGTCGGGAGACGACCTGTCGGACCCCCTATTCAGGGACATCATCTATCAGACCGTGGATATGGAAGACAAGTCCAGAAGCCACAACGTGGCCTGCCTGGAGCAAAGTAACGGCTTCAGCATCCTGGGCGGCCCGCCGGCCGCGGCCAAAGCCATGGGAAGGAAAGGACACGTGCGCGACAAGGACGGGGTTTTCGCCGCGGTCCTGCTCGCCGAAGTGGCGGCCTATGCGGCGTCCCGCGGGACGACGATCTACGACCTGGTCGACGAGCAGATTTACCTGGATCCTGACGTGGGGTGTTTCGTGACCGACGTCGTGCCCGTTCCGCAGTGGGGAGAATTCAAGGGTCTGGAGGGGTTGACGCGGAAGATCGATATCCTGAAACGATGCGCGGAGATGGGAGAACGCGTCGAGGCCGGCGAATCCCTTTTACTGGACGGCCACCCCGTGCTATCGTCGGAAACCTTCGTGGCGGGCAAGTACGCGGATGTCCACCAGTGGCCCGGTTTTCCCGATGAAGGCATTCGATTCTACTTCGACGAGGAAAGACTCAATCACCTGACCGTGCGGCCTTCGGGCACTTCCCAGTGCTTCAGATTTCACATACAGTTGAAAGCGGAGCGCCTGTCACGGAGCCGCCTTGCGCAGCAAAAGCAGGAGACGCGGCAGCGCGCCCGGAGGGTGATCGGCGCGATGCGCAAACTGGTCATGTAGCGTGCTTCATCCGGTGACGGCCAGGCGTCCGATGGAGTCCGCGGATGGCCGATAGAATCGGAGGATGCCGTTAGATGGCGAAAAAGGATCTCAGGTTGTTCTCGATCTCCGCGTCTTCACGCAGCTTGGCCATCCATTCCTCGTATAACTGGTTCTGCTTCTGAAGCAGGAGCTGCCGTTTCAGGTTTTCCTTCATCATTTCGTAGATCGATTCATCGATCGGTGTCCTGGTTTCCAGTTGAATCAGGTAGTAACCCCGTTCCCCTTCGACCAGTTCGCTCAGCGCTCCGGTATCGGTCAGTTGGAAGGCGCCTTTGATGAAAGCCAGGTCCTGGCCGATTCGAGGGATGAAAGCCTGTTGCCGGGTAATGGGATCCGTGGTGGCGACCCGGTCCGCCAGTTCGCCGGTCAACGCGTCCAGGTTTCCGCCGCCGAGGCTCGTCCTGACCTCTTCTCCCCGCAACCCGGCCTTTTCCATCTTCTGATTCCGCACGAGGATCGATCGGATGCGCAGTGCCACTTCCTCGAGAGGCAGCACGCCCGCCGGTTCCTCTCCCGCGTTCGCAAGGACGTAGTAGCCGTTGGCGTTTTCCAGTACTTCGGCGACACCGCCGGGATCTGATCCGAAGGCGAAGGACGAAGCGCCGGCCAGGTACCCGATACCAGGGATGAACCCGTCAGGACGGTCGGCGAAATACCCGGTGGTCTCGACTTCCAGGGAATCCGGCCTGCTCCGTACGGCATCCTCCAGGCTGCTTTCGAGCGCGCGGGTTCGAAGCAGCCGCGCCTGTTCAAGCAGGTCGTTCAGGGTCTGCTGGCCGGTAATCGTCTTCAAAAGTATATGGCGGGCGCGGACCTGTTCTTCGCCCTCCCTGACCGCTGCCTCTTCCACCTGGATTATGTGCCAGCCGAATTGCGTTTTGACGGGCTTTGCAATGGAACCGGGCGGCGTCGCGAAGGCGACCGCTTCGAATTCCGGGACCATCTCGTTTCTGCCGAAGAACCCCAGGTCCCCGCCATCGGCCGCGTTGGAAGGGTCTTCGGAGAAGTCCCTGGCCAGCGTTTCGAAATCTGCGCCATCAACAAGTTGGGCATAGAGCTCGTCGATCTGCCGTTCGACGCGCTGGGAATCGGCCACGCTCGGCTGCTTCGGAATCATGACGTAGGACAGGGAAACCCGGGCGTCCTCCATGAACGCTTCGGTATGCTCCGCATAGTACGCGGCGATGTCGTCGTCGGTAATCGATTCCGGTTCCACCTCCTGGTCTTCAGGATCGAAAAAGAGGTATTTCGCTGTTAACTGCTCGTTCTGCCTCACGAAGGCCTGCCGGACTTCCAGGTCCGTGACGCGGGCGCCCGATATCACCCGATTGATGAGCTTTTGCCGGGGCAGCGACAGGCGGTACTGGTCTTCCAGAAACGCCCAGCCTTCGACGGCCGGATCGTTCAGCGCCTGCAGATACTTGGTCTGGTCGAATTCGCCGTCCGTCTGGAACATTTCCTGCTGCCTGACGTATTCGGGCGGACTGTTGCGAATCGCTTCGAGGATTTCAGCGTCTGTGACGACGATAGCCTGCTTTCCGATATTCTGTTCCAGCAGCGTGAGGTCTATCCGCCGGTCCCATACCTCGTTAATGATTTCCCGACTCCTGAATTCGTCCAGGCTGCCGCCCTGTTGCTGGCGATCGATCTCCTGCAGTCTTTCCACTTCAAACCGGATCTCTTCGTAAGACACCGACTCGCCGTTGATCGATCCCACGGCGTTCTGTCCGCCGGGGCCCCTGCCTGTCATGTCGGCGCCCCATTCCAGGCCGATCAGTCCCACGAAGGCGATCACGAGGATAATCATGACGACGTGGGTTCGCTCTCTCAGTAGTTTCATTAGGGCCATCTTGCCACTGCTCCTTGCGGACATGCGCCATTCGCGCTTTCAGCGTAATTCGAGACGAATCGAAAAAGACACGTAAATATAACGGACCGGCCTCATGCCGGCAACTCATTTGTCCCGTTGGGCCGGAACAAGGGTAAAAGATGCTTGACAGCCCCCGGTCCGTCGCCTATTTTTGCCAGCGCGCTTTAACCAGCAGTCCCGGCAGTATTGTTTCTCCCGGCCGAAGATCTCAAGGAGTCAGCTAATGAAGAGCGGCATTCATCCGGAATACAAGGAAATCACGGTATCCTGCGCTTGCGGAAATACGTTCCAGACACGCTCCACGATCGACACGATCCATGTGGAGATTTGTTCGGCATGCCATCCATTTTATACAGGTAAGCAAAAAATGGTCGATAGCGCGGGCCGCGTGGAACGCTTCAACAGGAAGTACGGAATCGACGAATAAACCGCAGCCGAAATTGGTGGTCCGCCTAGACCGCCTGGCCGACTGGCCACCTGGCCCGTCTGGCCTGGCAGCCCCCGTTCGGGCCGCCCAGGCCGTCCAGGCTGTCCAGGCTGTCCGCGAACTTCGGAGGCCGCCTCTCTCCCTTCCCTCGCCCATGCCTCCATGCTACTCCATCAACTCGAAAATATCGTTCGACGCTTTGAATCCCTCGACCGCCAGCTGGCGGATCCGGCCGTAACCACAAACCCGAATAAACTACGTGAAATCGGGCGGGAGTACCGCGACCTGACGCCGGTGATCGATCGGTATCGCGTGTACCGAAAGGTTCTGGAAGACCTCGAGTCGGCCCGGTCAGTGCTGCAGGAATCCGACACCGATCCCGACATGGCCGAACTTGCCCGGGACGAAGTGGAAAGCCTGGACCGGGAAAGGACGGCCATCGAAGAAGAGCTCACGCGGTTGCTCGTTCCCAGGGATCCCGAGGACGAGCGAAACATCATCTGCGAGATTCGGGCCGGGACGGGAGGAGACGAAGCGGCAATCTTCGCCGGAGAACTGTACCGCATGTACAGCAGGTACGCGGACAGCCGCGGTTGGAAGACGGAAATACTGAACTCCAACGGCGCCGAGCGGGGCGGCGTGAAGGAAGTCATTTTCCAGATCGAGGGCAAGGGCGTCTACGGCAGGCTGAAGAACGAAAGCGGAGTCCATCGCGTGCAAAGGGTCCCCGTGACGGAAACGCAGGGGCGGGTGCACACCTCCGCCGCATCGGTGGTCATACTTCCCGAAGCGGAGGAAGTGGAAGTGGAACTCGACGAGAAGAAAGATCTTGTCTTCGACGTTTTCCGTTCCTCCGGTCCGGGCGGCCAGAGTGTCAACACGACGGATTCGGCAGTGCGCATAACCCATGTCCCGACGGGCCTGGTCGTATCATGCCAGGATGAGAAGTCTCAGCATAAGAACAAGGCCAGGGCCATGAAGGTGCTGCGGGCCCGCCTGCTGGACGTGGCCCGGCAGGAACAGGAAGCGGAGCTGGCGAGCAGCCGCAGGTCCCAGGTGAGAACAGGAGACCGCAGCGAGAAGATCCGGACCTATAATTTCCCGCAGGGAAGGGTCACCGATCACCGAATCGGTTTGACCCTGTACAAGATCGACCAGATAATGGAAGGCGGAATAGAGGAGATTACGGAGTCTCTGGCGGAAGCGGAACGGGCGGAGAAGGTGGCACAGTTCACGTCGACATGACAACACCCCGGATGGGCTCCATGAGCAGATTTGAATGCCCAGCCTCGTCGACCGTGCTCCAGGCGGTCGACTGGGCGGCCCGGAAACTGGACAGCCGGACGAATCCCGGCCCCGCCAGCCGGGTTGAATCAGAACTCTTGCTCGGCAAGGTGTGCGCGTCGAGCCGCCTCGAGCTGTACCTGAATCATGACAGGCGGCTCGATTTACCGCAATCTTCCCGGTTTTCGGCACTAGTAAACCGCAGAATCGGCGGGGAGCCCGTCCAGTACCTCACGGGAAGTACGGAGTTCTACGGACGCGAGTTCGCGGTTTCACCCGCAGTATTGATCCCCCGGCCCGAGACCGAAGGGCTCGTCGACCACGTGCGGCCCTTCCTGGATGAGTGCCGGCACCGGAGGACCGGGGAGGCGGCTGTGGGCGCCCGCCCTCGAAAGGCCGTTGAAACGCGTTATGGCGGCCCTGTGAGATTCGCGGACATCGGCACGGGCGCAGGGGTCCTTGCGGTGACGCTCGCCCTGGAGTGCCCGTCCGTACAGGGGTACGCCACGGACGTTTCAGATGAGGCCCTGGGCATCGCGCGCAGGAATGCAGAAAGCCAGCTGGGGGACCGTTGCCGGATCATTTTTAAGCAGGGTTCGCTGCTGGCGCCGTTGAAGGCGCCCTCCATCCCCCCGCTGGATCTGATCGTGTCGAACCCGCCCTATGTCACGTCCCGGGAAATGGACGGCCTGCCGGATGAGATACGCAGATTCGAACCCCGGCTGGCGCTCCACGGCGGCGAAGACGGCCTGGCATGTTATCGCGCGCTCATCGAGCAGGCCCCGGGGTGCCTGAGGAAAGGCGGGATGATCGCCCTGGAGATCGGCGCGGAACAGTCAGAGGCAGTGACCCGTCTGTTGGCTGATCGCCGTGTATATGGAAACCTGAAGATCGTTAAGGACTACAATGGCCTGGACCGAATCGTGTCCGCCATATACGTCGGGTGATCCCCGACATCACTGACCGGAAGGTGCAAAATGCTGAACAACCGCCGCATCATGATACTCGGAACAGGAAACATGGGATCCTGCCTGCTCGGCGGCATACGAAGAGCGAATCTCGTTCCCCCGGATCAAATCGTGGTTACCGGCCTGCGGTCCGATTATCTCCAGGACCTGGCGGATAAATGGGAGGTGGGCTGGACCACGGACAACCGGGAAGCGGTCCGTGAAGCGGATATTATCATGATCTGTCTCAAGCCCCAGGCCATCGACCGCGTAGTGGCAGATGTACGCGACTGCCTCCGTCCCGATCAACTGCTGATCACGATCGCGGCGGGTGTGACGACAGCAGGGATCACCGAAATGGTACGCACCGAGAATCCCGTCGTCCGGGTGATGCCGAACATCGCCTCGCTGGTGGACGAAGGGGCCGCCGCCATTTCTCCGGGCAGGTATGCCGGCGAAGAACACAAGCAGATGGCGGCCCGGATCTTCGAGGCCGTGGGACGCGTGGTATTCGTGAACGAACATCTCCTGGACGCCGTAACCGGGCTCAGCGGCAGCGGTCCCGCCTATATATATATGGTAATAGAGGCGCTGTCCGACGGCGGCGTGAAAATGGGCCTTCCCAGAGACGTCGCCCTGGATCTGGCGGCCCAGACCGTACTCGGCGCCGCTCGGCTGATTCAGGAGACCGGCAAGCATCCCGCGGTGTTGCGCGACCAGGTCCTGACGCCGGGCGGTACCACCATTGCGGCGGTACACGACCTGGAGATCCGCGGATTGCGCAGTATGTTGATCAGCGCGGTCGAAACCGCCACCCAGCGATCAAGAGAAATCCGGGACGGCAAATAGACTCGCCCCGGGTCGATAGGAACGCAGTCCGGCCGGCCCCAGCCGGCCGGCACGCCTGGTCGCGCAACGCCCGGATGTAGTGGGCCAGACTGCATGGCCGCCCGAATCGTCCGGACCGCCTGGACATATCAAGGCCCCTCCGATTTTTTTTTACGTACAGACGGGACAACGGCTTCACGATGAGGAGTATTCCACCTCTCCGGGGAGCATTCTGCGTTTTCGGGGCCATATAGTGCCTGGCAGATCGAATTGCCGTTGTATATGGTGTCAACAAATGATGTGTATCAACATTTATATAGCCTTTTGGCCACTTGGAGTTACGGGGTTTTCCTTATCCAAAGGTAAAGAAAATCGATGTAAGTCTATTTTTTTTTGACAACAGGGGGGTCACGATGTAGTATAGTGGGTAAAAGTGGGACAAAGTGGGTCTCGAAACACCTTAACTACCAAACACTTGTATAGTATTACTGAATGATCACCTTAGGTTAGGGTGTTAACTCCTTTGTATTTCAGGGAGATCGCGGATGGTCAACTTCCTGGGCTCATACACATACACCGTGGATCACAAAGGCCGCGTGAATGTCCCTGTGAAGTTTCGCAAGCACATCCGGACCGACGAGGATGACACGCTGATCATTACGCGGGGACTCGACGGATGTCTTTTCGTCTATCCGATCGACGAATGGGAACAGATCGACACCCGCCTGCGCGAACTGCCCGTCACCAGGCAGAACACGCGGATCTTCATCAGGATGCTCTCGTCGGAGGCGGTGGCCGTCTCCATGGACAAGCAGGGGCGTATCGCCCTGCCCCGGCAACTGATTGAACGCGCCGGCATCGATACCGAAGTACTGATCGTCGGGACGCTCGACCACTTTGAACTCTGGAGTCCCGGGGAGTACGAGAAAGTGATGAACGAATCGGGACACACGTACGAAGAGATTGCGGAATCCCTATTCGTCTGATACTTCCCACCCATGTGGCCGTTCAGCCGCGGATTGATCATGGGTCTGGCAGATACGTACATACATGTTCCAGTTCTTACGGAGAAGGTAGCCGAAATGCTTGTTTGGGACAGGTCCGGCATATACGTGGACGGTACCATAGGCGGAGGCGGCCATGCGCGCGCCATCCTTGACCGCCTTGACGAATCCGGGCGGCTGATCGGAATGGACCGGGATCTCGAAGCGGTCAGCGTATCCCGTGCGAGAATCGCGGGCGGAAGCAACTCCCGGGTGAAGATCATGCATCGTGAGTTTACGGAATTGGCGTCCGTCCTGGAAGCGGAACAAATCTCCCGGGTAGACGGGGTGCTGCTGGACCTGGGCGTGTCATCGTACCAGATCGATACGCCTGGCCGCGGGTTTTCATTCCAGGCTGAAGGTCCGCTCGACATGCGCATGGATACGGGCAAGGCGTTAACCGCGGCCGATATCGTCAATGGAAGCTCCAGGGATGAAATCGAGCGGATCATACGGGAATACGGCGAGGAACGGCAGGCGCGCAGCGTGGCGAACGCGATCGTCAGAACCCGCGCAAATGCGCCGCTGGCCTCCACCGCCCGGCTGGCCGATACGATCAGATCCGCGGTCCGCCGCCAATGGGCGGTCAAGTCCTGCGCCCGGGTGTTCCAGGCATTTCGAATTGCCGTCAATAACGAACTGGACAAATTGAAAACGTCGTTGGACACCATGCTTCCCCTGTTGAGCCACAGGGGGCGTTTCGGTGTCATATCCTATCATTCTTTAGAAGATCGCATGGTCAAGCGGACGTTCGAAACCTGGGCTTCGGACTGTATTTGTCCTCCGGGCCTTCCGCAATGCGTGTGCCGGCACAAGCGCGTCGCCGTGCTGCACACGAAACGGCCCGTCGTGGCGTCACGGGAAGAGGTCACGAAAAACCCACGGTCACGGAGCGCCAGGTTTCGAATGATAGAACGCCTGCCGAACGAGCAGCCCACACACTGATGCCCGCATCACATCATCCGACCGGAGAGGTCCGATATGAAATCCGCTTTAAGATTCCGTAGCGATCACGCCTACATGGGACAGTTGATCAACTGGATCGGTACGATCGCGCTCGCGACGTCATTGAGCATGTGCTACATCTGGCACCAGGTGGAAACCAGGGAACTGATGCGGGAGATCCTCCAGCTGGAACACCAGAAGGATGCCTTGAAAAAGGAAAGCGCTTACCTGCATGTGCGGATCGTTCGGCTATCGGAACAGCTCCGGAATGAAACCATGGCCATGAACCGGTTCGAACTGGACCATGCGGCGGTCGGGCAGGTCGTGGACATGGACGCGGTAGACACGGCAATGGCTTTGGCCCACACCGGGCCCGATGTGAGGGCAATCGCGGGAAAACCGACGGATGGCGCGTTTATCCTGGCCTCTTATCCGACGGCTCGAGTGGATACCCGATGAGGAATACCCGATATGGTCGCGAAATCCTGTATACGCAGACTGACGCTCCTGGTCGCGGTCGGTGCGGTACTGTGTGCGGGTCTCGGGATACGTATCGCGCTGATTCAGATCCGCGACGGCGAGACGTACAGGCAGCGGGCGCGTGACCAGCAGCACCGGGTCGTCACCATTGACCCCCGCCGGGGCCGCATCTTCGATCGCAACCGGAATGCCCTGGCGCTGAGCGTCGAGTTCGACTCCTTTGGGATACAGGACCTCGACTGGGCTCAGTTCAATACCTCCGAAGTAGGAAATCTTGCCGTTCAACTCTCGCAGATCACGGGAGAAGGCCCCCAGCATATCATCGACCGGATATCCGGGACCTCCGACTTCAGGTACCTGGTCCGCTGGGCGAGTCCTGAAACCAGCGAACGGATAAGAAGCCTTTCCACCTATCCCCTGTTCGAATCCTATATCCGCATGGAGAAGGAAGCCAGAAGGGTCTACCCCTACCGCGCCGCCGCCGGCCAGGTGCTGGGTTTCAGCGTAGACGGCGTCGGCAAGGCCGGATTCGAAATGGAACACAACCAGCTGTTGACGGGTATAGATGGATACAGCGTGGTTCAGATAGACGCCCAGAGAAGGGCGTATTCGTGGCTGGATTCCTACCAGAAGTCGGCGCAGAACGGCGCGGACGTCGTGCTGACGATCGATATAGCGGCCCAGATGGTCGCGGAAGAGATACTGGAAGAGACGATAGCGTGGCACGAGGCACTCGGCGGCATGGTAATCATGATGGATCCGGGTAACGGCGACATACTGGCCATGGCCAGTGCGCCGGACTTCGATCCGAACACGCCGGGCCGTTTTCCCTTCGAAGCCCAGAAGATCAGGCCGGTCGTGGATATATATGAACCCGGTTCGACGTTCAAGATCGTCGCCGCGACCGCGGCTTTGGAGACCGGTGCGTTCTCGCTGGAGGACCGGATCGATACCAGTGGAGGCCGGATCAATCTGGGTACTCAGACGATCTCGGACCACGAGGTTTTCGACGAACTGAGCGTGCGGGAAGTCATAGAGCATTCCAGTAACGTGGGTACCGTGAAAATGGCCCTGGCACTCGGCGAGCGGGCGTTCTTCAAGTATACCCGGGCATTCGGTTTCGGCATAAAAACGGGCGTGGCGCTCCCCGGCGAGGCAAGGGGGATCCTGCACAAGCCGGCGAACTGGTCCCAGTCGACCCTTCCCACAATGGCCATAGGATACGGGGTTTCCGTTACCGGGGTACAACTCGCGTCCGCCTATTGCGCGGTAGCCAACGGCGGTGTGCTCCTGAAACCCCGCATCGTCAAGTCCGTCCTGAAAAGCGACGGGTCCGTGGCGTCCACGCCCAGGACGGTCGTTCGCAGGGTGATGAAAGAGGAAACCGCCGAAGCCCTGCTGGGCGTATTCAGCGGAGTGGTGGACCGGGGTACGGGTACGAAGGCCGCGGTGTCGGGATTCAAGGTCGCCGGAAAGACCGGTACGGCCTGGAAGGCGCGAGAGGACGGCAGGGGATACACCAGGAACTACCGTTCGTCTTTTGTCGGAATGTTCCCCGCGGAAAATCCGGAAATCGTCGTGCTCGTCATGATTGACGAACCGAAGAAACGCGGGTTCTACGGAGGATCGGTGGCCGCGCCGGTTTTCAATAAAATCGTTCGCCGCCTCGTTCATTTACCCGACGGCCCCGTGGAATCGGCACCCGAATCCGAGGACGGCCTGCCATTGCATCTGGCCTCCATCAAGCCGAATGCCGGCTCCGGCCGCGCTCCGTATCTATCCGATCCAGGCGACACAGGAGCCGTGCGAAATGATATGCTTGCGCTCGGCGGTCCCTGGGAAATTGAACGGCCCGCCTGGTCCGCTCGGCCCGCCCGGCCGGCACGGCCTGGTGCCGGCGACAGGTTGGAACGGGCGCAGATCGTGCTGCCGTCCGTGATAGGTATGAGCATAAGAGAAGCGGTAAAGACCCTGGCCGAACAGGGTATAGAAGCGACCATAGAGGGAGAGGGTTATGTCCGGCGCCAGATACCCGCGCCGGGCCGCATGCTCTACTCGGGCGATCGATGCCTCATCGAATGCAGTCCCTATAACTAGCCCGTTTGATCGTTCTCTGCACGAGGACGACGACCAGAGGGTCAAGGCGTTGATACAGCTGTCGAAATTGCTGGATGCGCTGCCTCGAAAAACGGTTACAGGCCGGGCGGACCAGGCCGACTACGCGGACCAGGAAATACGGAACATCGTCCACGATTCGCGGTCCGTTGAGCCCGGCGACGTTTTCGTCGCGCTGCGCGAGCCATCGGGCCGCGACGGCCACCGGTACGCCCGCGACGCGGTGGCGAGGGGCGCCTCGGTTGTGGTCAAGGAGAGTGAGGAGCGCCTCGATGACGCGACCATGGTAGTCGTCCCGGACACCTCCCGGGCGCTCGGGCTGATGGCCGCCGCGTACTACGGACATCCGGCGGACGGCCTGCGTCTGATCGGCATTACCGGAACAAACGGAAAGACGACCGTATCCCTGCTGATCGAGGCTATACTTCGGGAATGCGGCTGGTCCACGGGTGGAATCGGCACACTGGGCAGCCGGTTCATGGGCAAAGTGCTCGATTGGAAGCTGAGCCACACCACGCCCTATCCGATGGAATTGCACCGCACCTTGAGAAAGATACGGGACCGGGGAGGCGAAAGCGTCGTCATGGAAGTATCCTCGCACAGCCTGGTCTGGCAGCGGCTGGCCGGCCTGCGGTTCGCCGCGGGCGTCTTTACGAATCTCTCCCGGGAACACCTGGACGACCATAAGACCTTCGACGCCTACAGGCAAGCCAAGATGCTGCTGTTCTCGGACTACCTCGAGGAGGACGGCAACGCCGCCCTGAACATGGATGATCCGGCCTACGTACATTTCAAGAACGCCGCGCGCGCGGGGGTGCGATCATTCGGTCTCGACAAGAAGGCGGACGTCCGCAGGGCGGGACCGATAGGATACTACGCGGACCGGACCTCCTTCAACGTGCAGGTTCATTCCGGTCCCCCTTTCAAGCTGACCCTGCCGCTACTGGGCCGTTTCAACGCGTATAACGCCCTGGCGGCTATCGCCGTGGGGCTGGGATTCGATATCGACTGCGCGTCGATGAACCGGGCCATGGCCGGGGTACGGGTGCCGGGCCGGCTCGAGCGCGTCGACGCCGGACAGCCATTCAACGTACTCGTGGATTTCGCCCATACGCCCGACGCGCTCGGCGCCGTGCTGTCCGCCTGCCGCGAATGGACCCGGGGAAGCCTGACGGTCGTATTCGGTTGCGGCGGAGACCGGGATCCGGGCAAGAGGCCGCTTATGGCCCGGGCGGCGTCCACCCACGCCGACGTGGTCATCGTTACGACCGACAACCCGAGAACGGAAGCGCCCGATCGAATCATACGGGACATCGAGCCCGGTCTCCTGTCCCATGTCCGGTCCCATATCGTCCAGGACCGCGGCGAAGCGATCCATAAGGCCCTGAGCGAAGCCGGCGAAGGGGATACCGTGCTGATCGCCGGAAGGGGAGACACCGCCTATCAGATCGTGGGCGAGTCGCAAATCGAGTTCGATGACCGGATCAAGGCGCGGGAATGTCTCGAGGCACACTATGGATAGTCGAAACGAGGCGGCGGCTCCCACGCTTTCGGAAATAGCCGGTATCATGGGCGGGAGACTGCACGTTCCGGTGCCTGCGCTTCGTGACGGCCGGATCACGGGCGTATGTTCCGATACCCGGCGTATCGAGGTGGGCAACCTGTTCGTCGCGATTTCAGGCGAACGTTACGATGGTCACGATTTCGTACCTGAAGCCATGCGATCGGGCGCGTGCGCGTCCCTGGTTACGGCCGACTGGCACGATGATAGGCCGGACCGTGAATCTCCGGAGGGCGCGCGGATCGTCGTGCCCGAAGTACTTACTGCGCTGCAGGCCTTCGCGGGCTGGCACCGGAGCCGATTCGACCTCCCGGTAGTCGCGGTTACGGGCTCCAATGGGAAGACCACCACAAAGAACATGATCGCCTCTGTGCTGAGTGAGCGCGGCCGGGTCTTCAAGACACCGGGAAACCTGAGCAGCCAGCT
>JAJEHX010000040.1 GCA_022823465.1 Candidatus Latescibacterota bacterium
CTTGGGACCCTGAGTTCCCTCTGGACCCTGCGGACCGGCGGGACCGGCGGGACCCTCATCACCCTGGTCGCCCTTGGGACCCTGAGCACCTTCAGGACCCTGAGCACCTTCAGGACCCTGAGCACCGGCAGGACCTTGCGGTCCCGTAGAGCCGGCAACACCCTGTGGACCTGCTGCGCCTTGTGGACCAGTAGGACCGGCCGGGCCTGTTTTGCCTTCGCATCCCATCATGGATAGCGCGAACGCAATCACGATTACTATGAGGTAATGCATTATTGTCTCCCGTTTATCGAATGTTACTCTTTGCTGTTAAATGTTGCTGCGTAAAAGGCACGGATCTATATGGCCTCCTTTCCCGTCCTGTGCATTGTACGAAATGGACAGTTGCCTGCTGTCGGAGATTGTGTGAATAGCGACTATTGACGATCGATGTGAATCAACTTTCATGCACATAGACTTATATTACATTTCATTAAAATAAAATATACTATTATTTTGCTTAATTTATGCTTAGTTTTTATCCAGTCAACAGTTTTTTGTGTTTTTCCACTTGAAACCACCGGTCCAGCCTCGTATTACAGGGAGTCGGAAATTCACGGGCAAGGGATAGAGGAAAGTACGATATTGGGGCGGCGAGATACTGACTGCGGGAATCCGGTGAGGAGGAATGCGGCAAGGAGGAAGGTCTGCAGAGCATGATGATACTAATGCGTTGTTATTATTTATTGTTCTTATAAGTTATTTACATTATCCTCTACATACACCACGATACACCACGGCCGGTGCTTCCTGTGGCCTGCGTGAACCTGGGGTACCCTGCAGGGGACGCGTTCTGTCCACTGAAAGCAGCCCCCAACATCAGATTATGAATAAGAACAATGACATCAAGGTACTCGAGGAGAACCAGGAGACGTTGCTGGCCCTCGTCATCAAGTTAGAACGCGAGATGAAAGACTTGCGGATCCTGGTGAGGGAGATACTCCACGCCTTGAAGAGAGCAGAAAACGGTCATTAGGCGAAGACGCGGCTGACGTGTGTGGCCAACGTGCGCGGCCAACGTGCGCGGCTGACGTGCGCGGCTGCCAGTCGGACTGCTGCCAGTCCTGCGGAGGGCGTATCTGCGGTCCGCGGCGTAGGCCCGGCACTTATGACCTGGGCGCTATCCCGACACCCGGTCCTTCAGGCAGAATCAGGCGGCCCCGGCGTACGGTCACTCCGCGGTAAGGATCGTTGGAAATCAACAGGTTGCCGTCCAGGTCGGCGTAGTCGGCCAGGGGAGACAGGTGGGCCGCGGCGGTGATGGCGACGGATGTTTCGATCATGCAACCGATCATGACCTTCATCCCGTGGGCCCGGGCGGTGTGGATGAGCCGCAGCGCCTCGCGGACCCCGCCGCACTTCATCAGTTTTATGTTGACGCCGTCCACGAGGCCGGCCATGGCCGGCACGTCCGTCGAGGTCAGCACGCTTTCGTCGGCGATGATCGGCATAGGCGCCGCCTCGCGCACCCTGCGCCAGTCTTCCGGCGAACCCGGGGGAAGAGGCTGTTCTACGAGCTCCACGTCGAACTCGGACAGGCGTTTCACCATTTCCACGGCCTGGTCCACCGTCCATCCCGCGTTGGCGTCGATCCGGATACGCGCATCCGTTTCGCTCCGGATCACACCCATGATCTCGAGATCCTTCTCCGAGCCGAGCTTGATCTTCAATGCGGGGTATCCTGCGGCTTCACGCACTTTGCGCCGGACCGTTTCCGGCTCGTCGATCCCTATGGTGAACGAGGTGACGGGCGTCTTCGCGGGATCGAGACCGAGCCACCTGTAGAGGGGTACGCCAAGCCGCTTCGCGGCGAGGTCGTGGAGCGCGATATCCACCGCCGCGCGCGCCGATGAGTCGCCCGGAAGCCGCGACCCGAGGCGATCCATCGTGGCCTCCAGTTCGAAGGGACTGCCGCCCATCAGCGCCGGCGCTTCCTCCAGCGCCCGCCGCACCGATCCCGCGTCTTCTCTGTAATAGCGGGAAGGCGCGGCTTCTCCAATCCCGGTCAGCCCGCCGTCGGAGATGCACACGAGCACGTTGTGCTTGTGGTCGCTGACCTCGCGGGCGATGCGAAAGGGATGGATGAGGTCGAGGCGGATCGTCTCGGCGGTGAAACGCATGAAGCCCCCGCTCAGAAGCTACTGAAAATCTCGTTCATCAGGCGCAGGCTGATCTGGGCGGGCACCGCGATCCAGGTCCGAATGATGCCCAGCCGCAACATCTGGTCCGCAATGATCAGACCGATCAGCAGGATCGGTCCGTACATCTCCAACTGGCCGTACCGCTGCGCCTGCGCGGGGGGCAGCAGTCCCCTCAGGACGCGCGACCCGTCAAGCGGCGGAATCGGCAGCATGTTGAAGAAGGCCAGCGCCAGGTTGATGATGATACCGTACCGGACCATCTGGCGCAGCGTATCGGTCAGGGCGCCGCCCGTCGGCATATGGGTAAAAACGCCCACCAGGATGAAGGCGAGGATGATATTGGACACCGGCCCGGCCAGGGCGATCCAGAGCATGTCCTTCCGTGGATTGCGCAGATAGCGGGGATCCACCGGCACGGGTTTCGCCCAGCCGATGCCGAAGCCGCTCATGACGGTAATGATCAGCATGATGGTTCCGGCCGGATCGAGATGCACCAGGGGGTTCAGCGATAACCGTCCCATACTGCGCGCCGTGGGATCGCCCAGCTTCCACGCCGCCCATGCATGGGCGTATTCGTGAAAGGTCAGGGCGAAAAGGATCGCGGGCATGGCGACAAACAGGATGGTAAAATCGGGCATGTATGCTCCTTTGCTGCGACTGCGGACCTATTCAGGCGCCGAGGCGGTGAAGGCGCGACCAGAGATCCCGCGCGGCGCGGCGTTCCTCCTCCGCGGTCCCGATTTCGCCGTTTATCTTCATCGAAAGGACTTCATCCAGGATCTGCCCATATGCCGGACCCTCCGGGATTCCCAGCTCTTTGAGCGTTCCTCCGTCGATGGACAGACGCGCATGCCTGTGGTGGTGGTAGTAGGTTTCGCAACGGCTTCGAACGGCTTCGTCAGGATGGGTCAGGGCAAGGAACAGTATCGTGTCCTCCGAGATCGTCCGGACCGCGCGGTAAAAGTCCGCGGGCGTGTCGATCCGGCCCGATTCGACGGCCTGCTCCACGCGGGACCACCCGGACATGTCCTCGATGGCCTTCCGGAGCCGCCTGTTGGGCTTCAGCCGTTCCACGATGCCGTGAAGCGTCTCTTGCCGCCGCGGCCTGAACAGCGCGACCAGGTACAGTATCCACCAGCCGTCATAGGTTGAAGACGCCAGATCGCCGGACTGGCTGATCTCCTGGACAAGCGTCTTCAGTCCGTCGTCGGACGCGAGGCCCGGGTGGATGGCCTTGAGCGCGTCAAGCCGTTCCAGCCGGTTGAATACCGGCCAGGGATCGGGTTCGACGCAGATCAGCCTCAGTTGCTCCAGCAGCCGGGGTCCCGAGAGATTCCCGATCATGCCTCCCGAAACCGCTTCCCGAAACCTGCGTTCCGTCCCGCGCTCGAGCCTGAACCGCAGGCGTTGTTCAAACCGTACGGCCCTAAAGAGCCGAGTCGGATCGTCAATATAGCTCCGGTCGTGGAGGATGCGGACCAGGCGGCTCCGCAGATCGCCCCGGCCGTTGAACGGATCGACCAGGTTGCCGAAGCTTCGCCCGTTCAGCGAGACCGCCATGGCATTGATCGTAAAGTCGCGCCGCGCCAGGTCGACGTCTATCGGCGCGGGCGCCACCCGGGGCAACGCACCAGGCTGTTCATAGGTCTCCCCGCGGGCCGTGGCCACGTCCAGGCTGTTCCCTTCGGGCAGATCCACGGTGGCCGTCAGGAACCGGGGATGGGGCGTGTATCGGCCTTCGGTCTTGCGGGCGAGGCGGCTGGCGAATCCCATGCCGTCGCCGTCCACCGCCAGGTCTATGTCCATCCTGGCGCGACCCAGAAGCAAATCCCGCACCGTCCCGCCGACAAGGTACAGGTCCAGCCCCGATTCATCGGCCAGGCGGCCGGCCTGGGTCAGCCGCTCCCGGATTCCCTCCGGCAATTGGGCGATGGCTTCTTTCATGTCCGGTCCAATCGACGGTTACGGGATCAGGCCTCTTTCAGAAACCGGTGAACGATGATCCTGTTGTCGTCCGTTTCGAACTTCACCCTTCGAGGCTGCGCGCTGTGGCGGTACCCCCGGGCGATCATGGATTCGACGAAATGGGCGGTCGCCCGCCGGTCAGGATCGCTCGCGAGGAACATGCCCCCGGGTTCCAGCGTGTCGCTTAGCAGCTTATGGATCGGTTCGTGATTCGGCCTTTCGTAAAGGATGTCCGAACCGATTACAATGGCGTACCTGCGGTCGAGATCCGGGTTCCGCCAGTCCAGAAAGCGGAAGGATACGCGATCTTCCAGGCGATTCATACGGGCATTGAAACGGGCAAAGGCCAGGGCGTCTTCTTCGTAATCGCTGGCGGTAACCTCAAGCCCGGCCGCGGCCGCCGCAATGCCGGCGACGCCAATGCCGCAGCCCAACTCAAGAATCTCCGATCCGGCGGGAGCGGGGTACTCGAAGAGGTGACGGCCCAGTCCGATCGCCGAAGGCCAGATTTCCGCCCAGTAGGGCAGGCGTTCGTCTTCATCATAGCAATCCGGGTCGATTTCGTCGATGAGCACGTCGGGATCGCGCACCGCCAGAATGTCCAGGTTCACCCACTTGCCAATGGCGATGGACTTGAAACAGACGTCGTAACGGCGGGCCAGCTCGGCGGGTGCGGCGAACGTTGGCATGGCCTTTGAACTTAAGGGAGATCGTCCCCGCGGTCAATCGAATTCAGACTTGACACGGCGTGCCGGCCCGACTATCATAGTACGTTGTTCCGGCGACAGAACCGTTGCCTGGTTTTCGTATTAACTGATACTTGTTCGACGCATCCGCAAAGCCGGATTGTTTCAAGATAGCGTTTTAAGCGAGGAGACTCGTATGACCTACATTATCGCAGAGCCATGCATTGACGTAATGGACAAGGGGTGTGTCGATGTATGCCCGGTGGATTGCATTCACACCAAAGACGGCGAACGCATGCTGTACATCGATCCCGAAGAGTGCATAGACTGCGGCGCCTGCGAGCCCGAATGTCCGGTCGAGGCCATTTTCGCCGAAGAAGATACCCCGGATGAATGGCAGGAATACATCCAGATCAACGCGGACTTCTTCAACGACTGACAGGTGTCCGGGCAGGGCGTCCGGCGCTGTCCGGGCGGTCCAGGTTGTCAGGGCGGTCCGGGCCGGCGCATCAGCGCAATCAGGCCCGGCGGGAGGGCCCGCTTTCCAGCCTGCTTCATCATCGATCGACTCCCACCGAAGAAGTTCGCATCACAGCCGGAACCGCATCACAGCGGGACCGTAAAGAGGATTCGCTACATACCGTTTCGGCGTTGCCGTGCATAGCACAGGCGGCGACCGGCGCCGTCACAGACGCGACATCATCGAACACGATACCTCCGAAGCGCGTAATGCGGCGCGAAGCCGCCCCGTAAACCCACGGTAACGGTCTCTTTTCATGAAGGCACGCGCCGTAAAGAACTTCCTGCTCGCCCTGTCCTGTCCCAAGCGCACCGGGTTGATCTACACGGTGACCCGCTGGCTGGCGGAACAGGGCTGCCACGTCATCGAAAGCGATACGTACATCGATCCGCACAGCGAGCGGTTCTTCATGCGCGTGCATTTCGGCGGCAAGGTCACCCTGGGTTCCCTGTGGCGGACCTTCGCGCCCCTGGCGGAGCAGTTGGAAATGCAGTGGGACCTGTCGGCCGACGACACCCGGCCCCGGGCGCTGATCATGGTGTCGCGGGAACTGCACTGCCTGCTGGACCTGCTGAACCGGACGCGCATGGACAAGCTTCGGCTGGATATACCCCTGATCATATCCAACCACGCGGACGCCGGGCAACTGGCGAATGAATCGGGCATCGACTTTCTGCACCTGCCGGTCACCCCGGAAAACAAGGAGGAGCATGAGGAACGCCTGATCGACGAGATCGAGGAGAACAATATCGACTTCGTCGTGCTGGCGCGGTACATGCGGATCCTCGGCCCCGAGGTCTGCGACAGGATGGCGGGACGCATCATCAACATCCATCACTCCTTCCTGCCCGGATTCAAAGGCGCCCGCCCCTATCACCAGGCCCATCGGCGCGGCGTGAAGCTGATCGGCGCAACCGCCCACTACGTGACGGCCGACCTTGACGAGGGTCCGATCATCGAGCAGGACGTGGAAGCCGTGACCCATCGCATGTCGCCGGCGGAACTGACGGCGGTGGGGCACGACATCGAACGCATCGTGCTCGCGCGGGCCGTGCTCTACCATATCCAGCGACGCGTGCTGATCAACGGACGGCGTACCGTCGTGTTCAGATGATTGTGCGGAGCTGAAGTTGCCCGGGCCGGGCGGACCGGGCGAAGCGGGGATTAATGGTGACCGGGCTCGAGGCGCCGGGTAAAGCGGAGCGATGCCGCGGGATCAGGCGTACTGGTCCATCAGGGCGTCAATGGTCGCCTGTTCGTCGCCGTAGGCCTTGGCGTACACGTCCTGCAGCTTGTCGGTATAGGTGCGGTACTGTTCCTGGAAGAACACGCCGCTGTGGAATACGCCCTCGCCCACTTCCTCCATGGCCTTGTCGATCGCCTTGATCCGGTCGCCGGTGTCCCAGTCTTCCGGCAGCGGAAGGAAAGACTCCTTCCACGGGTCGTACGTATTGTAGAAAGTGGGACAGGGGCTCATGGCGTGGACAAAGGCGAATCCGGGGTGATCGAGTCCCAGGCCGATGGTTTTCGCCATTTCCGTCGCCTGGCTCGAAAAGGTGCGCGCGACGAAACTGCAGCCGTATACGATCACCATGGCCAGGATGTTCAACTGGCCTTCCAGCACGCCTTCGTAGGGCGCCATCTTGGGCATGGACACGCTGCGCCGCAGCGCCTGCATCCCCGTGGGCGTGCTGGGCGAGGGCTGGCCTTTGGTCAGTCCGTAAACCTGGTTGTCCATTACGATGTAGGTGATGTCCTGGTTGCGGCGCACGGCGTGGGGTACGTGTCCGCCGCCGATGGCGAACCCGTCTCCGTCGCCGCCGACGGCGATGACCGTCAGATCGGGATTGGCCGCCTTGACGCCCTGTGCCGCGGGAAGGGCCCGGCCGTGCACCACGTGCAGGCCGTAGGCGTTGACGAATTCAGGCAAACGGCCGGAACAGCCGATACCCGACACGATGACCACGTCTCTGGGATCCAGGTTGCGTTCGGCGAGGGCGCGCTGCAGCGCGGCAAGCACGCCGAAATCCCCGCAACCGGGACACCACGTGGGCTTGACTTCGCTGCGGTAATCCTTGAGCGTGCGTTTGGTGGCCTGCTTGGTCTGATTGGCCTGCTCGGCCTGACCGGCCTCTTCTGCCCGTTCCGGCGCCCCGGTTTTTGCGGTGTCGGCCGCAGGAACTTCAGCCATACTGCAGCACTCCTTCGATATATTCCTCTATGTCGCCCGCCTTGAAGGGCAGCCCCGTAATGATGTTGAACCGCTGCAGGGAAACGGCCAGGCGGCCCTGAAGGTAATTCGCGAATTGCCCGCTGGCGTTCAGTTCCACCACCGATACCACCGGTATGGATTCAATGAAGGCGCGGGCCTCCTTCTCCGGCAGAGGATGCAACATCTTGAAAATCAGGGCGGCGACCTTGTACCCCTTCGCCAGCGTCCGGTCCAGCGCTTCCAGTATGGGACCCTCCGACGATCCCCAGCCGATCAGCCCGAGTTGGGCGTCCTCCGCACCGTACCGCTGCACGAATCCGGGCTCGTTCACCGCGGATTCGATTTTCTGATGCCGCTTTTCGGTCATGCGGATATGGGCTTCGGGCGAGTAGTCGATGTGGGCGTGCTCGTCGTGTTCCAGGCCTGTGGCCACGTAGTGCTGTCCATGACGGCCCGGCAGGGGCATGGGGGAAATGTAGTCCTCGGTCATCTCGTACCGGTCGAATTCCTGGGGAGATACGCTCCCGTTTCCGTCTGGCTGCTTGCGCTCGACGACCTCGACCTGGCTCAGATCGGGGCGGGACATGACCTGCGCGCGCTGCGAAAGATGCTGGTCACTGAGCAGGATGACCGGGGTCTGGTACTTCTCCGCGAGATTGAAGGCCTTGACCGCCGTATAGAAACAGTCTTCGGTATTGGTGGCCGCGATCACGATGCGGGGCGCCTCGCCGTGGGCGCCGTGGATGGCCAGATTCAGGTCCGACTGCTCCGTCTTGGTGGGCATGCCGGTGCTCGGACCGCCGCGCATGACGTCGACAACAACGAGGGGGATCTCCTCCATGGTCGCCAGGCCGAGGGCCTCGACCATGAGGGACAGGCCCGGCCCCGCCGTGGCGGTCATCACCTTAGCGCCCGTGAAGGATGCGCCGATAGAAGCGGTAATGGCCGCGATCTCGTCTTCGGTCTGCATCAGGACGCCGCCCACCCTGGGCATCGCTTTCGCCAGCGTCTCCATCACGTCGCTGGCGGGCGTAATGGGATAGCCCGCGTAGTACCGGCATCCCGCGGCCAGCGCGCCCATGCAAAGGGCGTCGTTTCCCGTCATGATCAACTGGGCATGGCCGTTCCTCTGGTTCACCGGGACCCGAAGCCCCAGATCGATATCGTTGTCGTCGACGTAGATGTAGGCCTGCTTCAAGGCGTTGATGTTGGATTCCAGAAACTCTTTGCGGCGGCCCCATCGACTCTCGGCCACCATCTGCTTCGCGGATTCGAAGGGAATGCCCAGGCAAGTGGTCAGGACACCGAAGGCCAGCACGTTCTTGGACTTCATCGTCTTGATGACGGTTTTAGTGATCTTCTGGAGCGGTACGCCGATCTGAGTCAGCTCCAGGCTTTCATCCGCCTCGCATTCGTCGGGATCGAATATCACGACGCCGGTGGACTTGACCTCTCCCACGTGGATGTCGTAGTTCTCCTGGTTCCAGACCATCAGGATATCGAGGGCGTCGCCCGGCGACCGAACGGGGGTATCCTGCACCCTGACCTGCGTCATGGATGCGCCGCCCTTGATTTCGGCCGGGAGGTTTTTGAAGGTATAGATATGCAGTCCCGACCGTGCCAGCGCCTCGGCCAGCACGTCGCCGACGGTAAGCACGCCTTCGCCGTTCTCCCCGGCTATGCGTATGGTCAGATCCAGTCGATCCATCAAAGGGCCCTTCACATCCGTCTATCCGGACAAATTCCACAAAATCATTTGATTATATATGGTTGGACACCCGAAAGTCAATTCTAATCGTCACGGTTCGCAACATTTCCGAACCCTCACGCGCCCCGTGTGATCGCCCCTGTATCGACCGCGCGAAACACCTACCAGCCATGGATACGGTGTCCCTGTCCGGGGAACCAGATGATATCGACGACATTGGACACGACCAGTCCCGTGCAGAACCCGACCAGCATGCCGAGGATCAGCGGCTGGACGCTGCGGAAAAGGGCGATGCCGCCGGACCGGAGCAGCAGGACCTTGACGGCCCAAGCCGCAAAGATGGTAAACGCCCCGTTGTCGATCGCCACGCCCCGGGCGATTGTGAGTCCAACGGGGTGCAGCGGCCAGCCCGGGAACTTGTACCGAAGGGCGATCAACCCCATCATGAGTAAACCCCCCAGGAAGAACCAGGCGGTTTCCATGACAGACATCCGGGTCGGGTTCTGGATCCATACCTTGACGCTCTCGAAGAAGTGGATGTTCCCCGTGGTGAAAGCCCACTGGTCGAACTGCGAAGCGCCGACGGTCTCGTACCCGGAATAGACGGTATACGCGGCGCCGACCACGAAAGCCAGGAAGAAGGCGCCGCAGATCAGCGCGAACATGAGCTTCTTGTCGGTCCAGACCCGGTCCCCCAGCCGGGTGACGTGGGACACGGACACCATGGTAAAGGTCTTCCAGTTCCGCGCGAAGGCATTGGACAGGCCGAAGGCCGTGAGGGACGATGGATCGATGCCGGACGAACCCACGCCGCGAATGAGGAACTCGTGGGAGTTCATGGGGAGATCGAGGGCGACCAGGCCGGTCTCCGCCACGATCCGGGACACGCCGACGTAGAAGACGAAGAGGAGAAACAGGAACGGTGCCATGATGACGAGGCTCATGCCGGCCATGTGCAGGAAGGCCGCCATGTAGGCGACGCCCAGCACCATGCCCAGGACGGCCGCCCGGTAGGAAAAGAACTCCCCGGAATCGTCCACGTCCGGCGCCCGTCCCAGGGCCTTTCGCGCCACGTCCCACAGGTGACGGCGGGCGATCCAGAAGCCCCAGAGGACGAAGACGATCAGGGCGCCGATCTCCTGGAGACGCACCGCGGCGTCCGGCGACGCGCCGGTCTCGAGCAGGCCGACCGCGTTCATGCCGCCGGACTCGAGTATGGCGAAGAGGTGAAAGACCCATATGCTGAACAGGATGTCCACCGGGGAGAAGAGCGCGAAGCTGAACAGGTACATGTTGACCTTGATCTTGATGGCGGGGAACAGGTGGCCGATTACCAGGTCCGTCGCGTAGGGCTGCCCGATGGGGATCACGCCCACGGGGGTGAAGTAGTCGACGATGTTCCACCCGATCACGGCCAGCGGCAGGGAGAACCCGATCCAGAAGAGCCGTCCGCGCATGAAGGCCGGCAGGAAGGAGCGGCCCTCGGGTTCGTGAACGATCCCGAAGAGGACCTGGGCCAGCGGGAAGCCGATCCTTTCATGGACGATCCACTGTTTCCTCAGGATCACCACCAGGCAGGATCCCGCGAAGAACAGGGCGACGAAGAACGTGCCCCACCAGAACAGGGGTACGATCCAGGGCCTCCACGGAAGACTGGCGTAGGCGGGCAGGCCCTCGTAGAACCAGCGGATGGTCTGGTCGGCGGGATCGACCAGCAACCAGGCCGGAAGGTACTGGAAGAAAACCGCTTCCCATTGGTTTTCGGGCGAAGCAAAATAATACGGCGTGGTGATCACACCGATGAAGTAGCTCATGAAGGCGTGGGACGGTACGGTGGACGCGATCAGGCCGAAGGAAAGGATGACAAGCAGTTCCGACGTGCTGAACGTGGAAACCGGCCGGTACTTGCGCAGCAGTCCGTTTACGACGATGACGAAGAACAGGAAGGGCGCCATCAGGGACGCGGAGACATGCTCGAAATCCATGAACGTCCCGCGAACGACCCATACATTGTAGGGGATCCACAGGCTGATGAAAACGGCCAGGACGATACCGACCAGGATCGAGCGGAAAGTCACGCGGCGGTGGTCTTGCATCTGCATGTCCAACCAGTTGGAATGCGCCGGGTCCGCCCGCCGGACGGCGCTTGAGGAGATGGACTGATGCCCGGGAACGTGTACGAGCCCGATACGCTGAACCGGCTGTACCGGACCGGCGGCGGCGATCCCGTGGATGACGGACGCTGCCGGTTGCGTCGCCCGCGGTTCGATTCCCGCTGGACCGGCCTCCTGCTGCCGGAAGACCGAGGGATCGTGGAAAACCGCGGTTTCAATTACCTCATGGTGGAACCGGTCGATCTGCCCGCCGAAGGCGCCGATGAAGTCCTGGTCATCCTTCACGGACTCAACGAGGGCAGCTACGGCCGGATGCTGCCCTGGGCCTGCAGTTTCGCCCTGCGGCTGCACATCCCCGTGATTCTGTTTCCCCTGTCCTTCCACGTCGGAAGGCGGTCGGACCGCTGGCGTACCCCGGAACAGACCCGGATCGCCGCGCAACGCGCCGCCATGGCCGGCAACGGGCGGTCTAGTCCCTTCAACGGCCGCATAAGCGAACGGCTGAGCCAGGCGCCCGAGCGATATATGCTCGGCGGGCTGCAGTCCTATCTGGACGCCGTGGACCTGGCGGACCGCATCGACGCGGGCGGACACGACGGCTGCAGAACCGGAGCAGGCGTGCGTTTCCTGGGCTACTCGGCCGGCGGCTATCTGGCCCTGGTCCTGTTGCTGGCCGATCCCGGAGGCCGGTTCTCCGAATCCCGCGCCGCCCTCTTCGCTTCCGGCGCACCCCTGAACGGCATCCGGCCCGAAAGCCTGTTCATCATGGACGATGCGGCCGCACAGCGCCTGTCAGCGTACCTGGGGGAACGGTCGTTTCTGCCCGGGGCTGTCGATGACCATCATCGGCAACTTACAGAGCCCCCCACGCGCTGGCTGGCGGAGGTGCTGGTCCATGGCGACGGACTGGTGGAACGCATGGAGGCCATGGGAGACCGGTTGCTGGTCGTGCTCAATCCCGCCGACCGGGTCATATCGGCCGAGCGGGCGGCCTGGAACCTGCGACCGGCGCCCGTCCTGCGCCTGGACCTGGGCGTGCACGAGTTTCCCTTCACCACGGAAGATCCGCTGCCCGGCGTCTACAATCGCCGCGCCCCGGAGACACGCACCCTGATCAGGAACGTCCGGAACGCCCACCGCATCGGCCCGGACTACAAAGCCGCCTTCGACCGTTTTATACACGAGGTATCGAACTTCCTGTTTCCCGGCCGGCCAAATCCGGCTTGACAACGGTCCTTCGCGCCTCTTATCTATATCTATATAAGGTAACCTATTGTAAATAACCGACGTTACACCTGCAATTCGAATCTGGTCAACGCATGGGGCAAGCACTAGTTTAAATTGCCCCTATGCCCTGTCAAGCGACTTCAGGCCGCCTTCCGGTCCGGCCAGGCGAGTGTCCCGATGACTGCGACCATTGAAAACGCCCTTACGAACTCCGCGATCGTTCCGGTCCAGGTACTGCTGGAGCAATACGCCATTTCGCATCCGGAGATCGAATCCGACGAGGCGCTGGAAGCTCAGCTGGACCTCATCGAACGGGCCTATCATTTCAGCACCCTCCACCACGCCGGCCAGGTACGCAAGTCGGGCGAACCCTTCATGGTGCACTGTACGCAGGTCGTACTCACGCTGATCGGCCTGCAACTGGACGCCGTGACCATCGCGGCGGGTCTGCTGCACGACGTCGTGGAAGACGTGGAAGAGGTGTCCATCGAGCAGTTGGCGGAGGAGTTCGGCGAGGAAGTGGCCGTCCTGGTGAACGGCGTAACCAAGATCACCGGGCTCTCCTTCAGAAGCCAGGAGGAACTCCAGGCCGAGTACTTCCGCAAGATGCTCGTTTCCATGGCCAAGGACGTGCGGATCATCCTCATCAAACTCGCGGACCGGCTTCACAACATGCGGACGCTGTCCTTCCTGGAAGAGGAGAAACAACAGCGTATCTCCCTTGAAACCCGGGAAATCTACGCTCCCCTCGCCCACCGGTTCGGCATGGCCAAGATCAAGTCCGAACTGGAAGACCTCAGCCTGAAATACCTGTCCCCCGACGTATACCGGGATCTCGCGAGCAAACTCGACCAGAAACGGACGGAGCGCGAAGGGTTGATCGACGAGATCCGGCAACCCATCGTCAAGGCCCTGAAGGAGGCGGGCATCGACGCCACGGTGAACGGCCGGGCGAAGCACTTCCACAGCATCTACACGAAGATGCAGCGCCGCAATCGGCCCTTCGAAGAGATCTACGATCTCCTGGCGCTGCGCGTCGTGACCGACACGGTACCCAACTGCTACCACGCGCTGGGTATCATCCATACCCTCTACACCCCCATCTTCGACCGCTTCAAGGACTACGTGTCCCGCCCCAAGATGAACATGTACCAGTCCCTCCATACCACGATCATCGCGTCCAACGGGGAAACGGCCGAGATCCAGATCCGCACGCGGGAGATGGACCGCATCGCGGAAGTGGGGATCGCCGCCCACTGGCTTTACAAGGAAGGAAGGGAAGAGGCCGGGGACAGCGAAGACCGGCAGGACTGGCTCAGCCAGGCGCTGGACTGGCAGACCGACATGACCGACCCGAAGGAGTTCATGAGTTACCTCCGCATGGACCTGTACGAAGACGCCATCTTCGTATTCACCCCGCGCGGGGATCTCAAGGAGCTGCCGCAGGGCGCGAGCGTGCTGGACTTCGCTTTCGCCATTCACACCGATATCGGGCTCCACTGCAGCGGAGCGAAGGTGAACGGCAATATCGCGCCGCTGGCCGGGAAGTTGAACAATGGCGACACGGTCACCATTTTCACCTCGCCGCACCAGACGCCGAGCTCGTACTGGCTGGACATCGTCAAGACCACCAAGGCCTCGTCCAAGATCCGGTCGTGGTTCAGAAAGGCCACGCTGGAACAGAGCATCAGCCTGGGCGAAGACCTGCTGGACCGGGAACTGAAGCGGCTCAAAGTCAAACGCAAGGTGTCCGATGAACTGGAGGCCCTCGCGAAGGAGTACGGGCTGTCTGACGCGAGCCGCCTCTACGCCGCCATCGGCCGTGGCGAGTATTCCGCCGCCCAGGTCGCCCAGAGACTGCTCCCCGATGAACCCGCTGACGAAGAGGAACCGCCTAAAGCGTCGGTCTTGACCCGGTTCGTGGACCGGATGCGCCGGTCCCGGGGCGGGGTCAAGGTCACGGGCATCGACAACCTGATGATCCGGTTCGCGCAGTGCTGCCAGCCGGTCCCGGGAGATCCGATCATCGGGTTCATTACCCGCGGCCGCGGCGTGACGGTGCATAACAAGGAGTGCACGAATATCGTGGACGACCTGGAACGGCGGCTCGAGGTGCACTGGGACGTGGAGAAAGACCAGTTCTTCGTCGTCGGCCTGCGTATCTACGGCACCGACCGGCCCGGCCTGCTCAACGAGCTCTCCAGGACGATTTCCGACGCCGGCATCAACATCACCCACGCCGCGATGGACACGACGGACGGGCTGGCGGACGGCAATTTCGGCATCGAGGTGGAACATCTCAGCCAGCTGGAACGCCTGATCGTCCGCATCAACAAGATCAAAGGCGTGGAACGGGTGGAACGGGAAACCGGTGTGAAACAGGGCGGCGTATCGGAAGACGTCTTCGATCACCTCGACCAGGCGCCCGAAAACTGACTCCCGGGTCTTGAAAAACCGGGGGCGGGCCGGCCGCACGTGACGCACTGTATGCCCTGACCACAGTTCCACCCGCACACACCCATTCAGATGGATCAACCGCGTGACTTCTCCTGACATACCCGACGACTCCGGGCATCTCTTTGCCGACCTGCCGTATGAATGCCATGATGACGCTCCCGTGTCGCGGAGAGACTTTCTCCGGGGCGGCTTGACGGGCGCGGCCGCATTGGCGGCGGGACTTCATGCTCCCGAATCGGTTGCAGCCCAGCTTTCGGGTCGTCGTCCCGCGGATGTAAAGAGCGTGGGGGTCCAGGCGGGCCGGGTACGGCTGGCCTTCAACGAGAACCCCCTGGGCGCCTCCCCTGCGGCCATAGAGGCCGTGCTCAAGCACCAGGACTGGATGAACCGGTACGACTACACGACGACCCTTCAGCAGGCGATCATCCGGCACCACGGCCTGGACATCCCCCGCCCGTCGGGCTTCGATTTCAAGGCCACCGGCGACCGCGATGGCCTGATGCTGGGCGTGGGAACGACCGAGCTGCTCCAGATCCTGGCCCTGCAGGCGCTGATGAAACACGGCGAAGTCGTGGAAGCCCTCCCTTCCTACGGCCAGGTTACGCGCGTCGGCGACGAACTGCGCGACGCGGGCCACGAGGTGCGGGCGCGCCGGTCGTCCGTTCTCCCTGACGGGAACCACGATCTCGAGGACATGGGTAAGCAGATTGGCGACCGCACGGGCCTGGTCATCATCTGCAACCCTCATAACCCCACCGGGGCCCTGCTGCCCCATGAACGGATCCTGGATTTCATCGACCAAGTGCCGCCGCACGTCCTCGTGGCCATCGACGAGGTCTACGTTCATTTCGTCCGCGACCCGGAATACCGGGACTTCATCGAAGTCGCCAGGGAACGGGAGAACGTGATCGTGCTCCGGACCTTCTCCAAGGTGTACGGCCTCGGCGGCATCCGCGTGGGTTACGCCGTCGCCCACCGGGACGTGATCTACCGCCTCGCGCCTTTCTCCATGGGGCTCCTGGCCCGGAACGTCCTGTCCGTCCACGCGGCCGCCGCGGCGCTGGGCGACGATGAACACGTCAGGCGGTCCCTGCAGGCCGTCTGGGACGGAAACGACTACCTTACCGCCGAGCTGGAACGGCTCGGCGCCCGGGTCGTGCCCAGCCATGCCTGTTTTCTCTGGGCCGACTTCGGCCGGGAGACGCAACGCATCGTCCGCGAATTGTGGTCCAGGCGGGTCATGGTCCGCGCGGGCGCCGGCCAGTGGGCGTCACCGAACCATATCCGCATCTCGACGGGTTCGAGGGAAGAAAATGAAGCCTTCATCTGGGCACTGGAACGGACCCTCGGATAAGTCGCCCGCATCGCCTTCGACATCTTTGAAGCCGCCCGGTACGTCCGGGCGCGGGAAGGCATCCTCCGCCAGACCGCTCCCTGTCAGCATCATCATACCGACTTTAAACGAAGCCACGACGATCGAAGCCTGTCTGGCCCAGTTCGATTGGGGTTCGGGCGGGTCGAGCGGACGGGGTGGATCGGATGATCCGGACGGACGGGATGGTTCGATTGAACCGGGCAGCCGGGACGATCCTGATGATCGCGGCGATACGGGCGGTTCGGGCCGGGTGGATGGACCGGGTGAGCCAGGTGGACCGGGCAAAACGGGACCGCTGGAGATCATCGTCGTGGACGGCGGAAGCGACGATGGCACGCCGGAGATCGTGAGGTCACGCCCCGGAGCAAGGCTCATCGAGTCTGGCACGCGCGGACGGGCGGTTCAAATGAACGCGGGGGCCGCGGCTTCATCGGGAGACGTGCTGCTATTCCTCCACGCCGACACCCGGCTTCCGGTGAGCTGGCGCACGTGCGTGACTGAATCGATCTGCGGACGCGGCATGGCGGGAGGACGGTTCCGTTTCGACGTCGCCCATGCGGGCCGGATATACCGGTGGATCGCGGGGGGCACCAACTTCCGTTCGCGCTTCCTGGGCATTACCTACGGGGACCAGGCCATCTACGTCACGCGGGGGGCCTTCGAAGCGGTAGGAGGATTTCCCGAGATACAGGTCTTTGAGGACGCCCGATTCGCCGACCGGTTGAAGCAAGCCGGCGGACTGGACTGGATCGACGAAGCCGTACTGACTTCCGCACGGCGCTGGGAACGCCGCGGGCCGGTTCGCACGCTGCTGCTGACCTGGCTCCTGCGGCTGCTATATACCCTTTTCATCCCGCCCAGGTTCCTGGCGCGATTCTATGGGGTGGTCAGATAGAAGCCTCGACCTCTGCATGCATCGTATGACCCAGGAATTACGTGATACGACACGGAATAAAGACCGGTCGACTAATCCGTTTCGGTTTTTTCGACCGTCTCCATTTCGGCTTTCTCCTTCGATCTCAGCCATTCGACCAGGACCAGCACGGGTATGGCGATCGCCAGGCCGATTAAAGCGGCAAGCAATCCACCTGTTAAAAGCGAACCCAAGCGGCATTTCATCTTTGAAATCTCCTTTATGCATCGTACGTTCGAAACAAGGCCACTGAGTATACAAGCCATGGGATTTCGGTCTTTACCTTTATGCTAATGTTACACTGCCGTTCCGGGCTTTTAATACGTCGAGCCTGCACCTCGGCCTAATCACGATAGCGGCCGGCCACACCCTTTGAGTTCGTGGATACCGTGCCGGATCGGATTGTTGATCAGGGGAATAGCACTTAATGGATTTTGACGTTGTACTCGTGCTTGTTGTCGTACTGGGTCTGTACATGACCTTCTCCATTGGCGCGAACGACGTCGCGAACGCCATGGGGACCTCCGTGGGATCAGGCGCGCTGACGATCAAACAGGCCATCCTGATCGCGGCGGTACTCGAATTCCTGGGCGCCTTTCTCGTCGGTGGGTTTGTAACCAAGACCGTGCGGGGCGACATCCTGGACGCCCAGGTTTCCGCTTCCGCGCCGTTGTTCGTCATATACGGGATGCTCGCCGTTCTCGCCGCGGCCGGCACGTGGCTGGTAGTCGCATCACGCATGGGCTGGCTAGTTTCGACTACCCACACCATCGTGGGGGCCATCGCGGGTTTCGGACTGGTCGCCTTCGGCGCTGACGCGGTGCAGTGGGACTAGTTCAACCGAATCGTGGCCTCGTGGGTCATATCCCCGGTGGTTTCAGGTGTTCTGGGCTTCCTGATCTACTACTCGATTCACTTTACTATCCTGCGCCGTCAAGACCCCTCCGAAAAGACGCGATTCTGGGCGCCGGTATATATATTCGGCATAGTCGTGGTCATTTCCCTGTCCATCTTGTTCAAGGGACTTGAGCACATCGACCTGTTTCTTACGCTGGGCGAATCTCTTCTGCTTTCCTGCGGTCTGGGCGTCGTGGCCATAGTTCCGGGCCGTTTCCTGCTCGATCCTGGCATTACGCCGAGCGTACCATCCGATTCAGTTTCCTTGGATTCCCGCGACCGGGAACAGCAGATGGTCGCAGTTGACAAGACCTTCGGCTTTCTCCAGATCATAAGCGCCTGCGCGGTGGCGTTCGCCCATGGTTCCAACGACGTGGCCAATCGGAAACTGTCCACGCTGAAATGAGCCGCGAAGGCCCGTCCACGGAGAAACGATCATCGCGGGAAGAAAGAGAGAGCGGGGAAATGCCTGGAAGCAGGACCCGGGCATTTCCCCGCGAGTTTTGATTTCGAGCCTTTCGGGGTTACTTGTGGACCTCCAAGGCTCTTACGCGTGGACCTTCACCGAGATCTGCTTCGGCTTCGCCGCTTCCGCCTTGCCGATGGTGAGGGTGAGCACACCATCCTTGTACATGGCGTCGATCCTGGCGGTGTCCGCGTCCTGAGGCAGATCGAAGGACCGGGTAAACCTGCCGTGCAGCCTTTCGATCCTGTGCATGTTGTCCTTCTCGGCACGGTTTTCCATTTTGCGTTCACCCGAAATGGCCAGACGGCCGTTTGAGAAGGAAATGTCGAAATCCTCCTTGTTCATGCCGGGCAGGTCCGCCGAGATGACATAGCCGTGTTCAGTCTCTGAAATGTCGACGGACGGGGTCCAGATCGCGGAGTTGGTGCCTTCTCCATCCTCCGACTGGTTCCAAAGGCTGTCGAACATGCGGTCCATGTTGCGCCTGAGACTGTACAGCTCGTTGGGTTTCCATCTGATGAGATTCATTTGAATCCTCCTTCTTTTGGTACAAGTGAGCCACTTCTGACGAATCTACTTCCTCTAAGTGAATTCACCGTCGGCTGCTTATATCTTATTGCAACTACCGTGCCAGTTTGAAAAAACGGTCTGAATAAAGTCTTGAGGACAAGAATGATGTCGGTTGTATGTATATATGACGCAGGAAATATTTCAAATTGTCATATCACTGCTATTTTGGCAGTCTATGTCTCACTCAGGACCGGATCTTGGAGGTAACAGGTAATAGAGATGCAGCGTAAAGCAGTTCGATCCGGACCGGCGCGGCTGCCGGAAACCGGAAGTCAGCATAATCGCCAGTACTTTCACGTGGAAAGGAAGACGCTGTGAACGATTCGCTGGAAGTAACGCAGGATTCCCTCCGGGCGGCCGCTTCTGCGGTTGTATCGAACGGATACCCGGAGCGGATCCAGGAGATTCTGGTCGGTGCCTTAGGAGAATCCATGACTGGAATTCTCTATGGCGTGATTTCTATTCTGGCACTGATCGTACTCTACAAAATCTCGAAGAACCTGGTCATACGGGCCATGAAGGAAAAGCACCGCAGCGACGCCCAAGTCCGGCAATTCACTACCATGTGGAAGTACGCCTTTCTCCTGACGGGCATCGTCTTCGTTATCGTGAGCATGTCCGGTTCGCTGGCGGCCATGGGTCTGACCGTGGCGTTCCTGGGCATGGTACTGGGCTGGTCGCTTCAGCGTCCGGTGACCGGCGTGGCGGCGTGGCTCATGGTCATGATCAAGCGGCCCTTCATGATCGGCGACCGCATCATCATCATGGGCGTCCGGGGCGACGTGCTGGACATCTCGCCTACCCATATTCTTCTGGGCGAGGTGGGCGGCACCGTGGGCGGCGAGGAATCCTCCAACCGGGGCATACTGATCCCGAACGCGGTGCTGTTCGACCAGATGGTGATCAACTACGCGGTTTCAAAAGAAACGAAATACATCCTGGACGAGGTCCCGGTGCGGGTTTCCTATGATTCCGACTATCAGCTCGCGGAATCGACGCTCATCGCCTGCGCGCGGGAGGTGACAAAGGAAATCGTAGAAGAACTGGGAAAGGAACCGGAGGTCAGGGCCGAGTTTTTCGATTCCGGGGTCTTTATGCGTCTGCGGTACCAGTCCATCGCCGTGGAACGGCAGAAGATCTCAACCGCTATCGTGGCGAAAATCGTGGACGCTTTCTCCAACAGCGACAAGCTGGGTTTCGCTTATCCGCATTCCGCCGTGGAGTACAGGATTTCGCAAGACGCTTCCCTTCCGCCGGCGTTCAAGGAAGTGGATCTGAGTAACGCCGGTGCCGGAGAGAAACGCGATACGAAGTGAGCCCGGTGACCTGGCCGCTGTGACATATAGTCTGTGTACCCTTGAACCGTACGCCGGTTTCGTTCGATGACACTGAGCGAATCGTCGTATCAGACAATGGTGGATGACATCATCGCTAGATCGAGACGGTCAGCAATCCCATCATAAGCGTGGCGAGTCCGAGAAAGCTCATAAACCCGACGACGTCGGTTACGGTGGTCAGTATGATGGACGAAGACTGCGCGGGGTCCTGGCCAATCGCGTTCAGCAGAATAGGGACCAACGCGCCGGATATCCCGGCGATTACCATGGATGCGATCATGGATACGCCGATCACCAGCCCGAATCCGGGTATCCCGGTCCACAGTCCCACGGCCAAACCGGTCGTCGCCGCGACAACCATTCCATTGATAAAACCGATAGCCGCCTCTTTCCGCGTGACCCTCCACCAGTTGCCGGTCCGGATCTCCCGCAAGGAAAGCCCGCGCATTACTACCGCGAGCGCCTGACAACCCGTATTGCCGGACTGGCCGGCCACGATCGGCAGGAACACGGCCAATGCGGTGATCTGGGCGATGGTATCCTCGAACAGGCTGACGACAAAGGAAGCGAGGAAGGCCGTTACGAGGTTTACCTCCAGCCACGGCAGGCGCTTCCTGACCGAGAACGAAACCGATGACCAGGCCCGTTCTTCGCGACCGGCGCCGAACATGGTCTGCAGATCTTCGGTGATTTCCGCCTGGGCCGCCATGAACAGCGTATCGTGGCGAATCACGCCCATAAGGAATCCATCCGAGTTTACAACGGGAATTGTGGTGATTCTGTGTTTCTCTATCAACGCAACTACTTCGTCCCGCTCCGCCATGTCGGGTATGTGTATAGACTCGCCATCCACAAGCTCGGCAAGCCGGGTCCCCAGGTCGGCGCTGACCAGCCTGTGCAGGGGTATCATGCCGGTCAACTGGTTTTCCCGGTCGACGATACAAAGATCGAGTATGTTGCGTCCCTTAACCGCGCGAAGCTGCGCCAACGCATCCTCCACGGTACCGTCCTCCCGGAACATCGTCACCCGCGTATCCATGAGGCTTCCGGCGGACTCGGCGGGGTAGGACATCAGCGCCTGGTATTCCCTCGCCAGGTGCCTGGGCAGGTGGGAAAACGCTTTGTTCTGCTCTTTTCGATCCATTCTGACAAAAACACCGACCCCGATGGCCGGTTCGATTCGGGTGAATACGTTTCGGATCATTTCAGGCTGCATACCAGGGACGCACGTCGCAACGGCGTCCGGGTCCATTCTTTTGACGAAATCCGCAAGTTCGGACGGTGGAACCAACGCAAGCACCGGAACGATTTCCTCCGGCGCCATCTGTTCCACGCGCACCGCCGCTTCCGCCGGGAATTGCCGCACGTATTCGTGAATCAGCGTATCAGCGCAGGAGACCTCTGTGAATTCACTCATTTTCGGGTTCCTCTTCTTTTCCGCCCCATGCCTTTCCCGCATCTCCGTCGGCATCCAGATGCAGTCCTCTCATGAATGACGCAAACCCCAGGCGGTACAGGTCGCCCAGGGCTTCTTTCGAAACGTGGTCCAGTCCCGGCGCGCGACCGATCAGGGAGGGCATGTCTCCCAATCCGATCGAGCCCAGGAACACGTCTTCGCCGTCTACCACCGGCATCTCGTGGCTGAACCGCCAACCAGGCGCATCGCCCGCGTTTTGCAGGGTCACGTACGGGGATAGCGTGTACCGGACGGTTTCCATGACACTCCGGACGGACGAGTCCGCGGGCGCGCCGAGTATCTGTCTCGTCCGGGTGAGGCCCACCAGGACGCCAGCGCGGTCGACGACAAACAGGACGTCCTTGACGCGGTCGGGGTAACGGCGCGCGGCACTGAGCACTTCACCCAGTTGCATGTCATCGGTCGCGGTCAACGCGCGCGGATCCATGGAGGCGCCGACGGAATGATCGGGAAACCGGTCCACCAGGCGGAATCCGGTGACGATCTCGTCCGGCAGGCCGTCCAGTACGGCCTCCTTCGACTCCATTCTGCGCAGAAGGATCGCCAGGCCGCGGAACGGCAACGCCGCCAGGACCCGTGTGGCCAGACCGGTTTCCAGCCGATCCATCAGGTCAGCCGCCGCGTTATCGTCCATTCGTTCGACCACGGAAGCAATGGTCTCGGGTTTCAGGTCCTCGAACAGCCGGAGCACGACGCTTCCCAGCTGACGCTCCAGGACCCTGGCCGCCTCCGTCGGGTGTGCCTCCAGAAAGGATTGGACGAGATCGTTCCTGCTATTCATCCGGGTTTTGCTTCTGGCCGCTTACCGTGATTTGCTCGTTGAAGATACCCGCGGGGACGACCACGCGGCCCTCATCGGATTCCAGAACGACCGCCGTGGCGGTCATCTGGATGATGCGTCCCCTGTGGCCTGCGATCTCCACGTATTCGCCTTCGGAGAAGGACTTTCGAAGATAATGACTCGCCAGGATGTTACTCACGGAGGCGCGAGCGCCGAGACCGAAGGCCAGCGCGGCGCTGAGCAGCACGCCGCCTGCGATAACCATGAGGAGTCCCGAGATAATCGAGACGTCGACGCCAAGTTGACCGGCGGCCAGGAGAAAAGCGACCGCGACGATCAGGAAACGGACGAACCGCAGCAGGTTCTCACCCGGATCCAGGCCAATCGAACCGGCCGCCATCTCGATTACTTCGCGCGCGACGATGCTGGCGATGAACCCTATGATTACGATGGCGACCGCACCCATCAGCCTCGGCAGGTAACCGGCGAGGGCCTCCAGCCAGACGGACGCCGCGACCAGCCCCAGTGTGTCGGCGACTACGGCGAAGACGACGACCATCACCGTCCAGTAGGCAATTTCACCGAGCAAGGTGGATACGTGGTGCCCCTGGATGAACTGTTTCACGTGGGTCTTCACGGCACCGTACGGCACGATCCGATCCACGTTGTCCAGTAGTCGGGAAACGAGCTTTCTGATCAACCGGGCGAGTAGCATCCCGAGAACGAGGTAGAGCATCGCTTCAAGGATGGCCGGCGCTACCTGCAGGGCGGCGTCTCTTGTCCAGATCGCGATCTGGATTCCGCTGTCTTTCAGTTGCTGATAGGTCATAACACTACCCGATCATGGGTTTGAGAAGGCAGGATGCCGATCGGCCTGATGAATCAATCGATCTGGATCTCCTCGACGGCGGAGACGAACAGCACGTCGTTGACTCCTCTGTAGCGATTGATTTCTATTGCGATTTCGCCCTCATCGGATTTGAATCGGGCCGCCGCCAGACCGACGATCACCAGGCTGGCGTCGGCCGAGCGGCTGGTGATCTCGTGCTCGAGCGCTTCTTCCGTGTCACAAGATACAGACGTGACGTTCTGCGGCGAGATCGGCATCCGGCCCTGCTGCAGCCGGTCCGACAGCCTGTGCGCTTCACGCTCCGAATCGCCGCTGCCAAGACACACGAACAGATTGATCTGTGCCCGCTTCCACTCCGGGTGACCCACGATGATGTACGCCAGCAGCAGCATCATCGGCGCATTGGCCAGGTTGTCCTCCGTCACCCAGACGTGAATTGTAGAGCGATAGCCGAAACGGTACTTCGTAGACCGCAGGATCAGCATGTTGAACCGGGATTCAGCCGCCATGGCCAGGCACTGGGAAACTTCCTCGAGTTCTTTAGTACGGTTTCGGTCGAATTCCAGGAGGATGCAGTTGTTCGGCAGTCCGGATATCCCCGGCAACTGCATCGCCATCGACAGGGCGCCCTGGATCGAAGGGCAGACCAGGGTATCGACGAATACCCCCGCGCCGGTGACCTGAGACCGTTCGATCATCTTCTGAACCTGTCGATGGGCCTCGAGCTTACTGGCATCCGAGTAATCTCCTTCAGAGAACCGGATGAAATGGCCAAAACCATGCCGGTGGGAAATCCAGCGGAGCAGGTCGAAATGGCCCAGTCGGCGCCCGGTGTACCGGGTTATGGCGACGATCGACGGACGCCACCCGGTGTCCGCGCCGGTCGCATGGTTTTTCTGCAGCGTGATCTGCAGGCGCCGCGTCAACTGGAACATCGCACCCTGGAATATGGCCGTCAGATCCCGCTCGCCTTTCTGGGAGTGTCGGAGCCCCAGATAGATCGCCGCCATGAGTCCGAACGCTACGAAGGCGTATACGGCATTCATCTGGATCATCAACAGCCCGCACATGACCGCGCCGACAAGCGCCACGTACCAACGGGACCGAAACGTAGGTCTGTAGGACGGATTTCCGGCGAAGTACTCGAGGAAGGACACCGCGCAGAGCGCGCCGTACGTCACCAGGAAGAACATGCTGAGGATCGGCGCGATGAAATCCACGCCGCCGGCCAGCACGAACACGATGGCGATGGCGGCCGACACACCGGTGGCGAACAACGGTTCATGGGCTGTTCCGTAGCCTCGTTCGAGCAGGCGGTTGAGCGGACGGGATGGCAGCAAGTCGTCCCGCGCGAGCGCCTGAAGCGTGCGGGGCGCGACGAGAATGGAGCCGAAGGCGGAGGACAACGCGGCCGCGGCCAGGCCGACATAGATCGCCGGACCCCAGAGCGCGATCTGCGTCATGACGAACTGGTCCGCCGCCAGCACCTCCGGCGTTGCGCTTTGCGCCAGCTTGAAGGCGACCAGCACGTAGATGAGCATGCCTGTCAGCGTGGCGGCGATGATGCCGAGGGGGATGCTCCGCTGGGGGTTCCGCAAGTCGCCGGACAGCCCGAGGCCGCCGATCATCCCGGTAAACGCCGGAAAGCAGATCGCGAACACCGTGCTGAAACTGTCGCCGGTCGCGATCCTGGCCGTGAGGTTCAGCCCGTCGGGCCGGATCGATTCCGGGGCCTGGCCCAGCAGGAACATGACAATCGATATGCCCAGGATCACGCTTACGATCCACAGGGACTTTACCGCGAAGGAGGCGCCTCGTTTAAGCACGAGTCCGACCAGCAGCAACGTGGCGGGCAGGCTGACGAAACGTGGATTGACCGAAAGGTCGTAGGCCGCCGCCACCCACTCATATACCGGTTCGAACGCTTCCGCGAAGGCAACCAGGTAGAATGCGATCGAGATGGCCTGCGAAAGGTACAGCGAGATACCGATGGCTCCCCCGATCCTCGCTCCGAAGGAACGGCTGACGATGAAATACGCGCCTCCGCCCGCGACGCGGCGGTTCGTCGCGATCTCCGACACCGCAAGCACCGTGGGTACGGTTACGAGGTGTCCGAGCATGATGATCAGGAGCGTTCCCCAGAGTCCGACGTGGCCTACGGCATACCCGAACCGCAGGAACAGGATCGCGCCGAGGATCGTGCTGATGGAGGCGAGGAAGACCGGAGCGGTTCCGAAGCCGTGCCCCGAACCGGCAGTTATGTTCGGTGACGTAGAAGAAGATCGGTCTGCCATGTGGGTCAGCCCTGTCGACGTGTCCCGGTGCGGTCGTTTCCGGTTCTATTGAAACTATATATACATCGCTATATACATCACTATTTGAACAATTATATAGAAAAAACGCAACAGGAAGATACGACAAGGTTACGGCGGGGCGTCGTCCGGCCCATCGCCGTCGGCTCCATTCGGAAAAAAATGTTGTGCATCATTTTGTAACTTGCGTAAATAAGCAAATATATCCCAAATCATTCCGGCTCGCATTCCGCATACAATCGTCTGGCCGGCCGCGGCGACCCGATACGTTCTGACCGAAGTCGAAGAAGGCGTTAGAGCATAGGAAAAGACAGTTTCCCATGGAAAAGAAGATCATCGGTTGGAAGGAGTGGGTGTCCCTGCCCGATTTCGGCGGCGCAAGGATCAAGGCAAAAATAGACACCGGCGCCAGGTCGTCCGCGCTACATGTCTTCGATCTCGAGGTATATGGGCAGGATGGAGACGAATACGCCGTATTCAATATCCGACCGGACAAGCGCGGCAACGGAAAGCCGCTGCGTTGTCGAGCGAGAGTGGAGGGTTACCGGAAGGTCAGGAGTTCCAACGGCCAGATCGAACGCAGGCCCGTCGTCGTCACGCGGCTGGCCCTGTTCCAGGATTCCTGGCCCATAGAGGTCACGTTGACGAACCGTGACGGCATGCGTTACCAGATGCTCCTGGGACGCAAGAGCATCAGAGACCGGTTCTACGTCGACGCCGACGGCGCCTGGCATGGCAGATCAAATCGAAGCGAGACCGCCGGAAAAGAGGTTGGATCATGAAACTGGCTATTCTGTCCCGAGAACCAAAAAACTACAGTACGCTCAGGTTTGTTGAAGCGTGCAAGAACAGGGAACATGACGTGCGGGTGTTCAATACCCTGAAGTTCTCGATCGACCTGGAAAGCGATTATCCGGATCTGCTGTATCGGCGGAAACCTATCGGCAGCTACGATGCCGTGCTGCCGAGGGTCGGCGCTTCCGTAACTTATTTCGGAACCGCGGTTGTTCGCCAGTTTCAGCAGATGGACGTTTTCTGTGCGAATTCGGCCGACGGCATCTTGAATTCCCGGGACAAGTTGCGAAGCCTGCAACTGCTGTCGCGCCACAACATCGGCATGCCCTTGACGACATTCGTCCGCGAAAAGAAGGACATCCTGCCCGCTATTGAAAGAGTGGGCGGAGTCCCTGTCGTAATCAAGCTCCTGGAGGGGACCCAGGGGATCGGCGTACTGCTCGCCCATACCCTGGATGTCGCCACGTCGATTATCGAACTGCTGCAAAGCCAGAAGCAGAACGTGCTGATCCAGAAGTTCGTCTCGGAAAGCAAGGGGAAGGACATACGCGCGATCGTGGTCGGAGACGAGGTTGTAGCCGCCATGCGTAGAGTCGCCCAGGGACAGGAGTTCCGCAGCAACGTGCATCGGGGTGGAACGACCGAGCCGGTCGAACTGGAGGATGCGTACAAGGAGACGGCCATCAGGGCGACGAGGCTGATGAAACTTCACGTGGCCGGCGTGGACATGCTCGAAAGCAAGGACGGTCCCCAGGTCATGGAAGTCAACTCGTCCCCGGGGATGGAAGGCATAGAGACCTGCACGAAGATCGACGTGGCCGGTGCGATCGTCGACTACATCGCGGCCAGGGTCGACTACCCTGAAATCGACTTTCACCAGCGACTCACGGTGAGCAAAGGCCATGGCGTCGCGGAAATAAACATCCCGGAAGGATCCGAATACGTTGGCAAATCGCTGATCAACTCGGGATTGAGCGACAAGGGTATCAACGTGCTGACGCTGCACAGGAACGGGAAAGTAATTCCAAACCCCAAATCGGTCCGCAGCCTGGAAGCTAACGACAGGCTCCTGTGTTTCGGCCGGATCGAGTCGATGAAGGAACTCGTACCGGAAAAGACTCGACGAAGACGGCGGCCGAAACTGAAGAAAATAAAGAAGTCGGAGGTCGTCGTGCCTCCCGATGCATCCGATGGGGCCGACGTGGCGGGCGCGGTTGGAGACGAGGACACCTGATCGCGCGGGGGTCTGCGGTCGGAGCGGATATTGAGGACGAGGAGGGCTTCCGGTCGGGGTAGCCTGTCAGTTTGCCCCGGCGGGCTTCGGGCAAGGAAAGATCATCAGGCGCTAAAATGAATGTACGAACGCGTACGCGCGGCAGGATATTCAAGGTCGGATCCGAACGGATCTACCCCGGGGAGCGAAAGACAATCCAACTGGATGTCGCCGCCCTTTTCGACTACACGCCATTGAGCATTCCGATCGAAGTAGTGAATGGGGACAGGGATGGTCCCGTCCTATTCATCAGCGCGGCGGTCCACGGCGACGAGATCAACGGCGTAGAGATTCTGAAAAGAATACTGCGAAGCCCGGTACTCAACAGGATCAAGGGGACGCTCATTGCCATCCCTGTCGTTAACGTATTCGGGTTCAACCACAAGTCGCGCTATCTTCCCGACCGCAGGGATCTGAACCGTTCGTTTCCCGGTGACAAAAACGGATCCCTGGCGTCGAGGCTCGCAGCGCTCTTCATGAACCAGATTGTAAACAAATGCACCCACGGAATCGATCTTCACACAGGATCGATACACCGGACGAACCTGCCGCAGGTCAGGGCTTCGCTGGACGATCCGGAAACCGAAGAACTCGCAAGGGGTTTTGGTGTTCCGGTGATTCTGCACTCCCGGGAGCGGGACGGCTCATTGCGAGAGGCAGCCCGCAAGAAGAAGGTCTGCACCCTGTTGTTCGAAGGCGGCGAAGCGCTTCGGTTCGACGAGCATGTGATCCGGGTGGGACGCAGGGGATGCCTTTCGGTCATGCGGCACATCGGAATGATACCCCGGGCCAGGAGGAAGCCGAAGCGGGAAACCAGGGTTTTTATCGCCAAGCAAAGCTACTGGGTCCGGGCCAATCACAGCGGTTCCTTCAGGTCGCTGAAGAACGTCGGAGATCATGTCGAAGACGGCGAGTCCCTGGCCGTCATTTCCGATCCTTTCGGCATGGAGCCTTACCGGGTTTCCGCCGAAGAAGGTGGCATTGTCATCGGCATGAGCACCATACCCCTGGTCAACAGGGGTGATGCCATGGTCCATATCGCAACGTTCAGCAACTCCAAGCGAGTAAGAAGGGAAATGGAGTTGGCCGATGAGGATTACTTTTGATCCCGGCCAGATTATACAAGTACGCGAATATGCGGGTCAACGAGGACGCCGTACCGGTATCCGTGTTATACCGCTAACACGAACACCATTAAAACCGCAAGAACCGCCGCAATCAGGCAGGTCACCACCACCAATACGCACATGCGGCGCAGGTCACCGGCCTGGCCGCCTTCCGGATCGCCTTCGTCGCCGATCCAGATCTCCGTAATCAGCTTTCCGTCCTGCCAGACAGGCCCGACCAATCGCCGCTGCACGGCGCCAGCCGCCGCCGCCTCGCTCCAGCCGGAATTGGGGCCCGGCACCAGCGCGTGTTGCCGCCAACCCACCGATAAGGCCTTGCGGCCCGAATATCCGGGCAGGAAAAACGCGACACACGCCATCAGCAGATAGGTCAGCCGGGCGGGTATGAGATTGAACAGGTCGTCCAGCCGCGCGCCGCACCAGCCGAAGTACACATACCGGGGCGTCCGGTACCCCACCATGGAGTCCATCGTGCTGATCACCTTGAAGAGCACGATGCCCGGCAATCCCAGCAACACGTACCAGAACAGCGGCGCGATGAACCCGTCCACCGCGTTCTCGCTCAGGCTTTCCATGCCCGCCCGGCGGCAGGCCGCGGCGTCCATGGTGGACGTATCCCGTCCCACCAGCATGGACACGGCCAGACGCGCGCCTTCCAGGTTTTCCGCACGCTCGATGGCCAGGCCGTGGCGGCAGAGATCCCTGAGCGCCACCATGCTGTAGATCACGAAGACCTGGTAAATCCAGTTCAGTGCGGGATGCAGGCCGTGCAGCAAGAGGGCCAGCGCCACGCCGACGCCTGCCCAGCACACGGAGAGTATCAGGAACAGCATGCATCCGCCGGCGTACCCATCCAGTCCGGTGCGGCGGAGCAAGCGCTCTGCTCCGGTGAGCGTGTGACCCATCAGGCGCACCGGATGCCACCGGTAGACCGGATCGCCCAGTACGCCGTCCAGCAGAACCGCGCAAAGGAGCAGAACGGGATCGGGCGCGAGTACCGTCAGGTCCACCAGATCTGTCAGGCGCGTCAGGTCCATTTGAGGCGCCATCCCAAGGCTATCGCGTCGTAGATCGTATCCAACAACGTGTCTTCATGGACGCCAAGCTGTTCGTAGCAGGCCGGCCAGGCCTCCGGTTTCGCCGCCAGCGCAGACGCCAGTACCGCCGCCTGCTGTCTCAGTAACGGGGCGGCCAACTCCGGGGAGAACGTCCCGTGCCTCAGACGGTCCCAGACCGCCGCATAGGCGTACGCGGCGGCCGAAACGCCCGGGTCGTTGATGACCGATCGGATATTCTTGTCAAAAAAGGTATATTCGTCCGCTGCTAACCGGGTTTTTATGGCCGCCAGGAACGGATCCGCCTTAAGGCCGTATCGTTTTAACGCGTGATACACGCTTCGGGTGCTCGAAGCTTCCAGCCCGTTCTGCCATCGAAGCGCCTCCAGCGTCGCCCTGCGGACGGCACGGCCGATCAACTCGCCCAGTTTCGCGTGGTGGCCCGCCCTGGTCTTGGGCCGTTTCGCTTCGTCCAGGGGCGCGGCGATGCAGTACTGGTCCGTGCCCGTCCCGGTCGCCAGATCCCGGGAGTACAGGCTTGAAACCGCCAGGTCCTGCAGGGCGGCCGACTTGCCCTCGGTCATGGTGACGGCCGCACGCGCCATGGCGCCGGGTGTAAGCGGCCAGTTGATGAGCAGCATCGTGTTAATCGTACCGTCGTGCGGGTGTCTTTCCATCTCCCCGGACTCTGTTTCATGCCAGTTCGCGGGATCGCCCGCGCAACCCGCGTTGCCCTCGACCCCGGCGGTGACGACGGCGCATACGCGGAGCTCCGCGAAGATCTCCACGACACGGGCGGCGTAATTCATGTTGGCGGCCGTACCCATCATCGCCACCGCTTCCGGATCCAGTCCAAGCTCCTTACACACATGGTGATGATATCCCGTCTCGCCGAGTGCTGTCATCCATTCGAAACGTTCCCGGTGGCCCTGTCCCTCGCAGCTCTGGTGGTTTACCAGAAAACGGACGCGGTCAGTCATGCCGCCACTGCAGGTAGACGTGCTCAGCACCTGGTGGGGCGTCCGTAATGCTGCGACGAGAAACCGCCCGCTTCTTTTAAGCGTGTAACACTCGTGTCGATCGAGTAATTCCTTCATGTGCGCCCCAGGACCCGTGTAAATGTATACCTGTCTTCTGCCGAAATACGCCGTGCCAAGTTAGATAATAAGCGGTAGTTAACTGCAAAACAACATCCGTCATTCGCTCGAACCGTATCCGTTCTGGCCCATCAAACCGAATTTACATTGCGTAAAAGTACATACCTCGTAAATTGAAGGGACAATCGAATACAGCCGCAGGTGGCGGAGAATTAAGACGCTGAAAAGGGAAGATGGTGCGAATCCATCACGGTCCCGCCACTGTGTTCGGGGACGAAACTCAAACTCGTCACTGCCGGCAAGGCTCAGGCCAATGACCGGCGGGAAGACTTGAGGAGTAGGACGATCCGTCAGTCAGGAGACCTGCCTGCAGGCTGTGCGAACGCTTCTCCGTGAGCAGAGAGGCCGAGCCGGATGCGCATGCCTGCCATCCCGTCCCAGCCCTTTCCCTTACGGAGCGGCTGGTTTTTTTTGACCAATTGGGGATGCGGCAGCGTGGAAACCGCCATCAAAGTAGAAAACCTGTCCTGTGGATACGACAGGCGGCCGGTACTGGAAGACCTCACCTTTGCGCTCCACCAGGGCGAGATGCTGGGTGTGATCGGCCCGAACGGTTCCGGGAAGAGCACGCTGATCCGGGCGCTCACGCGCATACTGCCGCTGAGCCGTGGACACATCGAACTTTACGGCAGGCCGCTTCAACTCTACACGGTGAAGGAGATCGCGCGCCAGGTCGCCGTCATCCCGCAGTTGACGCCCGTCACCTTTGCCTTCTCTTCGCTGGACGTGGTCATGATGGGCAGGACGCCGCACCTCCGACGGTTCCAGAGAGAAGGTCCGGGGGACCGGGATATCGCCCTCGACGCCATGCGGCGGACCGACTGCCTCGCCTTCAGGGACCGCCCCATCCACGAGCTGTCCGGCGGCGAAAGGCAGCGAGTCATCATCGCACGGGCGCTGGCGCAGCAGCCTTCGATCCTGTTGCTGGACGAGCCGACCTCCTTTCTGGACCTGAATCACCAGGTCGAGATATTCGATCTGCTTCGCCACGTGTGCGCCAGCGACGGTCTCGCCGTGCTGTGCGTATCCCACGATCTCAATCTCTCCTCGGAATACTGCCACAGGCTGATGATGCTGAAGGACGGGCGCACCTACGCCGACGGCCCGCCCGAGGACATTCTCACCCACGGGCACATCAAGGCGGTCTTCGAGACCGATGTTACCGTCATAGAGAGCCCCTATTCGGGTTCCCCCCAGATCATCCTGAAACCGGGAGACTAACCGGAAGTGACGATGAAGCGACCCTTCATACTGGTATTGACGGCCGTGGTCCTCTTCGCCGCCTGTGTCTTCTCCATGGGAGTAGGCGCGGTGTACATCCCGGCCGGCACCGTGCTGCAGGTGCTGGTGGATCACATCTGGTCTACCGGAGCACTGGAGCCGGCGAGGAGCGCAACCGACACGATCGTATGGGAGATCCGCCTGCCGAGAACCCTCCTTGCCGTGCTCGTCGGGGCCGCCCTGGCCAGTTCCGGCGGCGTGATGCAGGGCTTCTTTCAGAATCCCATGGCCGACCCCTATATCATGGGCATATCGGCTGGCGCCGCGCTGGGCGCCACGGTTGCCGTTACCCTGGACCTGGAATTCTGGATGCTCGGGCTGAATGCCGTATCCATCGCGGCGTTCCTCTGCGCCCTGGCCGTGACCATGGTGGTGTACGCCTTTTCCCGCCGCGGCGGACGCGTGGCTTCGACCACCCTGCTCCTTACGGGCATCGCCATCGGCGCCATGGCGACGTCCTTCACGTCCTACATGCTCGTGATGGGCGGCGAGAACCAGCGCCAGCTGCTCTTCTGGCTCATGGGCAGCCTGTCCGCCCGGAGATGGGACCACGTATGGATGCTGTTGCCCTACGCGGCGGTGGGGCTGACCGTCGTCCTCATATACGCGCGCGAATTGAACGTGCTGCTGCTGGGGGATGAGCAGGCTGCCCAGTTGGGCGTGCACGTCGAACGGGTCAAACTGGTCCTGCTGACGGCGGCGGCCTGCCTGGCCGCGGCCGCGGTATCGGTAAGCGGCATCATCGGTTTCGTCGGCCTGCTGGCGCCGCACATGGTCCGGCTGATCGTGGGACCCGACTACCGCATCCTGACGCCCATGGCCGCACTGGGAGGCGCCCTGCTGCTTGTACTGGCCGACCTGGCCGCCCGGACGGTCATGGCGCCGGCTGAAATGCCCATTGGCATACTGACCACGGTGCTCGGTGCCCCGTTCTTTCTGTACCTGCTGCACCGGCAACGCCGGGTCTGAATTGGGAGGATCACATGCCGAGGTTGACAAAGATATACACCCGCAAAGGCGACAATGGAACCACCACGCTCGGCAGCCGCCAGCGCGTACCCAAGGAATCCCCGAGGGTAGCGAGCTACGGCACCGTGGACGAACTCAATTCCGTCATCGGCATCGCGCTGGCCCACGAACTGGCCCCGCGCCTGGCTGAGACGCTGCCGGTCATCCAGAACGAGCTGTTTCACCTGGGTTCGGATCTGTGCTTCACGGAGGAGGACAAGGCGAAATACCAGATCCCGCTGATCGAAGCGCGGCACGTCGAGAAACTCGAAGCGATCATCGATGAACTGAATCCCATCGTCGGCCGCCTCGATAACTTCATCCTTCCCGGCGGATGTCCGGGAGCGGCTTACCTGCACCTGGCGCGGACCGTCTGCCGGCGGGCGGAACGGGACGTGGCGGCCCTGTCCCGCGAAGAGGCTATCGGTGAGTACGTGCTGGCCTACCTGAACCGACTTTCCGACCTGCTCTTCGTCATGTCCCGTTACGAGAATAGGGAACGGGGTGTCGACGAGCCGCTGTGGGATTCCAGGTTGTAGGTTGAAGGAGCGTCAAACCGGATTGCAGACTCTTTCAAGTTTCTCATCAATTGAGTCCAGACGCTTTTCGATCTGATCCAGGCGCTTTTCGAACTGGTCCATTCGCCGGTCCATCTGATCCAGCCGTCGGTCAATCTGATCCAGGCTCCGGTTCGTTTTCCCAAACTCAACCTCGATGAAGGTGAAAAGCTCATGATTCTGGTCGTTTATGTATGTCACCTTCTCATCTAAAGACAGCGCATTCCAATCTTTCATGACTCCCCTTCCTTTCCTGGTCGAAAACGTTGACACGGCTGCGTCTCTCTGCGGATATCTTCTGCCAGTACAGTCGATGAAAGATCTCGCATCTCGAAAAAAAACTACTACGCCATTGAATCCCATGCTACCTAAGTAAGACGTCACATCGGCATCTTTAGGTAACAGAAATCACACGGGTTCAAAACGATTCTGACAATACCCTGGTTTAATGAGGACTGCTGGTATGGTCGATATAATGACTCCCGAGCAACGCAGTGCTCTCATGAGTCGAATCAGGTCGGTCGACACCAAACCGGAGTTATTCGTGCGTCGGGCACTGCATGCCATGGGCTATCGATTTCGTACTCACGTCCGCGGCTTGCCTGGCCGACCTGACCTAGTGTTTACAAAGCGCCGTGCTGTGATTTTCGTGCATGGATGCTTCTGGCACCGACACGGTTGTAAAAAAAACCTACGTGCCAAAGGTCCGAGAAGATTTTTGGGGTAGGAAATTCGCGGCTAACACAGGCAGGGACGAGCGAAACCAGGCGCAGCTTGTTCAATCAGGTTGGAGAATTTTGGTGGTCTGGGAGTGCGAGGTGGAGAGTGACAACACACTGATTGATCGAATGGTCGCGTTTTTGGGAACGCCCGTTTTCAATCAAAAATAGACTCTCCTTGTACCACATTAAGATCGTTTTATCAATTTCAATCGTACTAGATCTTCATCATTCCATCCTATACGACTCAACAAATCCTTCAGCAACTTCTTGCCATACGTTTTACCGGGATGGAAATGAATCACAACGTCCATTCCGTCTTTTTCATAGCGAGCAGTGTTGTTTTTCCTGGTGGTCCTTTCCCATCCATCCCTTTCAAGCGCTCTCATTATTCTTCCAGCAGTAATAGACCGAAGTTGCTCAAACGCTGATTGGGAGATCGGCACTGATTTTCGCCCTCCAGGCCTCACGCGGTTGGTGACGAGATGTGTTTTGAGTTACTAAACTGACCGGATAATCAGGCAATTCAGCTATACTGAAATCTTCACCTACAGGATACGGCAGACCGTTCTCATCTAGAAACTCCAAAGCCAGGTTTACAGCATCAGGCACTTGGTCCAATGCTTCCTGAACTGTCGCTCCGTATATGAAGATGCTTGGGAAAGCCGGACATTTAGCGTAATGTCCGTCTCCATCTGGCGTCACCATAACGGTTACTTCAACATGTCTACGCATACAATCTGCGTCCCCTTTCGATAATAGTTTACATAATACCGTCCCGCTTGGAGCACAAAACCCCGTATCTTCAATAGCAAAACACGGGGCCTGTAGTCCATATCGTAGGTATACTCTGTAATATACACCTTAGTTGCATATCACGACAGTAATTTACTGTTCTATCGACAACGATCCTTGAAACCCTTCAGTCTGAAGTCTGGCCAAAGCCTCTGAGACTATTTTGCACTGGTTCTCCGTGGGGATCTTGTTTGGCAGTTGCGAACATATCCGCATGGCACTGATTTCCTTGGGTTTCAGGTGCCTCTGAGCAACACCCCATTTGAGCACGTCATCCCAAAATTCCGCACCGGCTTTGACGACCGCTGCCTGCAACTCGACCCCGTTCAGAAGCCTCTGTTCTTTTCGAGCCCCGCGTTCTAGCGCTTGCTTTTCCTCGACCATAATCAATTCGGTCCAGAAGCCACCGGGCCAATTTATGGTGAGATCCTTCTCAACGGACAGGACAACGCGATAACGCGATTTTTGAGACTTGTCACGGCAACCTGCGAACCCTTCTGCAAGTCCGCCAGGTCCGGAGAATATACCGATGACAGGTATCGGTTTGGCAGTCAATCCGCCGTGGCCTTCCTTTATAATCCAGTTGTACAACTGTACATTTAATTAACCGCTTTACCTGTTCACGACCAGACGTAGACTTCAGGATCGTCGGGGGAGTAACCGATGAAGGTGGCCAGGACGATGCGCGGCAGGTCGCCCTCCACGGCCGGCACCTCGTGGATGAGGCGGGTGTTGAAGAAGTAGAGGTCGCCCTGCTCGAGGTCGACGGTGTAGTTGCTTACGCCGTTGCGCAGGGCATAGTCGGGGAAGGTGTCGGTGGCGATGGATTCCTGCACCTCGGGGGTCCACATGCAGCGGTGCAGGATGGCCTGGGTGCTGCGCCCCTCGTGCATGGCGTTCTGGAAGCAGAGGACGCCGGCGAACTGGTGGTCGAAACGGGTCACGTCGTAATTGAACCGCTTCTCGCGGAGCGTGACGTGGTCGATGTGGGGCTTGTAGGTATGTCCGCCGTAGTGGATGCGGAAGATGGCGGGTCCGTACTGGCGGCCGTCCGGCTCCCGGGCGGTCATGGCGCGCTTTTTCCCCGCAAGCGTGTCCAGCACTCCGTAAAGCAACTTCACGGGATCGTCATAGCCTTCGAACAGCGTCCCGTACAACGTACGGGTGTCCTCGGCATGCGCCAGGAAAGCTTCCTTGTCTGAACCCCGGTTCGCCAGGCTCGTCCCGATGTCGATCCGCGTGCGGTTGTCTCTCTCCGCCGCCGCCGGATCGTCGGGATCCCGCATCAGCCCGCGGTCGATAAACCGCTTTATCAGCGCCTGGCAATGGACGGGCGAATAGGCCTGGCGGCATATGATGGCGGGGACCCGGCCCTCCGACAGGGCCAGGAGCGGATCGCTTTCGGCGGCCAGGATGGATTCCACGTCAGGGGCGAGGGGCTCCCACCGGTTGTTTTCAGTCACTAAAAACTCCTCGATTTGCTCACCACTCCGCAGACATCCCTATACCCTCATCCGCAGCATGGGGTGCGAAAAGGAAACATCGATGTACGCCCCGTCCCGCATGCGCTTCGTGCCGGGCGTCATGTAGTGGATGGCGAAGGCACGGCGCTGCCGGTCCGTGACATTGGCCGGGGTGTGGTGCATGGTCTGGCAATGGTGGAACATGGCCCCGCCCGCGGGGAGGTCGACGACGGTCGCCCGTTCTGATGCCGCCTTTTCGCCCAGATCGAGGAGGGCGCTGGTCTCGGCCGACCGTTCGTGGGAAACCAAGTGCCGGTGCGAGCCCGGAATCAGGTGCATGGCCCCGTTCGAAACGTCCACGTCGTCCAGGGTGAGCCAGCAACTGACCAGATTGGCGGGAGTGCATTGCCAGTAGCCGTTGTCCTGGTGCCAGAAGACCGGGCCGCCCTGCCGGGGCGGTTTGTACAGCGCCTGGTCGTGGAACAGCTGGATATTGGGTCCGAGCAGGGACTCGACGACGTCCAGTATGGGCTCGTGGTACAACAGTTTTCTGAATTCGATGCTGCGCTCGCACATCTGCATGATCTGCAACATCTGCGACCGGGCTTTTTTCTTCCGGTGTTTGTCTTCCGTGTCGTCGATGGAAAGGTTTCGGTAACGGCCGCTTTCGCGCGCGGTCTCGAACACGCGGTCGTACTCCGCCCGCAGCACTTCGACGTGGTCGTCGTCAAGCAGTTGGCCGGCCACCAGGAACCCCTGGTCGTGAAACAGCCCGACCTCTTCGACGTTCAATCCGCCCTGCGTTTCCGACGGTACCGCGGACATGCTCTAGTCCTCTTTTTTCGATCTACCGGGAAGGCTAAAATCACCCTTGCCACTTAGGAAGATCTGTCTGTATTATGGAATACTCACGACCCAATTTAAAGGCGCCTGTTCAACAGGCAAGTTTTTTAGCCGGAGATCCTTATGCACGGCGATCGCGGGGAAAGATTCGAGCTCCACCGATGGCTGTACCGGACCATGTTCACGATCCGGACGGTGGAAGAACGGCTGGCGAGGTCCTTCATGGCCGGCCTGATCCACGGCGCGTGCCACACCTATGTCGGGGAGGAAGCCGTCGCCACCGGGGTATGCGCCGGATTGACCGATGACGACGCGGTCTTCAGCACGCACCGGGGCCACGGCCACGCGCTGGCCAAGGGGGTGTCACCGGCCGCGCTGATCGCCGAACTGTACGGCCGCGAGACCGGGATCTCCCACGGCCGGGGCGGCAGCATGCATCTCTTCGCTCCCGAGATCGGTCTCATGGGGACCAGCGGGATCGTGGGCCCCTGCATCCTGCAGGCCGCCGGGGCCGGATATAGTGCCAAACTGCTGGAGAACGGTAGTATAGGCGTGGCCTTCTTCGGCGACGGCGCCGTGGGGAACGGGGCCTTTCACGAAGGGCTGAATCTCGCCGCCATCTACGACCTGCCCGTCCTTTTCGTCTGCGAGAACAACCTGTACGCGACGGAAGTACCCTTTTCCTATGCCTCAAGGAACCCGGACGTGGCATCGCGCGCATCCGGATACGGCATAGCGGGCATCGGGGTCGACGGCAACGACGTGCTGGCCGTGCACGAAGCGGCCACAGGAGCCATTCGACGGGCCAGGGCGGGGGAAGGTCCGACCCTGATCGAGGCCCGGACCTACCGCACGCGCCCCCATGCCGAAGGCATGAGTCCCACTGGTGTGTACCGCACGGAGGAAGAAGTGGCCGAGTGGCGGGAGAAGGACCCCATCTCGAGGTTCAGAAGCCGGATCCTCTCCGAAGGAACGGTGCCGGAATCTGATCTTGACCGGATCGAATCCGACGTCCGGGCGGAAGTCGATGAAGCGGAGCGGGAAGCGGCCGCCGCGCCATGGCCCGACGGCGGCACGGCACCCAGCCACGTCTACCGGGAGACGACATGACCGAAGGGCACACCGGCCGCGCCGTGGCGGCCTCATCGGGGCGACTCGACCTCAGGGACCTGTAACGGCATGACCGAACGTACCTTTACGGAAGCCGCACGAGAAGCGCTGTCCGACGCCATGGACGCGGACCCCACCATATTCGTGGTCGGCGAAGGTGCGGGCGAACGCGGGGGCAATTTCGAGACCACGGCCGGTCTCTACGAAAAGCACGGTCCCGTGCGGCTCTGCGACACGCCCATCTGCGAGCGGGGCTTCATCGGGATGTGCACCGGGGCGGCCATGACCGGGACCCGGCCCGTGGTGGACTTCATGTTCACGGATTTCATCCTCGACGGTCTGGGCGAACTGATCAACCAGACCTCCAAGATGCAGTACATGAGCAACGGCCGCCTGAAGATGCCCATGGTCCTCCGGGGCTGCATCGGCATTGGCCACTCCGCGGCGACCCACCATTCCGGCAGCTACTATCCCCTTTTCGTCCACATCCCGGGCTTCCGCGTGGCGCTGCCGTCCAATCCCGCGGACGCGAAGGGCCTGTTCGCCACGGCGCTGCGCAGCGAGGACCCGGTTTTCTTCATGGAGCACCGGCACCTGCTGAACCTGAAAGGGCCCGTCCCGGAAGGCGAGCACAGGGTGCCCTTCGGACAGGCCGCGGTGGCACGGGAAGGGACCGACGCCACGGTCGTGGCGCTGACCGTCATGGTCCACCATGCCCTGCAGATCGCCGAAGAGCTCTCCGGCGAAGGGGTTTCCCTGGAGATCATCGATCCGCGCACCGTAGCGCCGCTGGACACGGAAACCATCCTCGAGTCCGTGCGGAAGACCGGCCGGCTGCTCATCGTGGACGAGACCTTCATGCCCTGCGGGATCGGCGCCGAAATCTCCGCCCATGTGACGGAACACGGCTTTGACGAACTCGACGCGCCCATCATGCGGCTGAACGGCGCCCACGTGCCCACGCCCTACAGTCCTTCCCTCGAGCAGGCCGTCGTTCCGGACCGGGCGTCGATCGAACAGGCTGTCCGCGAACTGCTCGCGGAATAGGAACGACTTATGCCCTACGAAATCGTCATGCCCCGGCTGGGCTGGAACATGGAAGAAGGCACGCTGGTCGAATGGCTGAAACAGGACGGAGATACCGTTCGTCAGGGCGAAATGGTGTGCACGATCGAAGGCGACAAGGCCGCGGCGGAAATCGAGTCCTTTGAATCGGGTATCCTGAAGATCCCGAACGCTTCGCCGCCCCCGGGTCAGACCGTGCCGGTGGGCACCCTGCTGGGCTACATCGTAGCCGCAGCCGAACTGGAGGCCTTTGATCCGAACGCCGACCGGGGGCACGATGGGCCAAGCGAAAGCGTGGCGGCACTTCCCGGGAACGGAGCCGAGCCCGGTCACGATCCGACCGGACGCGCGCCGGACAACTCACGCGACACTGTGCCGACCGCCGGAGCCGCCACGGGTACCCTCCGCGAACAGGACGTACCCGCCATCAGTCCTCGGGCCCGCCGCGCGGCCGAGACCGCGGGAATCGACTGGCGGATGCTTAAAGGAAGCGGACGATCGGGCCGGATCGTGGAACGGGACGTCCTCGAAGCCGCGACGGATGGGGCGGACGGAAAAGCCGCCGTACAGGGCGACATGCGGCAGGTCATCGCCCGCCGAATGGCCGAAGCCCACCGGACCACGGCGCCGGTCACCCTGCACACCGAGGCGGACGTCACCGCCCTTTCGTCGTTTTTCGAGGACGGCTTCCGGCCGTCCTGGTACGACCTCATGGCCGGGATCGCCGCCGTCGCCCTCGCCGAGCATCCGGTCATGAACGCGTCCTGGCGCGACGGTGTGGTGCTGAACGACGGGATTCACATCGGCATCGCGGTGGACACCGAAGGCGGGGTGATCGCGCCCGTGATCAGGGACGTGCCCGGCAAATCGCTCAAGGAGATTTCCACGGAATCGAAGCGCCTGATCCAGGCTGCGCAGGCCGGCGAACTCACGCTCGACCAGATCGAGGGCGGGACCTTCACCCTGACCAACCTGGGCATGTTTGGCGTCGACGCCTTCACCCCGATCATACATTATCCCCAGTGCGCGATTATCGGGCTCGGGCGGGCGGCACCGAGGGTGGTCGTTGTCGACGAATCGAGCGGGGAGACCGGCGTTCGCCGCATGATGGCGCTCAGCCTGACCTTCGACCACCGGATCGTGGATGGCGCACCGGCCGCGAGGTTCCTTCGGCGGGTTAAACAGCTTGCCGAAGACCCCGTCGAATGGCTCGGAAACAGGAAACACCTCGAAACCTGATACAACCGAAGAAAGGGACGATCATGTCGTCAGGTTCGTCGAACGGCCCAAACAGCGAAGTTACCGGAGATTTAAAGATGCGGAAACCGCACCCCACAGAGTCTGGTCAACCGATCGCCGTGGTCGGCATGGCCTGCCGATTCCCGCAGGCCCCCGATCTGCCCTCCTACTGGCGCCTGCTCGAAGAAGGCCGTAACGCCGTCATTGAGGGCGAGCCCGGTTCCGGTGTGGGACGGGTGGGCGAACTGTTTCCCGATTCAGGCGTGCCGAACTCGTCCTGCCGGTTCGGCGCCTACCTCGACGAATTGGACCTCTTCGACGCGCCGTTCTTCCGTATCTCTCCCGTTGAGGCGGAACGGCTGGACCCGCAGCAACGCATGATGCTCGAGGTGAGCTGGCAGGCGCTCGAGGATGCCGGGATGGATCCGGAAGGTCTGAAGGGCAGCCGCACGGGCGTCTACGCGGGCATCAGCAACTACGACTACCGCAACCTGATTCTGGGAACGGGTGAAACGTCCGAACCCGCCGCAAGCCTCTACACGGTCACCGGGACGTCCTTCAACACGGCCATCGGCCGGGTCGCCTATGTCCTGGGACTTGAGGGACCCGCGATGGCGCTGGACACGGCCTGTTCGTCTTCACTGGTCGCCATGCACCAGGCCGTGACGGGACTGCAGCGGGGCGATGCGGACCTCGCGCTCGCAGGCGGGGTTCACGCGATTTTCTCCGGCAGGCTGCTCGAACTGCGGGCCAACGCCGGCATGCTCTCGCCGGACGGCCGGTGTGCGACCTTCGACGCCGGGGCGAACGGTTACGTACGCGGTGAAGGATGCGGAATCGTCGTCCTGAAACGGCTCGAAGAGGCGGAAGCCGATGGCGACCGCATCTGGGCCGTGATCCGCGGGTCGGCCGTGAACCAGGACGGCGCCAGTCCGGGCCTTACTGTGCCGAACGGGGCGTCGCAGGAAAAGGTGATCGAGCAGGCACTCGCCCGTGCGGGTGTCCAACCTTCGGAAGTGGACTATGTCGAGGCGCACGGTACAGGCACGGAAGTGGGCGATCCCATTGAAGCGCTGGCCCTGGCCGCCGCATACGGCAGGGAACGCGAAGCGGACCGTCCGTTGCTGGTCGGCTCGGTCAAGACCAACATCGGACACCTGGAGCCGGCGGCGGGCGCCGCGGGCCTGATGAAGACCGTGCTGGCGATGCAACACGGCATGATTCCGAAACAGCTCCACTTCCAAACGCCGAATCCTGAGCTGGACTGGGATCGGCTGCCTCTCCAGGTGACTTCAGAGCCGACGGAGTGGCCTTTACGCCCTGGGCGCGCCCGCCTGGCGGGGGTGAGCGGGTTCGGGTGGTCGGGGACGAACGCGCACGTCGTCGTGGAGGGATACGACGGCCGGAAGGATGCCGAACCTGGGCCTTCGCCCACCGGATCACCGCGGCAAGTGACGGTCACGTTACCAGCGCCGATTCCCGATCATACGACCGAACCGCGCGGGATCGGGCCGCGCGAAACTCGATTTCTCCCACTGTCCGGCAAATCGCCCGCGGCGCTGCGCGCACTCGCAAACCGCTACGTGGAGTGGCTGGACGGACATGCCGAAGATCTGTCCACCGGGGACGCCTCCGATCCGCTGCTTGCCGACATGGCATGGACCGCGGGCGTGGGGCGAAGCCACTTCCAGCACCGGGCGGGCGTGGTATTTCGGGACGCGGGTTCGCTTCGGGATGGCCTCGGTGAGCTTACGGAGGCCGATACCGGACCGGGATCGGACGATGGTGAAATAGCAGCCGGCAAGGTCGCTTTCCTGTACACCGGGCAGGCCAGTCAGTGGGTAGGGATGGGCGCCGAACTCTACGAGAGCGAACCCATCGTTCGGGCCGTCCTCGACCACTGCGACGCGCTGCTTCGCGAGTCCGGAAACGGTTCTTTGCTCGATGCGATGTTCGGGCGGTCCGCCGGGACCGGGCGATCCGCCGAGTCCGTTCTCCCACCCGATCTCGACGACCCGGTCTGGAAGCAGCCGGCGATCTATGCGCTGGAGTGCGCGTTGACCGCCCAATGGGCAAGCATAGGTATCCGCCCGGACGTGGTCCTCGGCCACAGTCTCGGAGAAATCGCGGCCGCGCAGGCGGCGGAAGTCTATTCGCTGGAGGACGGGTTGCGGTTCGCGGCCATCCGCGGAGCGTTGATGGCGGCCCTTCCCGGGGAGGGGGCGATGGCGGCGATTTTCGCGCCTGCGGACCGGGTGGCGGCGGCGGTGGCGGACCACAACGAAACCATTGCCGGAGTCGGGATCAGCGTGGCGGCGGACAACGGTGCGCACCAGGTGGTGAGCGGACCTGCCGATCAGGTCGAAGCGATCCTCTCCCGTTTCGAGCGGGAAGACTTCCGCGTACGGCTGTTGAGGAAGAGTCCCGCCTACCACAGCGCCATGATGGATCCTGTGCTGGACGACCTTGGAGAGGCCGTTTCCGGCATACGGACGCAACCGCCGTTAACACCGTACATAAGTAGCATGACCGGCTCCCTCGTGGGTGAAGGGCAGGAACTCGACGGCGCGTACTGGCGCCGGCAGACCCGCGAACCGGTAGCCTTCCGCAAGGCGATAGCAACGCTCGCGGACCTCGGAATCGGAACGGTGATCGAGGTAGGACCCCATGCGGTGCTGGGTCCAATGGTATCCATGGCGTGGCCGGACGCACCGGATTCCGGCGGGCCACCCGCCGTGCTTGCGAGTCTGCTGCGGCCGTCCCGAGAAGCGCCAGAAGAAGCGAGGGGCGCGTTTACCGTCGCCACCGCGCGGGCCTACGAACTCGGGTTGCCGGTTGCTCTGTCGAAGCTCTTCTGCGGAGAGGAGCGGCGCCGGATTTCGGTACCCGGCTATCCCTTTCAGCGCGAACGCCAGTGGATCGGAGCGGCAAGGCGGCAGCGCCCCTCGGTGGGCCATCCGCTGCTGGGCACGCGGCACGAATCCGCCAGCGGAGAGGTCGCCTTCGACACGGAACTGTTCCCCTCGGATCCGAGTTGGCTGAACGATCACCGGGTATTCGGCCGTTTCGTGGTTCCAGGCGCCCTGTTCGGATCGATGACAGCCGCCGCGGCTTCCGAAGAGGGTATCGAGGTTCCGGTTATCGAGGACCTGCAGCTCCACAGTCCGCTGATCCTCCCGGAAGAGGACGACTCGGACAGTACGATGGCGGCAGGCGTGCGCGTACAGATTCTGCTCGACGCTCCCTCGGACGAACCCGCGCGCCGCGTACGCATCCTCAGTAAGCGTTCCGATGAAGACGAGTGGAAGCTGCACACGGAGGCGCGGGTGTCGGCCACGAACGGCGAAGCAACGCCGAACCAGGACGTTGCCGGGTTGAAAGCGAGCCTGGCGCTGGAGGACGTGTCCGCCCTCTACCGGGCAAAAGCGGAAGTCGGGATCGAATTCGGTCCGTCGTTCCGCACCCTTCAGGCGGCCTGGTCAGGAGAAGGCGAAGCCCTCGCCGAGGTCGTGCTGCCCGCAGGCATCGATCAAAGTGGCATTGACCCGCATCCGCTACTGCTCGACGGCTGTTTCCAGGTGATGGCGACCGCGAGGGAATCTACCGGAGCCGACAAAGGATCCACCTATCTGCCCTTCGGATGGGAACGGCTCCGGCTCGCAGGACAATGGCCTGAGCGGGTTTTCTGCCACGTCCGGATGCGGCACCGCACATCGGACCAGGATCCGGAGGTGGAAAGCGGCGGGACTTCCGAAGTCTTTACGGCGGATATGACGATATGCGACACCGAAGGGACTCCCCTGGGAGAACTGACCGGATACACGGTGAAGCGCGCGACGCAGGCGACGCTGATCACGGACACGGAAGGGTTGGACGAACTCCTCTACGACATCGTGTGGCGCGAGCAGGCGCTTCTGCCGGGCATGCCGCCGGCCGACTTCCTCCGAACACCTTCCGACGTGGAGGACAACTCGCCGATCTTCGCGACGTACCTGGCCGCCGAAGGCGTCGAGCCACACGAGAATACGAACCTGCAGAACGACCTGGAGCAACTGGCGTGGTCTTCTGCGCTCTCGAACCTGGAACGCCTCGGCTGGGAGCGAACGGCGGGATCACGCATAGAAGCTGAAAGCCTGCGGCGGCAGCTGGGCGTTCTCGACGAGCACAGGCACCTTTTCCAACGGATGCTGAACCTGCTGTCGGATTCGGGCGTACTGAAAAAGACGGATGACGGATTCATCGTGGCGGTGGGGTCCGGTGACCCGCTCCCGGAAGGCCTGTCGGCAGACCCCGCGGAACGTGCGGCCCGGTTGACCACTTTGCATCCCCACGGCGCCAGCGAGATCGCCCTGTTCCGTCGATGTGCCGGCGCCCTGCCGGAGGTGCTGCGCGGTCAGGAGGATCCGCTGTCCCTGCTGTTCGGCGATGAAGAACCGCGTGCCGGCGATCTCTATATGAAGGCGCCGGTGTGGAAAGCCGCGAACCTGATGATGGGTGACGTGGTCGAGATGATCGTCGCCGGCTTGCCGGAAGGGCGGCGGCTCAAGGTGATCGAAGTCGGAGCGGGCGTCGGCTCGGCGACTGCCTGCATCCTTCCCAAGCTTCGCCCCGGCAGTTACGACTACACTTATACGGATATTTCGGCGGGCTTCTTCGCGGAAGCCCAGTCCCGTTTCAGCGACGAAGCGGATGCCATCGAGTACCGCGTGCTGGATATCGAAAAGGATCCGATTGCCCAGGGTTTCGACCTGCACGGATACGACGTGGTCATCGCCGCCAACGTGCTCCATGCGACGCAATACCTGAACGAGACGCTCGATCATTGCCGCCGGCTGCTCGCTCCTTCCGGCCAACTCATCGCGCTCGAGAACCAGCGGAAACGGGGTTGGATGGATCTGATCTTCGGGCAGCTCGACGGTTGGTGGCGGTTCGCCGACCGCTACCGGCCGAATCACGCCCTGGCGGGCCCCGATGTGTGGCGGCAGGCGCTGCTTGACGTCGGAATGGCGGAAGCGGAGGTCGTGGGGGTAGACCGAACGGAAGAAACCGGCCTGCCCGACCGCGGGGTGATCGTGGCCAGCGGACCGGCGGAGGTGATCCTGCCGGGCGGTGTGTGGGTGGTGGCGGCCGACCGGGGCGGATTGGGCGAGTCGGTTGCGATGGAACTCGCGGCGCAAAACCAGACGGTCGTGCTGGCGGGCGAGGACTTCGTGTCGGGCGGGGACGCGTCGGGCGGGGACGCTCCCGATGGGACAATACGGGACGAGGAATCCTCAGGCGATGGGCTCGGAGTCGTCAGGCGAACCGTGGAACGCGACTCGCGGGAATCCTGGAGCGCCTTCTTCTCGGACCTGCCGGGCGATCCACCGCTGGCAGGCATCGTGCATCTCGAAGCGCTCGACGGCCACGGACCAGGGGCAACCACCCCGGAGATGGCGGAGGACCTGAGACATGGGCTGGCGAGTGCGCTCGCCCTCGTCCAGGGCGCGGCGGACGCCGACGCGACGCCGTCCGGTGGAACCTGGTTCGTCACCCGGGGAGGCCAGATCCTCGAGCGCGAGCGAGGCGGCCAGCTCGCCGGCGCCGCGCTCTGGGGCTTCGGCAGAGTACTGGCCCGGGAAGCGGGCGACATGCGGCCCCGGATGATCGATCTCGATCCCGATGCCGCGCAGCCGGCCGACGACCTGGTCCAGGAACTGCTCTTCCCTGATCACCAAACGGACATCGCCCGCCGTGGTGACCGCCGCCTCGTCGCCCGCCTGGTCCGGGCCGAAGACGGTGTGGAGCGCCTGTCCCTGCCCGAAGATGCGGACTGGAAACTCGTACAGGATGAAGCCGGTGCGCTCGAGGAACTGCATGCCGAACCCAGGCAGGCGCATCCCCTGGAGCCCGGCGAAGTCCGGGTTTCGGTCGACGTATGCGGACTGAACTTTCTGGATGTCTTCCGTGCGATCGGCCTGGTGCCGGGAGGACATCTCGGATCGGAATTCTGCGGCCGGATCCGTGAGGTGGGTTCCGAGGTGACCACGGTCGCTCCTGGAGACCGCGTGGTCGGCCTGGCCTTCGGCGCCATGGGCGCGGAGGCCGTCACCCTGGAAGAACTGGTGGCGCCCGCCCCACCGAAGCTGCCGACCGCGGCCCTGGCGACGATGCCCGAGGTATTCGTAACGGCGGCCCTTTCCTTCGAGCTTACCGGGCTGGAAACCGGTGACAGGGTACTGGTTCACGCCGGGGCGGGCGGCGTGGGCCTGGCGGCCATCCAGCTGGCCCAGGCCGCCGGTGCGGAGGTCTTCGCGACCGCGAGCGCGCCGAAACGGGCGTACCTGCGGTCGCTGGGCGTAAAGCACGTCTTCGACAGCCGCCAGACAGCCTTCGGAGAGGAGATCCTCGAAGTTACAGGAGGCACGGGCGTCGACGTTGTGGTAAACAGCCTTACCGGAGAAGGCTTCATCGAAGCGAGCCTTTCCTGTCTCGCACAGGGGGGACGCTTCGTGGAGTTGGCCCGAAGGGACATCCTGAGCCCCGAAGAGATGGCCGAGACGCGTCCGGACGTGGCCTACTCCATCCTGGAACTCGATGTGCTCAAAACGCAGGATCCCGCTCGGCCGGGGGCCGCCCTGAGGCAGGTGATGCGCAGGCTTGAGGCGGGTGAATTGAAGCCGCTGATCCACGCCGTGTGGCCGATGTCTGAAACACGTTCCGCCATGGCGTTCATGCGCGGCGCGAGACATATCGGGAAAATCATCCTGGCCGCGCCGCCGCTTCGGGCGGGCGGGCTGCGGCAGGATCGCACCTACCTGGTCACCGGCGGTCTGGGCGGCATCGGGTGTGCCGTAGCGCAATGGCTCGCCGATCACGGGGCGAGGACCATCGTGCTGAACGGTCGAAGAGACCCGGACCCGGAAGCCGGGGAAACGATTTCCGCACTCCAAAATCGCGGCGTCACGGTGCAGGTCGAACTCGCGGACCTGACCGACCCGGCCGCGGTTGACGCGATGTTCGAGCGGATTGGCAGCGAACTGCCGCCCCTTGCCGGCGTGATCCATAGCGTGGGCGTGCTGGCGGACGGCGCAGTCGGGAACCAGAGTTGGGAACGGTTCGAGAGCGTGGTACGGCCGAAAGCGCTTGGGGCCTGGCATCTGCACCGGGCAACCGAGCACCTCGACCTGGACATGTTCGTCCTGTTTTCGAGCGTAGCCGGGGTCCTTGGAAACCCCGGGCAGTCCAACCACGCTTCCGCCAACGCATTTCTCGATCAACTCGCCGCGCACCGGCGCGCGCTGGGCCTGCCCGGACAGGCCATCGCCTGGGGCGCCTGGTCCGAGATCGGTGAAGCCGAGGAACAGCGGGAACGCATTGCCCAGCGGGTCGAAGCGACCGGGATCGAATGGATCACGCCGCAGCAGGGTCTCCTTGCGTTCGAACGGCTTCTGCGGGAGGATGGAGCGACCGGTGTGGTGCTGGCCAGGGACTGGTCCGTCTTCGACCAACCCGGCGACGGCCGTCCGCCTTTGCTGAGTGAGATCCTGTCGGCCCTCGATACCGATAGCGACGATACGCCAGGACTGTCTGAAGAACTGCTCCCCCGGCTCCGGGAGACCCCGGCGGCGGAACGGGAGGACCTGATCCTGTCTTTCCTGCAGGAGGAAGTCCAGGCGGTACTGAGTCTGCCGACGACGCCGGCCTCGAACGTCGGCTTCTTCGACCTGGGCATGGATTCGCTCATGGCGGTGGAGTTTCGGAACCGGGTGAACCGGGCGCTTGCGGGCAGCTATACGGCGCCCAACACCCTGGTTTTCGACTATCCGGATATCTCGTCGCTCGTAGCGCACCTGGTCGACGAGATCGGCGACGCCGAACTGGATAGCGACGGTCTTGAAACCGGAGACGGCGCCGGGAGCGAAACTGCCACCGATCCCGTGGCGCCAACCGAATCCGGGAGCGAAGCTGCCGCCGATCCCGTGGCGACAACCGGGCCCGGGAGCGGAACCGTGCCACGGACCGACAACGAAGGCATTGCCATCATAGGCATGGCCTGTCGCTTCCCCGGCGCATCGGACCTGAACACCTTCTGGAGCATGCTGGAAAATGGTGCGGATGCCGTGACGGATGCCCGTCCCGACGCCGGATCTGGGATCGTTCCGTCAAACGAGTCGGACCAGGGCGACGAAGGTTGGCGTCGCGGGGGATTCATTGACGGCATCGACCGGTTCGATGCCAGATTCTTCAGGGTATCGCCACTGGAAGCGCGCAGTATGGATCCTCAGCAGCGCATGCTGCTGGAGACGAGTTGGCACGCGCTGGATGACGCGGGAATCGATCCCGACCGGCTCAGGGGTTCGCGTACAGGCGTGTACACGGGCATTTCTTCCAGCGATTACCGTGATCTGATGATGGACAGGCGAGATAGTGTCGATTACCTGGGTACCAACAGGAGCCTCGCGGTGAGCCGGGTATCCTTCTTGTTGGGCCTGGAAGGTCCCGCGATACCCTTGGAGTTGAATTGCGCCTCCGCGCTGTTCGCCGTTCACCAGGCCGTGGCCGGCCTTCGTCTCGGAGAAGTGGACATGGCCCTTGCCGGCGGCGTGAATACGGTGCTGTCCCCCGATTTGACGGCGGGAATGGCGTACCTGGGCATGCTGTCCCATGAAGGCCGCTGCAGCGCCTTCGACGCCAGGGCGGACGGTTTCGTGCGCGGTGAAGGCTGCGGCGTACTCGTACTGAAACGACTGAGCGCGGCGCAAGCGGCCGGAGACCGCATCTGGGGTGTGATCCGGGGTTCGGCAGTCAACCAGAACGGCGCGACCGCGGGTCCCACGGTGCCCAACGGTCCCGCGCAGGAACGAGTGATCGAAGACGCGCTTACGCAGGCGGGCGTCGATCCGGCGGAAGTGGACTATCTGGAAGCCCACGGGGCCGGATCGGCGCTGGGCGACCCGATCGAGGTGCAGGCGGCCGCCGCGGTCTATGGAAGAGGACGCGCATCGGACCGACCCCTGCTAATCGGATCGGTAAAGACCAATATCGGTCATCTCGAGTCCGCTGCCGGCCTCGCCGGACTGATCAAGGCGGTCATGGCAATGCACCGTCAGCGTATCCCGAAACAACTGCACTTCGAAAAACCGAACCCGAACGTGGACTGGGATCGACTTCCCGTGCGAGTGGTGTCGGAAGCGGCGGACTGGCCAACTTATCCCGATCGGCCGCATCGCGCGGCGGTCAGCGCTTTCGGCGTATCCGGAGCAAACGCCCACGTGGTGGTCGAGAGCTATGGGACTTGCGCCGACGGCGCGCAGTCCGCCGAAACGGGGTTCAGGGTGACCGGCACCCGGCAAACCGTCGCGGTGAAGCTGCCTGCGGGCGTCCCTGAACCGCAATGGGAGGACCTGCGTCCCCGGACGCGGGCAAACCGCCTCCTGCCGCTCTCGGGCAAGAATCCCGCGGCGCTCATGGAACTTTCCGGAAATTACCTGTCCTGGCTGGATCGATGTCTCGCGACCGGTTCGAACGAGGAATCGGAAGAGGAGTTCCTGGCGGATATGGCCTGGACCGCGAGCATCGGAAGAAGCCATTTCAATTGCCGGTCCGGCGTGGTGTTTCGCGATATCGCTACACTTCGCCAGGGGCTGGAAGAACTCGCTTCGAACGAAGCGCCATCAGCGTCCGTCGAGACGAACTGGATAAACGTGGCCGCGGCCAGACGGAAGGCGGCTTTCGTATATGATGGATGGGACGGCAGGTGGCGGGATATCGCTAAGGGTCTGTATGACACGGAACCCGTTGTCCGAGGCTTCCTGGATCACTGCGAAGCGCTGTTTCGCAACGAAACGGACACCTCCCTGCTGGATCCCCTGTTTGACGGGGACGGGACGGAGAAACCGGTCAACGGTCCGGCCTGGACGGATCCAGCGGCCTATTCGCTCCAGTGCGCGGTCACGGCCTTGTGGTCCAGCCTGGATGTACGACCCGGAGTGGTGTGTGGCCGCGGTGTCGGGGAGATCGCCGCCGCGCAGACTGCCGGAGCGTTTACCCTCGATGAGGGGCTCCGCATCGCATTGGCCCGCGGGGAGACCGTCAGGGCCATGGACGAAAACCGTTCTGAAGAAGTACCGGTGGAAGCAGCGTTGGCCAGGCTGGATGGGATAAACGTATCTACACCGTCGCTCGCCATCGTCAGCGGCGCTACAGGAAACGAGGTAGGGGCGGCGGACGTGCTGGACTTAGACCGATGGCTTCATCAGACGCTCGTGGGCCATGTTGCAAGCGCCGCGGCTCGAAACATGGCCGGTCTTGCCGTGGATACGCTGATAGAGATTGGGCCGGGATCGGAGTTCGCGGTGGATCTGACCGAAGCGTGGCCGGAGGTGCCGGCGGGTGTAGCCGCCGCGGCTCCCGCTTTATTAGGCAGTCTTTCTCGTTCTTCCGATGGAGCCGATGAGGAAGAAGGCGACGGATTCCTTCAGGCGGCGAAGACGGCCTACGATATCGGTTTGCCGATATCCCCGGAAGGACTGTTCGCGGGCGAATCCCGTCGCAGGCGCTCCCTGCCCGGCTATCCGTTCCAGCGCAGGCGCTTCTGGATCGGCTAAGCGCTGACGGTTATTTCGAACGCAAGAAGCCCGTCTGCGCGTTCGTGGACGAAGTAGCAGACGGGCTTGAGATCCGCGCGCTTCAGTTGTAAGACATGCTCAGGTGGCGGCGTCCAGGCGCCGGACAAGTTCCGCTACGCTCTTGACGTCCACACAATCTTGCGCGGTGAATTCCACGCCGAAATCTTCGGCAACGATCTTTGCGAACGCCAGCATGTCAACGGAGGAAACGCCGGCCTCCGAAAGGCTGATGTTGAGATCATCCGGCAACGCGATGGGTTGCCCGTCAACTTCCAGGTTGTCCGCAATGAGCTTTCTGATACGATCAGCGGTCGTAGCCATAGACATCTTCCTTTCCATAAGGGAACAAACGATTACGGATTGACTGAGATTACCGGTTATAGTATAACGTCCGGATATTTTAAAATCAACAAAAAGAATAAAGAAAATCATACGGACAATACGCAGGCGGCAGCCGGGAGAAACTTCCAAATGAATGCTGGCGGATCCGTCATTCGATCGGGCTTGCGATATCAACCGGATGAACGTCCTCCGACGACGCTCGCGCTCGGCCTCGGACTGCAATTGGCCTTGCTCAATATCGCCGCGGTGATGATCATCCCCACGATCGTCATGCGGGCCGCGGCCCAGCCGGAAGACTACGTCGCGTGGGCCGTGTTCGCCTCGGTCGCGATCTGCGGCGCGACCACGATGCTGCAGGCGCTACGCTACGGCCGGATCGGTTCGGGCCATCTCCTGGTCATGGGCACGTCGGCGGCGTACATATCCATATGCATCGAAGCTCTGGCCGCAAGCGGTCCAGCCCTGCTCGCCGTACTGGTCGTTATTTCCTCCCTGGTCCCGATAGCGCTTTCGTGGCGGCTGTCGTTGTTCCAGCGCATCCTCACGCCCACGGTTTCAGGCACGGTGATCATGTTGATCCCGATTACGGTGATGCCCGTGATGGGCGATATGCTGTCGTCGACGCCGGATGGGAAGTTGTCACCCGGCGCCGTCCTCAGCGCCGCGGCGACCGTGGTCATCATCTCCGGCTTTAGTCTCAAAGGTCCCGCGAAGCTGCGTCTCTGGGCGCCGATCATCGGCGTGGCCGCCGGCACCGTGGTTGGCGGCTTCTTCGGACTGTACGACGTGGATAGAGTGGCCGGGGCGGACTGGATCAACCTGCCCGCGATAGTCTGGCCGGGATTCAACCTTGATTTCGGGGGTGATTTCTGGGTGCTGATCCCGGGTTTTCTGCTAGTGGCGGTGATCGTCTCGCTCCGTACGATCAGCAGTTGCGTCGCCATCCAGCGCATCTCATGGCGACAGTCCAGGGCGGTCGATTACAGATCGATACAGGGCGCCATGACCGTCGACGGCGTGGGATCCTTCCTCTCCGGACTCGCGGGAACCGTGCCGGGCACGACCTACACGACCAGCGTGCCGCTCATAGAAATCACCGGCGTCGCCGCCCGAACGGCAGGTCTCTTCGCCGGCGCCGCTTTCGTGGCGCTCGTGTTCCTGCCGAGGGCGTTCGCCGTGGTCCTGGCGATTCCGGACGCGGTCTTCGCGGCGTACTTCATGGTGCTTCTGGCGATGCTCTTCATCGTCGGACTCAAGATCGTCATCCAGGACGGACTCGACAAGAACAAGGGCTTCATCGTGGGCGCCGCCTTCCTGGTGGGATTCAGTTTCCAGTATGAACTGATCTACCCGGAGTTCGTCTCGCAGTTCGCGGGCGGCCTGTTCCGGAACGGCATGACTGCGGGCGGCCTGGTCGCCATTCTCCTCAACCTGGCGCTCAGCGCCACGGGATACCGCCGTTATCGGATGGAGACGGAACTGGACATGTCCGTCCTGCCCGAAATCCGGTCGTTCCTCGGAGACTTCGCATCCCGGTCCGGCTGGGACGCGGCCATGGCAGACCGTCTCGACGCCGTGGGCGAAGAGGCGCTGCTGACGCTCGTCCGGCAGGAAGAGCGTGAGCGGAGAAGTCTGCGACTCGTCGTATCCAGGGAAGAAGGCGGGGCAGTGCTCGAGTTCATCGTTACACCGAGGGGCGAGAACATCCAGGACAGGCTCGCGATGCTGCCCGGCGAGTCGGACGAAACGTCCATCGAACAGGAAGTCTCCCTCCGGCTCCTGCGGCACCTCGCGTCATCCGTACGCCACCAGCAGTATCACGACACGGATATCGTCACCGTACGCGTTAAAGCCACGGCGGCGGACCCGGCCGGCTGACGGGCTCCAGCGATCTCAAGCCGTATGCTACAGGCCATTGCTTTCGAGGAATTCCCGGAGCAACGATACGCATTCTTCCGGCTGTTCCAGTGGAAAGAAATGGGTCGTCTCGGGCAGGAAATCGTAATCGATCGTCACCATGTCGCGCAGGTCCAGGGTCGGCAGGTAGGAATAAGGGAGCGTGGGGTCCGCCCCGATGACCTTTGTCGGGCAGGCAAGTTCATTGAAATCCACAAGCACTGAATAGCTTCTCGAGTAATCGATGATCTGGGCCTCGTATTCCCGCGGACATCGCAGTTCGAATCCGTCCCCCTTTTCGGTCTTTCGCAGTGTGGTCTTCGCCATGAGTTCCCGAATCCCGGGCAGGACGTGAACGAAGTTGGGCGAAAAACCGAGGAGTTCCACGTAATCCTCTTCCGTCTGAAACAGATGCCCGCGGCGTCTCGTGGCGGCGGCGACCTGTTCCGCGGCCGCGTCGTATTCAACCTGGCTGATCCCCGGCTTGCAAAGGGGCGGATCGAAAAGGACCAGTCCGGCGAAATCAATCGCCGGGCCTGACGAAATCAATCCTTTGAAAGTGGAAATGGACAGTAGAGAGATCAATGCCGAGACGGAGTGATAGACGCCTACTTTCGGCTTATGACCGAAATGAATGTCGATGGCTTCGAGGATCAGGCGCTGGTCGTGAATCAACGTGGGCACGTCGTGATTCTGCTGATCGCCGACGGTGTTCCAACCGTGATTTCGCTGGTCGTATATGATCAGATCGTAGTCGTTGGTGAGGAGAGACCAGAAGGGATAGTACAGGTCAATGGCGAGTCCGTTGCCGTGGCTCAGGACGAGGCGAGGGCCTTGCGGATTCCCATGCCTTCGCAGCACGGTCACGGTCTCGTCGTCCAGGCGGACTTCACACAGCGTATGGGGATCGGGTACAAACCAGGTCTGTTCTAAAGCCATATAAATATAAGATATACGTTGCTCTTCCCCGAATCGTCGCTATATCGATTCGAAGGAAGGGTATCGTGATCATCTCGGGATGCCGGTAACCTATCGCGCGATGCTGTAAACGTCAAGCAATACAACCACAAACAACATCAACGAGTAAAAAAGCCCCGCTACCGCCTCCGTCGCTGTTTCTAAGCGGTTCCTGGCTTAAGCCGGGATTACGCCGCCCCGCCGCCCGCAAGCACCTCGCGGCACCGATCCGCCACGATCCGCTCCTGGCCGTCCTGCAGGTTGTGGGGATTGATGGAGAAGCCGCCCTCGCCCCTTTCCTGCACGATGATTCTCGGGTTGCCGTCGAGCAGGGCTTTCACCGCATCATCCCCGGTTAATCCGGCTTCCGGATCAATGGTGACCTTGAGTTGAGGCACGGCGTAGGTTTCTTCCGGACCGAACCGGCTGAGGGACACGTGAGGTATGCCGGCCAGTGACCTTTCGATGTAGCGCACTTTTTCTTCCCAGCCCGCCGCATCCGCCTCGTGATCGCGGTTCAGATAGATTTCGAGGGCTGTGATGAAGGCGAAAATCTCCTCCCGGCTGACCTTCATCGGCCGGCCGACCGTGGCGAAGGGCGTACCGTTTACCGCGCAGGCGGCGATCAGGTCCTTGCGTCCGATAATGAGACCCGTCGATTGCGGACCCTGGAGGCTCTTGCCGCCGCTGAATATGACCAGGTCGGCGCCGGCCTCCGTGAACCGCGTCAACGTGGATACCGGCGGGCATTCCGAGGCGGCGTCGACGATGACGGGTACGTCCACGGCATGGGCCATGGCCACGGCATCTTCCAACGGGACGGAGTTGGCGTTGTTGAGGTTTTTGCCCAGGTAGAAAACCGCCGCCGCGCGCGTTCCGTCGCCGAGGGCCGCCCGCATGGCCTCGACCGGAGCGCCATCCGAATCGTCCAGCTCGATCAGCTTGGCGCCCGTCAGCCGAATGGCCTGGTCGTAGGCGATCCGGTGGGTCTTCTGGACGACGACCTCGTCACGCATGCCGGTCGTGTCCGGGAGCTGGCGGATCCGCTCCGGATCCGTGCCCGTCATACAGGCCGCGGTGGTGATGACCAGGCCGCATGCGGCGCTCGCGGTGACATAGGCCGCCTCCACGCCAAGCATCCCCGCGACTTTCTCCCCGGCTTTTTCATGCAGTTCGTCCAGGGGACAGAACTCCCGGGAGGCCACGCGCATGGTTTCCAGAATTTCCGGGGCCAGGAGGGCGCCTCCGTAACGCGTAGCCGTCCCGATGGCGTTGATCACCGGACGCACGCCGATGTCTTCATAGATGCCCATGGTTTCGAACCCCTTCTCCTCGATGCAATGCATGCGTCCGATCGGAAAACCCTTGTCCCGCCGGCAAATCGCACTGCATATTTTATTGTTGGTTTCAAGAAAGGTTTGTATTGGAAATTGACTCCGCACAAACCCATTAGCAAGGAATAAAACATGCATTACGACGCGGCCCGCCGGACGTTCGACTGCGCTCCGACGCTCACGGACTCGGAGGTGCTTCGCTTCTGCAGGGAAGGATACCTTCATTTCGAGGGCATCGTCCCCGGCGAGATCAACCGGCGCACCTGCGATTACCTGAACGGGAAGATACCCGTCAATCCGTGCTATATGCCCGACGGCATGACGGAAGACGACCTGGTCCGCATCCGGGATACCCATGAACCGAGTTCGATTCTGCTCGAGGACTGGTTCATCGAACACGTCCTGCTCAACCCGGTGTTGACGGGCGCGCTGCGCTCGTTGCTGGGCCGCCACGTGGGACTGCCCGTGCTGGTCAGCAACCATCGGATCGAATGTCCGAAGGAATCACAGCCGTGGCACCACGACGCCGATCACGTGTTCGGACCGGAGGTCCATTTCGTCGAGGTCTTCTATTTCCCCCAGGACACCCCCGATGAAATGGGGCCCACCGAAGTCACGCCAGGCTCCCATATCCGCACGACCCGACGAGAGCAGGACGAGCATGGCGTGCTGTGTTCGGGGCCCGCCGGCACCATCGGCCTGCATTCGCAGAGTATCCTGCATCGCCGCGGCGCATCCACGGCTACCGGCCTGCGGCACATGCTGAAATTCAGCTACTGGCGTACGGTCCCGCCGGCGCGGGACTGGATCGCCGAACCCGAATTCGATTTCAGGCACGCCGATTACGGGGGACACGGATCGGCACGTTACGTGGGCCACATGTTCTACTGGCTCTGCGGCAAAGGGGACGAATTCCGCCTCATCGGCGGCCAGGCATGGCCCTGGAAATCGATCAACCAGATCGGACCCTCCTATGGATTCGGGCATTCGGAAGGGTATCTCCCCGATTGGCGCGGGAACAACGACGACGATTATGCCCGGTAAACGATCACTGCTTAGGATTTGGATTTCGCGCAATGAGTTTCCGTGCGGGGTCAGCGTCCCGGGATAGCATCCCGGTGCGACGCGTATTAAACAACCACAACTCTATCAATTCAACCTAAAGCAGGTCCGATTTGTCCGTCATCGCCGAGAAACGGCCCCGGTTCACTCCGGAAGAGGCTGCCGAACTCGCCCGATCCCTCTATGGCGTATCCGGCACGCTGCGCGCACTGCCCAGCGAGCGGGACCAGAACTTCCGGCTCACGGCGGACGACGGCGCGCGATACGTCCTCAAAATATCCGGCGCTGGCGAACTGCAAAGTATCCTCGAGCTGCAGCACGCCGCGCTCGATCACCTGGGCGGACGGATCGACGGGACCGAGTGGCCGCGGGTATGCCGGACGAAGGACGATAATGCCATATCGCAGATCGATGGGCGCGACGGGCTGCGGCACCTGGTCCGGATGCTGACATACATAGAAGGCCGCCCGCTTTGTGAAACCAGGCCCCACAGTCCCGTTCTGCTGCGGGACCTGGGCGCCTTTCTCGGCAGGCTGACCTGCGCGCTCCGCGACTTCTCACATGTGGAGAAACAACCGGACCTCATCTGGAACATGGACAACGGACCGGAGGTCGTTCGGCGGTACGTAGACCTGATCCCCGGCGTCGGCCGTCGCCGGTTGGTCATGAGGTTTTGCGAAGCGTATGAAGGTATCGTCGTTCCCCATCTCTCCTCACTGCCGCGACAGATCATTCACAACGATGCCAACGATCAGAATATCCTGGTCCGTCGGGCCTGCCCCGATGACCCCGCTTCGAGCGAACTGGAAGTGGCCGGGCTGATCGATTTCGGCGACATGGCACAGTCCTGCGCGCTCTTCGAGCCGGCCGTCGCCGCCGCCTATGTCATGCTCGGCAAATCCGAGCCCCTGGCGGCGGCCGCCCACGTCGTTGCCGGGTACCACGCGGAACACCCGATGTCGGATCTGGAACTGAGCTTGCTGTACCACTGCGCCGTGATGCGCTTGTGCATGAGCGTGGCCATCTCGGCCCATCAACAGGTTGCCGAGCCGGATAACACCTACCTCTCCGTCAGCGAAAAAAACGCGTGGGATCTCCTCGAAAAACTGGAAGGTGTCTCTCCATCCTTCGCGGAATACGTGTTTCGGGACGCCTGCGGACTGCCACCGTGTCCGCAGACACCCGGTATCGAAGCATACCTTTCAACCAGGCGCGGCGACTTTGCGCCGATCATGGGCCCCGGCGTGGACCTCTCCACCGCCCTCGTGTTCGATCTCAGCGTGAGCAGTCCGGACCGGGCCCTCCTGGGTGGTTCGATTGGCGTGGACGAGCTCACAAAAGACATTTTCCAGCGCATGGAATCCACCCGATCCGAGGCGGGGATCGGACGATACGACGAGGCCCGCCAGGTCTATACTGCCGGACAGTTCGCCCTCGACTGCGACGAGATGCCCGAACGCCGGACCATCCACCTGGGGATGGACGTGTTCCTGCCCGCCGGATCTCCGGTCTTCGCGCCGCTTGAGGGGAAGGTCCACAGCTTCCGAAATAACACCCAGCCACTGGATTACGGCCCCTGTATCATCCTGGAGCACGCCGCGGAAGACCCGGAAGGCAATGCCCAGGTGTTCTACACGCTGTACGGACACCTGAGTGTGGAATCGCTGGCCGGTCTGTACGAGGGCAGACAGGTCAAAAAAGGGGAACGACTCGCCTCCCTCGGCGACCCGACGGTCAACGGTGGGTGGCCGCCCCACCTGCACTTTCAGATCGTTACGGATATGCTGGGCAAGAAAGGGGATTTCCCCGGCGTGGGCGGACCCGGACAACGGAACGTCTGGCGGAGCCTGTCCCCGGACCCGAACGCTATCCTGGGCGTGCCCGGCGGCGCTTTTCCACTGGAGCAGCGGACGCGACAGGCGATCCAGTCCTCCCGCCGAAAGCACATCGGAAGGTCCCTCAGCATCTCCTACCGGCGGCCCCTGAAGATCGTGCGGGGATACATGCAGTACCTCTACGACGAGGAAGGCCGCGCTTTTCTGGACGCCGTGAACAACGTACCCCACGTAGGACACAGCCATCCACGGGTGGTTGCCGCGAGCCACCGCCAGATGGCGGTCTTGAACACCAACACCCGCTACCTGCACGACAATCTCGTGGACTACGCCGAACGCCTCTGCGCAACACTTCCCGAGCCGCTCCGCGTCTGCTTCTTCGTGAATTCCGGGAGCGAAGCCAACGACCTCGCCCTCCGCCTGGCGCGGAGCTATACCGGGCAGCGCGACCTGGTCATCCTCGACGGCGCCTACCACGGCAACCTGACGTCCCTGATCGACATCAGTCCGTACAAGTTCGACGGCCCGGGGGGCGAAGGTGCGCCATCCCACGTCCACAAAGTGCCCCTGCCCGACCCCTACCGTGGTCCGTATAAGGGGTATTCGGCGGCAACAGGCGCGCGGTACGCGGATCACGTGCGCGAATGCATCGAATCAATATCGGAAAGTGGCAAAGGCGTCAGCGCCTTCATCGCCGAGTCCCTGCCCGGCTGCGGGGGCCAGATCGTATTGCCGGACGGGTATTTCAACGAGGCCTTCCGGCACGTGCGAGAAGCGGGGGGCGTGTGCATCGCCGACGAGGTACAGGTGGGATTCGGACGGGTGGGCACGCATTTCTGGGGATTCAGGACCCAGGACGCGGCGCCGGATATCGTCACCCTGGGGAAACCCATCGGCAACGGCCATCCGCTGGGCGCGGTGGTGACCACGCCGGAGATCGCCGGCGCCTTCGACAATGGCATGGAGTACTTCAACACCTTCGGCGGCAACCCGGTTTCCTGCGCCATCGGCCTGGCGGTACTGGACATCATCGAGGAGGAAGGGCTGCAGGCCAACGCCCTGGAAGTGGGCGGCTACCTGCTGGAAGGCCTTCGCGCTCTGGCGCCGGACCATCCGGTCATCGGCGACGTCCGCGGCATGGGGCTCTACGTGGGGGTGGAACTCGTCTTAAGTCGCGACACGCTGGAACCGGGCGGCCACCAGGCGTCCTACGTGGCCAACCGGATGCGGGACCACGGCGTGCTGATCAGCACCGACGGCCCCCTGCACAACGTCCTGAAGATCAAGCCTCCCCTGGTCTTCACCCGGGAAAACGCCGACTACCTGCTGCACTGCCTGGGCAAGGTGCTGAAGGAAGACTACGTTCAGATCCCGACGTAATTCCCAATCTTCATCTTCCGGCTCGACACCCTTTCATCTACCTCCCTTTCCTCGCCTCTCACTCGAGGAACCATTACTCAGTGCATCTCGCCCCCGACCAGGTTGTTCGCCACGTAGACACCCCGGTACAGGGTCTGGCGCAGGGGCGGCATGGATGCGAGCAGTTCCGGATGGGGATCCCAGTTGTGCCATCTGGCGTTGACGGAGTTGTAGCAGCTGAAAATGGCGATGCGCGGGCACTTTTCATTGATCCAGGGCCGTCCACTGTGCGTCAGGGCCTCGGTAAAGAACATCAGCGATCCGGCGGGACAGGTGTACTGATCCCAGATCGACGCGTCCGGTGACTGAATGGACGGCGGCGCGGGGAAGACCGACTTGTGGCTGCCGGACACCAGGAGCGTCCCGTTCCCCTCCTCCACCGGGTTCAATTCCCAGACCACCCGGGTCAACGCGGAGTTGGCCTTGCCCGGTATGCAGCGGTAGAGATGGGAGTCGCCCGGAAAACGCAGCATGCCGTTTCCGTTGTGGGGACCGAAGTCGCCATCGCCGACTTCCCGGTACATCAGGTTGGCGGACTCCTGCCGGAATCCGTAGCAGATCTGGTTGGACAGGCCGGGATAGGCCAGGAATTCGTTCATGAATCCCACGACCATCGGATGATCGGTCAGGCTCTGCAGCGGACCGCCGATCGCCGATCGCTCCGCTTCGGGTATGGATTCCGGATCATGGTGCAACCGCTCGCAGAACGCCCGCATCTCCGCGCACTCATCCTCGGATAGCACGCCGGGGATCAGGAGCCAGCCGTCCTTGTCGAAGAGGTATTTCTGCTCGTCCGTCAGCGGGATGACGTCCCGTCCATCGCTGGTCACCCTGGTCAGGTCGGCGCGGGTTTCATCCAGGCGCGCGCCCAGGTTCTTGTCTATGATGAAAGCCCCATTGGATGACATAAGCTGTCCTCCCTGTGATCAGTTTCCTTCCCTGTGATAGATACGAGAAGCACTGTCAGTTTTCTTCCGACTATCCTTCTTCCGATCCGCCGCTACCGAACTCGATCCCCTGGGCCAGCGGAAGATCGGTCGACCAGTTGACGGTGTTGGTCTGGCGCCGCATGTAGGCCTTCCAGGCGTCCGAACCCGACTCCCGGCCTCCGCCCGTCTCCTTTTCGCCGCCGAAGGCGCCGCCGATCTCGGCGCCGGAAGTGCCGATATTCACGTTCGCGATGCCGCAGTCCGATCCCGCGGCGGAGAGAAACCGCTCCGCCTGGCGCAGGCTGTCGGTGAAAATGGCGCTTGAAAGACCCTGGGGCACGTCATTGTGCAGGGCCATGGCCTCTTCGATGGTTTCGTATTCCATTATATAGAGAATCGGCGCGAAGGTCTCCTCTTTCACGACAGCGGTCTGGCCGGGCATGCGGATGATCGTCGGTTCCACGAAATTCGGTCCCAGCTCCGGCCGGCGGCCCCCTCCGGTAATCACTTCGCCGCCTTCGGCTTTCGCCTGTTCGATGGCTTTCATCATCTCTTCCACCGCGTCGGACGTGACCAGCGGCCCCATGAGGGTGCTATCCTCTACGGGATCGCCCATGGGCACCTGCGCATAGGCGTGGGCCAGTCGATCGATCAGCGCCGACGTCAGGCTTCTGTGCCCGATGACGCGACGCGTGGATGTGCACCGCTGACCCGCCGTACCCACGGCTCCGAAGACGATACTGGGAACGGCCAGTTCCAGGTCGGCGTTTTCGGTGACGATGATCGCGTTGTTGCCGCCCAGTTCCAGGATGCTGCGGCCGAAGCGGGACGCCACGCGCGAAGCAACGGTCCTGCCCGTCGCCGTCGACCCCGTGAAGGATACGAGGGGAATCCGATCGTCATCGAGGATGAGGTTGCCCACGTCGCTTCCGCGGCCGATGGCGAGGTTGAACACGCCGTCCATGCCATGATCGGCCATGACCCGGTTGCAAAGATGTTGCACGGCAACGGCCGTGAGCGGCGTCTGTCCACTCGGCTTCCACACGGTGACGTCGCCGCACACCGAGGCCAGCGCGGCGTTCCACGACCAGACCGCGACGGGGAAATTGAAGGCGGTGATGACGCCGATCACGCCCAGCGGATGCCACTGTTCGCTCATGCGGTGACTCGGCCGCTCGCTGGCGATCATCAGTCCGTACAACTGGCGGGAAAGCCCGACGGCGAAATCGCAGATGTCTATCATCTCCTGGACTTCCCCCATGCCCTCGACGCGGATCTTGCCCATTTCCAGGGAAACGAGTTCGCCCAGCGGTTCCTTGTTTTCACGCAGGATATTGCCCAGGTCCCGCACCATGTCGCCCCGCTTCGGCGCAGGGGTCATCCGCCAGGTGTCGAAGGTCCCGCGGGCGTGTTCGATCACCCGGTCGTAGACCTCGGGCGTCGCCTGCCGCACGCCCGCGATCGGTTCATTCGTCGTCGGGTTGTACGACGTGAGGATCGGACCCTCTCCGTGTATCCAGCCGTCCATCCCCGTACAGGCGCCGTCATTGATCGCTTCGATATGGAGTCTTTCAAGCAGTGCCTTCATCTTCGGTGCTCCAGCGTTGTTTCCGTGTGATTACAAGGAACGTTGAATCAGTGTTGAATAAGTAAGGTTGAACCAAAATGGTTTTCACCTTTGTTATCATCTATTGTACAATTGTACAATAAGAAACCCGGCATGCCCGCGTGCGAACCTCTCAGGCCCCTGTACGAGCCCGTCAGCCCCGCGTGCCGCCCGTACATGAGCCAGCATACCGTTCGTCTGCCCCGTGTTCAAACAAAATCTGCCGCGTCCGGGTCCAGGCGGTGGATCTTTTCCATGTAAGCCGATACGCGCCGGTCGGTTTCATGGGGGTATTCGAATCCCAGCTCATCCGCGACCGCGGCGGAAAGCCGTCTGAACAGCCGGGTCATGTTGAACAGCGCGGTCCAGTTTTCTTCGATATCCGCCCCCGCGAAGGTGGAATCGATTGCTGCAAGCGTTTCTTCGTCCAGGTACCGCTTGAACCACCGGCCGTGCTTGTTGGTGTTGACGGACCAGTCGTGACGCATGCCGATATACCACTCGATGACCTTTTCGAGCTCCTTGAAGTGCCGTCTGCCGTACATGTACTTCGCCCAGTAGATCTCGTCGCGCCAGAGACTCTTCGCCACGTAGGTGAGGTCCCACCAGAAGTCATGCATAATCGAGTCGAATTCAGTCTTCGATGGTCTGGTGATGTTGAAACCGGCATAACTCGTCAAGAGCGGGTTTTCAACGAGCCGGTCCTTGTCCACCAGCACCCTGTAGGGCTCGGATGGACCGTTGAACCGCCTGATTCGCTCCGCCTTCTTCACGCCCCAGTCGATCCGGACGCCGTCCTCATAGATCACCAGGCGAAACAATCCGCCCTCCTCGTCCCAGGCCGGGCGTGAAGGCCAGCGTATCAACACCGGGCCGAAGTGTTCGAGCCACTCATCGCCTCTTGCGAAGGGCTCCTGTTCCTTCACGTAGAGCTCCACGTCGTAATCCGACATCAGGTCCAGGACCGCGTCGCTATTGACCCGGGAACTGGTGAGGACCATGCCCCGGACGTTGTCGTTTGCTGCAGACCATTTCAGCAGCGCGTCCAGGACTTCCCGTTCTTTGCGCATTTCTTCCTCGAAGAGTTCGTGTACATCACGGGCTTGGCCGTCACTCGATCTCCAGCCGGACTTCCGTCACGCGGGGCGTGCCGCCCCCGTTCGCCGCGCCCAGCGCGAGTCGGTACTGTATCCATGGTCCATCGTCCGGGACAGACACCGGCTGAGGTGCTTCGTACCAGGTATCTTCCCCGTCCGGTCCGTGCCAGGCGGCACGTTCCAGCGCCCGCACCGAGTCCGCCCAGCGGACCTGGGCGCGCACCCACGTCCCGGGTCCGCAATCCGCTGCCCAGTCCAGGCCGGTGACGGACCTTCCGGCGGGGATCTCGTGTGGCGTGGAGACGTAGTATTCCTCCGGGCCCGCGTCCAGTATGTTTCCAGGCTGAACGGCCGTCATGCCGTGGGGACCTGTCGTGGGCAGCTTCGTGACGCGCCCGGCGTCGAAACCATCGGGACCGTTCCACCAGACGGCGGAATGGCCCACGTGGTCGCCTTCGACCTTATGATAGGCGATGGCGAGGTCAACGCTGCCGTCGCCGTCGAAATCGGCCGCCACGCAGCCCGACGCGGAATGGGTGAACAGCCGCGTGCGGTCATCGGCCGAAAAACCGCGGCCGGAGCGGTTCCAGTAGATATAGGAATCGATGTCCCGTACCCGGTTGTCGTGGTAGGAGCAGATGAAGAGATCGAGCAGGCCGTCCCCGTTGAAGTCCATGATCGACATGGCGTTCACCGCGTTTCCGGGCAGCAGGGCCCGCCGGTCCTCTCGCAGGCCGTCCGGACCGTTCCAGTAGATGTGCACGAAGGAATCGTGGGGTACCCCGTGGGAAGGTTCGTGGCCGCCGATGACCAGGTCCGGGTACCCGTTCCCATTGAGGTCCGCCGCCCGGGCGCACGCGCCGTGCCAGACGGAAAGGACCTGGCACCGGTCCATGGCGAACCCGTCCGGTCCGCCCCGGAGGATGAAACTGTAATCGTCGGCGATCTGCGGCACGACCAGGTCCAGCCAGCCGTCGCCGTCGAGGTCGACGAGGAAAATCCAGCGCGGATTCCGGTAGACCACCCCTTCGTACTCGAGCCGGATACGGTCCGTGCGTTCGGTATCGTATCCATCCGGACCGCCGTAGAAGATGACGATGTCCGGATTATCGAAACCACAGAAGACGAGATCGAGCAGGCCGTCCCGGTCCAGGTCCGCGCAACAGACCCCGTGGGCGCGGACCGTGGGCAGACGCATATCCGGTTCACTCCCGAATCTTCCCGCGGAATTGATATACACGTAGGATCCGGGATCCTGCCGCACCGAATTCTCGGACGCGTTGGCCAGGATCAGGTCGGGATACCCGTCGTCGTCCAGGTCGCAACGCAGCGCCTCGACCGCGCCCCAGCCCGGAATCTCCTGCCGGCGTTCCGGCGCGAACCCGTCCGGGCTGCCGTGATAGACGTAGACGGGAATGTCTCCCATGAGGTTCCGGCTGAACTGGTTGATGAAGACGACCCACGGCATGGGGCCGCCCGGTGAACGGGCCAGCAGTACCCGCCTCGCGTCGTGGGACTCCAGGGCGCGTGGCTCCGACAACCCCTCCGCGGTCCATCGGTACACCAGGGATTCCGACGTATAGCTTTCCGGCGTGTGGGTCTGGCAGATCACCATTTCGCCCACACCGTCGCCGTCCAGGTCATCCACGACCGCATCACAGGCGAATCGACTGGGAATCGCGGTGCGGCGACCGTCGCTGAACCCGTCCTCCGTTCCATGGTACAGCCACGAGCACTCCGCCCCGTTGTGCCGGTCCATGCAGGCGACGACCAGGTCGGTCCGGCCATCGCCGTCTACGTCGCCCGCGGCAATGGCGAAGGCGTTGCAACAGGACAGGCGCACCGGCGCGCCGGGTTCCCGGCCGCCATTGAACGGCGCCAGGTACACGGCATCGTTTCGCGCGACGAATACGTGGGGCGTGTCGTGGATTCGAACGACGGACACCAGCGGCACGGCGGGATCGATCTCTTCGGGGTAGCCTCCATGTTCCGGACGCGCGGCTTCCTGCCGGTCTGTTTCTATCGGAATCGTCGTCGACCTGCCCGGATCGATTCCATCGGGGCCGCCCCAGCAGACCCTGACCTTCCCTTTCGTGTCGCGGACGGGCAGGTCGGCGTAGCCATCACCGTCCAGGTCGGCGGACGCTAACTGATCGGCGGACGCTGCCTGGTCGGCATCAATATCGAGATCCCGGAATCCCTTGGGCTCGAACCCCAGCGCGGTCTGGCGAAACAACCGCACTTTTCCATCGGAAACGAAGGCCAGGTCGGGCTTCCCGTCCCCGTCGAAGTCACCTGCGGCGACCGACGTGCAATAAGGAACGGGCAGGTACTGCATCCGTCCCTCGCCGAATCCGTCCGCGCTGCCATAATACAGGAAGGCATTGAGGTCCCGCCGGATCCCGTTGTAGAACATGCCGACGACCAAGTCGTCGTATCCGTCCCCGTTCAGGTCGGCGACCACTCCCGTTCTGCTTCCGTCGGACGGGAGGAACCGGGCGGAAGTCCGGCCGAGTACATCCTGGTACACGGTGACCGGCGGTTTTTCGCCGTGGTTCTGGCTGTTGCAGAATACGAGATCGACATGGCCGTCGCGGTCCAGGTCGAACTGGTGTATGCGTTGCAGGACACCCGCCCGGGACACGTAGAGATTCTGGCCGCCGTTGCCGAAGGTTCCCCGGCGGAACGCCTCGAATCCACGGGTGATCCAGGGTGATGAAACGGAAAGGGAACGCTCGGATGACATGGCCATAACCTTAAACCCGGCAGGTGGACAAATCAACCCATTTATACCGGTTCAAGGGTCGAACAGATCCAGGGTGCCCGACGAGGCGTAAGGGTGGGTTTCGACCATGTCTTCCAGGATCCTGAGGATGTCGCGGGCCACGGGCGTCCGCCTGTAACGGTACACCTCGCCAGGCATGTCGGCCGGTACTTCCTCATCCACGCCCAGCTCCGCGGAAACGGCCAGGATCAGGTTCGGGGGACCGTACCTGCCCAGCAGTTCCAGGCGCGTCCGCACACCTTCGGAGCGCCAGTAGCCCAGGAATTCCAGGTGTACTTTCGTACCGGTGGGAGGATGGGTGAGGACATATTCGGGGACCAGCACACCCCGGCCGCCCAGGTCGATGACCTCCGACCCGGCCGCTATGCGCCAGTCCGTCTTCAGCCGGGAAAAACGATCCTCCAGCCAGAGGACCTCTTCCGGTATCCACTGGCCCGTGGAAGGGCCGACCGGTTTCAAATCCGTATCAGGCGACAGTTTCAAAACACCTTCCCTGCGCCGGGCGCCCCAGAAGATGGAAGCCGTGATTTCCCAGTTTTCGCAATGCAGGACGGAGGGAAGGAACTGGGCGATCTGCAGGCCGTAGCGCTGGGACGACTTGAAGAGCGATATGGGGCCGTCGATGCGTACGTGGTAACTTCCCGGGCCGGTCTGGTGGATTTCGTGGAGGAGGCGGAAGAACTTCAACTTGCGGAAGAGATCACGGTAGCGTGCCGGACGCTCCCCTTCTATGTGCAGGTCCATGCCCGATGCCCGCAGCAGGACGGCCTGGACCAGGGCCACGTTGTACCTGCTCAATAGCCATCCGGGCGTACAGGACTTGAACGACATGAGCCGCTCGGCTTCCTTCAGGTCGGCGTAGAAGGTCCCGTCCACCTGCTTCACATCCAGTGAGGCGGCCTTTGCCGCATCGGCCAGAATGGCCTCCCGGTCGATTCGGACCTGGTCCGTGCTGCGGTACGCGGCGGCGGCGGCTGTGAAGATCCGCCTTCTGAGTTCCACCGGGTCCACGGGCGAAGCGGACTCGAAGACACAACGGTCCCGCAGCAGCTTGGCCAGTCCACGGTGAAGCAGAAAATCGGTTCCTGTCCCCGTGGTATCGGTCAGCTCCTCGTCGAGCTCCTGGCGGGTACCGCCCCCATTGCCGCCCGCATTTTCCTCGAAAACACGGATCAGCGTTTCGGCGACGCCCAGGTGATCGGGATCCCGGTCGTCGATATAGGGAAGGTGGATCCGGCCCTTGCGGAACCGGACGCGGAGCAGATCTCCGGTCAGCATGCCCTACGTCCCTCCGCTCTTCCGGTAGGCGCTGTGCTGCCTCCGCCTCGAACTCGCGTATTCCTCGCCGGTCTGCTCGGCCACGAGTTCGTAGAGGATCGCGTGCTTCCCCTCGACGCGCCGGAGGATGCGGCCGAGCCGCTGTACGTGTTCCCTGACGCTCCCGGAACCGGACAGCACCACGGCCACGTTGGCTTCGGGAACGTCGACCCCCTCGTTCAGCACGCGGGAGGTAACCAGAAACGGGTAATCCCCGGCGTTGAACGCGGCCAGCAGCTCATGGCGCTCCTTCACCTTCGTCTGGTGGGTAATGGCGGGGATGAGGAAACGGCGTGATATACGGTACACCGTTTCGTTGTCGCTGGTGAAGATGAGCATGCGGTCCTGGCGGTGCTGCCGGATCAGCCGTTCCAGCACCCGCAACTTCGCCTGCGAACCCTGGGCGATGGCCTTCTGGATCCGGTAGGCCCTGAAAGCCCGGCGGCCTTCTTCGCTGCGGGAGGTGGCCGCCAGGAAGCGGACCCATCCATTGGGACCGGACAAGGAAATCCGGTGCCGTTCCAGGAACGCGCGGTAGATGTTCCGTTCCTCCTGGTACTCCGCCCGTTCTTCCGGAGAAAGGCGCACACTGATCTTGATCGTTTCGTAGCCGGACAGGTATTCCCCGCTCAGGGCGCGGATCTCCTGGCGGTAGACGGTCTCTCCGATCGCGACCTTCAACTGGTCTTCCGCGCCGTCCTCCCGCTCGAGCGTGGCCGTCAGTCCGAGCCGGTAAGGCGCCAGCGACAGGTCTGCCGTCATCAGGTAGGAGGGACCCGGCAGGTGGTGACACTCGTCGAAGACCACGAGCCCGAACCGGTCTCCGAACCGTTCCATGTGCAGGTACGCGGAATCATAGGTGGACACGGTGACCGGCTCGACGTCGTAATAGCCGCCCCCGATCAGTCCCACTTCGATGTCGAACTGGCTGGAGATCACGCCGTACCACTGTTGCATCAGGTCGATGGTCGGGACGACCACCAGGGTGCCGCGCTGGACCCGGCCCATGGCCATCAGGGCGACGAAGGTCTTGCCCGAACCGGTGGGCAGCACGACCACGCCGCGGCCGCCTGCCTGCCACCAGGCGTCCACCGCCTCCTGCTGGTAGGGGAAGGGGGACCGGTCGGACTGAAAGGCAAGTTCCAGTTTCTCGTAGGACCGGGCGTCGTCCTGGTACGGAACGTCCCGGTCGGCCAGCAGGGTGATGATCTCGCGGTAATTCCGCGCCGGAGCGCGGTACAGCGACACCCGCCGGTCGTAGGCGCAGCCAGGCAGTTTCAAATCGTCCACCCGGGTCCGGTCACCGTGCACCAGGATGGTTCCGCGGTCGAATTCGAGTCTGAGCATGCTGTGCGGGCCTTGCAGGCGTGCGGTGGCCGGCCGGACAGGGCCGGATTGGACCGACCGGATAGGGTCGGATCGATCCGGCTTATTCCCCGTCTTCGAACAGCTCGTCGCGCCGGTTGGCGAGCACGGACTTCAACGTATCGATGAACCGGTCGATGTCCTCGTAACTGTCGTAGAAGTGGGTCGAAATTCGAAATACCGGCTGGTCCCCCGCGCGGGTGGCGGCAATCTGAATGCGGTGTTCCTCCCACATGATCTGCACGATTTTGCCGAGGTCGCACCCGTCTATGGTGAAAGAAGTCAGAAATCCCGACATCCCCGGCCCCGGCGGCACGGTCATGCGGGCGCCGTCGATTTCCGCCTCGACCAGTTCGCGCAGGTACCTGGCCAGGCCCAGGCAGTAGGGCCGGATCCGGTCTTCCCATCCGATGCCGAGTTGAAAATCGATGGCCACCCCCAGACCCGAGAAATGGGTCGTGTCATGGGTCCCCGTCACGTCGAACCGCCTCGCGTGGCCGTACGGCGCGGTGTTGTAACCCAGTATGGGCGCCGGAAGCGAACTCAGGTAAGGATCCGCCACGTAGACGATACCCGTGCCCTTGGGCGCCAGCAGCCACTTGTGCGTGCTGCTCGCGTAGAAATCGCATCCCCAGGCTTCGATGTCGACCGGTACCATGCCAACCGCGTGGGCGCCGTCCACCACGGCGACGGCCCCGTGGTCATGGGCCAGGGCGGTCAGTTCAGCCACCGGCGCCACCAGCCCGGTGGTGCAGTAGACGTGGGAGAAGACCATGACCTGGGTCCGGGGCGTGATATGGGCGGCGAAGGCGTCGACGATCTCACCAGGTGATTCGGGAGGCGTCGGCAGCGGGACCTTGCGGATCAGGACGTGCTGCGTCTTCGACACGTGTTCCCACATGCGCTGGACCGAAGGGTATTCCTGGTCGCTCATGAGCACCTCGCCGCCGGGCTGCAGGGGCAGTCCGCGGGCGGGGACATTCATGCCCATCGTGGTGTTGAGTACCAGGGCCACGTTTCTGTCGGATGCGCCAGTGAAACGCGCGACTTTTTCGCGGGCCGCATCGACCAGGGATCCCATGAGCTTTCCGCGCTGGTTGCGCAATGGATTCGACTCCACGTGGCGCAACCACTCGATCACCTTTTCGATCACGGGTCTCGCGGACGGGCCTACCGAACCGCCCTGGAGAAACGTAACACCGTCCTCGAGATAGAACTGGCGGCGGATATCCGCCCAGAATGCCCGTTCTTCATCGGTAATGGGTTTGTCACGCGCAGCCATAGGGTGTTTGCCTCCTTGAACAGGCCATCCGGTCCAGGCTATCGTTTTCAGGTCATTATTGGTTTCAGGGTCGAAATTGGTTTCAGGTCATCATTGGAATGTGAAATAGACAGTCCCGAAGTCAAGCGTTTTGAGGGTTTAACCACGTAAGCACCGGCCGTCCCGGCGCGCACGGCGATTCTTGACAGAAGACGGATGGCGTGTAAGTTATGAAGCCTGTCCTCGGTGTCCCTGTTATCCTGTTCCATCGAACCAGGAGCGAGCTTCCGTGTCCCGTCCCAACGTCATTTTCATCATGGCCGACCAGATGCGCGGCGACTGTTTGAGCTGCGACGGCCATCCGGTGGTCGAAACACCCAACCTGGATCACCTGGCCGCCCGGGGCACGCGGTTTCCCCACGCCTACACCGCGGTGCCTTCCTGCATTCCCGCCCGGTCGACCGTGATGACCGGCATGGATCAGTGGCATACGGGTGTCCTCGGCATGGGCCGGGGACAGGGCCCCATACCCAACGACTTCCCCCATACCCTGGCCGGCACGCTCGCGGATGCCGGGTATGCGACCCACCTGGTGGGCAAGGGCCACTTCACGCCGCAACGGGCGGACATGGGCTTTCAGTCGGCGGAACTGGACGAGTCCGGCCGGATGTTCGCCCAGGGCCTGCGGGACGAGTACCGCCAGTGGTTCGACCGGGAGAAAAAACGGGACGTTACCCCGGACGATCACGGGGTCAACTGGAATTCGTGGGTCGGGCGTCCCTGGCACACGGAGGAGTATCTCCATCCGACCGCCTGGACCGTGAGCCGGGCGATCCATTACATCTCGCGGCGGGACCGCGCGAAACCCTTCTTCCTCAACATCAGCTTCGCCCGGCCCCACTCACCGTACGTGCCGCCCGGCTGGTACTTCGACCTGTACCATGACCGGGAAACCCCGCCGCCGTACATCGGCGACTGGGCGGACATGCACGACGTGCCCTTCGACGCCACGGACGTCAACGCGTGGCACGGGAAGCTATCAGCCTCGCGCATACACCGTGGAAGATCCGGGTATTACGGAGAGATTTCCTTCATCGACACGCAGATCGGCCGGCTCAAGAACTGGATGGAACGATACGAGCCGGAGGCCTGGTCCAACACCTGGGTCGTCTTCACGTCCGACCACGGCGACATGGTCGGCGACCATCACCTGTGGCGCAAGACGTACGCCTACGAGGGCAGCGCGAGGATACCGATGATCGTCTGTCCGCCGGCCGCCTGGGACGAACAGGTGAAGTCGCCCGTCGCCGACGGCGTGGCTGAGCTCCGCGATATCATGCCCACCATCCTGGACGCCGCCGGCGTGGACGAGCCGGCCACGGTGACGGGTAGCAGTCTCCTCCCCCTGATCCGGGGCAACGCGGAGGGCTGGAGAGCTTATATTCACGGGGAGCACTGCTGGTGCTACGCGCCCGAACAGGAAATGCAGTACGTAACGGACGGCCATCGGAAGTTCATCTGGCTGCCGCGCATCGACAGAAAACAGTTCTTCGACCTGGACGAAGATCCCGGCGAGTGCCGAAACCTGGTAGACGACCCGGTCCATGAGAAGGAAATCGAAAGGTGGGAAGGCTATCTCGTGGCGGAACTCGAGGCGCGGGACTGCGGATGGGTGGTAAACGGCAAGCTGCACTGCCCGGACGAACCCATGGTTTCACCTTTTAAAGACGTGCGGTGGGGAGGACAGGCACCGATTTCTCCTTTCCTCTAACGTCCTTTCTGTGTTGTAATTACATCACATCGTTGCTCGCGCTCAGGGCAGTCGAAACAGCCATCTCCGGCCACGACTTTCGCGTATCCACGTCAGGAACTCCGGTCCTTCGCGTTCGTCGACTTGCCTTCCAGGAGCCCTTCGATCCGTGACACCCGTATACCGAGGTCAAACACTTTGTCGTGCAGATCACGTATATCCGTCTTCAGGTCTCTAAAGAAGTAGATGAAAACGCCAATGGTGATGACTTGTGGAATCCAATCCGTCCAACCGGGCATTGTAATACCTCCTTTAGTGAATCGATCCCCTGCAACCAGGCGCGCGTGGCGACCGGCGCTTCGTACCGGGTCACGTAGTCCGACTCTTCCCGAGCATGATATCTTCGATCCGGGCGATACGGTGCTCTACCTGGGTGATCCGGCTATCAATCCGAACTTCGACCTTCCCGATATCTTCCCGGATACGCGTTTCCATCAGGTGCATCTCGGCCTTCAACTCGGTCCTCAGTTCCCGCCTGCCCGTTTTGGCTTCCCGCCAGAAGAAGATGAAGGCGGCGAGCAAGACGGCCGGCTGAATCAAAAGTCCCGCTATTTCCATGATATGTCCTCCGGGCATTGGCAACGAAGACGCTTGCAAACGTCCTTGACGGGGCGTTGCAGATGTGATACACAATGAACAGTCTGCACGGCTTTGAAAATCTCGAAAGGGATGTCGTTTTTTAACTTTTCTGCTGGAGACAACCGATGACCCGGAAAAGGATGGACGCGGCGGTCATTTGCCGGAAGCAGCCGCCAGTTTGGAAACGGTACGACGCCTCGGTCAGGTAAGACCATGAGAGGGGAATACGCTTTGGACGAAATCGGAACGCGCAAGGAGGACCTGGATACCCCGGTGCTGTGGGTTGACCTGGACCGTCTCGAGAACAACATCAGTACCGTGGGACAACGACTGACGGAAGCCGGCGTGGACTGGCGCCCACACATCAAGGGCGTCAAGATTCCGGCCATCGCACACAGGTTGCTGAAGGCCGGCGCGATCGGGGTCACCTGCGCGAAGCTCGGCGAGGCCGAGGTCATGGTCGCGGGAGGCATTGAGGACATCCTGGTCGCCAACCAGGTGGTGGGGCCGCCGAAATACATCAGGCTGGCGCACCTCTGCAGGCAGGCGGACGTGAAGGTCGCCGTCGACAGTGACGCCACGCTGGAGGACCTGGGCCGCACCGCGGTCGAAACGGGCGTGGAGATCGGCGTGCTCATCGAACTGAACACGGGGATGGAACGCGCCGGCGTCCGGCCCGGGGAAGCGGTCGTGGAACTCGCCCGGAAAGTCCACCAGACCCCCGGCCTGCGGTTCCGGGGCGTCATGGCCTGGGAGGGCCACGCCTGCGTGGAGGAAGATTCCGACTGGAAACACGGGGAGATCAGGCGGGCCGTAGGAGACCTCGTGGATTCCGCTGAACAGTGCCGGGCCGCAGGACTGTCCTGCGACATCGTGAGCGGCGGAGGGAGCGGCACGCTTTCGGTAACCCCCGACCTGGAAGGGATCACCGAGATCCAGGCGGGCGGCGCGATCTTCAACGACGTGATGTATACCCTGTGGGGTGTACGAACCGACCCGGCGATCTACGTGCACGTGACAGTCACCAGTCGCCCGGAACCGGACCGGCTGATCGTGGACGCCGGGTTCAAGACGGTGCCTGCCTGGTTCGGCATGCCCATGCCGGTGGGTGTCGAGGACGTGAAAAGCGTGCGCATGTCCGCGGAACACGGAACCGTGACATTCAACACACCGAATAACGACATAGCCGTTGGAGACAAACTCGACCTCATGGTGGCTTACACCGACGTCACCCTGTTCCTCCACGACCACCTGTACGGAATCCGCAACGGGGTCGTCGAGACCGTCTGGCCCATCATCGGCCGTGGAAAACTGCGCTGAGCGGTGCGGCACGTCCAGTCGCCGAACCATATCGGAGTACCATTCCAATATGACCGTAAAATCCGGTTACAGTCCGCTCACCCGGTCCGGTTTCGGGGCCGAACTCGATGGCCTGGACCTCGCGCGGCTCGACGAGGCCATGGTCGACGAGGCCATGGACGTCTTTCACGAAGCGGGTGGACTGATCGTCATACGCGATCAGGGCCATATCGAACCCGCCGATCTCCTGGAGTTCGTGACTGGTTTCGGGACACCGGAAGGCAACGAGAAATACGACCCGGGATTCCTGGTTCCGGGATATCCCGACGTGCTGCGCATCGGGAATACGAAAGAAAACGGCCGGTACACCTCGCTCTTCATCCAGGCGGATCCGCCGCCGCTGCTGTGGCATATGGACGACTCGTTCCGCCATCCCCAGCCGGTCGGTTCCTGCCTGTTCTGCCTCCGCACGCCGCCGGAGGGCGGGGAAACGGGTTTCGCGGGGATGACCGCGGCTTACGAGGGCCTGCCTGAAGACGTCAAAGAGCGCATCGCGTCCATCCGGACCGTCCATTCCTACAATCACCTCAACGAACTGCTCAGGAAGAAAAACCCGCACCGGCCGCCGCTCGGTGAAGCGCTCCTCGCGCAGTTCCCCCCGATCGTCCGGCCCCTGGTCGCACGGCACCCGGAGACCGGCCGCAAATCGCTCTACCTCCCCCTCTGCCACATCGAATCTGTCGAAGGACTGGAGAAAGCAGAGGGCGAGGCGCTGCTGAAAGGCCTGCAGGAGCATGCGACCGGGGCGGCATACACCTACATGCACCGTTGGCGCCCCGGCGACCTGGTGGTCTGGGACAACCGGTGCACGCTGCACGCCCCGACGCCCTTCGACGACAGCCGCCATGAACGGCTCATGTACCGGTTGACCTTCGGCGGCCGGCAGATCGCCGGCTTCTGATCCGCCGCGTTGTGCGTGGTGGCGTTGTGTGCGGTGGCGTTGTGTGGGGTGGCGTTACGCGCGGTTGTGTGGATTGCCGACGCGTTGTGCGCGGTCGCGTTGCGCGCGAAGTAGTGTCACGGGCGCGGGGGCGTTGCGTGCGGAGGATTTACAACGGCCCCATATCCAGGGATAGGAAAAGTGTCGCGCAAAGTACCCTACCGGCAATGGGGGCGGGACCTGGACGCGCAGTCGGTCCAGCAGATGGAGCGGGCCTGCGCCCTGCCCGTGGCCCTGGCCGGCGCGCTCATGCCGGACGCCCACGTAGGTTACGGCCTGCCCATCGGAGGCGTACTGGCCACGGACAACGCGGTCATTCTCTACGCCGTGGGCGTCGACATCGCCTGCCGGATGAAACTGACCGTCCTGGACCTGCCGCTCGACACGCTGAGGCACGACCGCGGGAAAGACCGGCTGAAAAAGGCCATCTCCGCCGAGACCCGTTTCGGCCTGGGCGCCCGTTTCAAGAAACGCCGGAACCACCCTGTCCTCGACCGGAACTGGTCCGTCTCTCCCGTGACCCGGAAGGCCAAAGACAAGGCCTGGAGCCAGCTGGGCACCAGCGGGAGCGGCAACCACTTCGTCGAGTTCGGTGAGCTGTCGCTACAGGAACCGGTGAAGGGTCTGGACACCGGTACCTACCTCGCCCTGCTCTCCCACAGCGGCAGCCGGGGAACCGGCGCCATGGTGGCCTCACATTACAGCAGGCTGGCCATGTCCCTGCGCAGAGAGTTGTCCAGGGAACAGCGGCATCTCGCGTGGCTGGACCTGGACACCGAACCCGGACAGGAGTACTGGGCGGCCATGGAACTCATGGGCCATTACGCGGCGGCCAACCACGCCTGCATACACCGCCAGATGGCCGGCAACCTGGGCGCGGAAGTGTTGCTGGACCTGGAGAACCACCATAACTTCGCGTGGAAGGAACGGATCTCCGTCCCCGGCCAGAAGCCGGACCGCAAAGCCGTGGTGCACCGGAAGGGCGCCACGCCGGCTGGTGAGGGTGTACTGGGCATCATACCTGGCTCCATGGCGAGTCCCGCCTTCGTGGCCCGCGGGAAGGGCAACCCGGACGCCATGAATTCGGCCGCCCACGGAGCCGGACGCGTGATGAGTAGAAAACGGGCGATCAGGAGCCTGAACTGGCAGGACGCCAACCGGCTGCTCAGGAAGCGGGGCGTCACGCTCATGTCCGCAGGTCTCGACGAAGTCCCCTTCGTATACAAGAACATAGAGGAAGTCATGGCGGCGCAGACCGACCTGGTGGAAGTGGTGGCCCGCTTCGAGCCCAGGCTGGTAAAGATGGCGCCCCACGGCGAACGTCCGGAGGACTGAATTTCATGAAAATCTCGACAGTCGAAGCCTTCGCGATTAAAATCCCGCGCGAAGAAGGCAGCCCGGAAGCGCCCGGCGGCGCATCCTCCGTACAAGGCGAATCCGCCGGACCCGGAGCGGCCGCCGCGTATTTCGTTCCGGTGAACAGGCACGCCCTCAAATCCAACCTGCACGAGACCCTGGTGGTCCGGATCACCACGGACACCGGACTGACGGGGTACGGTGAAGGCCAGAGCTGCGTTTCCCCCGACACCCCGCGGACTATCGTGGAGGACCTGTGCCGGCCCATGTTGGTCGGCGAAGATCCATTCGACGTGGAATTCCTCTGGCAGCGCCTGTACGAGGGCCTGCGGGAACGGGGCCATCCGACGGGATTCTTCATCGACGCACTGGCCGCGTGCGACATCGCCCTGTGGGACCTGCAGGGCAAGGCACTGAACCTCCCGGTGCATAAACTGCTTGGCGGGCGGTTTCGCGACCGGATCGAACTATACGCGGGTTGCGCCGGTCGGGACCCCGGCGCGGCTGCCGATCGGGCAGAAAGACTCGTTGCCGCGGGCTATCGTGGCATGAAACTCTCTCCGTCAAGCGATCGTAGAGGCACTGTCGCCATCGCCACGGCCGTCCGCGAGCGGGTCGGACCGGACATCGCCGTCATGGTGGACGTCCACACCGAATTCGACGTGGCCGAGGCGATCAGGCTCGGACGCGAGCTGGAAGCGCTGGACATCTACTGGCTGGAGGCGCCCACCCTTCCCGAAGACCTGGCCGGGCACGCGGCCGTGACCCAGGCGCTTGACATGCACGTCGCCAATGGAGAGTGGTACCGGACCCGTTACGAAATGAAGGAGGCTTTCGATAGACGGACCTGCGACGTGGTGATGCCCGATATCGGGCGAACCGGGCTTTCCGAAGGGAAACGCATCGCCGTGCTCGCCGACACCTACAACATCCCCGTGT
>JAJEHX010000018.1 GCA_022823465.1 Candidatus Latescibacterota bacterium
CCTGAAGGCCCTCAGCAACGACATCCACGCCAACCTGCAGGTCCCCCTGAAGGGCATCAAGGCCATCCTCAAGGAGCGCGGCCGGCCCGACGTGCCCATCCGCGTGGCGGTCCGCACGGGCGACACGCCCACGAGCGAGCGCGCCGCCATGACGAAACACCCGCCCCACATCCTGGTGACGACCCCGGAAAGCCTCTACCTGCTGCTCACGAGCGCGGGTGGGCGGCGGATCCTGCCGAACGTGCACACGCTCATCATTGACGAGATCCACGCGCTGGTCGGCAACAAGCGGGGTTCGCACCTGGCCCTTTCGGTGGAGCGACTGGAACGGATCACCTCCGAACCGCTGACCCGGATCGGCATATCGGCCACGCAGAAGCCCATCGACCGGATCGCCCACTTTCTCACCGGCGCCGCCTACGATAAGGGCAAGGGCTGCAAGATCCTCAACACCGGGCATCGGCGGAAACTCGAACTCAAGATCGAAGTGCCCCGTTCCCCCCTCAGCGCCGTCATGTCCAACGAGATGTGGGAGGAAGTCTACGAGCGGCTCGAGGAACTCATCCTCCGTCACGAGACTACCCTGGTCTTCGTCACGACGCGGAGCATGTCGGAACGGCTGGCCCGCCACCTCAGCGAGCGGCTCGGCGCCGAAAACGTCACCTCCCATCACGGCAGCATGTCGAAGGAGCACCGCCACGACGCCGAGCAGCGGCTGAAGGCGGGCACGCTGAAGGCCCTCGTGGCCACGGCCTCCCTGGAACTGGGCATCGACATCGGGTCCGTCGATCTCGTGTGCCAGATCGGATCACCCAAGGCCATCGCGACGCTGATCCAGCGAGTGGGCCGCTCCGGCCACACGATCACGGGCACGCCCCGGGGCCGGCTCTTCCCCCTCACGCGCGACGAACTGGTGGAGGCCGCCGCCATCATGGATTCGGTGCGGCGGGGCGAACTGGACCGGATCATCATCCCGGAACAGCCCCTCGACGTGCTGGCCCAGCAGATCATCGCGGAGGTTGCCAACCGCGATTATGCCGAGGACGACCTGTACCATCTCGTGCGGCGGGCCTATCCCTACCGCGATCTGTCCCGGGAGGAATTCGACGGCGTCGTGGCCATGCTGGCAGAGGGCTATACGCCTCGCCGTGGCCGCAAGCACGCCTACATCCAGCGGGACCTGGTGAACAGCCTGGTCAAGGGAAGGCGAGGGGCCCGGATCAACGCCCTGATGTCGGGCGGAACGATCCCGGACCAGTTCGACTACGACGTGATCATGGAGCCCACGGAGACTTTCATCGGCACGCTGAACGAGGACTTCGCCATCGAGAGCACGGCGGGGGACATCGTCCAGCTCGGCAACAACTCGTGGCGGATCCTGCGCGTGGAGAGGGGCAAGATCCGCGTGGAGGACGCCCAGGGCATGCCACCGACCATGCCCTTCTGGTTCGGCGAGGCGCCGGGCAGAAGCGCGGAACTGTCCGCGTCCCTGTCGCGGCTGAGGCAAGAGGTGGCGAGCCGGATCGAACTGGGGAACGACAGACCGGAAGATGGCGACGGCTCGGAAGCCGCGAACGGTCGTGACGACAGGGCAGGATCGGAGAAGGGGCACGACGGCGAGAAGAAGCTCGACGCGCACTGGAAGCGGGAGGCCGAGGAGTGGCTGATGGAGTCCGCGGGCATTTCCCACGTGGCGGCGACGCAGATCGCGGAGTACCTGGGCGCGACCAAGGCGGCCCTCGGCGTGATCCCCTCCCAGAAGGACCTGGTGGCGGAACGGTTCTTCGACGAGGCCGGCGACATGCACCTCGTGCTCCACAGTCCGTTCGGGAGCCGGGTCAACCGGGCCTGGGGGCTGGCCCTGCGCAAGCGATTCTGCCGGACCTTCAACTTCGAACTGCAGGCCGCGGCGAACGAGGATTCCATCATCCTGTCTCTCGGCGCCACGCATAGCTTTCCCCTGGACGACGTGTTCCGCTACCTGAGCGCCAAATCCGTCCGCGAGGTCCTGGTCCAGGCCCTCCTCGACGCCCCCATGTTCGAGGTGCGCTGGCGCTGGAACGCGTCCACCGCCCTGGCCGTGCTGCGGCGCAGGGGCGGGGACCGGGTGCCGCCGCAGATACAGCGGTCCGTGGCCGAGGACCTGATCGCCCAGGTGTTTCCGGACCAGATCGCATGCCTGGAGAACATCGCCGGAGATCGAGAGGTGCCGGACCATCCCCTGGTCAGTCAGACCATCGAGGACTGCCTGCACGAGGCCATGGACGTCGAGTCGCTGGAGTCGGTGCTGAAGACGATGAAGAATGGGGACATGAACGTGCACGCCCAGGACCTCCGCGAGCCTTCCCCCATGGCGGAGGAGATCCTCAACGCCCGTCCCTACGCCTTCCTGGACGACGCGCCTCTCGAGGAGCGCCGGACCAACGCCGTACGGAACCGCCGCTGGCTCGACCCCGCGGTCGCCGGCGATCTGGGGCGGCTGGACCCCGAGGCGATCCGGACCGTCCGGAGCGACGCGTGGCCCGAGGTGAAAAGTCCCGACGAACTGCACGACGCCCTGGTGCTCGCGGGGTATGTCACGGAAGAAGAGGGGAAGAAGGGCGATCAGTTCGGGGGATGGACGGACTACTACGTCGCGCTGGAAGGCGACCGCCGGGCCGCCACACTCGTGACGGAAGGCGGGCGGCGCCTGTGGGTGCCGCTGGAACGGCGCATTCACTTCGAGTGCGTGCATCCCCGTGGACGGTTCGAACCGGAGAAGGCAATACCGGTCGACGTAAGAAGCAAACTGGAGAAGAGTTTTCAAACCGCCGCAGGCGAATCCGCGACGGAAGAGACCGCGCTGGTGGAACTGATACGAGGGAGACTGGAGACACTCGGACCAGTCACGGCGGCTGGCCTGGCCGAGTCCATCGACCTGCCCGTCGAACAGATCGATAAGGCCCTGATCACCCTGGAGAACGAAGGCTTCGTCTTCAGAGGGCAGTTTTCGCCGGGCGCGGACGCGCTGGAATGGTGCGAGCGCCGGCTCCTGGCGCGGATCCACCGCTTCACGATCACCAAGCTGCGCAGGGAGATCCAGCCCGTTTCACCCGCCGACTTCATGCAATTCCTCTTCACCTGGCATCACCTGGCGCCCGACACCCGGTTGAAGGGAGCCGACTCCGTGACCGCCGTGCTGCGCATGCTGGAGGGCGTGGAGGCGCCGGCCGCGGCCTGGGAAAGCGAGATCCTGCCTTCCCGCGTCACCGACTATGACTACGCCTGGCTCGACAACCTCTGCCTATCGGGCAAATACGCGTGGGGCCGCCTGCGTCCCCACCGGGCCAACGGCGAGCAGGCCCGTTCGGTCGGTCCGATCCGGTCTACGCCCATCGCCATCGTGGACCGCATGAACCGCTCGCTCTGGGTGTCGCTGAGCGGCGCGACCGGCGATGAAGAACTTCCGCTGTCCACCTACGCGAAGGCGGTACTGGACCTGATGACCCGGCAGGGCGCGGTGTTTTTCGACGACATCGTGGCGCAATCCGGGATCCTGCGTACCCACGCCGAGGAAGCAGTGGCGGAGCTGGTCTCGGCGGGGCTGGTGACCTCCGACAGTTTCGCGGGTCTCCGGGCGCTGCTGGTCCCGACGCGTCACAAGGAGTCCCGGCGGGGACGGGAACGCAGGAATCCCTTCGACCTGTCGACGGCGGGACGCTGGGGGCTGACTTCCAGGACACCGGCGGAAGGCAACCCGGAGGAGGACCTCGAGGCCTATGCCCGCGTGGCCCTGGCCCGGTACGGCGTGGTCTTCAGGCGGCTCACGGAACGGGAGAACACCTCGCCGCCGTGGCGGGACCTCGTGCGCGTCCTGCGGCGCATGGAAGCCCGAGGGGAAATACGCGGCGGGCGGTTCGTCAACGGGGTCTGGGGCGAGCAGTACGCCTTGAGTGAGGCCGTTACACTGTTGCGAAGCATCCGACGGAAGGAGAAGCAGGGCACGCACGTGGCCATCAGCGCGGCCGACCCGTTGAACCTGATCGGGATCATCACGCCCGGACGGCGCATTCCCGGCATCACGAACAACCGGATCCTCTACCGGGACGGCGAACCCATCATGATCATGGAAGGCGGCGAGATCCGGGAGGTGTCCCCGGTGTCCGCCGAAGAACAGTGGGCGCTGCGGCAGGAACTGGTCAAGCGGGAATTCCCCCCGAAGTTGAAGGCCTACCTGAGCGGCCGGCCTGCAAGACAGAAGGCCAGTATGACAAAGTCCTGATACGCTTGGGGATACGGATCGGCATGCGCTCAATCTTCTGACTTGGAATAGGCGCGCTTCAAAGGTTGAACAACCGGTCCCGGGCGGTAAGCATGAAGAAAACCGTCATAGTCCTGCTGATTGCCGGGATATCCCTGTCGGCAACCGGCAGGGGTTACGCCCAGGTCCACGAAAAGCGCATGTCGATCAGCCTGGGCGGCGGGAGAAGTATACCTCTAGGCGGTTACGCCGACGGAAAAACCAGGGGATCCGCGTTCCTCATGGGGGTAACGGTACGTGTGCACAAATCCGTCCATCTCGCGTTCAATGGCTATGACAACCTCCTGTCCGTAAAGCGCGGTCAGCACGACAGGAACCGTCTGGACGACGAAGCGCTGCAGAGACTCGGACCGCACGTGGATGCCAATGTAAGCCTGGAAGGCGCCAACTTCGGATTGATGTTCAAAAAATCCACTTCCCCGGCGACAGTGCACGGGATAGGCGGCATCGGCTATTCCAGGGTGATCGACCGGTTCTTCGGTACCGTGCACGGTACGAAGCTGACCGCATTCAGTACAGAAACTTCTTTCAGCATCCTCCTCGGCGGCGGCGTGCACGTTCCGATGACGTCCACAATCGGCCTGGCGCTGGACGTTCGGTACATTCGCGCCTTCAACGACCGGAAAACCCAGTGGATTCCGGTAGCCGCGTCCGTTGTCTTCAGTTTTTGGAAGGCAACACCTGGTTAGGCACTGCTGTCCGTGTCGGACTTCCAAGACCGATCGGCGCGGTCAGCCCAGGGTTTACCTCCGAAATCGAAGGCGCCCCCTTCAGCTCAACGCGTTCAATGCTTCCATCAACTGCCCGGGCGACGCCGTTCCCGTTACGCCCAGTTGCCGGACGGTGACGGACGCCGCGAGGTTGCCGACCAGACCGGCCTCGGCATGGCTCGCTCCCGCGGCGAGCGACGCGACGATGACCGCCGTGACGCTGTCTCCCGCCCCGACCGTATCCACCGGACCCGGCACGCGGATGCCGGGCATGTGGCGGCACCCCTCCCCGTCGATCAGGAGTAAGCCGTCGGCTCCCAAGGTTACGTAAACCGGCCGAGCCGGTCCGTCGCCGGCAACGCAACCGTTATCAACGCAACCGTTATCGAAGAGCACGCCGCCCCATCGTTCCGCCTCCTCCCGGTCAGAGTTCCCGTTCCGTTTCCCGGCTCCATCCCGACCGGAACGTGCTTCCCTGCCTTTGCCTTTTTCGTCGAACGCACTCTTCTCGACAGTGCCCTGGGTCTGTGCGGCCCTATAGATCTCGCCCCGGTTACCCTTGCGGATGACTTGGCGGAATTCGCCGATGCGTTCGCGCGAATCCGCCAGGATAACCAGGTCGGGATAAGCCCTGCCCAGGTCGCCGATCGCTTCCCTGACGCGGTCCGTGACCACCCCCGCATTGCGCCGTCCCACCTGGTCCAGGACGACCAGGCCATCCAGCGCCGGCGCCATGTCTCCCAGGTACGCGATGATCCGGTCTTCCAGCGCCCGGGGCAGAGGCGCGCGGTTCTGAATATCGATCCGATTCGATTCCTCTTCCCCCTCACCGCGAGGCACCATGGGCTTGATGTAGGTGGGCGTGAATAGTTCCTTTGACTCGAACAGGCCTTCCAGGCGCGCGCCCATCTTCGTCAAACCCTGCCGGAGTTCGTAGCCTTCCCCGTCGTCGCCCGTAACGCCGAGGACGTGCAACCTTCCGACACCCAGGGCATGCAGATTGGCCACGACGGTGCCGGCGGCGCCTGGCATGCACCGCCGGGCCACGACCTGGCGAGCGGTCAGCCCCGTCTCCAGGGACGGTTCGTCCAGCGCCGGGTCGAGAACCAGGTACTTGTCGAGGAAGAAATCGCCCATGACCATGACGGACAGGCCGGCGAAGCGGGACAGCAGGATTTCGAGGCGGTTCGGCGTCAGATAGAGCGGGGTCATGACGTCAGGGTCGAGGGTAGGTCCGTTCTACCGAAAAGCAGGTGTGGAGACATGGGTTCGGTTCGACGTTTCGCGGTGAAGATGCGGATACGTACCGGTCTCATGTAATGTAAGGGCAGGTGAACGTAAATCAAGGTATATACAGGAAATATCCGCATTCAACATGAAGCTTTTCCTTGATTTTCAGGCCGCGGAAGTGTACATTCGCAAACCTGAGCGACCTTGGGTTTCATCACGCTGCATCAACGCCTCGAATCGCATTCGTAATCGGGCAGGCCTACGGGTGCATCCACATTATTGATATATGACTGGTTCCGTTCGACCCGTACGACGGCACGCCCCGCAGCATATGCCCAAGGGAAGCTCCATGCGCCTGGCCGATCCCCTGCCGGATCAGATTCAGAAAAAACTCTACCCCGTACTGGAACCCAATGAAGAAATCCGTATCACGCTGGAATCGGACATGGACGCGAAAGGCCGGTTCGAGCCCTCCTGGCTCATCGTAACCGACCGCCGCGTCATGGCCCTGGAACAGAACGGAACCGGCGACGACATCGCCGTCCCGCTGGCGGACCTGACCAGGGTGGCGGTGGAACCCCTGGTGGGCGGTTCCCGCCTGGAAGTCTCCACGGCCGAAGACACCATCCCGCTCATCCAGTATTCCCAGAGCCGGGTCGACCTCTTCAACGAGGCGCAGCGAGGCATAGAGCAGCACATCGAGCAGAAACCGTTCCAGGTCAAGACCGAATTCCCGCGGGTGGTCTGCGAGACCTGCGGCCGTCGTCTGCCCACGAAGGACGGGCTGTGTCCGGCCTGCGTCAGCAAATGGGGCATGCTCAAGCGGATCTGCTCCTACCTGGGCGCCCACCGGGCCAAGGCCGCCATCATGGTGGCGCTGTTCGCCGTGCTCAGCGTGGCGGAACTCCTCCCGCCCAAGATCACGCAGCTCATTATCGACGACGCTTTCGAAAACGGGGACAGGGATCTCCTGTTCTGGCTGGTCGCGGTCATGGCCGGCCTGCTCGTCATCCGCTGGCTGGGCGAGATGGCGAACGGCTGGCTGACGGCCTGGGTAGGCGCCCGCGTGGTGGCCGATATCCGGGCACAGGTGTACCACCACGTCGAATACCTGTCGCTGGGATTCCACGACAAGCAGAAGACGGGCGGCCTGCTTTCGCGGGTAACGCGGGACACCCGGAACGTGCGCAGCTTCCTGGTGGACGGACTGCCCTTCCTCATCCTTCGCTGGCTGACGACGCTCGGGATCATCGGCATGCTGTTCTATACCAACTGGGTGCTCACGCTGTACATCCTCATTCCGGTGCCGTTCATCGTCATATGGGGCCGGGTCCTGTACAGGCGGCTGCGGGTCTACTACACCCGCATGTGGCGCCAGTGGGAAGGGTTCTTTACCCACATCCAGGAATCCCTTTCGGGGATCCGCATCGTAAAGGCCTTCGCCCAGGAAAACAGGGAAGTCGGCCGGTTCAGGCGCAACGCGCGGGACATGTTCGCCCTGGAATACTGGACCGAGAAGCAGTGGATCTACTACTTCTCCGCCATGGGGCTGCTGAACTTCCTGGGCTTCATCGTGGTCTGGCTGGTGGGCGGCAGGCAGGTGCTCGGACAGGAGCTCACCACGGGCGAACTGATTATGTTCTACTTCTACCTGCACATGTTCTACGGACCGTTGCGCTGGCTCGGCCGGGTCAACAGCTGGATGACCCGGGCCATGAGCGCCGCCGAACGGGTGTTCGAGCTCATCGACATGGAGCCGGAGAACTACGAGGACCGGAACGCGAAACCGATGCCGGGCACACGGGGCGAAATCGTCTTCGAAGGCGTAACCTTCGGCTATGACGCCGCGCTGCCGGTGCTCCGGGACGTAAACCTCCATATCCGGCCCGGGGAGATGATCGGGCTGGTCGGCAAGTCGGGCGCCGGGAAGAGCACGACCATCAATCTCATCTGCCGGTTCTACGATGTGAATTACGGTTCGATCACGCTGGACGGCGTGGACCTGCGGGACATCCGGCTCGAAGACTTGCGGGGCCACATCGGCGTCGTCCTGCAGGAACCGATCCTCTTCAACGGCACGATCCGGGAGAACATCGCCTATGGCAAGCCCGCCGCGAGTTTCGAGGATATCATGACGGCGGCCCGCGCGGCCAACGCCCACAACTTCATCCTCGCGAAGCCCGACGGTTACGATACGATTCTCGGCGACAAGGGCACCGGACTGTCGGGCGGCGAAAAGCAGCGCGTCTCTATCGCACGGGCGATCCTCCACGACCCCCGCATCCTGATCCTGGACGAGGCGACTTCCGCGGTGGACGCCGAGACGGAGAAACAGCTCCAGGAAGCCATCGCCCGGCTGATCAAGGGACGCACGACGATCGCCATAGCGCACCGCCTGTCCACGCTGCGGGACGCCGACCGGCTCGTAGTGCTGGAGCAGGGAAAGGTCGTCGAGGAAGGCACCCATGAAGAACTGATCGCGAATCGCGGCCATTTTCATCACCTGGTGCGGCTCCAGAAAGCCACTTCCGAGATCATGGAGGTGGCATGACGGATAACACGACCACCTACGAAGAGCGGATGCCCGACGCGCTGGCCGACCGTTGCCGGGAGGCGCTGCGGGAAGGGGAGTCCGTCCGCATTGCGGCGGCGACCGACCTGACGGAAGACCTCCGGTTCGAGGAACGCTGGCTCGTGGTTACGGACCAGCGCCTGATGCGGTTCGAAGCGAACGGGGCGGGCGCGGCTAACGGGAACGCCACCATCGAGTTTTCCGACGCGAAAAGCGCCGCCGTGGAAGAACTGGTGGGCTCGGGCCGAATCAACGTGGTGATCGGCAACGAAGAGGTCGAGGTCATCCGCTACACGCCGTCCGAGCGTGCCAAGTTCGCGCGGATCGCCCGGGGTATCGACCAGCTCATCAAGAAAGAACCGGTCAACATGCAGGGGGAGGTGGACCGGACCCGCTGCGACCGGTGCAGACGCCTTCTGCCCGAACCGAACGGGATCTGTTCGGCGTGCACCAACCGGCTTGCGATGATGCGTCGGATCGCCCGGTACGCCCTGCCCTTCAAGGGCCGCCTCGCGCTCATGGTCTTCCTCTCGCTGCTTTTCACCCTGGCCGAACTCGGTCCGCCCTACATCATGCGGATCATCATCGACGACGTACTGGTCGAACCGGGCGCCGCCGAGGCCGGGGACGCCACGACCGGGGACCCGTTCACGTTCCTCTACCTGCTCGTCGGCGCCTACGCGGTCGTCCGGCTGGTGTCGTTCGTCCTGGAGATCTTCAAGGACCGGCTTTCCGTCTGGCTCGGCGGCCGCGTGATCGTGTCCGTCCGCGAGGACCTGTACGAAAACCTGTCCCGCCTGAGCATGAAGTTCTACAACAAGCGGCAGGTCGGGTCCCTGATCTCGCGGGTGTCCAACGACACGGAAAGCATGATGTGGTTCCTGGTCGACGGGGTGCCCTATATCCTGACCAATCTCCTGCTCCTGGTCGGGATCCTGGTCCTGCTTTTCGTGACCAGCTGGCAACTGACGCTCCTGGTGCTCATTCCCATACCCCTGCTCGTGATCGGAGGGGGATTCTTCTGGGTCCGGCTGATCCGCGCCTTCCGTACGAAGTACTACCGCTGGGGCAAGCTGGTGGGCATGGCGGGCGAGATGCTTTCCTCGGTACGCGTCGTAAAGACCTTCGTCCAGGAAAAGCGGGAGATGCGGCGGTTCAGAAGCAGCAACGAGGGCGTCTTCCAGGGAGATTACGAGAGTGAGAAGGAAGCGGCCGTGTTCTTCAGCACGGTCAGCATGCTCACTTCGTCGGGACTGATCCTGGTCTGGTTCTACGGTGGATCCGCCGTAATCGACGACACCTTCACCCCCGGCGCGCTGATGATGTTCATCGCCTATCTCTGGATGATGTACGAACCCCTGCGGTGGTTCGGCGAGCTGAACACCTGGTCGAGCCGGGCCATGAGCGGGGCGGAGAAGGTTTTCGAAATCGTCGACACCCCGGCGGAAACCGAGGATCTGGACGACCCGGTCGAGATGAAGGACGTGCGGGGCGAGGTGGAATTCAGCGACGTGGTCTTTGCGTATGAGGCGGGCAAGCCCGTACTCCACGACATCAACCTGCACGTACAGCCCGGCGAGATGATCGGGCTGGTGGGCAAGTCCGGTTCCGGCAAGACGACGATGACCAACCTGCTGTGCCGGTTCTACGATATCGACGAAGGCGGCCTGACGATCGACGGCGTGCCGATCCGGGACATCAGCCTGGAGGACCTGCGCAGGCAGATCGGCGTCGTGTTGCAGGACTCCTATTTCTTCAGCGGGTCCGTCGCGGAGAACATCCGGTACAGCAGTCCGGATGCTTCGATCGAGCAGGTCATGCGGGCGGCCCGAACCGCAAACGCCCACGATTTCATCTGCGCGAAGCCCGACGGATACGACACGCAGATCGGCGAGAACGGGAAGGAACTGTCGGGGGGAGAAAAGCAGCGGATCGCCATCGCGCGGGCCATCATCCATGATCCCCGCATCCTGATCCTGGACGAGGCGACCTCGTCGGTGGACACCCACACGGAGAAACTCATCCAGGAGGCCATCGCCAACCTCGTGAAGGGCCGGACGACCTTCGCCATCGCCCACCGGCTTTCGACGCTTCGCCGCGCGGACCGGCTGGTGGTGCTGGACGCGGGCAAGATCGTGGAGACGGGTACGCATGAAGAACTGCTGGACATGAAGGGTCATTTCTATCGCATGGTCGAAACCCAGCGGGCGAGTACCGCGGTCATGGCCGTGGGCGGGAGCAGGGGCGACCCCAACCGCGACGCCAACGGACATAAATCATGAGCGGGGAGATCGAGATGCCGGAAGAACCTGGCGTAGACGCGCCGGACACCTTTGAATTCGAAACGGGAATAGAGAATGCCCCCGTCGAACCCTACCAGGCGCACGAGATCCGCGTCTTCCGCGCGCCTGCGCACACGGTGCGCATGACGGTCACAGGCGAGCGGTCCTATATCCGCGTCCGGCCGGTCAACGCCTCGCCCATGGCCCACTCCGACCGTTACGTGTCGCTCCTGGACATCAAGAACGAGGAAGTGGCCTTCATCCGGGACATGAACGACCTGGACGAGGAGTCGCGCAAGGTCATCGAGGAAGAGCTGGCCCACCGGTACCTGCGGGCGACGATCGAGTGCGTCCATTCCATCCAGATGGAATATGGCGTGACGTACTGGGACGTAACGACCGACCGGGGGAAACGCGAGTTCGTAATCCGCGGCCACGAGAATACCCACTGGGCTTCGGATACGCGGCTCCTGCTCACCGACGTCGACGGCAACCGTTTCGAGGTCATCGATTACACGCAATTGGACCCCAACAGCGTACGGTTGATCGAGACGAACGTTTGACGGGCGGCGTATAGACGTACAACAGACACGTCAGGACGCATCATGACTCATCGGGCGGTGCGGGACAAGTACGACCAGTTGCTGAGAGACGGATTCTGCGTATTCGAGCGGGTGCTGAAGCCCGATATGCTGGAGAAGGTGCGGGCCGTCTCCGACCGCCTGCTCGACGCCCAGCCCGCGTCCCATTTCGCGGAACAGAAGTCCACCGGCAGCATGATCAGCGTCTTCGACGACGTGTTCTTCGCCGAACTGGTCTCCTATCCACCGGCGCTCAAGGCGCTGGCCGACCTCGGATTCGACGGCCCCACCTGGTCTTCCGGGTTCGTCATCAGCAAGCCGCCCCGGAGCCCGGCGCTTTTCTGGCACCAGGACTGGTGGGGCTGGGACGATCCCTGCAGCTACGAGCCACCGCCGCAGCAGGTCTTCCTGATGTACTACCTGGTAGACACCGACCGCCGCAACGGATGCCTCCGCGCGATCGCCGGATCCCACCTGAACCGCCATCCCATGCACGAGCACGTCGATGAAGCGCACACCGACGAACTGCGTGCCATGGCCGACCCCGACCATCCGGCCTACCAGCCCGTCCCGGGCGAGGTGGACGTGCCGGTCCGGGCCGGCGACCTGGTCATCGGGGATTCCCGGCTGCTGCACGCGGCCCACGGGAACAAGAGCGACCGGCGGCGGACGGTGATCACCCTGTGGTACATCCCCCTGTATCACCAGTTGCCCGGCCGGATACAGGCCTACCTGGCGCGGCATCCCCGGCCGGATACGTGGGCGGAGGCGACCCGGGGCGAGTTGAAACCGCTGACCGCGGTCTACGAGGGCGAGGCGGAACCCATCGCGTGGAACCGCACGCCCGGGCGCGCCCTGAAGTAGCGGCTCGCCAGGACCGCCGCTAATCCCGGCCAATCAGGGGCGGGAACCGGCCAATCAGCGTAATCAGGAAGCACCGAAATGACCAACGATACCCTTTACCGGGAAACCCTCCGTCCCCAGTTTCACTTCACGGCGAAGAAGCACTGGATCAACGACCCGAACGGGCTGGTGTATTTCGACGGGGAGTACCACCTCTACTTCCAGCATACGCCGGAAAGCATGATACACGGCCGCACCACCTGGGGACACGCGGTCAGCACGGACCTGGTGCACTGGAAGCAGCTCCATACCGCCGCGCTGGACGTGGACGAAACGGGATGGATGTGGTCGGGGTCCGCGGCGGTGGATCACGAAAATACCGGCGGATTCCAGGAAGGAGACGGGCCGTCCCTGATCGCCTTCTACACGGCCGGCGGAGAAAGGATGTTCCCCGGTAAACGGTGTATACAATGTATAGCCTACAGCAACGACCGCGGCCGTTCATGGACGAAATACGACGGAAATCCGGTCATCGGGCATATCCGGGCACAGAATCGGGACCCCAAAGTGATCTGGCATGCGCCGACAGCGCGATGGATCATGACCCTGTTCATGGACGAAAACGACTATGCCTTGTTCACGTCACCGGACATGAAGTCGTGGACGCACCTGCAGGACCTGACCCTACCGGGCGTGTCGGAGTGCCCCGACATCTTCGAACTGCCGGTGGACGGCGATCCATCGGAGACGCGGTGGGTCTTCTGGGGCGCGAGCGGGGGTTACCTGCTTGGACGTTTCGACGGCCGGACCTACACGCCGGAAACCGAGGTCCTCCAGGCGGAGCAGGGCGCCAACGGATACGCCGCCCAGACGTGGAGCGACATCCCGTCGGAAGACGGCAGGCGGATCCAGATTTCCTGGATGCGGGACGGCAGGTACCCCGCCATGCCCTTCAACCAGCAGATGTCCTTCCCCGTGGAACTGACGCTCAGGACGTTGCCGGAGGGTATCCGGCTGTGCAGGGAACCCGTCAGGGAAATCGAACGGCTACATGACAGGACGCGCACCTGGCCCGCGGGCGAGGTGGCGCAATTGGCGGCGGCTCAGTTCAATCAGCGGTTCGAATCGGGAGAGATAAGCAGCTATGCGGTGACGAACCTGCGGGAGGCCGAAAGCCGGCTTGTGCTGGCCGACGAGGGCGACCTTTTCGACGTGCGGATGGAGATCGAAGTGGACGAGGGGAAGGGGTTCGCCATGGAAGTGCGGGGTCACCGCTTGGAATATGACACGGCCACACAGTCCCTATCGTGTTTTGATCGAAGCGCGGACCTGCGCGCCATCAACGGCCGCGTTATCCTCCAACTCCTGGTCGACCGCACCTCCCTGGAGATCTTCGGCAACCACGGCGAACTATCCATGTCCTTCTGCTTTCTGCCGACCGCGTCCAACCATTCCCTGGCGATTCGAGCGGATGACGGGGGCGTACTCATCGTATCATTGGCCGTCCACGAACTCCGGTCCGCCTGGGACGCCGGGTAATTCTGAATCAATCTAAGGCGATTAGCGCGTTCCCCGTGGGAGAGTCGAGCTTCCACAAGAGCAAGTCAAGTTTCCACAAGAGCGAGTCGAACTTCTACGAGAGCAAGTCGAGCTTCCATCGAAACTAAATCGAGCAGCCCCGAACATGTCCAGCCCACTATCCAAAGCCATCGATAAGTTCCCGCGTGTCCGGCTCGGTCACGCGCCGACACCTCTCGACGCCGCGCCACGCCTCGGTGCGTCCCTCGGCATCGAGCTGTGGATCAAGCGCGACGACTGCACAGGCCTGGCCATGGGCGGCAACAAGGTCCGGCAACTGGAGTTTCCCCTCGGCGAAGCGCAGTCCCGGGATGCCGACACCCTGCTGATCACCAGCGCGGTACAGTCGAATTACGTCCGCGTGGCCGCCGCGGCCGGACGCCGGCTGGGCATGGAAGTCCACATTCAACTTGAAGAACGCGTACCAGGCGTGGACGCGCTATACCGTGCATCCGGCAACGTACTGCTCGACCGGATCTTCGGCGCAAAGCTGCACTCCTTCCCGGTCGGCGAAGACGAACCCGCGGCGGACGCGTCCCTGGACCTGCTTGCCCAATCGCTCGCGGACGAAGGACGACGACCTTACGTGATCCATCTCGCTCCCGCCCATCCTCCGCTCGGCGCGCTTGGCTACGTGATCGCCGCCGAGGAGATCCTGGCGCAGGTCCGGTCCCTCGACCTGGCATTCGACGCCGTGGTCTGTCCCACGGGCAGCGCGCTGACCCACGCCGGAATCCTGGTGGGCCTGCGGGCTCTGGGAGAGACGATTCCGGTATACGGCATCTGCGTGCGGCGCGATGCCCGCAGCCAGGCGGCGCGGGTGAGGAAGGTGGCGTCGGAACTAACCGGGATGATCGAACGGCCGGAGGTGTTCGACGCGGACGACGTCAAGGCTTTCGACGGGGTGCTCTCGCCAGGTTATGGGCGACTCAGTGACGCCGTGCGTGAGGCGATCGCCCTGGCGGCCCGGCGGGAGGGATTGCTCCTCGACCCCGTATACACGGGCAAGACGATGGCCGGCCTGATCGACCACGTGCGATCAGGCGTTATCCCGAAAGGCAGCCGCGTGCTGTTCATCCATACGGGTGGATTGCCAGCCATCTTCGCGTACGGGGACGAGCTTGGGCCGTGGTTGTCCGATGTGCCCTGGGACCGGCGAGTAGATCACTGAATTACCGTGAGCTTCGATTGATTCCGTATGCATTATTGCGTATATTCATGTAGAGAAATGCTATGACGCCCGACCTCTCCGGATCAGCGATCGCTATCCGGATGGGCAATATCTGCGGAGTTCGGGGAACCGGTTTTGGAAAGGGATATGTCCTTGGGTAGGATTCCGCTGTCCATCGCGGTGGTATTGTCACTGCTCCTGCCTGCTGTAATCTACGCGCAAACAGATCAACCCGACGGTACGACGACGCGTGATTTTCGCGTTTCCGGATCGATTTCCCAGGTGGCCGTGTCCGGGGATGCCAATGACGACAACCAGGAATCCGGCACCGTGGCTCCCGCGGAGGTCACGGGAACCGACGCCCTGGCGTGGGCGCTTCAATCCGAATTCGGTATAGAACATACGAACCGCTGGGGCATCTCCGCGCTGCGTCTGCGCGCCGGATACGGCCAGGTGCGCGATGGCGGAGCGCCGCGCGAGGCTTTGGACCGGCTTATCGGCGACGCGTCATACGAGTTGCCCATCGACGCCCGTCCGAACGTGGTCACCATCGCGCCATTCCTGGGCGTGTCGGGCATCTCGGCGTGGACCGCGCCAGCCCGACCGGACGGCTCTGCGGCTGACAGGCCCCTTTCTCTGCGCGTCAAGGCCGGCGTAACGAACAGGCTGGGCATGGAGAAAACAGGTGGAAGCGCCGCCTCTCCGGCGGGATGGGTCGGGCTTTTCAGAATAAGCGCGGCAGGAGACTGGGACCGGCTGACCGGCACCCGTGATTACGGGATTGAGATCGCCCAGGAATTCAAGCGACAGATCACGTCCGGCGTGGCAGTCACCTCGCGGGGCGACCTCTTTCTTTCCAACCATCTTTCGTTACGGCAATACACGCATATCGACGTATCCGTCGTGTCCCGTCTTTCCATCGCTATCGACGGCAACCTCTACCTGCACCGCGCCGGCCACACGCGAACAAAGACGGAAATCCTGGTAGGGCTGGGCGTTCATTTATAGAGAAGTCGAGCCCGCCGCGTTTGAAAACGCTTCAGCCGAACGCCTCAGCCTTACACATCAACCAAACGCTTCGGCAAACTTCTGCGAACGCGTGTTGAGCAGGCTGTAGAAGCCGCGCACTTCCGGATCGGGATGGTCGCGCCAGAGACCCGTGGGTATGGTGGTGTACTGGCTGAGGACGGGCCCGTCGCGGTGGCCGTAGTAGACCTGGACGGACTTGCGTTCGTGTGCAGTTTTGCGCACGGTGGCGGCGTGGACCACGGACAGGTTGAAGAGGATGACGGTACCGGCCGGTCCGTGGAGCGGTACTCCGCCGCGCTGTTCGACCTGTTCCCCGGTATCCAGTATGGGAGCGTCGCAGGGTTCCGGCGAAATGGAAAAGCAGTGGGTATCCTCGTTTACGTCGGAGAGGTAGAGCATCATGTGGACGTACCCGCACCGGTAGGGACGGTCGGTCATGTGCCGACTGTCACGATGCCAGACCTCCACCGGGTCGCCGTCGTGGGGCGCCATGTGGCGCAGGCAGGCCTCCGCGAGGCAGCTGGGTCCTTCGAAGATGGTTTCGATCGGTTCGATGAGCGCGGGGTGGCGGATCAGTCCGTCGAATTCCGGTGAAGAGATGAGCGGTTCGCAGTTCACGCTCTGGTGGCCGTCGAAGGCGATGGGGCGCCAGAAATACCCCGTCTCCGACCGGTCGCGGTCGTACAGCTCGATGTAGCGGCTCAGTTCTTCCACCGTGAATGGCTGTCCGAGAATAACGTAGCCGTTCTGCTTGAAGAACTCGAGATCGACCATTGCTGTAGGATCCCTCTACGTCCCCTGCATGACGTACCGGAACAGCTCCGAGAAGACGGCCCGGTCCTCAGGCGTGCCCACCGTGACCCTGACGAGGCGGTCCAGGCACGGCGCAGCGGGTTTTCTCAGGAATACGCCCCGTTCGATCAGGGCGTTCATGACGGCCCCGGCCCGCTCGCCTGTGCCGAAATCGAAGGCTACGAAGTTTGTCTGGGACGGCAGGGACGAGACTCCGGTGTCCTCGGCCAGTTCCCGGTAGTCTTGCCGGCCCTCTGCCACGGCCCGTACCACGCTCGCGACAAAACCGGGGTCGCGCAGGGAGGCCAGCGCGCCGACCTGGGCCACGAGGCTCACGCCGAAATGCAGTCGGACCTTGTCGAACGTCCGGATGACGTCCTTGTGTGCGATGGCGTATCCGATCCGGGCGCCGGCCATCCCGTGGGCCTTGGAGAAGGTGCGCACGCGGATCAGCCGGGGATCTTCCACGTCTATGGGAAGGACGGTATCGGGCGGTACGAAGTCCAGGTAGGCCTCGTCGAGAATGAAAAGGCAATCCGGCGGCACGCGGTCCAGGAGATCGCCGATGGCGTTGCTGCCGTAATAAGAGCCCGTGGGATTGTCCGGATTGGACAGGTAGAGGATGCGGGCCTTCCGTTTCGCGGCCAGATCCGTGAGCGCCATCAAATCGTTGCGGTCGTTGCGGTAGGGAACGGTCTCCAGCCTGCCGCCGAAACCGTCGACGTGATAGACGAACGTGGGGTAGCAACCGAGGGAGGCGGCGACCGCGTCACCCGGGTTCATGTACATGCGGACGATCAGTCCCAGCAGGTCGTCGATCCCCGCGCCAAGCGTCACGTTGTCGATGTCCACGCCGTGCATCCTGGCCAGTTCCGTCCGCAGATCGTAGCCTTCCGGGTCGCAGTACCAGGCGACGCCCCTGGCGGCATCGCTCATGGCCGCAGCGGCCCGGGGCGATACGCCGAAGGCGCTTTCGTTGGCGCCGATGCGCACCCGGAACGGTTGACCTTGCTGTCGTTCGATGGTTTCGGGACCCACGAAGGGGGTCACGGAGGGCAGGCCGGCTACGATTTCGGAGTAAGGAGGTCTGGACATCAGATCCGTCGCGGCTATGCCGGCTATGCTATGCCGCGATTTCCATGTCGGCGCTGTACTGGCCGGTCCGGGCGGCGCTGTTGCACATGGCGCGGTGGTAAAAGGCCTTCTGTCCCGACTCGAAATTGGCTGGATCACCACCCCAGGCCCGTAGCGGAGCGGCCTGCAGGGCGCGTCCATAGGAGAAGCTGAGTTCCCAGGGAAGCTCGTTGAACAGGGCGTTCATGGCGTTCAGGTGCGCCGTGGCGATCTCCGAGGACTGCCCGCCCGAGAGAAAGGCGATACCGGGCACTTCGCGCGGCACGTTGCGCAGGAAATTGTTCACCGTGCGGCGCGCCACTTCTTCGACAGAAGCCTGTTCAGGGCACTCCGAGCCCGAGATGACCATGCTGGGTTTCAGGACGATCCCCTCCAGCACGACCTCATGCTCGACCAGTGCCTCGAATGTGCGCCGCAGGGCGACGCCGGTAATCTCGTCGCACCGGTAGATGGTGTGATCGCCGTCCATCAGCACCTCGGGTTCCACGATCGGCACGATGCCACTTTCCTGGCACAGGGCGGCGTACCGCGCGAGCGCGTGGGCATTGGCATCGATGCAGACGTCTGTGGGAATGCCCCTGCCCACGGTTATGACCGCCCGCCACTTGGCGAAGGCGGCGCCCAGTTGGCCGTATCTCTGCAGGCGCTCGCGCAGGCCGTCGAGTCCCTCGGTGACCTTTTCGCCGGGAAACCCCGCCAGGTCATGGATGCCGGCATCCACCTTGATTCCCGGGATCACGCCCTTGTCGGACAACAGTTTCGGGAACGGCGTTTCGGCTTCGTCGAGAGCATTCTGTCGCAGGGTCTCGTCGTAGAGGATGACGCCGCTGATGAATTGCTCCATGCCTTCGGTGGTAAACAGCATGTGGCGGTACGCGCGGCGGTTCTCCTTTGTCGACGGCAGTCCGATACCGTCGAACCGGCTCTTGATCGTGCCGCTGCTTTCATCCGCGGCCAGGATTCCCTTGTCGGGGGCCACCATGGCCCGGGCGACTTCTTTCAGATTGGAAGACATCATCTTCTGCCCTCCTCGCAAGTTTAGATCTGTCGGCGATGACGCGTCGGAGTTAAAGCGTAGACCGCTTGTAAAAAAGGCTCCCGGGGTCTGTCTGTCAATCCTTTCTTGGCCGTCGCTTTTGGCTTGAAACGCGCACCGCTCTTCGATATAATACCACCTGCAGCCCTTTTCCAACTCCTGTATTCGCGACCGTAGTTCGATGGATATAGTCGCGGCCGTTGTTCGACGGATGTATCCGTCCAGCATCAGGACACGGTTTCTCATCGACCCGCCCGCCAGGCATCGTCCATGCCCCGCGACACGATCCGGCCCCCCTGCGTTCTGGCCATTGACATCGGCACGTCGTCCGTGCGGGCGATCCTGTTTGACCGGATGGGCCGGATCGCCTCCCCCGTCTTTCAAAACACCTACGACATGGAAACCACGCCCGACGGCGGCGTCTTCATCGACGCGGACCGCCTGGCGGCGGAGACGGGTTCGGTCCTCGACGATTTCTGTGCCACGGGCGGCCAACCCGCTATCGGCGGCGTGGCCATGACCACCTTCTGGCACAACGTGGTGGGCGTGGAGGGGGACCGTGCCGCGACCCCGCTCATCAGCTGGGCGGATACACGGCCGGGGACGGTCATCTCCGAACTGGACGGGCGCCTGGACGCTGTTTCGACACATAAGCGCACCGGATGCGTGCTCCACGCGTCCTATCTTCCCGCCAAGATATGCTGGTTCGCCTGGAGCGATCCCCAACGGTTCGCCCGGGTGGAACGGTGGATGTCCATCGGGGAGTATCTCTTCCTGAAGTGGTTCGGCGCGCCGGCCTGCAGCATCTCCATGGCATCCGGCACCGGACTGTTCAATGCGCACCAGTGCGACTGGGACGACGAGACACTCGCGTCCCTTCCGGTAGAACGGACGCAGCTGACCCCCTTGTGCGACGTGGACGAACCGATCCGGGGCCTGAAGGACGCATACGCCGACCGCTGGCCGGCCCTGGCCGGCGCGTCCTGGTATCCCGCCATCGGCGATGGCGCCTGCAACAACATCGGAAGCGGCTGCGTGGACGAGGACCGTATCGCCCTGATGGTGGGCACTTCCGGCGCCATGCGGGTCATGAAACGCGCCGAAGCGTTTACGATCCCCGAAGGCCTGTGGTGCTACCGCTCGGACCGCCGGAGGATCCTGATGGGAGGCGCCCTGAGCAACGGCGGGAACGTCTACGGCTGGATGCGCGACACGCTCAGGCTCGACGACGAGCAAAGCGTCGAGAAGGAGCTTTCCCGCATGGCGCCGGACAGTCACGGCCTCACGGTGCTGCCCTTCTGGGCGGGCGAACGCAGTCCGGGCTGGCATGATTCCGCCAGGGCGGCCATCACCGGCATGACGCTGCATACCACGCCCTTGGACGTCATGCGGGCCAGCCTGGAGGCCACAGCCTACTGTTTCGCGGACATCTACGGCCGGCTTCGGGGCATCGCGGGAAATTCCGGCGAGATCGTCGCATCGGGCGCCGGCCTGTTGCAGTCCCCCGTCTGGATGCAGGTCCTGGCCGACGTCCTGGACCGCCCGATCACCGCCTCGGCCGTGACCGAGGCTTCGAGCCGCGGCGCGGCGCTGCTGGCGCTGGAGGCGGCCGGCGCGCTGGAAGACCTGTCCGCCGCAGCCGCTCCCATGGGGAAGACCTACGAACCGGATCCGGCGAAGCGGGACCGCTATCGCGAAGCCATGCGCCGGCAGCGGGACCTGTACGATATGATGATGGACAGTTGAGGGATCGGGTTGTATCTTTAGCGGGCATTTGGACCGGCCCGATTGAAACGCGATACCCATGGCATACCTGGGTTGATTGGGCGTCCGCCTGCGACCAGTAACTCGTTACGGCAGACATCGGCCACGGCAGACATCGGCCGGCTACTACAGTCCTGGCGTAACAACGAACCGAATGAAGGGGACTCAGACCGTGTCAGTGAACGATCTCGAGCAACGATGCATCAATACCATCCGCATGCTGACCGTCGACGCCGTGCAGCAGGCCAACAGCGGCCATCCAGGCCTTCCCATGGAAGCGGCGCCCATCGCCTACGTGCTATGGACGCGCCTCATGCGATACAACCCGAGGAACCCCGACTGGCCGAACCGGGATCGATTCGTGCTCTCCGGCGGACACGGGTCCATGCTCCTCTACGCCATGCTCCACCTCACGGGCTATGATCTGTCCCTCGATGAGATCAGGAACTTCCGGCAGTGGGAAAGCCAGACGCCCGGCCACCCCGAGTACGGTGAGACGCCGGGCGTGGAGACGACCACGGGGCCCCTGGGCCAGGGTATCAGCACGGCAGTGGGCATGGCCATGGCCGAAGCCCACCTGGCGGAGCGGTACAACCGGCCCGGCCACGAGATCGTGAACCACCACACCTACGTGATCGCCAGCGACGGTGACATGATGGAGGGCGTCGCCTCCGAGGCCTGCTCCCTCGCGGGCCACCTCGGACTCGGGCGGCTGATCGTCCTCTATCTGGACAACAGTATCACGATCGACGGCGGCACGGACCTGGCTTTCTCGGAGAACACGGGCCTGCGGTTCGATGCCTATGGATGGCACGTGCAGCGGGTCATCGACGGCAACGACCTCGCCCGCGTCGAAGCCGCGGTGGAAATGGCGCGTCAGGAGACCGGCCGGCCCTCGATCATCATATGCCGGACGGTCATCGGATACGGCAGTCCCAACAAGGCCGGCACGTCCAAGGCCCACGGCGAACCCCTCGGCGAAGACGAAGTGGAACTGACCAAGAAGAACCTGGGCTGGCCGCTTGAACCGAAGTTCCTGGTACCCGACGAAGTACAGGCGTTCTTCCAGCAGATGCCCCTTTATGGCAAGGGATGGGAACTGGCCTGGCGCCAGACCTTCGATGCCTACACGGCCGCCTTCCCGGAATTGGCGGAGTCCTTTCAGCAGGCCATGACCGGGGAACTGCCGGCCGGCTGGGACGAGAACCTGCCGTCCTTCGCGCCCGACCAGGGGGCCATGGCCACACGGCAGGCCTCCGGCGTGACCATCAATGCCCTCTCACAGAGAATCCCCGGGTTGCTGGGCGGTTCGGCGGACCTGGCCGGGTCCAATAACACCATGGTGGAAGCGGAAACGAACTACGCCGCCGGCAATTACGGCGGGCGCAACCTGCACTTCGGGGTGCGAGAACACGCCATGGCCGCCGCGCTCAACGGGATGGCGCTCCACGGCGGCCTGCGTCCATACGCCGGCACGTTCCTCGTGTTCTCGGATTACATGCGCCCGGCCATTCGTCTCGCGGCCTTGATGGGCATCGCGCCGGTCTACGTCTTCACCCACGACAGCGTGGGCCTGGGCGAGGACGGTCCGACCCACCAGCCCGTCGAACACTACATGGCCCTGCGGGCGATCCCGAACCTCACCCTCATCCGCCCCGCCGACGCCACGGAGACGGCGGAAGCGTGGGTGGCCGCGCTGCGGTGCACGGACGGCCCGGTTGCCCTGGCGCTGACCCGGCAGAAAATCCCCGTGCTGGACCGGGCAGGGCTCGCGCCCGCCGACGGCCTCCACATGGGCGCTTACGTGCTGGTTGACGCGGACAACGGGCAGCCGGACATCATCCTCATCGCCTCCGGTTCGGAAGTCTGCCTGACTCTCGAGGCCCGGGACGCGCTGGCCGGTGAAGGCGTGGCGGCGCGCGTCGTCAGCATGCCGAGTTGGGAACTGTTCGAAGCACAGACCGCGGAATACCGGGAATCCATACTCCCGGCGTCGGTCACCGCGCGCCTGGCCGTGGAGCCCGGCGTGACACTGGGCTGGGAGCGGTACGTCGGTCCGCGGGGCGACGTCATCGGCCTGGACCGGTTCGGCGCATCGGCGCCTTACGAGGATGTCTTCGAAAACCTGGGCTTCACGGCGGAGAACGTCGTCGACAGGGCGAAGGCGCTGCTCGCGGCTGCCGACTGACCGAGTGATCGGAAGATGCTAGATCGCGTCAGCCGGGCGATGAGAAGACGCTCCCCGCGTGTGCGATACGTGATCAGAGCCCAACCTCCTAAAATCCTACCTCTTTGAATACCTCCAGAGGCATTTCCTTCTCCAGGTCCTTGAAATACTGGTAGTTGGTATCGACTACCTCATACCCCATATTCGTGTACAGAAGTATGGGACGGGGGCTGCCCGTGTTCGCCTGGGTCGTCGCGTGGCGGTATCCGAGCTGGCGCATCTCCCGCAGCAGGACCTCCATCATGTACCGTCCGAATCCCTTGCCCTGCTCCCCCTCGCTCACACGCCCTCCCACAGGACTGCCTTCGATGAAGAACCAGGGGATGTAGAAGGTTTCCTGCGCCTGGGGCGATCGGCAGAAATCACCGATGGACTGGGCGAACCCCTGCCCGATGCACTGATCTCCGCGGAAGAGTTGGAATTCCATGTTGGGCAGCCTGCCCCGTCCGGGCTTGACGTCGAACCGCGTGGTAACTTCCGGATCCGGCAATACGGGATCGGGTACGGTGAAATCGGGAAGTTCGAGGAGGATGATGCCGCGCGTTATGCGGTAGTCGTTCATGCTGAGCAGGGCGCCCACGTGGCCCATTCTGTCGGACTGGAACGCGTGGCAGAAGCGGTAGAAACGGTATCCGAAGTAACTGAAGGCCCGGATCTGGCTTATCCCAAACCCCCGCAAATGTGCTTCCGCCGCTTCCAGGAGCGCCAGGCCGGCCGGCCTGGCACCTGCCCGGTAGTGAAAGAACCGTATTAGGCCGATTCGGTCCTCTAACAGGTCCTCGATGGGATGAAGCCCGATGCGGTCCTCCTCTTCACCCTTCCGGCAGACGGCCACGTGGGCGAATCCCGCGATGGCGCCGTCGTCGTCTTCCACCACCAGGATGGACTCGTCCGAAAGGTCCTCGTAGGGTTCGTCCCGTTCTTCATGCCACAGAACGCCGGTTTCGAATTCATCCGCTGTGACCGGATAACAGTACGGCATGTCCGCGAATTGTTCGTTGTAGAAATCCGTCAGCCTGGACACCTGGTCGATTTCAAGGGTTGTGATTCTCATGGTGGATGGTTCCTCGCGCGGCAACCGTGTTCGTCGGGGTAATTAGCTGATTCACATTCAGCCGTGTTCGTCGGGACACTTACTAACTGATACGCATTTGGATGCATGAAAAAGGGGGGCAACTGGGGGAACTGGCCCGAGAGCAACACACCAAAATCCCGGGACCCTCTCCTCTGCCAGCCCCCCTCTCTGGTTGAAAAATTGCATCTATTAACTTGTGTTACCACTAATATCGTGAATAATACCCATAAATTCGATATAATTCACATTATTTTGACAATAAAGCGTGAACGAGTTAATTTCGATCTCATGGCCACGACCAGACCAATGAAAAACCGCATCCAGATGTTGAAACGTGAATACGATACCTTGCGGAAAGGCAAGGATTCGCTCTTGTCCATGATCGACGAGGTGGAGATAGCAGAGAGCGTGTACAACTCCAACGCCATTGAGAATTCAACGCTGTCGCTCGAGGAAACCGAGCGGATCCTGCTGGAACAAATACTGTCCCGCAATGTATCCATTCGTGAAGTCTACGAGGCGAAAAACCTCGCCCGGGTCATGGAGTACAAGCGAATCGCGGCGAAAGAAAGCGAATTGAGCGAATCCCTGATTCTGCAGTTCCACCAGATGCTGATGGGGGGTATCGACGATTCCATCGCCGGACGCTTTCGACGGCGGGGCGAATACGTTCGAGTCGGAACGCATATCGCTCCGGCGCCCGAGCACGTGGAACGCATGATGGAAAATCTTCTTATAGACTACGTCAGTGACCTGGATGCTTACTTTCTGGACAAGATCGCGCTTTTTCACCTGGACTTCGAATATATCCATCCATTCTGTGATGGAAACGGCAGACTGGGACGGGTCATCATGAATTTCCACCTTCTGCAACTCGGCCTGCCCCGTATCATCATACGTAACTCAGAGAAGGAGAGGTACTACCAGGCGTTCAGGGAATATGGGGACGGCGCGTCGACCAGAACCATGGAGAATATCGTCTTCCTCGGACTTATGGAATCGTTACACAAACGGTTGAGTTATTTGAGAGGCGCGGAGATCATCCGGCTGTCGGACTACGTCAGGCAGAACGGCCTGTCAGCCCCGGCGTTCACAAACGCCGCCCGGCGGCAAACCATTCCCGCGTTCCGCGAAAAGGGGGTTTGGAAGATCGGAAGAGCATACGACTATAGAGAAAAGGCAGGCCGCGTCGAACGTTCGAGAGCCTGAGTCTGGCGCCTTGAGCTTCTACTCCAGTCGCGCCAGGTCCACAGTACTCGCACCAGATCCATACTACTCACGCCAGGCGCACCTGGTCCATAGTACTCGCGCCAGGTCCACACTACCAGAGAGGAACCACATCCATGTACCCGATACGACGCTTCCGCGCCCTGCTTCCGCTGCTTGCGGCATTGCTCTTCTTCGCGCCCGCCGCACCGCAAGTATTCGCTCAGTCCTTTGTCCCGGCCAGCCCGGAGGAGGCGGGGGTTTCTTCCGAACGGCTTGCGCGCATCGATACAATGCTTGAAGCGTATGTCGAGGAAGAACGGCTGCCGGGCGCCGCGCTCGTGATCGGGCGGCGCGGCCACGTGGTCTACGCCAGGGCCTTCGGCTACCGGGACCGCGAGGCGGGGGAACCGCTCGAGATCACGGATCTCTTCCGCATCGCTTCGCAGACCAAGGCGGTCATTTCGGTGGGCGTGATGATTCTGCAGGAACAGGGGCGCCTGCTGATCGACCAGGACCTGGGCGACTTCATCCCCGAATTCGATAGCACCACCGTCGCCGTTAAAACCGAGGAAGGAAACTTCGAGACCGTTCCCGCCAACCGCAAGATCACAGTGCGCGACCTGCTCACGCACACCGCCGGCATCGGGTACGGATGGGGGCCGGGCGCGGAGCGCTGGGAAGAGGCCGGCATTGTGGGCTGGTATTTCGCGGACCGCGACGAACCGATTGCCGACACCGTCGAGCGCATGGGAGATCTGCCCATGGATGCCCAGCCGGGCGAGGCCTTCGTATACGGCTACGCCACGGATATCCTGGGCGTAGTGATCGAGCGGGCTTCCGAGATGCCGCTGGACGAATTCCTGCGTGTCGAGATTCTCGAGCCGCTGGGCATGGTGGATACGCACTTCTATGTGCCTCAGGAAAAAGCGGACCGGCTGACCGTCGTGTACTCAGTGACGGAAGAAACCGGGATGGAGCGCGCGCCCGATCCGGGCCACATGGTCGGACAGGGGATGTATCTCGAAGGACCGCGCAAGAGCTTCTCGGGCGGCGCGGGGCTCGTCTCCACGCCGGACGATTACGCCCGCTTTCTCGAGGCGCTCCGGCGCGGGGGTACGCTGGACGGGGCGCGCATCCTGTCGCCCAAGACGGTGCAACTCATGACCGTCGATCACGTCCACGATGCGTGGCAGGGAGACGGCGGCGGGTTCGGCCTCGGGTTCGGCATTACGGAGGAGATCGGCTGGAACGGACTGCCGGGTACTCCGGGGACATACGCCTGGGGAGGGGCTTATCACTCCACGTACTGGGTCGATCCGGCCGAAGAACTGGTGGTTTCGTACATGACGCAGGTCATCCCCGCCCAGGGTCTCGACGACCACCAGCGTCTCCGGGCGCTCATCTACCAGGCGCTGGTGGACTGAACCGGAAGGTCCGGTACTTGGAGTGTGCTGGCTGGCATTGCGAGTTCTACCCGGGTTTTTGGTTTACTTGATTTCGGATGAAATGGGTGAAAGACTTGGGAAATTACGAGATGATTCACGATTTTTGGACTGTAGTTAGTGAACTTTGGAACTATTGAGAAGACACGACAGTATAGTTTACTTTGTAAGTTTGGGTCTGGTGAGGTTTGATATTGACGCCGAACTTTGTGGCACGTTACTTGGATATATACCTCCCATTCCCCCAATACGCTTATTCTACCCCGAGGTGTCATGATGGCTAAAGACTCCAAAAAGGATGCTTCCTACATACGTGTTCGGGAATACGGTGGGTTTGAGGTTGATATAAACTCCTATGTCAAGAAGCCCGAAGTCCGTAAAACGATAAGCAAACTCCGCAACATTACGGACAAGAAGGAGTCTGATAGGAGGGCTTGAATCTCTTTTTATTCCGGCATTGAGTGGTTACGTCTATCACAGGACATCATATAAATACAGATCGCAGATAAACAGAGAATCAGGATACCATGTCCTGTTTCGATCTGCAATAATAGGAATCTTCACCTACCCAGTTGCCTACCTGGTCGCCTGGTTTGTGTTTTCTCACCTGCCAAACTACGCCGCGACAAACTACCCGTTCCTTGCTGGCTGGATTCCCATCGGTAACATCCCCACTACCTACTTTCCTTTTTTAACTGGCTGGATCTCCATCGGTCTATGTTGGAGCGCAGCCAGTGTTAAAAATCGGCGTTCAGACAAAGAGGAAGTAGAAGCAGAAGTGGCGGCCGAAATGGGGGACTTCCTGAGTCTTCTGATGCGGGACTGCAATAAACGCAACAAGATGATGGAGATTACTTTGAAGAACAGAAAAGTCTACGTGGGTCTACCAATCAGTAGTCCGGGGCCGAGACTAAGTACCGACCAGTTCATACGCATTCTGCCCTTCATGAGCGGGTACCGAGATGAGGAGTCCTTGGAATCACATTTCAACACCTACTATGAATGGGTTAGTGAGCCTGGCGATGATAGATATCTTAAAAATGTATTGGATCTGGATACTGGAGATTTCGCAGTGACTATAGCAAGGAAGGAAATCGTTTCGGCCAGGATATTCGATGAGGAGGTTTACGTACGCTTCATCACTGGTGAATGGCAATAGGGATGGGGGAAAACGGAGTCTGACGGCTGCCAGTCAAATCGATGAATCGCTAATTCCTACAACTACACCTCGAACACCTTCTCCAGGCGCGTAAGGTTCTCGCATCCATCCTCGGTAACGACGACGTTGTCCTCGATCCGCACGCCGCCGCCGAGGTCGGGGTAGTAGAGGCCCGGCTCCACGGTCACGACGTGGCCCGCCTTCAGGACCTGCGATACCTTCGAAATACGGGGCGGTTCGTGGATCTCCAGGCCGAAGCCGTGGCCCGTGCCGTGGAAGAAGCCCTGCATGCGGCCGTTCTTCGCGCCCGTCTCGTAGCCCCGGCTTTCGAACAGCCGTTCCACTTCCCCGTGGATCTCCCGGCCGTCCACACCCGCTCGAACCCGTGAGAGCGCGACTTCCTGCCCTTCCAGCACCGTATCGTAGAGCCGCCGGAACGTGTCGGACACCGGACCTTTCGCCACGGTACGGGTGATGTCGGCGAAATAACCGGTTTTTGTGGACTTGGGAAACAGGTCGAAGATGATGGGTTCGCCGGCACGTAGCGGCCCGGAGCCGCCATTATGGGGATCGCAGCCCTGGACGCCTCCCGCGATGATTGTGTGCTGGGCGATGCAGTCCCGTTCCAGCAGGTAGACGTGGATCCTGTTCCGGATGTATTCAGAGGTAATCGGGCCTTCCGGACCGTGGAGCGTGCCGCACTTCACGGTGGCCTCCGCGAGTAAGGCGAAGGCCATGCGCAGGGCGGCTTCCGTGTGCCGGGACGCGTCCGAGATGGCGGCTACCTCGTCATCGGTCTTCACCGGCCGCCGGTCCCAGAAGGGATCCTCCTTCGGCACCACTTCGAAACCCCGGTCCCGAAGCCGGTCCGCGTAGCCCAGGGGAAAGCCGTTCGGCACCCGGACGCATTTCACCTCCCGGTCCCGGAGCAATTCGACCACGGCGTCCACGAGCCCCGGATCCGCGTTGCCGCTGCCCTTCGCACGGTCCGTGTAGTCCGTCAGCGAAACTACTTCGTCGGCCTTCGACTGGGCCCGGGCGCGATCGATCTCCAGGTCGCTCATCATGATGGTCGTCCGGCCGTCTACCTGTAGGAAGGTGAAGGGGTCCGGCACGAACATGCCCGTGGCGTACAACATGTCGGCGTCGCGCTCGCTGTCCGCGATGAGCAGGACGGCCTCGTTACCGGGTGAAGCGGTCATACGGTTGCCTCTCGTTCTGGATCATTCAGTTCTGTATCTTTCCAGTTGAATATACCAACACTGTGAGCATGGTGATGTTCCACTACGTTTTGTATTGTACAATTGTACAATAAATTGCCTGCTCGAATGGATTTGCAACTTCCCGACTTGCTCGACTGGCTTCACGACCTGCTCGACAGGCCTCTCGCTAATTTTGACATCGGCCTCGCGGGACTCAACCGTAATCGTAAAACCCCCGGCCGCTTTTGCGTCCGTTCATCCCGGCGGCGACCATCTGGCGCAACAGGGGCGGGGCGGCGTACCGATCGGTTCGGAAGGCGTCGTAGAGTACTTCCGCGATATAGAGCGTGGTGTCCAGGCCGATGAAATCGAGCAGCTTGAGGGGGCCGAGAGGGTGACTGCAGCCCAGGACCATGCCCGCGTCGATGTCCTCCTTCGTGGCCACGCCCGATTCGACCAGGCGCACCGCGTCCAGCAGATACGGGATGAGGAGATAGTTGACGATGAAACCGGGCGTGTCCTTGGCCTCGATCACCTGCTTGCCCAGCGATTCGCCGAACTGCCGGGCGGCTTCCACGGTCTTCTCGCTTGTCTGTAGGCCGATGACCATCTCGATGAGCCCCATCACGGGTACGGGATTGAAGAAATGAAGCCCCACGACCTGCTCTGGCCGGTTGGTAGCCGAAGCCAGTTCGGTGATGGAGATGGATGAGGTGTTGCTGGCCAATATGGCATCGGGCGGGGCGATACCGTCCAGGACCCGGAAGACTTCCTGCTTGGTCTCGAGATTCTCCGTGACCGCCTCGATCACCAGGTCGCACGCGGCGAGATCGTCAAATTCCGTCGTTCCCGTGATGCGTCCGAGTACGGCCGCCTTTTCGTCCGCCGTCATCTTTCCCTTTGAGACGTCCCGCGACAGGACGCCGTCGATACGGCCGATGCCTCCGCTTACCAACTCTTCGGACGCCTCGCGGACGACCGTCCGGTACCCTGCCTGGGCGCACACCTGCGTGATGCCCGACCCCATCAATCCACATCCGATGACGCCAACGGTCTCGATGGCCATGCCGATCCTCCATATTCCTTTCAGTCAGGTTTCTCGTATTTCGCCTGGTATTTTCCTGTCATTATTTCCGGATCAAATTCACACGAATGGGCTCAGGAGCGGCCACTCTTAGTGCTTCACGCCCTACTTCAGCTCGGCCACGGCTTCCTTGAACAGCTTTCCGCGCTCCTCGAAATTGGTGAACATGTCGTAACTGGCGCAGCCGGGCGACAGTACCACCACGTCTCCAATTTGTGCCAGCCCCGCGCTTTGCCGGACGGCCTCATCGAGCGTACCGGCGCGGGTGATGACTGTTGTGTCGGTCGCCCCGCTCTTCCTGAGCGCGGCCTCGATCGCGGCGGCCGTCGCACCGATGAGGACAACGGCCCGGGCGCGCCGGACGATTTCCGACGCCATGCTGTCGAAGGACATCCCTTTATCGTACCCGCCCGCGATCAGCACGACCGGACGATCGAAGGCACGCAGCGCGGTGACCGTAGACGCCGGCGTGGTGCAGGCCGAATCGTTGTAATAGCCCACGCGGTCGATAACGGCTACCTCTTCCAGCCGGTGCTCCACGCCGCGGAACGCCTCGACCGTGGAGCGGATGACTGGCGCGGGGATCCCGCCCAGGCACGCGGCCGTCACGGCGGCGAGCAGGTTGGCCCGGTTGTGCGGACCCGGGAGCTGGAGGCTGTCCACGGGGCACACGACGCGTTCGTCCGCGGGAGCGCCTTCTCCTGCCGAGCCGCGTTCGACCGATGGATCGCCACCGTCCGCTGAATCGCGTTCACGAGGCGCATCGTGTTCACCCGCCGGATCGCCGCCCAGCACGGGCTCGCCTTCTCCTACCGTATCACGTTCTCCCGAAGCGTCGCGAAAGACCACTTCTCCGTCATGCAGGTAACATCCGGTCTCGACCGGACCCTCCATGCTGAACCACGCCACCCGCCCCGGACAAATAGGCACCCACGCGCGCAGCCGCTCATCATCGGCATTCAACACGGTCACGTCGCCCGACGCCTGGTAACGCACGATGTGCTGCTTGGCCTGCTCGTAGGCGTCGAAGGTCCCATGCCAGTCCAGGTGATTGGGCGACAGGTTCGTCACCACGGCCAGCCCGGGGCTTCGCCGGATCCAGGCCAGCCGGTGGAGCTGGAAGCTGGACAGTTCCAATATCACGGGGCTGCCGTCGCCCGGCGCATCCGCGGCTTCGGTCACCTCCACAGATTTGGACAGACTGTCGGCGCCCGGCGCTACCCTCGCTTCAGCCACTTCCCCGGCTTCGGCCGCCTCGCTCCGGCTGTCGAGTTCGTTGAGCACGGCCCGGCCGATGTTCCCGCCTACCAGCGTCTCCGGATCAATCGCCCGGTACAGTTCGCCGATGAGGCGGGTGGTCGTTGTCTTGCCGTTGCTGCCCGTGACGCCGATGATCGGCCGGCGGCGGGTCTCGAAGACCAGGTTCGTTTCGGTGGTCAGCGGAACGCCCCGGTCCCGCGCCAGACGGAGGAACGGACTGTCCTCCCGGACGGCGGGACCTACCACCACGAGGTCCGCGCCAGTGACGTCCTCCTCCCGGTGCTCCCCGAGCACGTAGCGGACCGGCCAGCGGGCGAGGGCGTCGATGGACTTCCGAAGCGCTTCAGCGGGCTTCAGGTCGGTGACGGTGACGTCCGCTCCCCGAGCGGCGAAATACCGCGCCGAAGCGACCCCGCCGGAGAACACGCCGAGGCCCAGCACAGTAACCCGTTTGCCGGTTAAATCCCTTGACACACGAAGCCCGCCCGGTTTAATATACGGCGTTGATTCTAAGGATTCATTCCGCGAAGTCCAGTAGTTCGTCAAGCGCCGTCAGAAAGGCGTTGGTTTCCGGCGCTTCCACGGTTTCAGGACCGCGCATCAACTGCACCAGGTCTTCGATCGTATCGACGTCCAGCAGGCGGTACCCGTCGAGCACCTCGTGGGTGATTCGACGCTTCCGAAGCAGGGCGACGGTCTCCTCGAGTTCCGATCCCGAACTCCAGCGCGATATATCGAATATTCGGTGCGGCCTGCGCATGCCGATAAGATTGTACGCGCCGTCCTGGGCCGGGACAAGCACAATATCATGGGATGAGAGGGACGCGCGGACCCGGTCGATGACCGTTTCGTCCAGGTGGGGCATATCGCTCCCCGAGATCAGTACGTACGCGTATCGTCCGAGCAGCGCCTCGAAGATCCCGAGCATGATCTCGCCCATGTTCGCGCCGGATACGAAGTGGTACGGTATATCCGGCCCGGTAATCGAGCGAAAGCCCTCCGCGCATTCGGGTTGCGACGCGGCCAGCCAGAGGTCGTAATCCCGTTCCCGGTGAGCCGCGAAACGGTCCACCAGGAACGCGCGGTACATGCGGGCCGCCAGGCGGAAGGCTTCGTCCTCGCCGATAACCCGGCCTGAAGCGTCCGGGACGTCCTTGAGGCCGCGATAGCCGTTTTCCACGGTACCTTTGACAAGCCTGGTTTTTACGCTGCGGGGTTCCGGGTACTTTGCCGGCAGGACGAGTGCGGTAGGCGGGTACGGAGTCATTGGCCGGAAAGGCACGGATTGGCGCGATGGGGATCGCGTAACGATGACGCCACGGCATCCATGAACATCGATAAAGATAATGTAGCGGAATACCTGTATACAAGAGATCTTTTGGACGCGCCGCCGGAGGGATCCTGCACGGTGGAAGGGCTGGGCGGCGGGTTTCTGAACACCGTGCTGCGGGTCTCCGCCGACGGCCGGTCGGTCGTGGTGAAACAGGCATTGGACGCCTTGCGGCTATTCCCCGATCTCAAGGTCACCACCGACCGGATCGTCTACGAGACGGAGGCGCTGCGGGTGCTGGGCGGCCTGTTCCCCTCGGGGACCGTCCCGTCCGTGCTGCATTTCGATGACGCGCACCGCATCCTGGTCATGTCGGACCTTGGAAAGCGGCCGTCCCTAGAAACCGAGTTGGTAGAGGAAAAAGTCGACCCGGACGTGGCGGGACGGCTGGGCCGGTTCCTGTCGGAGTTGCACCGTCAGACCTGGGACGACCCTGAGTTGCGTGAAAGGTTCGACAACGAGGCCATGCAGGGTCTCAGGTACGAGTATTGTTTCTATTTCGTCGAAGACCCGGAGTTGAACCGCGTCGCCCGCCGGTTGGCCGAGACGTTCACGGAGACGAAGCTGGCGCTGCTCCACGGCGATTTCTGGACGGCCAGCGTCATCGCCGCGGAGGAGCGGGTCCATACCTTCGACCTGGAATTCGTCAACTATGGGCACCCGGCCCAGGACGCGGGTTTCATCATGGCCCATTACCTTTTGCACGCGTACAACAGTCCACGGGACGCGGACACGATCTTCGAAGCCGTTGAACGGCTCTGGAGCGCCTATGCAGAGGGCATGGGCGGCCTCTTGCCGGACGGCACGGAAACGACGGCCCTGCGGCAGGCCGGTCTGGAAATGCTGTTCCGGATCGACGGGATCAACCAGGTCGGCTACATCACCGACGACGGGGTCAAGGCCCGCATCCGGCAGGCCGCCCGCCCCATGATGCTGGACGACGGGATGACGGTGGCGGGGTTGAGCCAGATTTAAGTTGGAGAAAGACTTAAAGACTTGAGGGTATATTAAAGAACAGGACCATTTCGGGGACAAAGAGGTTCTGTGATTCCACGATCGTCCCCAACACAACGGGCAAGGAGCGATATTTTGGGCAGATTCAGATCAACGCTTTTCATTGCAGCCATTGTCGCGATCGGACTTTGGATCCTCAGTGGATTCTGGGCCAGTATCTTCGTCGAAGCGCTCTGGTTCGATCAACTGGGATTCAACGACGTGTTCTGGACGACAATCGGCGCCAAGTTCATCACGGGCCTGGTCTTCGGTCTGGTCGCGGTGGTGGGTCTCGGGACGAATGTCTACCTGGCGCGGTACTTCTCCACGCGCCTCACCGAAGTGCACCTGTTCAACGAGGAGATGTCGGAACTCGAGCAGCTGTTTTCCTCGTCGAAGCTGATCGAGGTCGTGACGATCATAGGCATCCTGGTCATTTCCGCCATCATGGGACTGATCGGCCTGGCGAACTGGGACGGCATGCTCCGGTTTTTCAACCAGGAAGCCTTCGGCGCCACCGACCCCATTTTCAATCTCGACATCGGTTTCTTCGTCTTCTCGCTGCCGATCTGGCATTTCGTCCGGTTCTGGCTGCTGCTCCTGGTGGTGGCCTCGGCAATCGCCGTCACCCTGTACTACCTCTACCGCGGCGCCGTGACCATCGAGGAACGCGGCGTACAGATCCGCTCCTACGCCCGCAACCACATCTGCGTTCTGGGCGCCATCGTGTTTCTGCTCATGGCCTGGGGCTACCGGCTCGACATGTACCGCCTGCTTTACTCCGAATCGGGATTCGCCTTCGGCGCGGGATATACCGACCTGCACGCCCGGATGTACGCGTTGTGGGTCCTGCTTTTCGTGGCCGTCGCCTGCGCCGGGCTCTTCCTGATGACGCTCCGCTCCCAGCGCCGCAACCTCCCGTTCATCGCCATCGGCGGCATGATCGCCTCGTCGCTGATCGCAGGTTCCGTCTATCCCGGACTCGTTCAGTACTTCCTGGTGGCGCCCAACGAATACGACCGGGAGGCGCCTTACATTCAGCACACCATCAACTATACCCTGCGGGGCTACGGTCTGGACGGCGTCGACGAGGTGCCCTTTCAGATCCAGGAGAACCTCACGGCAGGGGATATCCAGTCCAACATCACGACCATCAACAACCTGAAGATCCAGGACAAGCGTCCGCTGCGCCGTACCTACCAGCAGCTCCAGGAGATCCGGACCTACTACGATTTCTCCAACGTGGACGAGGACCGGTACCTGATCGACGGACAGTACCGCCAGGTCATGCTGGCCGCCCGGGAGCTGTCCTACAACCAGATCCCGTCGCCCACGTGGCAGAACCGGCACCTCTTCTACACCCATGGTTACGGCCTGTGCCTGAGTCCGGTGAACACCTCCACGCCCGAGGGGCTGCCGGATCTCTTCGTCAAGGACATCCCGCCCGTTTCCATCAGCGACGACCTCACCGTACGAAGGCCGGAGTTGTACTTCGGCGAGAACATGGACGCCTACGCGGTCGTTAAGACCACGCAGGAGGAGTTCGACTATCCTGAGGGCGACCAAAACAAGTTCAGCCGGTACGAGGACGACGGCGGGGTGGAACTCAGCTCCTATTTCCGCCGCCTGGCCTTCGCCCGTTATTTCAGCGAGGCCAACTTCGTCATCAGCCCGCTCATCACCGAGGAAAGCCAGGTGATGTTCTATCGCCGCCTGCAGAGCCGGGTGGAGAACATCGCGCCTTTCCTGGATTATGACCACGATCCCTACCTGGTCATCGCCGGCGGGAAGCTCTACTGGATGATCGACGCCTATACGACGACGGGTTCCTATCCCTACTCGCAGCGATTCAGCGGGCTCCTGCAGATGCCGGACGCGGGCGACCTGGGCGCCGGGCCGCAGTCGGACATCCCGGGCCTCAATCCCCCGCCGCAACGGCGGTTCGTCCAGGACCAGCCCACGCTGCAGAACATCAACTACATCCGCAATTCGGTGAAGGTGGTCATCGACGCCTATTCGGGCGAGACCGACTTCTACCTCGTGGACGAGGTGGATCCGCTGGTGCTGACCTACCAGAAGATCTTCCCGACGCTGTTCCGGCCGCTGAGCGAGATGCCGCAGACGCTGAAAGACCACATCCGCTATCCGCGCGACCTGTTCGCCATCCAGGCGGCCATGTACCGCATCTACCACATGCGTAATCCCCAGGTGTTCTATAACAAGGAAGACATGTGGGCGGTGCCTCAGCAGGTCTACGCCGAGCAGGAACAGCAGGTGTACCCGTACTACGCCGTGATGAAGACGGCCCAGATGGACAAGGAGGAACTGCTCCTCCTGCTGCCCTTCACGCCGGCCGGGAAGGAGAACATGATCGGCTGGATGGCCGCCCATTGCGACGCGCCCCTCTACGGCCGTATCCAGGTGTATAACTTCCCGAAGCAGGAACTGGTCTACGGTCCCATGCAGATCGAGGCGAGGATCACCCAGGACGCGGACATCGCCAAGGAGCTCACCCTCTGGAACCAGGAGGGATCCCAGGTGATCCGGGGCGACATCATCGTCGTGCCGATCCAGGAATCCCTGCTCTACATCGAGCCGCTGTACCTGCGGCAGCGGTCCTCCCGGGGCGGCCTGCCCGAGCTCAAGCGCGTGATCGTCGCCTACGGCAACCGCATCGCCATGCGGGAGACGCTCGACCAGGCCCTTTCGTCCATTTTCGCCCTCGACGGCACGACCCTCGCCCTGGAGACGACGGAAACCAGCGACGGGCAGGTCGTGACGCAGCCGAGGCGGATTACGCTCAACGACCTGGCCAGGCGGGCGGTGACCCATTTCGACGAAGCCCAGACTCACCTCCAGGCTGGTGACTGGTCCGAATACGGGGCTTCGCTGCAGCAGCTTGAGAACGTCCTCAAGCGCCTGTCGGACGAGGCCGCCCAATTGGAGTAGGAACGGGTCAATCGCGGACCGGGGATTTCATGCCCGTTCAGACGCTCAGCTTTCCCAATGACCACGGCGACCTGCTTGCCGCGCGGCTCAGCCTGCCGCCCGACGGCAGGCCGGTCGCCTACGCCCTCTTCGCCCACTGTTTCACCTGCAACCGGAACCTGAACGCCGTCCGGCGCATCAGCCAGGAAATGTCCGATCACGGCCTGGCCGTGTTGCAATTCGATTTCACCGGACTGGGCGACAGCGAAGGCGACTTCTCCGAAACCGGCTTCTCGTCCAACGTGGACGACCTGGTCGCCGCGGCGAGGTACCTCGAGACGCACCACCAGGCGGTCCAGGTCCTGATCGGCCACTCCCTCGGCGGCGCGGCCGTGCTCAAGGCCGCCGGATCCATACCTTCTTGCAGGGCTGTCGTGACCATCGGCGCGCCGGCCGATCCGAAGCACGTTGCCCACCTGATCGAGGACGCCCGGGAGACGATCGAGCACACGGGCCAGGCGACCGTCACGCTCGCCGGCCGTTCCTTCCTGATCAGAAAGCAGTTCCTGGACGACCTGGAAGAGACGCGGATGGATGAAACGATCCGCGGTCTGCGCCGCGCCTTGCTGGTATGCCATTCACCCATCGACCAGACTGTCGGCATCGAGAACGCCGCCCGGATCTTTCAGGCCGCCCTTCATCCCAAGAGTTTCCTCTCCCTGGACAAGGCGGACCACCTGCTGTCGAACGAGGCCGATGCCTTTTACGTGGGCCGTGCCGCCGCGGCGTGGGCCACGCGGTACCTGGATCTGCCGGGGGCAGAAGATGAAGCGGCCGATGCCGGAGGTAGCCAGGTGGTGGTACGCACGGGCCGGGAACACTACTATACCGAGGTCGTGGCTTCGGGCCACCGTATGACCGTGGACGAACCGGAATCGGTGGGGGGAACGGACCGCGGCGGGACGCCCTACGACCTGCTGCTAGGGGCCCTGGGGTCCTGCACGTCCATCACCCTGCGGATGTACGCCGACCGGAAATCCTGGCCGCTGGAGGAGATCGTCGTCCGGCTCGGCCACGAGAAGATCCACGCCAGTCAGTGCGAGACCTGTGAAACCGCCGAGGGCAAGGTGGACCGCATCGAACGGGAGATCGAGTTGGTCGGCGACCTGACCGATGATCAGCGGGCGCGGCTGCTCGAAATCGCCGACCGCTGCCCCGTGCACCGGACCCTGCATTCGGAGATCCTGGTGGAGACCCGGCTCTACGAACCATGAACTACCTTGCTCACCTGTACTTCGCCGAAGACACGCCCGAGTCTCGCGTGGGGAACCTGATGGTGGATTTCGTCCGGGGACCCGTGGACGGTCAGCCGTACAATGGCGCGGTCATGCGGGGCATGCGGAGTCACGTGGCCGTGGATCGCTACACCGACGGCCACGAAGTGGTCCGCGAGAGCAAGGCGCTCATAAGCGGCACCCGACGACGATTCGCCGGGATCATCGTGGATATCTGCTACGACCATTTCCTTGCAAGGCACTGGTCGGACTTTTCGGACGAGTCTCTCGCCGGTTTCATCGACCGGACCTACAGTTCCCTGAGTGCCTACCGGGGCGATATGCCGCCGGTCCTCTCACGGGTACTGAATCACATGGTGAAGCACGACTGGCTGGGCGGCTACCGGGAACTGACGGGCATCGGGCGGGCGCTGGACGGCCTGTCCATGCGCATCCGGCGGCCCAACACGCTGGCGGGATCGGTGGAGGAACTCGAGGCCAACTACGGAGCGATGGAAGGACAGTTCCTGCGGTTTTTCCCGGACCTGATCAGACACATGGAGACCGGACCAGGCAGCATGGACGAAGGGGCGCGGGTACAACCGACCGGCAGTACGGACAAAGAGGCGCGGGTCGGGCGTGAAAGCCGCGAGGCACGGGACGACCGCCGTGATAGACCACTGGAAAGGCAACGGGCGCGATGAACAACCACTACGACGTCATCGTCGTCGGTATCGGCGCCATGGGTTCGGCGACGTGCTACCACCTGGCCGGCCGGGGGGCGAAGGTCTTAGGTCTGGAACGCTTCGACCTGCCCCACGCCCAGGGCAGTTCCCACGGATATTCCCGCCACACGAAGACGGCGGTGTACGTGGATACGCCCTACGAGCCCTTCATCGGGCGCTCCTTCGAGCTCTGGCGGCTCCTCGAGGGCGAGACAGGCCAGCAGATCCTGGTGACGACCGGCTACCTGCGCATGGCCGATACCGGGTCGTGGGATCATTTGCGGGGCAAGGTAACGCACGAGGTGCTGACCGCCGACGAACTGGCCTACCGGTATCCGCAGTTCACGCTGACGTCCGACTACCACGGACTGTACGATCCGAACGGCGGGCTGCTCCGTCCTGAACTGGGCATCGCGAGTCACATCATACAGGCGTCGCGGCGCGGCGCCGAGATACGCGGACGCGAGGCCGTGACCGGGTGGAAGGAAACCGGCCAATGCGTGGAGATGGAGACCGACCGGGGCCGTTACAGCGCGGACCAGGTCGTCTTCTGCAGCGGTTCGTGGACCGCCCCGCTGATCGCGGACCTCGGCATATCCATGACCGTTACGCGGCAGCCCCTGGCCTGGGTGTGGCCCGCGCGGAACGCGGCGTCCTTCGACGTCGGAGCGCTGCCCATCTGGCAGATCCCCGCGCCCGAAATGGACGGCGAGTACTACGGATTCCCCATGATGCCCGACCATCCCGGGTTCAAGCTGGCGCTCCACAGGTACGGCGAGGCGTCCGATCCCGACAACCTGGACCGGAGCGCCCGTCCCGAAGACGAGAAGGAGGTGCGGGCGTGCCTGCGCCGGTACATTCCCGACGCCGACGGACCGCTCACGGCCATGCGGATCTGCATGTACACCCGAACGGCGGATGATCATCCCGTGATCGACCGGCATCCGAACCACGAGCGGGTGACGGTGGGCTGCGGCTTCAGCGGGACCGGCTTCAAGTTCTCCTGCGTCTTCGGCGAATGGCTGGCCGAAACGGCCCTCGGGCAGCAGACGACGATCGAAAACGACACCTTCCGTTTCGAACGACTGCTCGCGTCCGAAAATACAACCGACTAAGTATACAGCGCGCCTCACAAATACAGCGCGCCTCACGATCTGAATACTGACGGTGTGATTCAGCACATACAACGACCGGAACCCTGACAGGACAGGAGCGACCATCATGAATACCCATATCACCGCGGACCAGTGGACGGTATTCGAACGGCAGGGTTACCTGCGTCTCGGCACCGTGATGGAGCCGGGTGAGCTCGTGCGGCTCCAAGAGCGTATCGACGACATCATGCTGGGCAGGGCCGATATCGACTACAGCCGGGTCATGATGCAGCTCGACCGCGACCCGGAGCGTGGGGGAGACAAGCCCGGACCGCAGAGCAGGGGCCACAAGGGCGCCACGCTGAGCTACCGGAAGATCCAGGACCTGGAACTGGACCCCGTGTATCTCGCCTTCATGCAGAAACCGGTCTTCGAGGCGATCTGCGAACGGGTCTACGGTCCCGACACACCGGTGGCCTGCTTCCGAGCAATGTTCATGAACAAGCCCAGCGGGGAAGGTACGCCGCTCGTGTGGCACCAGGACCGGTGGACCGACTTGGACCGCGACCCCCTCGTCACGTTGTGGACGGCGCTGGACGACGCCGTCGAGGCAAACGGCTGCGTGAAGATCATCCCGGGGTCGCACCGCCGGCTCATCAACCCGAGCCATGGCTCCGGGTTCCTGACCGACGAGCAGGCGGCGGCCGTGGTGGCCGAAAACGAACCCGTCAACATGGAAGTCGCGTCCGGCGAAACTGTCCTGATGCACAACTGGATGCTGCACAGTTCCGGGACGAACAGTACCGATACGGCGAGACGCGCCTTCAGCGTGTGCTTCATGGACGCGGCGACCCGGTCCCGGGCGGGGCACACCTTCCCCGTCATTTTCGGCGAGGGGTCGCTGAGTCCGGCGCTGTAACACTCGCGCTTAGTGACGCGTTGCAGATCGCTGCGTGAAATCCCGGCATTATCTGGTCATTACGGCGTACAGGCCGTAACTTTCTACCAAGGAGCGAGAGAGGATTCCTTCCCATGATTTTCAAGCATAAAAGCATACTGGCCGCCGTCTTCATCGCCGCACTGATCATTTCGGGCTGCGGATCCGCTTCGGAAACTACCCGGCCCAGCCTGCTCGACCAGATCAAGCAGCGGGGGACCATACGGGTCGGCGTGTCGACTTTCGTCCCCTGGGCCATGCGAAACAAGCAAGGAGAACTGGTGGGATTCGAGGTCGACGTGGCCAGCCGCCTGGCGTCCGACGCCGGACTGGAGATCGAATTCATTCCCACGGCCTGGGACGGGATCATCCCCGGACTCCTGGCCGGCAAGTTCGACGCGATCATCGCCGGCATGTCAATCACTCCGGCGCGTAACCTGAGCGTAAACTTCACCCGGCCCTATTCCCATTCGGAACTGCTCCTTGCCGCCGGCAGGGACAAGGCGGGCCATCTCGTCGACAGGGAGGACTACGACCGCGCCGACGTGACCATCGCGGTGCGACGCGGCTCGACCTCGGTCCAGGCCGCGCGTAAGAACTTCCCCAGTGCGACCATCCAGCAGTTCGACGACGACATCCTCGCCTTCCAGGAGGTGCTGAACGGCAACGCCGAAGCGGTGATTGCGTCCTCGCCCAAACCGGAACACGAGGTCCTGCGCAACAGCGACCGGCTGTTCATTCCCTTTGACGAACCTCTGGACCGGGGCGCCGAGGCCATCGCGATCCGCCAAGGCGAAACGGACGCCCTGAATTTCTTCGACAACTGGATCCTGCTGCGGACCGAGGATGGATGGCTGAAAGAACGGCGGGATTACTGGTTCAAGACGCTGGACTGGGAGGACGAAGTGGCGGAGGACCAGTAGAAAGCATCCGGCAAGGAGTGTTTACCGGGAGCTTTGTAATTAGCGGGGCCAGGTGTTTTTGAAGGTACTATATATATCCAGGTTTGACACCTGCTGCTGATGTACTCAGGCCTCGACGCTTAGTCGTCCCGTTCCCCTTGACCGAGCCTTCCGGATTTTGATGTCGATGTCACGCCCCAATCTTGTCAGAAGACGAAGAAGCCGCTCCAATGAGTACTCCTGGAAGTCTCCTCGCATCAGTCGCGACACATCGGGTTGTGACAGCCCCAGTAGTTTCGCCGCCTCGACCTGTTTAAGGCCACGTTGGCGAATGATCCTGTCGATACGCGTAACCAACTCAGCCTTGAGCAGGTGCGCTTCGGCATCCGGTAAGCCCAGATCAGCAAAGACGTTTCCGCTGCTGCGTTCAATCTTTATGTCTTGGGTCTTCATCAGTCTTCCTCCTCTTCATAGTATAAACGGTAATGCTGCTCCGCGATTTTCAATCTGCGCCTGATAGAGTGCAAAGCCTATCTTGCTACGTACAAATTTTGGAAACGCTTTAAGGTCTGACTTACTGGAGCCGACCCATTCGATAGGTTTTAGTATCTGAGTGGTCATAGCAATGATAGTTGATCCACCATATTTGCACAATCTTTTTCGGAATCCTGAACTTTGAGCCCGATCTCGGCCAAACCATGTAAAATGGGTGGCTGTTTTACAACAAAACGGTCCTGTAGTTCGTAACAAACGCCCGAATTACCGCTTGACATCAACCCTTCCCCTGCATATCTGGTACATGGCAAAATTGACGATAAACGAGACTGAATCTCGAAACGGATTTAGGTGGCCGGAGAAACTGGAGCAGCTGGAGATACCGGAGCAGCCGTCAAGGCCAGAGAAGATCCAACGGAATCACATTCCATGAGCCTCACCCTGTACGACACCTACACGCGCAGCCTACGCGAATTCGAACCGCTGTCTCCTGACGAGGTGGGACTCTACGCCTGTGGCCCCACGGTCTACGACTTTCCCCATATCGGCAACATGCGCACCTACGTGTTCGGCGATCTGCTGCGACGGGCGCTGGAGTTCAACGGCTACAAGGTCCGGCACGTGATGAACATCACCGACGTGGGGCACCTGGTATCCGACGCGGACACCGGCGAGGACAAGATGGAGGAAGGTTCGCGGCGAGCCGGGAAGACGGCGTGGGAGATCGCCGAGTACTACACGGGAGTCTTCAAGGAGGACATGGGGCGGCTCAACATCCTGGAGCCGCATACCTGGTGCCGGGCGACCGACCACATCGCCGAGCAGATCCAGGAGATCCAGTGCATCGAGCAGAAAGGGTTCACCTACCGGACCTCCGACGGGATCTACTTCGACACCTCGAAGCAACCCGATTACGGTTATCTCGCCAGGCTGGACGTGGAAGGGCTGGAGGCCGGCGCCCGGGTCGCCATGGCCGAGAAGCGCAACGTGACCGACTTCGCCCTGTGGAAGTTCAGCCCGCCGGACGAGCAGCGGCAGATGGAATGGGACAGCCCCTGGGGCGTGGGGTTCCCGGGCTGGCACATCGAGTGCTCGGCCATGTCCGCCAAGTTCCTGGGTCCCTATTTCGATATCCACCTGGGCGGAGAAGACCATATTTCGGTGCACCATTCAAACGAGATCGCCCAGACCGAGGCCTGCCACGGTACGCGGCTCGCCAATTTCTGGATGCACGGGTATTTCCTGCAACTGGGCGACGCCAAGATGGCGAAGTCCACGGGTGGGTTCCTGCGGGTACAGACCCTGATCGACCGGGGGTACGACCCTCTTGTCTACCGGCTGTTCTGCCTGAGCGCGAGTTACCGGTCCAAGCTCAACTTCAAGTGGGAGAGTATCGAAGGCGCCGCGCGGCAGCTCAACCGGCTCCGGCTGGCCGTCCACGGCTGGGGCGATCCCGCCTGGGAAGCGGACGAGGCCTACATGCAGCGCTTTACCGAAGTGGTGAACAGCGACCTGAACATGCCCCGCGCCATGTCCGTCACCTGGGACCTGGTCCGGAGCGATCTTCCGGACGACCTGAAGAAGGCCACGATCATGCGGTTCGACGACATACTCGGACTTGGGCTGGCCGAGTGGCAGCCGGAAGAGACGGCCGTCCCCGATCACATCAAGGCGCTCGCGGAGAAACGGCGGCAGGCCCGCTCGGAAAAGCGGTACGCCGACGCCGACGCGCTGCGCGACCAGATCATCGCCGCCGGTTTCGATATCAAGGACACGCCCATGGGTGCGGAGATCACGCCCAGGGCAGAGGCCGAGGCCACGCGGTAACGATTACCCCGAACGCGGTAGCGAACATTCCTCATGAATCTGCTCCTCGTCGGTGGTTCCGGCCTTGTCGGGACGGCCGTCACACCCTACCTGCGGAAACACCATAACCTGCGCGTGCTGGACCTCAAATCCCCTGAACACGACCTGGAGTATGTCGAAGGATCCATCGCCGATCCCGACACGGTGCGCCGGGCCCTCGACGGCATGGACGGGTTCATCACAATGGTCATGAAGGGTGGCCAGGGCGGCCATGACCGGCATCACACCTTGGAACAGGTGATCGACAACTATACCGTCAACTGCCTGGGCCACCATATACTGCTGTATACCGCCGCTGAAATGGGCATCATGCGCGGGATCTACACCGGCACCATGAGCGTCCACAACCGGCACCGGACCTGGTATCCTTCCGAGGAGGAGGTGCCCCTGGACGGTCCCAACGTCTACGGGTTGACTAAGGGACTCACGGAGGAGATCTGCCGGTATTTTGCCCGTGAGTACGACATGAGCCTGCTCGTCTACCGGATCACGGGACCCTGCAACAGAGCCATGTTCATCGACCGGATCAAGCACCCGCCCGGCGGGCCAAAACTCTATTACACCGACGAGGAAGACATGGCCGAGGCCTACCTGGCAGGGCTGCGTTTCCTAGACCAGGGCGGCAGCGGCCAGGGCGGCAGCGTTCAGGCCGGCCGAGGCCGCTGCGAGGTGTTCTTCATCTCCGGGGACGAGAAGCGCGAAGAAATGAACATGGCCAGGGCCCGCGAGCTTTTGGACTGGGAGCCGGTAGCGCGGAAGAAGCTGGGGATCTGAGGTTCCGGAGGCCGGGAATACGCGGGGTGCCGGTGTTCAGAACCACCGCGCCGTCGTGACGGCCAAGGCCGGTTACGGCCGCCTGGCCGCCATGCACGCCTTTTTTCCCCGCTGCATTTCACACCTGAAATCGACGTAGCCCAGGCTGGACAGCAGGACCTTGTGCGTTTCAACGGGCAACCTGCGGGGTCGTTCGGGGTCGTCTTTCTCGAATGGAACCACGAAGTCTGCGTTGACCAGGAGGCCGCCTGGTGCCAGGATTCCCAGGATCTGTCGGTAGACGGCTTCGAGGGCGTCGATACCGCCGAGGTCGTGGAACGTCTGGAGCGAGAAGGCTGCGTCGAAAGGGCCGATACCTGCGGTCCATGCGACATCTTTAAGGTCCGCGTGGACAAGGCGTATGTCCCGATGGCCGGCCGTTTCAAGCAGTTCCTTCCCGTGCAGGACGAGCGCCGGCTCGATCTCGATCCCTGTATACTCGACAGTGGCGGGCGGCCCCTCACCGGATGCATCGGCTAACGAGTTCAGCACGGACCTGGCGAGTCCCGCCGCGCCGACCCCCAGTTCCAGCACCCGGATCACCGCGTGACGCTTCTCCTCGCTCGGATCCACAACACCCTCATTACACCACCGGACCAGCGCCCTCACGACGCACTCGGCCATCATCGCCCGCTCCGGCCACCTCCGGTCCAGATCCGCCGTCCATGCGTCGATGTAGTCCGGCCCGGTGAAATCCGACAACGCCATGCCAGAGGTTCCCTTGTCGTTGCGTGTGGTCTAGTCGGTCCGCTTCGGCATGCAACCGTGCCCCGTGCTCCTTGGCCGGTCCGCGTCAATACAGCACGTCCGTACCCGCGCCGCTGGTAAGTCTGTGTCGATCTGGCCCTGTAATCATGCCTTCTAGTCGGTCCGCGTCGGCTTGCGCCCGTGGCTGAAGGAATCGAGCCGGGGCGTATCAGGCGGCCAGTAAGGTGCGTCGTTCGACTCCTGCCAGGGATTGCCGCAGAAATTGGTGAGGATATGCCATTCGGGCGCGCCGATATCGGGGTCGGGATGGAAGAGAAAACGCTTGAGGCCGGCTTCCCTGGAGGCGTTGAGGATCCCGTGCAGGTCCCGGGCCGGCATGGCGTCGCCCGCGTGGGGCGCCCGGCCCGTCGAGACCCAGCAGATGCACTTGTCCGTATCACCGATGGCCTCCAGGGCGCGGCGGGTTTCCCCGTACACGATGGTGGAGAAGAACTCGTCGGGGAACCCCATCTCCATGTCCATCAGGGTGCGCACGCCCGGCAGGTCGATGCCGAAGAGCAGTTTCACCACGTCGAAGGCGTCCTCTTCGGTGAGCGACGGGTTCCACTTCCGTAGCCGCTGCACCCAGCGGGAGACCGTCCCGTACATGCCGTCGAAGCCCCGGTGCCAGTAGTAGTGCTTGGGGAAGATAAAGTCGAACCAGGAAGCCATGGCGTGGTAGTCCTGGCAGGTCAGCGAGGAGAAGGCTGCCGTGCGCGGGATGCCGCCGAGTTCCACCTTGCGGTTGAGCTTGCCGACCTGTTCGGCTATGGCGGCCATGAATCCAAGGGCCGTTTCGCGGCGGGCACGGAGCCAGTACAGGGCATCCTCGTTGATGTCGAAGAGTTGCATGCCCGCCAGCATGCCGCCCGGCGCGCGATACCGTACCTCGGCCGGTGTGAGCTGGTGAAACCGTGTACGCAGGTGTTCGATCCCCTGCTGCAGCCGGTCCATGTCATACCCCAGCGCGGCGAAGCGCTCGTCTTCGCCGGGTCGTATCTCGAAGAGTTCGCCCCCGTGGTGGAAGGCGAGTTCGTAGTGCTGTTCCCCAGGGCCGTCGATCAGGAATCCGTGGGCCTGGGGCAGTGCGTTCATGGCATCCTGGACGGTCGCTGCGTGGCTGATTGCGCCGTATGGATCTTCTTCCACGGGAAGGCGTCCCCCGCCCAGGCCGGCGCCAAAGGTAATGATGTGCCAGCCCCGCTCCCTGGCGTCGTCGAGCATGGCGGAGAAAAGGCGTTCCTTTTCGGGGTCGCGGGGCATCTCACCGGGTGGATCGACGCCGAAGGACCGGTATACGGCGGGGTCGCTGCCGAAGACCGGGATCCGCGTGCCGTCATCCAGCTCGAAGTGGAGATAGCCCACCACGATGCCGGTGACGCCGCCGTCCTGCCACGCGTCGAAGATCCGCTTGTAGTCGGTAATGTATCGATCGAGGGGGTTGTGGACGAAGATCCAGGCTTCCATTTAGGTCTCCTTGCCGGGAATTGTACTATGACGCGAGCGCTGGTTTGCGGAACCCATGCATCGTGGCCCGCCGGCATTTCCTTAATCCAGTTTCAACTTTCAGCCAGTGAGCCGCCTGCACAAATGGGGAATGAACACCCGGTTGTCGGCGGCCGTGTAGATCAGTTCGCCTCCCATGCGGCTGAAACTCTTGCCCATGCGATTGTAATAGGCCGGGTTGTCCATGGGCGGTTCGCCGGCGTTCCAGTCCCAGTCCTCTTCCGTGAGGTCGTTCACCGCGATGAAGGGTCGCAGGGGTCCGATACCCTCCCGGCGCCTGAGGTTGTTGGCGATCGACATGGATTTCTCGAATACCTGGGGCGCCATGATCGAGGAGCCGACGGACAGGAAAACGCCGCCGTCGATGCGCGATACGCCCTCGGCGAAGACCTGGAAGTCGATCATTCCGCCACGCCCGTAAGCGGCGCCGCTGGCGAGGGGATGGGTATATACAATATCGTACCCGATGCCGGGATGAACGGTGAGCGGTACACCCAGCCGGAAGGCATTCCCGGTCAGCGAATATTCCTTGTACGGGTGTTCGACGGCGTGGCGGCCCGGCGCGATCCGGTGGCGTACGATGGTCTGCAGGATGTCGGCACGGGCGGGCATGGCCTCGTCGTCCTCCGGATTCCCGGACCAGTCCGAGAGCGCCTTCTGAAGTTCGGCCGGATCAGGCATGCTGTATCCGTCCTCGACGATCATCCTGCCCATCGATTCCCCGTATCCGAGCCCCCGAATCGCGCCGGTCAGCACCGCCAGGGCCGTATGGCGGCCGGTCTCGTCCCACGTGCCGAAGCATCCCTGCGCGACGTGGGCGCGCACGTCCTCCTCGGACCGTCCGTGGAAGGCGTACTCCCAGTCGTGGATCACGCCGGCGCCGTTGGTGGCCAGGTGGGTGATCCAGCCGGCTTTCATCATGCGCGTGACCACGGGACCAAGCCCGTTCTTCACGAGATGGGCACCATAGGCCAGCATGACGGTCGCGCCACTGGAACGGGCGGCACGGATACGGTGCGCTATCGTTTCGATCTGGGCGGCCTGGCGGGACGAAGCCGGGGGCAGCGGACCGTCGGGATCGACGCGGATCTCGTCGATATGGTGCTTGCTTTCACGCTCCGCCAGGGGTTGTACCTTTACCCTGCGGCCGTCGATGCGCGGGTAGCCCATGGGCGCCCATTCCCGAGGAGTGATTTACGGAGGAGAGGTTTGATCGCCTGCCTGAAGGCTAATATACGGCCGGGGCGGGTCGCGCCAACTTTTTTCGGAAGGGAGCCCGACGGTTCGTCCGAGAATCGATCCGATACGAGGAGGAGGCAGGTCCGGGAGGTTTCAGATGCCGATCTCGACGCCCTTGACCGATACGCCCTGGCGGGTGATCTCGAGGTCGACCCGGCAGGCTTCCGTGTCGATGAGGAGCCGGTAGGCGCCCGGTGTATTCGGGGTGAAGGAGACGGTGTCCAGGACCTGTCCCTTCAGAGACGCGAGGGCCTCGTTGGTTTCGGTCACCGCCCGCTTGACGGCGGCGCCCCGCGGCGTGCCGTGAAACAGCCGCAGGAGCCGCTTCTCGGCCTGGGGACTCTGACGCCGCCGTGCGCGGCCGGACTGCAGGGTCAGTTCGAGGATGTTCTCCAGGCAGGGGACGTTTTCGGGGGAAACTCCGCCTTCTTCGATATCCCGGCGGAGGGCGAGGTAGGGGATCTTCGATTCCGCATCGGCCAGGGTGGAGGTAAAGGCGTCCACTTCATCCAGCAGCAGTTCACGCTCCTGGTCGTCGAGCCTGGTCAAAGAGGTATTGAGATTGCTCACTTATGCCTGTTCCCGTATCTGGTCTGCCTGTTCCCGTGTCCGGCCGCACGTGGTCTCCCGTCGTACGCCAGGATTTTGGCTTCGAACGGTCCCACGGTGGGTGATGGTTGTGTCATCTCCACTGAATCCCGCGGCCAGGAGCGTCTCTTCGGCCCCGCCGAGACGCCAGGCGGATTCACGGACGATCTTTCGCAATAATCGCAGGTAGAGGATACCCGAACTGCTCATTTTTCCACCTCCTCCGCCACCAGCGCTTCCATTTCGTGCTCGAAGCCGCCGGTCTCCACCGGGCAGTGCATGCCGCATTCCTTGGGCGCGTTCTTCTCCCACCACCAGCGCCCCGCCCGCGAGTCCTCGCCGGGCTTCGTGACCCGGGTGCACGGCATGCAGCCGATACTCGTAAAGCCTTTTTCATACAGCGGGTGCTTCGGGACGTCGTAGAGCTCTATGTAGTCCCAGACCTCGTCCTCGGTCCAGTCCGCCAGGGGGCTGATCTTCGCCAGTCCGCCGTGGTCGTGGTCGATCTCGATCTTGCGGATGTTCGCCCGGCTGGCCCACTGGTCGCGCCGAAGCCCGGTGAACAACCCGTCCAGCCCCTCGAGGGCCCGCCGGATCGGCTCCACCTTGCGCACGTTGCAGCACTTGAACCGCGATTCCACGGACTTGTAGAAGAGGTTCACGCCGTGGGCGCCCACCATGTTCTCCACCTGGAGCAGGTCGGGGAAGTAAACCTGGATATCGATGTCGTAGTGGTCCCGGACCTGGTCGATGAAGTCGTAGGTCTCCTGGTGCAGCCGGCCCGTATCCACCGTGAACACGTGGATATTGGGATCGATCTGCCAGGCCATGTCCAGCAGGACCATCCCCTCCGCCTGGAAGCTCGTACACAGTCCGGCGCGTCGGCCCCAGCGGTCCAGGGCCCATTCGATCACGGCCTCGGGGGATTCTCCGTCGAACTCAATGGCCAGTTGTCCGGCTTCGAATTCATCCAGAAAGTCGCGGTCCAGGCGTTCCAGGTGTTCCGGGCGGTCCGGACGGTCCAGGCGTTCCATGGCGGTCATTCCTCTCCTGTTGCTAATGCGGCGACTTCGCTTCCCGTGGCAATCGCGGTCAACTCGTCGTCGCTGTGGCGGTGAAAGAATCCTTGTATGGTCTCGTCGTCTGTTTTCTGGTCCAGGTAGGCTTGGAAAAGCCGTTCGGTATAGAGATGAACGGACTCCGCGGGCACGCGCCGAAGCACCGGCTGGCCGATGCCGGCCTGCCCGCTCAGGCCGCCGCGGAGGAACAGGTCGTATCCCCGCAGCCGCTCGCCGCCTTCGCCCCGCTCGCGGAGCGTCGTGGCCTGGAATCCGATGTCGCCGATCCAGTGATGGGCGCAAGCGTGGGGGCAGCCGTCCAGGTTCAGCCGCAGGCCCCGCGCCTGGTCCCCGAAAACCCCTTCCATGTGCTCGACGATCTCTTCCATTTTGGTCTTGGTCTCCCCCACGGAGTAGTTGCAGAAGGGCTCGCCCGTGCAGGCGATGCTCGTCCCGCGCAGGTCGTTGACCTCCATGGGAAAGCCGATGCCGGCTACCGCGTTGGTAACCGACTCCAGCCTGTCTTCGGGAATGTCCGTGAGGATGACGTTCTGGCGGCGGGTCAGCCTGAACTCGCCCCCGTATTCGTCGGCCAGGTCGGCCAGCTGGATCATCTGCGTGCCGGTGCACAGCCCCAGGAACACGGGGAAGCCGGCGTAGTACAGCCCTTCCTGCGCCTGCTCGTGGATACCGGTGTGGTCGTGTTCCGTTTCCGGCGGTGCCGGCGCCTCGCCATCGGCCAGCCGGTATCCCAGGCGCGCTTCCACGCGTTCGCGATAGGATTCCGGACCGAGGTCGGCGACCATGAATTTCAGCCGCGCCTTTACGCGGGACATGCGGTACTTGAGGTCTTCCTTCCACACGTCGATAATGGCGCGCAGTACGGGGATCACGTCGTCCACCGGGACGAAGACGCCCAGGTCGCTCGAGAGCCGGGGCCAGGTGGACAGGCCGCCGCCGATCCTGACCGCGAAGCCGGGACTTCCCTCCCTGACCAGGCCCATCAGGCTGATGCAGTTGATTTCCGGCGCGTTGCAATGGTGGGGGCAGCAGGAGATGGTGATCTTGTGCTTGCGCGGCAGGTCGCAGTAATCGGGATTGCCGTAGAAGAAATCGGCCGCCGCCTCGATGACAGGACGGGCGTTGAACAGTTCATCGCCGGCGATTCCCGCCACCGGGCAGCCCGTGATGTTCCGCACGGTGTCGCCGCATCCCCCGCTCGTGGACAGGCCGGCCCGGTTCAGCGTGGCGAAAATCTCGGGCAGGTCGTTGAGCTTCATGCCGTGGAGCTGGATGTTCTGGCGGGTGGTGAGCTCGCCGTAGTCGCCCCCGAAATCCTGGGAGACCCGGCCGATGGTGCGCAGCTTGTGCGGCGTCAGGCTGCCGCCCGGGAGCTTTACCCGCATCATGAAGTGCCCCACCTTGGGCTTGTCGTGGTACAGGCCGTACCACTGCAGGCGCACCACGTCCTCTTCCGAAATCTCCTCGTAGCCCTGTTCGATCAGCTCCGGAATGTCGTTTATGACCTCCATCGGCGCCTTCTCGTGCTTGAGCCGTTCCACGTAGTTGCGCTTCCGGACCAGTTCCCAAGTGGGTTCCGGCTGCTCCCGCCGCGGTCTGCGGACCGCTTTCGCCATTTTTTACTCCGAATCGATGATCTGAAAGTGACCTAGGCTTCACAAAACGACTCTCATGATATCGCCTTGAAAAATGACTGTCAACAGAAAAAATAACAATCTTGATCAAAATAGTAATTATTAAGAAATGCGCATGGAAAATACGAGATTCGGACCGTCTGTCACACTGTAGTGATCAAACGGACGAAGCTATGCCGGAAGGAAGAAAGGAGGGAACATCAATGTCCGAATCTTTGAACCATGAAGGCAGGATAAGCCGGCTCGAGGGGATTATAGAACAAATCGACAAGAGACTGGGAACAATAGAAAGGGTGGGCTTTTCATTGCTCGCGGTTCTTCTGGCCGGGGTGATATCGATTCTGGTTAAAGTGTGGTCCCAGTGAGTAATGAAAAGGAGGGTCGACGGGATCTGAATCAACTGTCTTTTCCGGATCCTTCACCCGATTCTTCTCCCGATCCTTCGTTTCGCTTGTTCCGCATCCACAGCCAGTACGCCGGGATGCCCAACGAGGTGATGGTCAGCCCGATCAGGGTATTCCCGGGGTCGCTGATGACGATGGACACGAAGAAGATCACACCGATGAGCACGAAGATCGCGGGTGTGACGGGATACCCGAGGGTGCGGTAGGGCCGTGGCACGTCGGGACGGGTGCGCCGGAAGATGAACACGCTGAAGGTAGTTGTGATGTAGAAAAGCCAGAGGGAGCCGGTCCGCGCCGCAATGATGGCGCCCCAGTCGCCGAGGAACACGATATTGAGGATGCCCACAACGGCCAGGAACACGACGGCGTTGGCCGGCGTACGGTAGCGCGGGTGGACGCGCGCGACCCATGAGAAGAACATCTTCTCGCGGGCCATGGCGAAGAAGACGCGCGGTCCGGTCAGCATGCCGGCGTTCACGGTGCCGAAGGTGGAGATCATGGCGGTCGCGGCGATGAAACCCGCTCCGATCGGTCCGACGAGCGATTGCATGGTCTCGGATGCGACGCGCTCGCTCTGGGCGACGCCCGTGTTGGAGAGCACCAGCAGGTAGGCGCTGTTCACGAGCAGGTAGACGACGGTGGTGATGGCGAGACCCAGTATGATGGACAGGGGCACCCAGCGTCTCGGATTCTTGATCTCTTCCGCCACGTAGGTCGACCCGTCCCACCCGTCGTAGGCGCCGAAGGACGCCATCATGCCGAGGCTGACCATGCTGAGAAACCCGATCGTGAGGGTGGAATCGGAAGGCCAGACCGGTTGGAAATTACTCGTGTCGGGGGTGATGCCGAAGGCCAGGGCGACCATGAGGAGCAACCCGCCCACCTTGAGGAAGGAAGACAGGTTCTGGACGAGACCGCCGAACCGCACGCCCAGGTAATTGATGAAGGCCAGGATGATCAGGGCGATTATCGCCACGCCCCGCATGGCCCAGTCCGGGTATGGACTGAACTGGCTGACGAAATAACCCAGGTAGGTGGAGAATACGATGGATATGGCCGCCAGGTCGCAGGGACGTATGACCAGGAGCGAGGTCCACCCGAAGAGAAAACTCCACAGTCGCCCGTAGGCTTCCCTCAGGAATACGTACACCCCGCCTGAACGCGGCATGAGGCCGCCCAGTTCGGCGAATGTCACCGCGCCGCAGAAGGCCATGAAGGCGCAGATGACCCAGACCAGGAGGTTCCAGCCGGAAGTACCCACGTAACCGGCCACGATGGCGGGACCCGCGAAGATGCCGGAACCGATGATCCCACCGATAATCACGGTCGTCGCCGTGACCGGTCCCAGGTCCCGCTTGAGCTCGGTTTCCTCACCGAATGAATCGGATCGGGCGTCTTCCCGCACGTCGCTCATGGTTGCCTCGAAAGAGGATCAGGACAGGATGATTTTAGTAGGGATGGTTCTAATGTTGTCTTTCTTTCGGTTCGTGTAAACGATAAAACGCGTGAGACGCGATAATCGCGCGCGCCGGCCTCAGACAGATACCGCGCGCAGGCCTTAGAAAGTTACGCATGCAGGTTTTAGTAAGTTACTGCGCGCGGCGCTCAGCTGCCTTCCACGATACCCAATCCGATGATCCGGTCGGCGTTTCGCCAGAGGATCTTCTCGCAGGCCTCGTCCGTGATATGTCCTTCGTCCCGCTGCGCCCGCAGCCACTCGATGTGCTGGAAATCAAGCTCGGCGTCCGTGTGGTCGAGTCCGAGCATCAGGCGGTCCTGGAATTCGTCCACGAACTCGTAAGTGAAGGCCGGATCGCGGGTCAGTGCGTTGAACCCAGAGCCCGCCGACAGATCGCCGCACAGGTTGGGATAGGTCCTGAACAGCCGGGGCAGCGTTCCGCCCGGGGTAATGGGCGTCTTCGGATAGCCTTCCTTCTGGTCGGCCGCCAGGTCACCGCTGATCTCGCTCCAGAAGGAGGCGCTATGTCCGAAGAAACGCAGTCGGGGAAACCGCTGAAGGGCTTTCTCGAAACGGGGCAGGCCCAGTTCGTCGATCAACCCGTAGGCGACCGCCTCAGGGGGCGATGTATGGAAAGTGACGGGCAGGCCCAGGTCCTCGCACGCGGTGAAGAGGTCCCAGAGCCGGGGGTCGTCCCAGTAGACACGGCAGGTCAGTTCTCCCACGCCTTTGGCCCCCCGCGCCATGTACTGCTCCAGCACCTCGCGGTACCGCTCCGCGCTGTTCATGTCATAGCGGCGCACGTCGAAATCGCAGAAAGGGATGAAGCGTCCCGGATACAGCCGGCAGATGTCGAAGACCTCGCCCATGCTCTGGGGTTCTCCGATCACTTCGGCCGACGTGAGCGGCAGGATGACCGCCTTGTCGATACCCTTCTCGTCCATGCGGCGGACCTGCTCCTCGGCCGACATGAGGGGCAGGCCGTTGTTGAACTTCTTCAGGACCGGCCAGCGCAGGACGTGGGCGTGTACGTCGATGACCATGTGAGCGCCTTCTTTCGCAATGATCCCGTAATCCGATTATCCGATTCTTCGGTCAGTCCGTCACGTTCGATTCACCAGACACTACGGGCCTGTGTGGACCAGATGCTTACGCGATCGCCTACAACCGGACGGACGGCAATTTCTTCAGACGCTGATTGACCGGGTCTACTTCGATGCCCGCGGATTCCAACGCGGTTACGCCGAGTAGCGGTTCGGTGTCCGGATCGCCGAATATAACCGTAGCTCCGATTTTATCGTCCATCAATTCAAGCATGGCCACGGTGACGCCCACCGAGATTTCACTCCCGTCCGCCAGCGTATAGACGCGTGTGGCCTCCGGCTTCAGACCGATACCTTCAAGATACGGACCGGGGACGAGGGTGTCGGTGGCGCCTGTGTCCACCAGGAACATCCCCTCCCAGTATTTCCGCGCATCCGCGGGGTTGGTGACCCTGACCTTGACATGAGTCGTACCCATTTTCGTGCCTCCTTCATTTGGACGCATTCCGCGTAACCCGTTCCCGGAATCGACTGGCACCAATTGGACATCTCAACCCGGCCAGCCATCCCCTGATGTTGACTGTCTTCTTCCTTTTAGTCGGAATCAGGGGCGTCCATATCGTGTTTTATAATGGTAATGCCTTGATCCGAGGATCCATTTCAACCGCAACGCTTGAGTGGCAATCATTCCGGAAGGAGCGAGAGGGCGTTACTTTCCAACCCCCACACCTCCACCGCCGTACCGCCCAGCAGACGGTCCTTCTGCGTGTCCGTCAGGAAATCGTACCCCTCTCTGACCAGGCGCAGTTCGTCGGCCAGCGATAACCAGTTGTGCTTAACCCGGTGATGGCCCGGATACCCGGTGCCCCACATGGCCCGCTCCACGCCGAAGGCGTCCAGCAGCGCCCGGACGTAGGGATGGACGTCACGGAATGGAAAGGCTTCCCGCGACCGTCCCTTCACATCCGAAATCTTCACGAACATCCGCTCGTGCCGGGCCAGGTCCAGAATAGGCCGGAAGGCGTCCATGCCGGTCTCCGGATCCGGATATCCCATGTGATCGATGATCAGGTTCATCCGGGGATGGCGACGGGCGATCTCGTCGACCTGGACGGCGTCCCACGGCTTCATGTGGAACTGCACCACCGCGTCCCGCGAGGCGAGTTCCTCCCACATGGGCCGGTTGCGATCTTCCACGAGAATCTGCTCGTCCGGGTAGTAGAAAGGATGGAAGCGGAACCCGACCAGCCCCCGGTCTTCCATCCAGTAACGGACCCGTTCCGCGTTCCCACCAGCATCCTGCGGGTCGATCAGCCCATGCCCCACGAAGCGGTCGGGGAAACGGTCCACGGAATCGGACATGTACCCATTGTCCCACGTCGACCACGACGTCTGAACCAGCACGCTCATATCGACGCCGTTGGCGTCCATGTCCGAAACCAGTTCGTCCGCCGTGCCGGGTTCGTCCGGTTCCGCCGTCCACGTCGGCGCGGTGGGTCCCACCGGGTACCGGGGCGGGTCGATCTCCCAGATGTGTACGTGGGTGTCTACGATCAAAGATCGAGTCCTTTCTCTAAGTGATGTCCTGCGGCATATACCGAGATGAGCAGGTCTCCCGGCGGAATTTGACGCAGGATCCGATACGGACGATTATCCGCTCAGACGTCACACGTATCGTAGGCCGCCTGCATGGCCGCCAGCGGATCGCCCAACGGGACGAATTCGTGGCCGACGAACCCCGCGTACCCGGTCTCGGCGATGGCGCGCATAACGGGCGGGTAGTAGATCTCCTGGGTTTCGTCCAGGTCGTTGCGCCCCGGGTTGCCGGCCGTGTGGAAGTGCCCGATGTGGCCGATGTTGTCCCGGATGGTCCGGATCAGGTCGCCTTCCATGATCTGCATGTGGTAGATGTCGTAGAGCAGCTTGACCCGGGACGAGCCGACGCCCTCGCAGACGGACACGCCCCATTCGGTGCGGTCGCACTGGTAGTCCGGGTGGTTCACCTTGCTGTTGAGGAGCTCCATGGACAGCGTGACGCCCTTTTCCTCGGCGGCCTTCGCGACGCGCAGCAGCCCCTCGATGCAGTTGTCGCGGCCCTCTTCGTCGGACTTGCCCTCCCTATTGCCCGAGAAGCAGATCAGGCCGGGGATGCCGTACTCGACGGCCAGGTCCATGTTGGCGAGCAGTTCATCCTCGATGCGGTCATGGTTTTCCGGCTTGTTCAGGCCGTCGGGCAGGGAGGCGTGCCCCACCACGATGGCGATGTCCATGCCCGCGTCTCGGACCTGGTCCCAGTGCTCCCGCGGCAGCATCTCCACGGAAGCGTAGCCGATCCGCGCCGCTTCACGGATTACAGCTTCGGGGGTGACTCCGTTTCGCTGGAAACAGCCGAAACAGATGGACTGGCGGATCGTTCCCATTCTTGTCTCCCTTGTTTAGGATTCCTACCTGCAGGCGCGTCAATGGTCCCGATCGGCAGGGGTGTTCCCGTTTCCAGTGAGCAGGCGCGTTCCGGATCGCAAGCAACCACTCAATCGTCCCAATTGCCCGCGCCCTCAACCATACGCGCCATGCTCCAGGAACCCGAGCAGGCGTCTTCGGCGCGGGTCCGCGTCCCGGTACACGTGTTCGGGCATGGTGTAATTGACGAAGGGAAAGTACTTGTGACCGATCACGCGGCGGGCGTAGGTGACCTGGGTGATGTACCGCGTGCGGTCGCTCCGGTTCGGTCCGCCGCGGTGCCAGACCTGGTTGTTGAACATGGTGACGCTGCCGGCCGGGCCGAGGTTGTAGTGGATCTGATCCTCCCATTCCGTCCCCTCCAGCGAATCGGGACAGGGGCGGCCGAAGAGGTGGGAGCCCGGGATGACCTCCGTGCCGCCGTGTTCAGGCTCGGTGACGTCGGTAAGGTAGTAGTTGCACGTAAAGAAAAGCACAGGCAAGCGGATGTTCGCCGGCGCCTCGCCTTCGGTCAGCAGGAAATGGGGCGCGTCGTCCTGGTGCCAGCGGAAGAACCCGCCCGGACGGGTCACGAAGGAATTGTTGTGGATCACGTGGCAGTTCTCGGCCACCAACGCCTCGGCAAAACTGACGATCGGCTCGAGGTCGAAGAGCCGCAGGTTCGTCTCGCTGAATTCGAACATGCGGTGGCACAGTGCCATGTTCTCGCTGACCGAATTCAGGCCGTTCGGGTTTTCGCGCAGGCCGCGATCGAGATCCTCACGCAGGACTTCGCACCAGTCGGTTGGCAGGACGTTCTCCAGGAACAGGAATCCCTGGCGGTTGAACGTGTCGACCCATTCCCGGATCTGTGCCTGGTCCGCGACCCGGCCGCCCAGGCTGATCGTATCGGTGGTCATGCCGGTTCCAGGTTACGTTGGATGTTTCAAGAGAGCGTAAGAGAGCAGGTTCGGTTGTACAGGGATAGACCCGTACACGTGAAAACCGAATTAAACGCCGCCTGAAAGATTGGGCAAGGGATTAAGTCCTGCATCCGGTTCGATCATGGGGGGCTTTGGGAACACACGCGTTACGTCAGTTTCGAGCACGACTATCCGATCGCTCGGTTGCTATCCGGCGGCCGATCCGAATAGACGAAGAGGATTGACTGGGTACGTATGTAAGCGTATTATTGAGTTGTGCCGCTATCCATGGCCTGTGGGATTTCAGAACGAAGCCAAATGCATCTTTGACCGGGCGCCTGCTTCTGACTTATGGTTGCCTGCGCGGCGGTTGTCCGCGTCGAACATGGAAGACTGGCGCAGATGGGATTTGGAGGATGCAAAGAGTCAAATGATTCGTCCAACCGAGGTGCAAGCCCGTGGAGGATACCGGTTATGGCTCCGGTACTCTGACGGGTCCGCCGGAGAGGTTGATCTTTCCCATCTCGTGGGCAGAGGGTGTTTACAGCTTGGAAGGGTCCGGAAAGCTTCGACCTAGTCCATATAGCCCCGCACGGATCTATTGCTTGGGACGATGATCTTGAGCTCTGCTCAGATGCGCTCTATTTGGCGCTCACCGGTAAGTCTGTCAGGAAAGTTATGCCTGGTGTGAGGAACTGAAGAAACTACAAGCGGCATCTATTCAAAATCTATGAGGACTGTGAGCGTGGTGTCCCTACTGCAAAGAAGGTACGAGTTGTGAAACGCGACATGGATCTTGCACGACGCATCCTTCAAGCGATCGAGTCGAGCGAGGAGGATCCGCGCGGCTGGATCGAACTTGACTTCGTAGATGAGTACCCCAAGAACCTTGTCTCCTACCATGTTGTGCTACTTGCCGACGAAGGGCTGATTGAGGCCGAGGATCTGATGACGGGGGGTGAAGACGGGTACGTATGGATGCCGAAGCGTCTCACGGCATCGGGCCACGATTTTCTTGATGCTGCGCGGAAGGAAGAGAACTGGACCGAAGGCAAACGACTTCTGAATCAAGCTGGCAACATGAGTTTCACGCTGCTCAAGGAAGTGCTCATGCAACTTGCCCGACAGCAGCTCGGCCTTGTGTAATTGATGACGTTCTGCTCGGTTCATTGGAAGCTAATTGTGGAGAACAAACGGTGATACCGTCAACTGAAGACGATCTGGCAACGCTGGCTGCTGTCGTGGCAGACTGCTCGGGCAGCCCACGAAACGGCGACACCAACGGAGCGCAACAGGTTTCCCATCCGTTACCTGATCGCATCGAGCAGGTCGTCCGAGCAATCGCGAACGGCGACGACCCGCTTGGTGATGCCTTCTGTAGACTGCGACCTTCAAGAATCCGCCGCAACCAAGGCGCGGTTTATACCCCCGCGCCGATTGTCGAATCCATGATCACTTGGGCGGCTTCGGAAGGCACTCCGCAACGTGTGGTTGATCCCGGTGCCGGGTCGGGTCGCTTCCTGTTCGCTGCCGGCCGGGTTTTCCCCGGGGCCGAATTGGTCGCGGTCGAGTCGGACCCGCTGGCGGCGCTCGTGCTGCGCGCGAATGCCGCGGCACTCGGTATGGCAGATCGACTGACTCTGCACGTCAATGATTATAGGACGATAGACCTTACGGCAATTGGCGGTAGTACCCTCTTCGTTGGTAACCCACCGTATGTCCGTCACCATGACATTTCGCCCTCCGAAAAGGAATGGTTGTCAACAGCCGCCGCTGCCTTCGGACTGAGAGCAAGCCGCCTTGCTGGTCTGCATATTCATTTCCTCCTGAAGACATGTTGCCTTGCCAGACCCGGAGACTACGGAGCGTTTATCACCTCTGCAGAATGGATTGACGTCAATTACGGAGATGTTGTTCGAAAGGCGTTTGTCAACATACTCGGTGGAGTTTCGCTACACGTCATGGCTCCCACTGCGACGCCATTTCCTGGTTCTGAAGTGACCGGTGCGATTTCCTGTTTCCGAGTTGGAGACAAGGCAGACCACATTCGACTTCGATCAGTCGGGAAGCCTTCCGCTCTGGGGGCGCTTGAGGGGGGTCGAGTTGTCCCTAAATCCCGGCTGTATGCCGCGCGGCGGTGGTCTCCCTTGCTGCGACCGGTCAAGCGTGCACCGCGTGGGTACATCGAGCTGGGGGAACTTTGCCGTGTGCACCGCGGACAGGTCACAGGTTGTAACGCCGTATGGATCGCTGGAGACTATCCTGGCACTTTGCCCGACACCGTCCTCATTCCTTCTATAACCAGGGCGCGGGAGTTATTCAATGCAGCACCCGTGCTCGATTCGACAAAAATGCTACGACAGGTGATCGACCTGCCAGTAGACCTGGGAGATCTCGACGATGTTGCGCAAGCTGAGGTTCACCGCTTTCTGCGTTGGGCGAAGAGTATGCGTGCCGACGATTCTTACATCGCCAAAAACCGTCGCGCCTGGTGGGCTGTTCAACTGCGAGATCCGGCCCCGATACTGTGCACATATATGGCGCGTAGACCGCCAGCTTTCGTGAGGAACCCATGCGGTGCACGGCACCTGAACATCGCCCACGGGATTTATCCACGCGAAACCTTGTCGGCTAATACTCTCGATGCATTAGCCAATTGGCTCCAGAAGAACGTATCTACCTTGAGCGGACGCACATACGCAGGCGGTCTTACTAAATTCGAACCGAGGGAGATGGAACGAATCCTCATTCCTCCGCCAGAACAACTACATGACATATCCACGACACTGGACCACGGCGGAATTGGCGAGCGACGTAGAAGAAGCCAAGGCCGTGTTTCGGGATCAGCGTCTTCGTGAACCTCTCGAAGTATACTCAAGATTCTTCGAGACGTTCGCGCCGGTTTTTGCCGACCTCATAGACCGACTACCGTCCCTTGCTCAAGATCAGCTTGATCCTTCGATCCCGGGTAACCTTGTTCGTAACGATGATGTCCGTACGGCGTTACGCTACCTGACGGCACCACCCATTTCCGAGGACGACTTGAAGACGTTGGCGGGGACAACACTGTCGCCAACCAATTTGAGAACTGATGCGGAACGGGCTCGACGCGTCCGAGACGTTATCTTTCAGATCCTGGATTCGCATCGCTTCCCGTGGATCTTGGAGAACCGAAAGCCTACTGAGCACGAACGCATGCAGGCCGTTGTTGCGTCAGCCGTGCTAGTGGCGGCGCAGAAGGTCGCGACCTCGCGTCGGTCGGACGCCCGAAAGGACCAGGAAGAAGCCGTCAAGAACCTGCTTTGGGACATCGGATTCACCGAAGTCAGACCTCGTGATATACCCATCATTGATCTCGCGCCACATCCGCGAGAGTTCTGCAGCGAATCAAAGCTTGGCGGCACTCGCGCCGACATCCTCGTCCGTCTCTACGACCGTCGGTTAATGCCTATCGAATGCAAAGCCTCCAACAGCGCCGTGAATTCTTTCAAGCGTGTCAACCACGAGGCACTAGGGAAAGCACGAAGCTGGATTACCGGTTTTGGGAAACGCCACGTCGTACCTGTGGCAGTTATAGGAGGCGTATTTAACGCTGCCAATCTTGACTTGGCTCAGGAGGAAGGGCTGTCTGTCATCTGGAGCCATCGCCTTGAGGATCTAGCTGAATTCGTTGAGTCCAGCAAAGGGGTTTAGCAATACCGGTGGCAGACCGCGGCGTAGATGAATACCCCTTGATTCGTAATCGATAGCCGGTTTAAGGTCTGAAGTGCGAGCCTGCATGAATTCCCTCCGTTTCCATGTGTCATCTCTACAGTGTTTCTTGACATATTTCTACTGACTAGTCATATTACTAGTCAGTTACTTGTTCATGTGTGAATATAACATCCACCAGGGCGGGTTATTATACTGGCAGATCATTACGGACGGACCATCCCAATCGAGGCGGCCGCATTATGCGTAAGGAATGGCAGGTCCAGGAAGCGAAGGCGAAGTTCAGCGAATTGCTCGAGACCAGCCGGACCGCGGGCCCGCAGACCGTGACCAAGCGAGGCGCGAAAGCGGCGGTCCTGGTTTCCGTCGAAGAGTGGGAACGGATGAAGCAGTCGGCAAGATCCGATCTGAAGGACCTGCTGCTTTCTCCCGAGGCGCGCACGGAGTCCCTGACGCCTATGCGTGAGAAACGCCGGTCGCGCAGCGCGGCAAGCCGGGAATAGCCTATGTATCTCCTGGATACCGAAGTCGTATCGGAACTTCGAAGGAACCAGCCTCACCCGGGTGCGCTGGCGTGGCTTTCGGACGTTGCCCCGGACCGGTTGTACCTTTCCGCCGTGACCGTGGGCGAAATCCAGACAGGCGTCGAGATCGCTCGTGCAAAAGACGCGCCCGGGGCTGCCGAGCTGGAAGCCTGGTTGGGCAAGTTGATGGATACCCAGCGCGTACTGCCCATGGATTCGGCCGTCTTCCAGGTATGGGGCAGGCTCCTGTACCGCCGGTGGGATGTTCGTATGACAGACGCCATGATCGCGGCTACGGCCGTAGTGCACAGGCTGACCGTCGTGACCCCGCACCCCGGGGATTTCGACCGGCTCGGTGTAAAAACGCTCAATCCGTTTGAGGAAGGATCGGACTTACAAGGGAGAACCCGCCATGTATGACGTGGACGCCATCGCCGCCTTCGACCGCGAAAACGTGGCGGACATCAAGGCCCGGCAGGGCCATATCAACGAAAGCGGCAGGGCGGCAGGGCTGAAGATCACCGATGTGCGCACCTGGCGGGTACTGATGCCCTGGCGGGGCACCAAGCGCTGGGACGGGTCCGCGGAAGGGTTCTCCTTCGCCGAGTTCGAGACCGACCAGGGGCTGGTCGGCGTGGCCGAGGGCGTCTCCGGCGAATCGGAGGAACTGCGCGAAAACGTAGTGGGAAAGAACCCCTTCGACCCCGAAATACGGGGCCTGCTTGGCCTGGCCTACTGGGATTTCGCCGGCAAGATCGCCGGCAAGCCCCTTTACCGATACCTGCGCGACGTCTTCGATCTCGATACGCCCGTGCTCACGAAGATCCCCATGGCGGCCTACACCTGGTACAGGTTTCCCGACGTCAACGGCGAAAACGAAGTGACCTTCGACACGTATCCGCAACACGTGAAGTCGCTCATGGAGGACGAGAGTTTCCGCATCATCAAGCTGTCCATGTGCGATTTCGAGCCCGTGCGCTACATCGAACTGATCCACAATATCCGCGACCTGGTCGGCAGGGACGTGGATATCCGCGTCGATCCCCACGCGTCCTGGAGCGAGAGCGAGGCGCTGCGGTTCATGCAAGGGGTCGACGACTGCCGGATCGAATGGATCGAAGAACCGGTGGGCGGCCGGTTCGAAAACATCTTCCGCGCCGGGCACCGCCTACGGCTCATGAGCAGCATCCCTATTTCCTCCCATGTCTGGCTGCCGCCGCTCAAGCGGGACGCGGCGCCTCGTCCCTACGGCGCTTACGTTTCGGGCCGATACGGAGACGAGACCCTGGACCAGCCGCTCGATCTCGAGGTCATGGGCCGCCACGTGCCCGCCGACGTGTCCGCGCCGGACGCCTACGCGGGTCCGCTGGCCCTCAAGCGCTATTACGACACCGCACGGTTCATGGGCATGGAACTCGGCATGCACAGCGCCTATGAACTGGGGCCGGGCACCGCCATACGCCTCCACGCCGCAGCCTTCGCCTTTCCCTACACCATCGCCTATCACATCGTACACGGCAACGGCACCATGCCCATGTCGCTCCACGGCCTCGACGCCCACTACAACCAGTGGGTCGGCGACGTGATCAAGGGCGGCAAGATGCCCTACGAGGACGGATGCCTGCGGGTACCCGAGGGACCCGGGCTGGGGGTCGAGCTCGACCCGGATCTGCTGGCGCAATACAGGTGGACCGAAGAGAAGCAGGCCCTGCACACCCGGCATATCGAGGCCATACGGGTGAACCACCTGGACCGGCTGGGATGGCGCAAGGACCGCATGGGATGGCTGAGGTAGGCGCACCGACCCTCAGTTCCGTCGCATGCCTCCCAGCCGCCACAGTACGCCCGCGACCCCCACGCTCGCGGTCCCCGCACACAAAGCAAGGGCCAGGGGCGCGCCGGCAATACCGGCCAGCGCACCGACCAGCAGCCGTCCTGGCGGTCCGCCGCCGATGGCGAGGACGAGCAGGCCCATGACCCGGGCCCGCATGGCGTCGCTGGACGAGCGCAGGATAATCGAGGACTGCATGATGCTGAACCCGGTCTGGCCGATACCCACCAGGATCAACATGGCCAGCGAGAGGGGGAAGGAGACCGAGAGCGCGAAGATGAGCGTGGCCGCCGCGTTGAGCAGGGAGCTGATGGTGAAAACGATGCCTTCCCGGTAGTACTGGCCGAGCCGGTCTATCAGGACGATGCCCAGGATCGACCCGATCCCGGTGCCGGCGCCCAGGATGCCCAGTTCCAGGGGCCCGAGGAAGAGGACGTCCCGTACGAAGACGGGCAGCAGGACCTGGTAGGAGAAGGCGAAGGCGTTCATGAGGAAGGTAATGAGCAGCACGCCCGATATTCGGGGATTCCGGCGGGAATACCGGTAGGCGAGGAGCAGGTTCATCCAGGGGCCGAGCCGGCCTTTCTTCCGGTCCTTCCGTTCCGTTTTGGCGGACAGCCGGACGATGACGAAGATCTGGACGACCTGCATGAGGAAGAGGGCCAGGAAGCCGCCCTTCGTCCCGGCAAACTCGAGCAGGACGCCGCTCGCGAGCGGCCCGATCAGCCTGGAGACGTTCTGCGGCACCGTCTCCAGGACCATGGCGTCCGTCGTCCGTTCCTTGCCCACCAGGTCCGGGATGAGCGCCCGGCGCGAGGACCAGTCGTAGGCGCTGCCCAGGCCGATGCAGACGGAACCGAGTACGATGTGCCAGAAGGCGAGGTCGCCCAGGAAGGCGAGGAGCCAGAACAGGCCGTTGACGGCGCAGTTGATGAACTGGGCGTTGACGATCAGCCACCGGTAGCTCACGTACCGCACCACGGTGCTGAAGAAGGGGCCGAAGAGCATGAACGGCGCCATGCGGCAGAAACCGACCAGCGCCACCATGCCGGCCGAGTCGGTCAGTTCCAGCACGACCCAGCCTACGATCAGCTCATCCATCCAGCGCGTCTGCCACCAGATGCTGCTGGATATCCAGAGATAACGGAAGTCGGGGATGGAAAGCAGACCGGCCGCTTTCCAGCGTGAGCCAAGCCGCGCGAACATGGACGCCCTGTGGAAAATCCTATTGACGGGCAGGTGGGACCATCTATATTCCGAATTATCTGACTTTCAGCACCACCGAAAACCGGATCCCCTCGTCGTCTGCCGACAATTCGGTCCGCCGGTGATCCTGGGACAAGAAAGCCTTTCTATCGGCCACAGTCAAGCGTTCCGCATACCCGTTCGAAATACCCGTTCGAACACCTTGATCACGTTTTCTCAATGCATGGGAGTGTCGTCTTGAGCGATCGGCTTCGCATCCTGTCCATCGGCGCGCATCCGGCCGACATATTCGACCAGTCCGGCGGCGCCATGGCCCATCATACGGCCCGGGGAGACTGGGTGGGATGCGTCGTGCTGACCCACGGGGCCCGCGTGCACGACAAGGTGATCAGCGACGAAATGTTCCACGCGGAGGAAGTGCCGGAGGGGGAAACGCTGAAGCAGATGATGGCGGAGCGGTCTGACGTGAAGGCGGAGGAGGTGCGCTCGGCCTGCCGCGCCCTCGGCGTGGAGGACGTCTATTTCCTGGGCGCCGACGACGCCGTGCTGCTGCCTGAAAGGCCGATCGTACGCCAGCTCGCCCGCCTGCTGAGGGAGCTGAAGCCGGATATCATCCTCACCCATTTCCCCGACGAGGGCGGGGGCATCTGGAATCCCCACGCCGTGGCCGGCCGCATCGTGATGCTCGCCATGGGACTGGCCGGTTCCGTCGACCCGGGGGACCGGCGTCCGCCCCACCAGGTCGCGCAGGTGTTCTACTGGGGATGCGGCGCGGCGAGTCTTCCCCGGAACGTATGGGAAGCCCGCGGCGGGTACTACAACGACGTCTTCATCGACATCACGGACGTGGTCGACAAGAAACTGGCCTCGCTGGACGCCCTCGTGAGCCAGGGCTACGGCGGCGCCTATGCGCGGAAACGCATCGAGACGTCCGACGGCGCCTTCGGCGGCGCGGGCCACGTCGCCTACGCCGAAGGGTTCATTACGCTCAACGCCGAGACGCACTACTACTTCCCGGTTTCGTCCTATGCCCTCGAGCGGGCCCGCAGATCGGACCACGAGAATATCGAGATAGTCAGTTACAAGTACGAAGCGTGATAGAGAACGCCAGTCACAAAAAACGTCAGTAAACAGAAAACGCCAGTTACAAGTACGAAGCGTGAAGGAGATCACCATGCAACGGGTAGCATTCATCCTGAAGGTCAAGGAAGACATGATCGAAGGCTACAAGAAGCACCACAAGGAAGTCTGGCCCGAAATGCTGGACGCCCTGCGCGAAGCGGGCTGGCGCAACTACTCGCTGTTCATGCGCGAGGACGGATTGCTCTTCGGTTACTGCGAGACACCGGATTTCGAGAAAGCGCTGGCCACCATGGCCAAGAAGGACGTCAACGCGCGCTGGCAGGAATTCATGGCGCCCTACTTCGAGAACCTCGGCGGCAAGCACGCCGACGAAAACATGGTGCCGCTGGAGCAGGTTTTCTACCTGGAATAAACAGGCCAGGTACGGAATAACAGGTAAAGCGCGCACCGCGCGCGCGGGGTAACCAGACCAAGTTGGACACAACCACCCTCGATACGCCCGTCCTGACACAAGACGAAAAGCGGCTGATCCGGGACATTACCGAATCGCTGAAGGAAAGCAGGAATCCCCACGCCGCGCACCTCGACCAGGCGATCTGTGAATCGATCGCGCGGTTGAGCGACCTGGCCAAGGTCATGAACGCCTATCCTTCCCTGCTGGAAAGCCAGTCCCTCGGCCAGCAGCGGCGGGACGCCGCTTCCCTCATCGAAGCGCTGTCCAACGCCACGCTCTTCACCGTCGACATGCTGCTGCCCATGCGGGCCGCGGTCGGGCAGGTGTACGTCATGGCCCGGCTCAACCTCTTCCGTCTCCTGCACCAGGTCGCCCAGGAGGCGCTGGGCGGCCGGGACGACTTCACGGCCGTGGAAGACGCCATCGGCGGCCGGATCAGCCAGAGCATCCACAACAAGGTGATCGAATCGCTGCTGATCGCCGTCGTCTGCGACGACAGCCTCGGACGCGCCGTCCGGACGAAGGCGGCCACCGCGCTGACCCACCTCTGGGAAGACCGGTTTTCCCGGCGTATCGAAGCCTTCCTGCCCGTCCTCGAGACCACCTGGGAAGCCCGGCGTCAGACCACCGTGCAACTGGGCACCCTCATGGGCGTATCCGAGATATTCGCCCTGATGCGCGCCGGCGGCGACATCCGGTTCCTCGACTATTTCTCCCGGAAGACCTGTCCGCCGGAGGAACTGCAGGCCTTTCGAGAATTCCTTTTCAGCGTGTCCACCGAGGAACTCGAATCGTTGAGAGACAGGCTGCTGAAGGGACAGGGAAAAACGGAGGCGGACGTCAGGGTGGGCACGACGCTCTCGCTGCCGCCCACCTACCTATACAACCATACGGCGACCGATTTCGTCACCCAACTCTACCTGTTCTTCGTCAAGCGCCACCTCGAAGCCCACGCGCGGCGGATCCGAAACCTGCCCGGTCCCAAGCGCACGGCGGAAGAATACGTGATGGTCTATTTCCTGGAGCAGTCCTGCACGATGGACGGCGGACGGACCGAAACCAGCCAGGACGGCGGCCGGACCGACGGCGACCGGACCGGCGGGGGAGAGGAAGCCGCGAAGTGATCAAACTCGGGTGCATGTCCCTCAGCTACGGCCACGCCATTCAGGAAGGGCGCATGGATCTCTTCGAGTTCATCGATCGCGCCCGTGAACTGGAACTGGACGGGATCGACATCCATACCAGGGCGCTGGCATCGGAGGACTACGCGTATCTGGGGGACGTGCGCATGCGATGCCTGCAACGGGGGCTGGCCATTTCCTATCTGGGCATCAGCAACAACTTCGGAAAGCCGGCTGGGGAGATCTCCGCGGAAATCGAGATGGTAAAGCACTGGATCGACGTGGCCGCGCGGATGCACGTGCCCATGGTGCGCATCTTCGCCGCGTGGGACCGGGACGATACGCCCGCCTACGTTACCTGGTCCCGCATGATCTACGCGATTTCGGAGGTGGTCGCCCACGGGGCGGCCCGGGGCGTCGCCGTGGGCCTGCACAACCACAACCACGGTTGCGTGACCCGCACGGGCGACGACGTCGTCCGGATACTGAACCAGGTGGACCACCCCTCCTTTACCCACATACTGGACACGGGGCAGTACGCCGGATCTCCGGGCGCATCGGGCAGAAGGGGCAACCCCGACCCCGCCTACGATTTCTATGGCAGCATGGAAAAGAGCGCGCCCCACGCCGTGCACGTCCGGGCGAAATTCTACCGCGTCCAGTCCGGCGAGGAAGTCTGGCTGGACTACCCCCGCATACTCGGGATCCTGAAGCAAGTCGGGTTCAATGGCTGGATGTCGGTCGTCTACGAAGGTCAGGACGTCGAAGCCGAGGAGACCGCGGTGCCCAAGGCCGTCGCCTACTTGCGGCGCCTGCTGGCTGAACACGGCATGTGAGGCGCCGCCAGGAGCCTGGCGACGTGGCGGCAGGAATCGGGATTCAGTTCCACCGTGACGCAGCGCCGTTCCAGCGACCGCGCGGCCAGCGCGATGGCGCCCTGGCCGGCAAAGGGATCCAGGACCGTTTCGCCCGCGTATGACCAGAGGCGGATCAGACGATTGTAGGGGTGTTCCAGCTCGTCGCCGGGCGTCCACAGGGCCTGGCGGCCCGCCCGCCATACTTCCTCGGGCACGCGGCTTCTTTCCATGACATCAGGCTCCGGCAACTCGAATTCGCCGGGCTTCCGGTAGACCAGGATGGTCTCGGCGTGCACTTTGGGTCGGCATCCCAGCGGCATCCGGTCCTGCGCCTCTTCCTTCCTCGTTTTCTTCCCCGGTTCGAACCAGTACCAGGTGGCCTCATATTTAAATCCGGCCTCCTGGAGGCCGCGGTGCGTGTCCGCCACCAGCGCGACCGGCTCCTCCCGCCAGAGCAGGTCGGAAACCCAGACGACGATCGCCCTGCCGGGCATCAGGCAACGGAAGCAGTGCGCCCACACCCTGGAGAGGGAAGCCAGGAAGTCGGGATAAGTCTGGCCGAATCCGATCTGGTCCGGATGGCCGTAGTCGCCGCTGTCCCACCACGGCGGACAGGTCAGCACCAGGCCGGCGCACTGATCGGGAATCGGGTCCATTTCCCGCGCGTCGCCCAGCCAGAGCCGGACCTGGTCGTCATCGTGGTAAAGGCGCATAAAAATTGGCGGGACCGTACGGGAGGGCACGGAATCGCAGGGTGGTCAGGGGATGCGCCGCGGGCCAGAAGTACTGCCGGCGGACGGAAAACAGTGCTATGCGCCTGGCCAGATTTCGGCCAGCGCGCTCGATATGATCACGGGATTCGGACCCTCCACCCGGTAGCACGCTTCCGCCGACAGGGCTTCGTCCACGAGGGCGCCCGTCATGGAACGGGGCCAGCCGAACCACCGGTAGACCGCCTGCTCGTCGACGGCGCCCGCGGAATCGACGGCGCCCACGAGCAGACTGCGCATGGCGTGCCGGCGGGTCATGGAGGCCGCTTCCCGCTCGATGTCGTCGGGCACCCACCGCTTCGTCAGTTCCCAGACACATGAAGCCGTGTCGTGGATGTTCCTTCCAGGCCGGCCGCTCCGGTCGGGAACGATCAACCACAGCTTCTCGAGCTCCAGAAACGCCCTGCGGAAAGTACGCTCGTCCATGCGGGCGGATCCGGCGAGCCGGTCGCGCAGCGCCTGCCCCGTGGCAGGGCCGTCCCGGTCGATGCAGTCGGCCAGACGGTATGCCGCCGGGGATATCCGCTTGCGCTCCCGGGCGCCCTGGAATCCTTCCCCTTCCATGGCCAGCAGGGCCGCCCAGTGCTTCCGTGCGACCAGCGTGGGCTTCCGCTTGATGAATGTGCCGAAGAGACAGGGTACGGCTTCCGGCAGGTCAGTCAGCCAGATGCTGGCGATACCCTGTCCCGAGCTTATCCGATTACCGTTGTCAGGCAGATCGGTCCTGCCGTCTATCGCCTCCTGGATGCTGGGCAGTTCCGTTCCGGAAAAAACCGAGACGAAACACCGTTCCAGGATGAACTCTCCGGCCTGTTTCCTGTTCCTGATCCGGCTGGACGAGGAGAGGCGGTGGCTTTCGGTCACGCGTCCCCGGACGTCTTCGGGCAACATGGGAAACAGCTTCGACTTGGTGAGTATGGACATGAACGATGCCTTCGTCGAACCCGCGGGTTATCCACCAGTCTGCGCGGCCAGGGCCGCCGGTATGCCAGGTTATCCGCCGGCCTGCGCGGCCAGGGCCGCCCCGATGATCCCGGCCTGGTTTCTCAGCCGGGCTGGTACGACCTCGGTATCCACGGTGAAGCACGGGGAGAACTTCTCGTACTTGTTGCTGGCGCCGCCGCCCACGATGATCAGGTCCGGGCGGATCAACTCGTCCAGCTTGCAGAGGTACTCGTTCACGCGTTCGCCCCATTCCGACCAGCTCAATCCCTTTGCCTTGCGCACGCTTTCCGCCGCGTACTTCTCCGCCACGCGTCCTTTCATCTCGATGTGGCCGAATTCCGTGCTGGGCACGAGCGCACCGTCGACGAACAGGGAGGTGCCGATGCCGGTTCCCAGGGTCGCGATGACCACCACCCCGTCCCGGTCCCTGCCCGCGCCGTAGCGCATTTCCGCGATCCCGGCGGCGTCCGCGTCGTTCACGAAAACGACCGGCCGGCCTGTCGCCTTCGCCATGCGTTCGGCGGCGTTGACGCCGATCCAGGACGGATCTATGTTCGCCGCGGTCCGCACCGTACCTTTTTTAATCACCGCGGGAAAACCGAAGCCCACGGGGCCCGGCGGGTCGAAGTGCCGGACGATTTCCGCCGCGGTCTCGATGACTTTCTTCGGGGTGGCCGGCTTCGGGGTGGCGATCCTGAACCGTTCCGTCTCGAGTTTTCCGGTTTCCAGGCAGACCGGCGCGCCTTTAATGCCCGTTCCGCCGATATCGATACCCAGAAGACTCACGCGGGTTCCCCTTCCATGGGTTCTTCTTCGGCGTGGACGACCTCCTGGTGGCGGGGAGAGGAGATCCGCCAGTAGTAACCGTCCGGGTCCAGCATGCGAAAATCCGTGGCGCCCCAGGGCTGTTCTTTCAACGGTTCGTGTATGGCCACGCCGGCCTGTTGCATCCGCGCATGGAACTGTTCGATATCCGAGGTTTCCAGGACCAGTTCGACGCCCACGCCCCGCACGAGCGACTCGGCGGGCTGTTCCCCGGGATCGGGATACCAGAGCAGTTCGTCTGTCTTCAGTCCCAGGACAAGGGCGTTCCGTTGGAGCAGGATGTAGCCGGGATCGTTTGAGCGTTCCTTGAAATCGAAGGTCTCCGTGTAGAACGCGGCGGACACCTTGAGGTCCTTCACGGCCAGGTTTACCTGGAGTCTCGCGGATTGATTCTCGACCCGCACCTGATCGGCCCGGGGACCGCGGGAAGTGAACTGGACGGTATAGTTCACCCGGTCGCCGACCTGCAGCAACGAAAACTGCGCATCCTTGATGTTGGATCGATGGAAGAACAGGTCCTCGTTTTCCGGTGTGTTGATGAACCCGTATCCCCTGGTCTGGTTCAACCTGGAAATCGTACCCTGAGGCATGGCCTGTCCGTCCTGGTCCCCGCGGAACCGTTGAGATAAAGACCCGGCGTATCGTATCGAGGAGGCGGAATCGGGGAGACCATTCCACCCGCGGAAGGCATGGCGAAGGAGATGAACGCCCGCGCTTCGCCGGCCTTTAAAACCGTGTCGGCCAACCCCGATTCCGGGGCCGGCGACAAAGCTCCATGTTAGGATCGCCGCCGGGGCAAAGTCAAGATTTTTCTTCATGCATAGCCGGGTACATAGAGGTTGACAACCGCCGGGGGTTCGCCTAGACTATCCGGAGTAATCGAATGCGGAAAACGCCCTTGAAATCAGGGCCAAACCGGCAACCGAAACCCTTTTGGGCCATGCGCGCATACAAACTCAAATCAATACTGCTGGGCGTGCTGATCTGGTGCGGATGCGATCAGAATCTGCGGCCTTTGCCCGAAGACGGCGGACGGACGTCAGGCAGGACCATCGTGGATCGTCAACTGTCCGAAGGCAGCGGACGGGTAGCCGGGCGGAACTTTGAAGAAGACCAACCCGCCGCCGTCCCGGTGAATGGGGCGGGCATTTCGGGAACCATCGACATTACGCCGGCACTCTTCGCGCGTCTCAGAGGCTCCGAAACCCTGTACGTCATGGCGAGACGGGGCGAGGGCGGCCCGCCCGTGGCCGTCAAGCGATTCAAAGGCCTGCGGTTTCCCATGGCCTACACGCTGAGCGGGGCGGACCAGGCCGTCCAGGGACCGCCTTTCGCCGGTGAAGTCACCATCGTCGCGCGCATCGACCTGGACGGGAACGCCGGCGTCCCCCAGGGTGGGGACATGGAAGGGATCATCCCCGGAGTGGTCGTCGGAGATTCCGGGGCGGACGTGGTCATCGACACGCTGTACTAGCCGATATGAATACCGAACTGCTCACAGCGCCCGAATCCCTGCGGCGGCTCGTCCTCGACCTGCGCCAGATGGAGACCTTCATCGAGGACCCTCTCGTCATTCGGAAAGCGGACGGGGTCTGGTACGAGGACGTAAACGGCCGGCGGATCCTGGACGGCATTTCGGGCATCTTCACCGTGAACGCGGGGCACAACAACCGGCGGATCATCGAGGCAATCAAGGCGCAACTGGACACCATGGCCTTCGCTCCGCCGCTCCACGCCACCAGTCCCCCGGCCATCGAGCTGGTCCGTCGGCTGTCGGAAGTGACGCCGGAGGACCTGAACACGATCAAGCTGCTGTCCGGGGGCTCGGAGGCCACCGAGTCGGCCATGAAACTGGCGCGGCAGTTCCACCGGCAGACCGGCAACCCCGGCAAGTTCAAGGTGATCTCCCGGTTTCACGGGTACCACGGCGCGACCATGGGCGCCCTGTCGGCCACGGGCACCCGGCGGCGCAAGACCATGTTCGAACCCACGCTGCACGGTTTCCTGCACGTCCATCCGCCGACCTGCTATCGGTGTCCCTATGAAAAGACCTTCCCGGACTGCGACGTCTTCTGCGCGCGGACGGTGGAAGACCTGATCGAACTGGAAGGCGCCGAGACCATCGCCGCCCTCATCCTAGAACCCGTGGGCAATACCGGGGGCGTCATCATGCCGCCGCCGGGCTACCTGACCGAGCTCCGCGACATCTGTACACGGCACGACATCCTCCTGATCTACGACGAGATCATCACCGGTTTCGGCCGCACGGGGAACATGTTCGCGGCCCAGACCTTCGAGGCGGCGCCCGACATCCTGTGCATGGGCAAGGGCATGTCGAGCGGATATGTGCCCCTGGCGGGGATCGCCTTCCGGGATTCCATCGCCTCCGCCTTCCTCGGCAGAGAGGAGGACGAGGTCGAGTTTTCCCACGGCCACACTTATGGCGGCAACCCGCTCGCCGCGGCGGCCGGCCTGGCGAACCTGGCGGAGATCGAGGAACGGGGCCTGTGCGCGCGTTCGCGGGAGAGGGGCGCCTATCTCCGTCAGCGCCTGGAGGATCTCCGGGAATTCGGGATCGTGGGCGATATCCGGGGCTGCGGCCTGCTGGCCGGTGTCGAATTCGTGGAGGACCCGGATACCCGCGCGCCCTTCGATCCATCGCTGAAGTTCGGTGTGGAAGTCGGGAAGACCGCGCTGAAAAAGGGGCTGCTGACGCGCTTCGATCCCAACTGGATCGCCCTGGCGCCGCCGCTCGTCATCACCCGGGAAGAGACGGATCGCATGCTGGACATGCTTTTCGAGTGCATCCGGGAAAGTTTGAAGAAGATTCGGGCTTAGATCTTACGGGACTGCGTTACAAAGACAAGCTCTATACAAGGGAGTGCAGACATCGTGAAACCTGATTCCAACCTGTCGCGCCGGGGATTCATCGCGGGCTCGCTGCTGGGAGGCCTGGGCGCATTGACCGCCGATCCCCTGGTTATGGCGCAGGCGCTGCTTTCGGGCAAGAAACCGGAGGACATCCAGGGCCGCGGCATCGCGCCGGGCTACGTAAACCTGTCGTCCAATGAGAACCCGCTGGGACCGTCGCCCCGTGCGATCGAGGCGGTCGCCGCGCACATGTTCGACGTCAACCGCTATCACTGGAGCAAGATGCCGGACCCGGTGGAAACGCTGATCAACGCCCTCGAACGGAAACACGGCCTGCCGGTGACCGAGACGAATTGGGACAACTGGGAAGAGGTTACGAAAAACCGCCGGCTGGCCCTCAGCGCGGGTTCCAGCATGATCCTCCATGCCGTGGGCATGGCGACGATCCGGGACAAGGCGGAACTGGTCCAGGCCCAGCCCGCCTACTTCGACACCGCGGACGTCTGGAGGCGGTTCAAGGAAGAAGAAGGGGCCGACATCAAGGTCAACAACGTCCGCCTGACCCGGGACCTGCGGCACAACCTGAACGCCATGTACGAGAGAATCAACGACAACACGACGATCGTCGTCGTCACGAATCCCAACAATCCGACCAGCACGGTAGTGGACCATGACGCGCTGGTGGATTTCGTACGGTCCGTGCCCGAACGCGTTACGGTGTTTATCGACGAAGCGTATATCGATTACACGTCCGATCCCGATTACCGCGACGCGGTGTACCTGGTCCACGAGCACGATAACGTGATCGTCTCCCGGACGTTTTCAAAGGTTTATGGTCTCGCGGGGCTGCGGGTCGGATACGCCGTGCTCTCGCCCCGGATGAGGCGAAAGCTCTCGCTTTACAACCTGGGCGGTCCGCCGAGTCTGCTCGGCAGCTATGCCGCCATCGCCGCGCTGGACGACCACGCGCACTACGAGCGAAGCCGGAAGACGGTGGAGGAAGGCAAGGCCTACCTGGGCAAGGCCTTCGACAGGCTGGACATCCCGTATACGCCCAGTGATTCCTGTTTTGTCCTGTTCCAACTCAAGGACGAATCCGAGCGCGTGTTCAACGCGCTCCAGGAGCGGAAGGTCTGGATCGGCGATGCCATGTGGTGGGGACTGAAGGGATATTTGCGGGTAACCATCGGCACCCCGGAAGAGAACGAGGCCTTCGTCAATACGCTGGAAGCGGTCCTCTAGTGCATTCCGGCGGCAGTACCGCGTTGCGGGGCCGGCAGGCCGGATGACGAAGTCCTTTCCGAAACCGCAGGATCGCGAGGTCGAAGTGCGCGTCCCATGACGAATCCGGTACTGAAATTCGCGGATGTCCCGCTGGTGCGGGCAGCGGAGCGGCGGGGCGATAGGGACTGGCTGGCCGCGCGGCTGGCACGGGAGGATACCCGCGTCATACCCGTCTGGCGCGACCGGAACCTGATCGAAGAAGGAAGCAGCCCGTCCCTCCCGACATCGCGCGTCTGCCGGGGACGCGTCGCGGGGGACGTACTGGCCGCCAGTTGTGAAACCGTGTTCCTGGGCATGGACGAAGATCATGCCGTATTCGCGGCGGACCTGTCCGCCACCGAAGAGGAGGAAGCGGCGGCCGTGGCGGGGAGCATCGGGACGTACCATGACCTCTGGCGCGCCGGCCCGTCGATCGACGCCCGAGGGGCCGCCCTGATGGCCTACGCGCGGGGCATGTTGTTCTGGCACCGCCAGAACCGGTACTGCGGACGTTGCGGCCACGCCACGGAGAGCCGGGAAGGAGGTCACCGCCGCCGGTGCACGAACAAGGACTGCGGCAAAAGCGCCTTCCCGCGGATCGACCCCGCGGTGATCACGCTGGTAGAGCACCGGCCGGACGACGGGCGGCCGCCCAGGTGTCTCCTGGGCAACCACCACAGGCCGCCCCCTAACGTCTTTTCCACCCTTTCCGGCTATGCGGAGCCGGGCGAGAGTCTGGAGGAGACAGTGGCGCGGGAAGTGTTCGAAGAGGTCGGGGTCCGCGTGCGCGCATCACACTACCAGGCCTCGCAGCCCTGGCCCTTTCCATCATCGCTGATGCTGGGTTTTCGCGCGCGGGCCGAAACCACCGAGATCGTGGTAGACCCGGGGGAACTCCTGGAAGCCCGCTGGTTCACCGCTGAGGAGGTGCGGACCTTTGGCGAATGGGGTGACGAGTCGGTTCCGTGGGCTCTTCCCCGCAAGGATTCCATCGCCCGATACCTGGTTGATACCTGGTTGTCCGAAGTGTCCGCCCTGTAGCGCAGCGCCCCATCGTCCAGGCGATGGCCGCCTGTAACGGGAGAGGCGCCGGAGACCACCTGACGCAATCGAATCCACGAACGGAGCATGCCATGGAAGATTATACCTCCCTCGTCCCGTACTACACCTTTCCGGCAGATTCACTCGAGGCGCAGGAGGCCGCGCTGGCGGACAATCCGCTTCTGCAGCGGCTCCATGCGTCGCGCAAGAGTTATGCGGGGGATCCCCACCGGCCCGCGTACCACTACGTGAATCCGGAGGCCATGCTCAACGACCCGAACGGCCTGTGCTTCTGGCAGGGACGCTGGCACCTGTTCTATCAGGCCTACCCGCCCGAGGACACGCGGCAACACTGGGGGCACGCCATATCGGACGATCTGGTCCACTGGCGCGATCTGCCCTACTGCATCTATCCGAACCCGGAGCGTTGCTGTTACTCGGGGGCCGCGCTGGTGGAGGAAGACCGCGTGATCGCCATGTACCACGGCACGGTAGCGGGCAATATGGTCGCCACTTCCAGCGATCCCCTGCTCCTCAACTGGGAGAAGGTCACGGGACAGGCCGTCATTCCCATGCCCCCGAAGGATGGACCGCCCGCGCCGTACAACGTGTTCGATCCGTGCATCTGGGAAAAGGACGGGGCCTACTATTCGCTCTCCGCCGGCACCAAGCCCGAAGGGCCGGCCGGCAAGCCGAGGCGCGCCAACTACCTGTTCCGCTCCGAGGATCTCGCCCACTGGACCTACCTGCACCCCTTCGTCGAGGACGACGACTACACCCTGGTGGGAGACGACGGCGCCTGTCCCTACTTCTGGCCCATCGGCGATCGGCACATCCTGCTTTTCTTCAGCCACATGAGCGGTCCCCAGTACCTGATTGGCGACTATGACAAGGAGCGGGACAAGTTCGTCGTGACCTACGGCGCCAAGTTCAATTTCGGCGCGTACAAGCCTTCCGGGCTCCACGCCCCTTCGGCCACGCCGGACGGCAAGGGCGGACTCGTGGCGATCTTCAACATGAATCACGGCAAGCCGACGGAGGGCTGGAACCAGATCATGTCCCTGCCGCGGCATTTGACTGTCGATGGCGACGACCTGTACCAGGAACCTGTCGAAGCTCTGAAATCGCTTCGGGAGGAACCGGCCCGTTTCGACGACATGACCCTTCCGGCCAACCGGGAGGTGGTGCTGCCCGCGCTGGAGGGCGGCAATACCATGGAATTCGAGGTGGAAATCGACACGGGCGCTTCGCCCATGGTGGAGATGAACGTCCTCCGGTCCCCGAACCGGGAGGAATTCACACGCATCGCCTTCTACCGGGAACGCGGGTTCCGGGGCAAGAGCCTGCTTTCCATCGACTCGTCCTACGCGTCCACGGCACCCGACGTCCTGTCCCGCGCGCCCGAGACCGCGCAACTGGCGCTGGAAGAAGACGAAACACTCAAACTGCGGGTCTTCGTGGACCGGAGCGTCGTGGAGGTCTTCGCCAACGGCCGCCAGTGCGTGGCGCTGCGGGTCTATCCCGACCGGGCGGACAGCACGGGCGTGTCCTTTCGCTCCCAGGGCGTCGACAGCCGGATCCTTTCCGTCGCGGCGTACCGAATGAAATCGATCTGGGGCTGAAGCGCCCATTTCATCGAAGTCGATCTGGGGCTGAAGCGCCCGTTTCATCGGAAGAACGGCCCGGCATCAACGTGCAAAGCGTTATTGGAGGAGAGCATGGCCACCGTGGATGGCGTCGAACTGCTGCAACTGGTCTGCAACAACGCCTTTGAACCCCGCTGGGAATCCTATGCCCTGGACGAGCTCGGTCCCGATGAAGTCCGTGTCCGCAGCGAGATCACGGCGGCGAAACACGGGACGGAAAAGGGGGAGATCACGGGCGAGTCCATTTATTCAGGCGTGCCCATGGACCCGTCGGGCAGGGTCTTCGACCGGTCCCGCGCCATCCCTTACGACCCGGCCACCTGGAAGCCGGTGGGGAATACGACCGTGGGCACGGTCATGGCCGCCGGCAAGGACGTCGAAGGTCTGAAGGAAGGCGACCGGGTCTATGGTTACGGCGGATTCAGGACGGTCCACCAGGGCCGTCATTTCAAGCCGCTGCTTCCCGGATTCACCGCGGAGGCGGCCTGTTGCATGGATCCCGCCAACTTCGCCCTGGCGGCCGTGCGGGACGGACAGGTGCGGATCGGCGAACGGGTCATGGTCTTCGGCATGGGCGCCATCGGACTCTTCGCGGTCCAGTTGGCCCGGTTGTCCGGCGCCGTCGACGTGGTGGCGGTCGATCCGATTGCCCGCCGGCGCGAACTGGCCCTGCGGCACGGGGCGACCCTGGCGGTCGACCCGAACGAGGTCGGCGACTTCGGCATGGCGTCCCGGAGGTGGCTCGATCTCGGTGCGGACGTCGCCATCGAGGCCAGCGGAAGTTATCACGCGCTCAACCAGGCCATACGGGCGACCCGCTACGCCGGCAGGGTGGTACCCCTGGCCTTCTACCTGGGGGACGCGAAGGGACTGTACTTGGGCGAGGAGTTTCATTTCAACCAGATCGACATCGTCTCCGCCCGGGCCTGCAGCCGGCCTCAGCGTGGCCTGTTCTGGGAAGAAGACCGGATATTCGAAACCCTGGTCCGGCTGTTCCGGGCGGGGACTCTGCAGCCCCACGGCCTGCCCGACCCCATCGTGACGCCCAATGAGTTGCCCGAGGCATACGGCAAGATCCGGCACGCTCCGGATGAAGTGATCAAGGTCGCCGTAAGGTACTGAAGAATGGAGGACGCGGTCCATGGCCCTGGAAAAGCAACTGACGAGTGCGGCGTGGTCCAGCGATCTTGACGCGGCGAAAGCACTGTTGAAAGAAGACCCCGATGCCGCCACGCACTGGCAGCCTATCATGACCGCCGCCTTCGTGGGAAGCAAGGAAATGGTGAGGATGCTGCTCGAACACGGCGCGGACCCCAACGTGCTGAGCCGCAACAACCACCGCCACCGTCCCCTGCACAGGGTGCTGGAACACAAGAAGACGATTCCCAAGGGCCCGCATCACGTCGATACCGTACGCGTCCTCCTGGAGCATGGCGCGCGCATTGACCTTCGCGGCGGACACAGCCGCATGACGGCGCCCTGTCTCGCCGCCGTTGGCGGGGAAATCCAGTTCCTGCCCGTGCTCAGGGAGTATATCGAGGAGTGGGATGTCTTCACCAGCGTGGCGCTGGGCGAGGAAGAACGCGTCCGGGCGCTCCTCGACGAGGACGCGGGACTGGTCGACGCGGTGGACGAGAACCGGTGGCGGCCCCTGAATTATGCTACGGCTTCCAGGGCCGGCCGGGACGACGCTGCGCTGCAGACGCGCCTGGAGGCGATCGCCGCGCTGCTTCTGGACCGGGGCGCCGAGGTCAACCGGCCTCCTCCGGCACTGACCTCCGCTATTGGGAATCCGGCCATGATGCGGACCCTGCTGCACGCCGGGGCGAAACCCGATCCCGGCCTGATCAGCGCCCTGTGGAACGTGGATTACGACTCCGTGGAACTGCTGCTGGAGGCGGGGGCGGACATCCGGCATCCCGCTGTGGACGACACCTTGAGCGAACTGGTGCAGTACGGCACCTACAAAATGGCCCGGTTCCTGATCGACCGGGGCGCAAACGTGAACGGCAAAGACGATCACCGTGGGCGCACCGCGCTTCACTGGGCCGCAGTCCGCGGCGCGGGAAAGGACTTCGTTGCCTACCTGCTGGACCAGGGCGCCGACCCTGCGATCACGGACCAGGACGGCGCCACGGCCCTGGACATCGCCCGCGATCGGAAACGAAAGACGATTGTATCGATGTTGCTGGAAAGAGAGACCGGATGATCCAGATGCGCCGTGCCGGAGAGGACGACTTCGAAGCGATATGGTCGATCTTTCACCGGGTCGTCAAGCGGGCCGACACCTATCCCTATCCGCCCGACACGGACAGGAAGGAAGCGTACGCGCTCTGGATGGCGCCGCCGAACCGGCCCTACGTCGCACTGGACGCCGATGAGGTGGTGGGCACCTACTATATCCGCCCCAACCAGCCGGGGCAGGGGGCGCACGTGGCCAACGCCGGGTTCATGGTGGACCCGGACCGTCAGGCCCGCGGCGTGGGACGGGCGATGGGAGCGCACGCCGTCGAAGAGGCGCGCCGCGAGGGATTCCTGGCCATGCAGTTCAACATGGTCGTAAGCACGAACCACCGGGCCGTGGCACTGTGGCGGGACCTGGGGTTTACGGTAGCCGGCACCATACCGGGCGCGTTCAATCACCCTGAACACGGCCTCGTGGATGCCCATATCATGTACCGAAAATTGTAGGAAACGCCCCTATGATCCGGAATGCCTGCACCGTTGCCGTACTGGTCTGCCTGGCGGGCCTGGCTGCCATCGCAGCCTGCTCCGAACCGACGAATTCGAGCCCCCATCCCGCCGTTACCGCGGACGGACCCGACTCCACCGCGGTGGCGGCCGCGAAGTCGTATACCTACGAGGTGGTCCGTTCGTTCCCCCACGATACCGGCGCCTTCACCCAGGGCCTGGCGATCGAGGGCGATACCCTGTTCGAGAGCACCGGGAACTACGGCCAATCCACCTTGCGCCAAGTGGCGCTGCAAACCGGCGAGGTGGTACGGATCCGCCGTCTCTCCTCGACGATCTTCGGAGAAGGGCTCGCCCTCTACGACGACAAGATCATCCAGCTGACCTGGAAATCCGGCGTCGGATTCATCTACGACCGGGATACCTTCGAGCTGCTGCGGAGCGTATCCTATCCCGGCGAAGGATGGGGCATAGCCTACGACGGGGAGCGATTCATCATGAGCGACGGGTCGCCCACCCTGTATTTCCGCGACAAGGTGACCTTCGAAGAGACCGGCAGGGTACTCGTTCGGGACGGGGACGCCCAGGTGCGCAATCTGAACGAACTGGAGTATGTAAAGGACGAGATCTACGCCAATATCTGGCAGGAGGACCGTATCGCCCGCATCGATCCCGAAACGGGACGGGTAACCGGGTGGATCGATCTGGAGGGGTTGCTCGAATCAGCCGGGCATGAAGAGACGGGCGGCACGGAGGACGTGCTCAACGGCATCGCCTACGACGCCGCGGGGGACCGGCTGTTCGTTACCGGGAAGTGGTGGCCCCGACTCTTCCAGATCAGGCTCGTTGAAGCGCAGGGATCACCCCGGTGATGCGTCCTGACCTGCTCAGAATCTGGCCGAAATGGTGAATTTGGTGATGTCCTGGAGCGTCGAACTGGTGGTGTAGCTGAAGTCGAGGCGGTACATCTTCCACTGCAGGCCGCCGCCGAAGGTGGGCGTTTTCACGTCGCCTTCCGCGTCGTGCACGTACCCGGTGCGCAGCGCGACGAGATCCCGGTACCAGAATTCAGCCCCGACGTTCAGGATGTTCCCGCTGTCCTCCAGCAACATTCGGTTCAGGTCGACGGCCAGCAGCAGGCTGTTCGACTCGATTTCCAGCGCTTTCAGCGCGGCGCCTATCTTGAGGTTCCGGGACAGGGGATCCCCCTGGTCCGGATTTACGTACTTGATCTCCGTTCCCAGGTTCTGAAGCGCACCGGCCAGTGTAAAGCGGGGTGTGACATTAGCGGTGAAGCCGAAGTCCAGGGCGAAGCTCGTCCCCACACCGTCGTCCTCGTCCGACAGGGCGCTTCGGACGAACTTCAGGTTTGCGCCGACCCCCAGCCGATCGTTCATCCGGGCGCCGTAGGAAAGCGAGACGGCCATGTCAGAGCTGTTGAACGTGCCCTGGCTGTCCCCGGCCGCGCTCACCCTGTGTTGTTCGCCCAGCGAAAGATACGGCACGCTGACACCGAAAGTTCCGATACCATCCACGGGTTGTACATAGGAGAAATGCAGGTAGTAGAGGTCGTCCGCCAGGTAGGGCAGCCACTTGAAGTAGGTCGCCGACGCATCGCGGCTTTCGAGAAATCCCAGGCCGCCGGGATTCCACGCCGGCACCATGGCGCCCCGTGCGTGGGCGGCGCCCGTCTCGCCCATGGCCGTGGACCGGGCGTCGGGAGCGATCTGCAGGAACAGGCCGCCTGCCTGACCGACACCGGCCTGGATACGCTGGACCGGCAGGACCAGCAGCAACGCCATGAGCAGGTAACGTGGGACTTTCACGATTTAACCCCCTTATCTATGCCATCGGGACAATCTATCTGCGATCAGTTGCGGACTCCATGCGATTTCTGGAAGCGCGGTACCCATTTTTACCGGGACAATACATCCAGTCTTTCAATCAGTCGCAAGATAAGCGCGCAGTATGACAATACCATGACGGCAACGTGAAAGTTTGGTAGTACACAAAGATACGCTGGTCAAACATGCAATACGTCCCTATTCCGCTCACTCCGGCACGTCCACCCACCGACGGGACGACGCCGCTTCGAGGATGGCCTCAGCCACGACCTGGGCGCGCATGCCGTGGTAGAAGGAAGGCACACAGTCCCGTCCCTCGCGGATGGCACTGACGAACTCCCAGGCCTGGTCGAAGCGAAAGGTCTGCTGAGGATCGCCCGCTTTCGGGTCGCGAGGTGAGCCGGGCAGGGTCAGGAAGCGTTTCGGTACGCTGCGCCGCCGGTATTTCTCGCGGCGCGGACCGGCCAGAATCGCGTAGGGGGTATGAAGCTGGTACGCGGCAGAACCATCGCTCCCGTTCAGTTCGCAGATGTCGTGGTCACCGCCGGGGCCGCGGCCTTTAGTCAGTTTACCCATTTCGAACACACCGGTGGTTCCCGATTCGAACTCGGCGATCCACGCGACCCAGTCCTCCACGTCCTGCGGTTCGCAGGGCCCGCCGTCCTCGGTACGGTCCCGGGGAACGACCTGCCTAAGCGACGCGCACACGGACTTGATCGGACCGAGCAGATTCTCGGCGAAGTCGACGCGGTGGATGCCCATGTCCCCGAGTTCCCCCGTGGCTGCCATGCGCCGGTACTGGCGCCAGCCCACGGCATGTTCGCCCCAGTCCTGAAGGCGCTGGAAGCGCGCGTGGCGTATCTCGCCGAGCCGTCCTTCGTCGACCAGGTGCTTCAGGTAGCGCATGCCCGGCACGAACCGGTAGGTAAAGGCGGTCATGTGCCTGACGCCGGCGCCCCGGGCGGACTCGTACATCTCGACGGTCTCCGCAACGGTCATGCCGATGGGCTTCTCACACAGCACGTGACAACCCGCCGCTACGGCTTTCAGCACGATCCCGTGGTGGTACACGTTCGGCACGGTCACGGCCACGGCATCCGGTTTGACGGCGGCGAGGAACCGGTCCACGTCCGTGAAACCCACGGGGATGTCCCATTGCGCCTGCCTGCGGGCCAGCAGCCCTTCGTCCACCTCGCAGAGACCGGCGATCTCCACGCCGGGAATGCGGGAAAACCCCGGGTAATGCACGTATTCGCAAACCGTACCGAGCCCGATGAGGCCGATGCGTAGGTTGCCACCTGGCATATTGCTACTCCAATCTATTCTGCGCCCCGTTTATGTTCGACGCCCTGCTTGAGATCCCGAATTTCAACGTCCTGACCAGGGCCCGGACTCCGATTACTTCAACCCCCAGGCTTCCAGCCGCGTCGTTATGGCCCCGGCCACCGCTTCGAGTCCGCCCGGGCCGATCGCCGCGGCTTCTTCCTGGTAGAGCCCCTTGCCATAGTCGTCCCTGGGCAGCAGGTAGCCGCCCGTCCCCCGGTTGCACAGGACGACGACGACGATCGCGGTAGCGGGGAAGCGTGCCCGCAGCTCGCGCTGAAGCACGTTGTAGGGCTCGCCGCTGACCAGCACGAAGACGCTTTCGCCGATGCGCCAGAGCGTGACGCCATAGGGAGCGGCCTTTCTGTCCGGCGGAAGCGTCTCGACGCGCCGCATGGCCCGCTTGACGCGCTCGATCCGGGCCCGGCAGTCGGCGGCTTCCCGGTCCTGTCCTTCCCGCCTGGCCGTTTCTTCCCGGGACGTCCATTCGGCGAGTTGCCGGTCCAGTTCCGTCTGCGTGGGCAGGTCCAGCAGGGGCAGGTTCAAGGTCATCACGGCATCGTCGAAGGCGCCCAGCCGCTGGCTGCGCTCCGCATCCACGGGTCCGTGGCGCCATACCCCGATGGTGGCGCCCGATATCACGGGGCCGTCGTAGCGCATCTCGGTCCCATCGGGCAGTAAGGCCTCCATGGCCGACAACGCGGCGTAGCCCAGCTGGCGGCCGTTCCGGTCCGCCGCCTCCGTTTCGCCCACGAATCCGTACCGGGGGCCGAGATCGCCGCTTGCGCCCAGCAGGAACACACACGGCGCGCCCGTTTCCTTCTCCACGACCTCCCGCATGGCCCCGGGGTAGTCGGGGCTGATGAGCGTATTGTCCCAGGCCAGGGTAGTCGGGTGACAACTGTAGTTGACGAGGGTGAGGACGAGCCGGCCTCCCCGGTCGCTGACGCGCGTGACCGCGACCGTATCGTCGGCGGACCGGTCCGGGTTGGTCCCGCAGGCATACAACCGGTTTTCATCGTCCCAGAAATCCCGGTTGCGGGCCAGGTCGCACCGTCCGTATCCGAAGGCCAGGTCGACAGGTTGCACGGCGGACCGGGCCTTTTCCACGAGGCAGGCGAGCCTCGCGCCAAGGTCATCCAGATATCCCGGGATCAGCGAGCCGCCCTCGAAAAGCAGCCGGTCCGGATCGTAGTTGCCCGCGGCGTGGGTATGGGAGAAAGTGATTACGACGCGATCGGCGGGCAGACTGGTTCCGGTCGAGATGGCATCCGAAAGGCGCTGCAGATCGCCTGCCTGAAGCCAGCCCAGTTCGAGGGAGACGAGGGCGTGTTCCGCCTTCGTCTCCGGGGCGGTGAATACGAGCGCGGATGCGGTCAGTTCCCGGTGCACCCCCGTCGACGCGTCATGCTTCGCGGCGCCCCAGCTGCGGTGGTAGATGCCCGCGGGCGGGGTGATGTCGATCCGCGCGAAGCCCAGTTCGCATCGGCCGGCCGGCATGGAGATTACGCGCTGACTCAAACGATCCTCCTTCTTGATGGTCCCGGCAGTATTACTCGCACTCGAGGCGCTTCATTAGCTGCAAACGGCCTGACATGGTCCGGTCGCGCCATCTGCCGTTGTCAAGCGGTGCCCCGCATATCGAGGATTTGAATGGCCGAGCCTGCTTCCAGCACGCCGGGAGACCGGTGCACGGCATTCTGGCCGAAGGACGGGGACGGCCCGCCGATCCTGCGGTAAGTCGCCAGCGTGCTCAGGGGTTCCTTTCCCGGTGTTCCGCTCTCCTGCTCGACCAGGACCGTGGCGCACCGGCCGCAGGGTTTTACCAGGTCGAGTTCCACGTCCCCCGCGCGAACGCGCTTCCACGTGTCTTCCGCGTAGGGCGGGCAGTCCGCTACGACGACATTGGGCCTGAAGCGGTTCATGCGGACGGGTTCCTCCAGCCGCGCGTTCAGGTCCGCCAGGGAGGCTTCTGAGATCATCAGCAGGGGGAAGCCATCCGCAAAGCCCACCTGGTCGCCGGACCGGGCCGCAAAATCCGGGTCCACGGGCCGCACGAAATCCGGTTTGAAATAGAGGAGACGGCATGACGCGCCCAGGTACGTGCCGAACCAGTCCGCGGCTTCGTTGCCCTGGTCCACCCCGTCGCAGCGATCCCCCCATACGTCCACGCTTCGAATGTCGCCCTCCTCGACGCGCGGTGCCGACAGGTCCTCCATTCCCGGCGCCGACAGGGTCAGCCCTCCTGCTTCCCAGTCGGGCTGCACGAGGGCCAGAGCGGGCTTGTCGCGCTGCGTGAGCATCGCGCCCCCGTCGCCGACGACGATCCACGACCGGTCATCGCGGATTCCCCGGGCGTCGAGCTGCGCCCGCGTCAATTCGTGGCCGGCGCAGGACTTGATGGGATAGACGTGGAGGGAGGAGATGTAGGGCATGGATGGTCCTTTCAGACGCAATCAGTCAATAGTGTATTTGTACAATTGTACAATCGCACTTTACCTATATTCCGCATAAACCCGCGGCGCGGCATATTGTTAGCGCGGTGCCGCATGTCGTTCATCCGGTTTCGCCCTTCGCACCCGGTCTACTCCTCGCGCTCCGTCGCGCGAGCCACGACCACGGCGCACCACCGGGCGGGCCGCGCGGACGCTCAATCCATCTCTTTCTGCGACGGGCCCTTGCGGACGACCTGCGTGCGTTGCGGCTTGATGACGATCTGCGTGATCACCGTCCCATCCCGCTGGTCCACGGCCTGGGCGACGGCGTCGGCCACGCATTCCGGCGTGATATGGGCGTCAGGGTCTTCGCCGGGTTCGAAGTCCGCCTGGTCATAAAAAGGCGTCCGCGTCATGTCGGGGTACAGGGTCACCACGCGGACGCCGCTCTTCCGCACCTCGCTGAAGAGCGCCTGTCCGAACTGGTGGAGGCCGGCCTTCGTCGCGCCATAGGCGGCGCCGAAGGATCCGGGGTTCAACGCCGCGGTAGAGGCGATGTTGACGACAAACCCCCGCGATTTCTCCAGGTGTTTCAGGGTTGCCCGGGTCAGGACCATGGGCGCGACCAGGTTGGTCCGCACCATGCGTTCAATCCGGTCGGGCGCCATGGTGGCATGGGGACCGAAGAAACCGACGCCGGCGTTGTTGACCAGGATCTTCAGGCCCCCGGTCTCCCTGAGCAGCGCCTCGGTTCGTTCCAGCAGGACCCGGGTATCGGTGACGTCGCAATCGACCGGGTGGAACCTCGCGTGCCGGAACGACGTCTTGCCGTGGTCCCGGGCATAACTGTAGACGTCGTACCCCATTTCGACCAGGCGCCTGGCGACGGCCAGTCCGATTCCGGAAGAGGCGCCCGTGACCAGTGCTACGTCCATACGCCGATCTGATCCTCTTTAAAGTGTTCGCCCAGGCGTTTCCGCAGGAAGGAGGTCATCTCCTTCCGCTGTCCGGCAGGGTAGGTTACGGTCGAACCCTCCTGCACGTACTCGCCGTACAACAGCGGCGTATCCTGCCGCTGACGCCTCATGCGCTGAAAATACCCCTTCGTCATGCGAAAGACGCCCACGGACACGTCCCTTACGGCAGTGGGATCGATCCGGCGGAAGGTCTCTTCGAGCAGTTCACCGTAGACCGACTTCCACGACGGTACGGCCAGCACGGGATCAAAACAGAGCCGGACCGGCCAGCCGTCTTCTATAGCCGACTGGACGGCGTCCAGCCTCCGGCGAAGGGACGCCGCGCCGTGCTCATAGCGCGCGGCGACCGGCTCGGGGGAGAGCGTCCAGGCCAGGATGACCCGGTCCGTAGGCGGCAAATCCCCAATGGCCCGGTACGCGGCGCTCTTGGTACGGATCTCGACGAGCAGGTCCGGCTCCTCGCGGGCAAACTCGATCCACGCGCGGCAGTACGGCACGACCGATTCGAAAGCGAGCAGGTCGGTGTCGTAAGAGATGCACTGGTACAGCGGCTGCGACCGGTTCGACCTGTCGCGTATGCCGTCGCGCGTCGCCGTAAAATAGTCTTCAAGGTTCACGAAAACCACGATATTCGCCGATGGATACATGCCCTGCAGATAGCAGTAGTCGCAGTTGTACACGCAGTTGAACATGAGCGTGTTGTAATAGAAGTTCTCGAAGCTGAAGTCCTGGCTGTGTCCCGATCCGTCGTACAGGAACCGGTCCTTCTTCACGGCCAGGATCAGTTTCATGCTTTCCTTCTGTGCCTGGAACTGCTGCCGGGGCCGGGCGAAGACTGCCTTGTAGTCGTCGATTTCCACCACCCGCGCCTTCGCGAATCGGTCCCGGATGCGCCGGGTGAACGGATAGTCGATTGCGCCGCGCTCGATATAGAGGTGGGAGAAATTACCCCACCGAGAGGATATCTCGGATCCGTTCAAATTGCGCGTCGCCTTCCTGTTTCGTTTTTATCGTAACCCGGGTGAACTTCGATAGATCCGGCATGTCCGAACCGGTATGGAGCTTGTAGGCCCGTACGAGGTCGGACAGCATCCTGTGGCGGCTGGCCGTCAGGCGCAGCCTGCTTCGGAGGCGTTCTACAATCCGGACATCCGCATCGGTCAGCACGTCCCGTCCACCGTCGGAAACGGTCCTGTAGGCCGCGATCGTCTCTTCGAAGTCATCCAGCGCGCCGGCGATCAGTTCGCCCACCGTATTCTTGTCGAGGCGCGGCGTTTCCAGGTGGTCGGATACGACCTTGACGCATCCGATCCGGTGGGGCGGGAGGAAGGCCGCGCCCGCCTGATAGAACCCGGCCGCTTCCATGTCGATAAGACCAGGTTCCACGCTGTCGGCATCCGCCCGGACCAGGGGCCGTTCCACGGTAGTGACCGCGGATTCCGCCAAGGGCGTTCTGGCCAGCAGGTCCGGATAGAAGGAGCGGCCGGTGCCCTGCTCCGAGATCTTGTTCACGAGGAACCTGTCGCCCACCTCGACGGGACCTTCCCCCGCCTTCTGCGTGTGGCCCGCGATGCCGAGGTTGAAGAGGATCGCGTTCTCCCCCTTTTCAACCTGCGTGACCAGATAGGCCGTCGCTATGGCGGACTTCATGCGTCCCGTGCCGGTTACGGCCAGCCAGACTTCATCCCGCCGGAAAACGGGCAGGGCGAAGGAAGCGTCCTGTTTCAACCGGAAGCGCTCGATCACCGGGCGCGCTTCCGGATGCAGGGCGACGGCAAGGAGGATGGGCATGAAGGAGTTCCCACTACGTCGCGCGACGGATGATTCACTTGGGCTGGATGACCAGCCTGCCATCTTCGACTTTCACGGCCTTCACCATTTTTAAAAACCGCTCCAGCGACGGCTCTTCGTACAGGGCTTCGACCAGGTTGTTTTTTCGTATTTCATTCATGAACTCTTCGGGAATGTCCATGCCGCCGACCTCCAGCCGGTCGATGGTGACCTCCAGCCGGTCGTCCTTCATCTCGACGGCGATTTCGCCCGTACCGTTGAGGTACCGGCCTTCGAATCGTTCGTTGATCATGCCGAGGGGCACGCTGATATCGGCCTTAATCTGGTCTCCCTGGATGTCCACGCGCGCCATCCCGCGATATTCCTTGAGCAGGTCCTCATACTCGAGGAGGGCGTTGATATCGTCCGCCGAGAGCGACAGGCTCCCGGTTTCTTCGCCCATCTCCAGGGATAGGTAAAATCTCATCAACCGTTCGACTACCGACAGCGCTTCTTCCTGGTCCGTCTCAGCGCGGGCGAAATCGCTGGGCGCCGGGCTCGTGTAGGTCTCAACCAGTTCGTCACTTGCCTGGAGGAGGAAATAGTAGGCCGCGGCGGCGATGAGGGCGAGCAGAATGACCGTGGATAGACACCCGCCTACCCAGTATCTGGTTTTCATGGCGCGTTACTCCCGTGGTTGCCGGTCGGTCTACCTGGTTGCCGGCCGACTGACCGACGATCAGCGCGTTGGTCGATTGATGAACCATCGGCGCGTTTCCGGTCATAGACGATTTCCCCGTCCAGCAGGGTCATTTCGCAGGTCAGGCGGCGGGACCACTCCCGCGTGTCTCCATGTGAATCGCTGAATTCGAAGTCGCCCTCCTCCAGTTCGAAGACGGCCACGTCGGCGGCCGCGCCCGGACGAAGCGTGCCGAGTTCGGTTCTTCCGATCGCCGCGGCCGGTATGGCGGTCGTGCTCCGTACGATGTCCTCGAGGGGCATGCCCAGGTTCAGCATCTTGGACATGGTAGTCGGCAGGTCGAAAACCGGTCCGTTGACGTTTACGGTGTAAAGGTCCGTGCTGATGGCGTCCGGGAAGAAACCCTGTTCGAAGGCCGATTTGGCCACGTCGAAGCTGAAGCTGCCGGCGCCGTGGCCCACGTCCATCAGGATGCCCCGGGAACGTCCCTCGATGACGTCCTGCCAGATCGCGCGATGATCGTCCAGTATGCCGTGGGGATGACCGTGATAGGCGTGCGTAATGATGTCGCCCGGCCTGAGCAGGTCCATGATGCCGCCCAGCGGACAGGGCGTATTGCCCACGTGGACCATGACGGGGACGCCAAGCTGTCCGGCCGCCTCCACCGCCAGGCGCGTCGGTTCGATGCCGTTGTCGCCCACCAGGTGCCGGCCTTGGCGCACCTTGATACCGGTCATCAGGTCCCGGTCGCCTGCTACGGAAGCCACGGAACGGTCCACGTCCACGAAGCGCAGGCTGGCCAGTTCGGGCGTGCCCGCCGTCGGGATGCCCACGCTGGAAATATTGGAAAAACCGAAGACCCGGGTGCGGGAGGGCTCCGCCACGTGACGACGGAACGCATCCTGGCTCGGCCAGCTCGAGCTTCCGGCGTCCACGATGGCCGTCACCCCGGTGGAGGGGCACACGTCGTCCGGAACCAGGCCGATGTCGGTGAACCCCCAGCATATGTGGGCGTGCAGGTCGACCAGGCCCGGGAAGACATACCGGCCGGATACGTCGACGACACGGCGGCCTTCAACCGGCAGGCCGTCGCCGACGGCCGCGATCGAACCGTCGAGAATGGCGACGTCGCATACCCGGTTCAAATCCCGCGACGGATCCACGACGGTCCCGCCGCGAAGCAACAGGCCGGGGCGGTCTTCGGATCCGGACAAGGCGGACATGGGCTGGTCAGTATTCGCGGACAGGGTGCTATTCCTTTTTGTTTTCCAGGGGGTTGTCCTTAAGCGGAGGCAGCAGGGTCTTTATCCGCTGAAACCGTTCCGAGTCTGTGCTTAGCCCCTCCAGGGCCGGCATTGCGGCGATCTGCTTCCGGGTATTCTCGATACGTTCCCTGCTCGGCGGATGGGTCGCGAACAGGGTAGCCAGCGCGCCGGGCTCGCGGTCATTGATCTTCAGGAGTTTCTCGAAGAACACCGTGACGCCCCCGGGATCATAGCCGGCCTCCCGCAGATTCACCACCGCCAGAGCGTCCGCTTCCCGTTCCGCCTGGCGGGAATAATGCAACATCGAGAGGATGCCGCCGACGCCCGCCAGTTGCGACGCGACACGCTGGACTCCCGTGGGGTTTCGCCCCGATATCATGCCCAGTATGATCTCCAGCCCGAGTTGCCGGGTCAAAGCCTTGGCGCCATGGCGCCCGGCCACGTGACCGATCTCGTGGCCGATCACGCCCGCCAGTTCCGACTCGGTGGCGGCAATGGAAATGAGGCCTCGGTTGACGTAGAGAAAGCCGCCGGGCAGGGCAAAGGCGTTGACTTCATCCGTATCCACGACTTTTATGTAGTATTGTATATTCGATCGCGTGGAATGCCGGGCGAGGGTCTGGCCCAGCTCGTCGACGTAGCGGACCACCTCCGGGTCCGTGTATAGCTTGACCTCTCTTTCGATTTCTCTCGAAAACTCGCGTCCGAGCGCGATTTCATCCGCGTCGGAAAGGATGTTGATGTTCTGAAAGGCGCTTCCGCAGCCAGGGGCCGTCAGCAGGAAGAGGGAGAGCGACCAGGCGGCGGGTTTGAGCGCAGGGGACCGGCAAAGTCCCTTAAGTGCGTGTCGAATCAGCGCTTGGATTTTCATCACGAATCACACCAGAATCCGGGATGGACCGGGAACGGGATGGGATACGGACGGACTACGGGTCGAAAGGTCTGAAGACGGACGGGTTCCGCGCTCGGAAGATACGAAACCCCGGACCCGCGGGCAATCGGAAAAGACCAGACGGAAACAGCCGGACATGTATCGACGGGCGTACTTTTCCAAGGCAATGGATTCGCAGACCGGTCGGGATACGTCGACACGACGCGACGGCAGATCCCCGGACCTGAAGGACCTGGCACGATACCTGGCCCGGCTGGCCGGAGAAGGGCACGCCTTCGCCGCCGGACAGTGCCACATCCAGCCGCTGGGAGGCGGATTCAATAATCGTATATACGAAATAGATACTGGCGGCGGCATCTACCTGGTCAAAGTATATCCGGCCGATCGCGGTCAACGGCAGGAACGGGAATACGCCGCGATGAAACGGCTCTCCTACCTTGAAGCTGTGCCGCAAGCCGTTACGGGCGATCCGTGGGCCGAGGAACTTAACGCGCCCGCGCTGGTCTACGAGAAACTTCCCGGGGCGCCGGTGAAACCAACGGGCATGACCGGGGAAGATCTGAACCCGCTCCTGGAGATCATGCGCGCGGTCCATGGCATATCGGATCCAGGTGATGCCTCCCTGGCCAGGCCGGCGGGACCGGTCCGGCCACGGGACTGTCTCGACTTCATCGACGAAACCACGCATGCCTTGGCCGCGAGCGCCGCCATGAACGATCCGCGGTTCCGCGAGACCCTGGGCCGGGCGCGCGACCTGAGACGATGCCTGGACATGATGGATCCGCGCCCTGGGTTGTGGGCGGATTGCCCGCCCTGCCTGTGTCATGGAGATTTCCGGCCGGCCAATCTGATCAAAGCGGAACCGGACCGCATCGGCCTGGTCGACTGGGAACACGCGGGGACCATGGACCCGTTCTTCGAGGTGGCCGGTTTTTTCTGGCACCCGGAATGCGCTGGCATGGAGGCGGGCTTGCGGGAAGAAGCCATCGGAGATTACTGCGAACGGAGCGCCGATCCCCACGCCTTTGAGCGGATGGCGGTATACCAGGCCATACTTCCCGTGCAATGGTGTGTGCGGATCCTGTCCCTGATCGAGGGATACGACCGGCAACCGGTCCAGCCCTGGAACGAACCCCGGCCGCAGGAGGCGCTTTGGGACGACCTGGAAGAGTACATCGGGCTGGCCGCCGGAAGCTCAGGCGCGCCGCGGCGGGATCCGGCTTGACATCCCGGCCGCGCCGTTCACCGCTTCCGCGCACGCCGTTCACCGCTTCGTGTAGCCGAGCCGCCTCAGTTCCTGCTCGTTTTTTCGCCAGGAGGGCCGTACCTTGACCCGCAGGTCGAGATATACGTGGCGGTCCAGGAAATCGACGACGGCCTTTCTGGCGGATGTGCCGATGTGTTTCAGCATGCGGCCGTTTTTTCCGATGATGATGCCCTTCTGGGAAGACCGCTCGATAATGATACTCGCCTGTATGAAGGCCGTGCCGTTGGGCCGGTCCGTAAAATCTTCCACGATCACGGCCGACGCGTAGGGCAGTTCTTCGCGCACGGCGAGGAAGAGGTGTTCCCGGATGATTTCTCCCACGAAGAACCGCTCCGGCTGGTCGGTGAGCATGTCTTCGGGGTAGAGCGCCGGCCCCGGCGGGAGCGCGCGGATGATAGTGGACAGCAGCGGTTCGAGGCCGTCCCCTTCGAGGGCGGACACGGGCACGATTTCGGTAAAGGGGAAGCGGCTGGCGGCCTGGTCGATCAGGGGCAGCAGGGAAGTCCTGGACGTACGGTCTATCTTGTTTATCGCCAGGATCACGGGACCGCGGCTCTGGGCGAGGAAGCCGACGACCCGGTCGTCGAGGTCGCGGTCAAACCGGGTGGCGTCCACGATGGCCACGGCCGCGTCCGAATCGTGCAACGTGTGGACCGCGGACTGCAACATGTATTCCTGGAGGCGGTAGCCGGGTTCGAGCAGGCCGGGCGTATCCAGGAACAGGACCTGGCAGGCATCCTTCGTCAGAATGCCCAGGACCCGCTGGCGGGTGGTCTGGGGTCTTGGCGTGACGATGGACAGCCGATGCTGCAACAGCGCGTTCATCAGGGTGGATTTGCCCACGTTCGGTTTCCCGACCAGGGCCACGAACCCCGCGCGATGCGATCCGTCGCCGGGAGCGTCTGCCGTCTCGGTGGTTTCCATGAAATGCTATCCTTTGTAATACCTGTAGTACCGCTTTGTATAGTACCGTTAGTACCGTTTATTCAACCGTGTTTCAATACACCATATACGTAACGCTTCGTCCAGAAAAGAAAAGGACTGTTTTACTATGAATGAACCCGTCGTCTATCTCAATGATGGCTTCGTCCCCGCTTCCCGGGCTCATCTCAACATCTACGATCTGGGGATCGTCCTGGGGGCCACCCTGACCGAAATGACCCGCACGTTCAGGCACGAGCCCTTCCGCCTGGAGGAGCACGTGAAACGGCTTCTGCGGTCGTGCAAATACGCCGGTATCGAGCTGGACCTGGACCATGCCGGACTGGTCGAGCGCACGCGGACGCTGATCGAGACCAACAGCAGGCTGATCGGTCCCGAACAGGACCTGGGCGTCGTGCACTTCGTAACGCCGGGAGAAAACCAGCTCTACGCCGGCAGCGCGGGCAAGCCGGCGCGCCTGGCGCCCACGTTGTGCATCCACTCCTTCCCGCTGCCCTTTTCCGTGTGGCGATCCTACTTCGAGCAGGGCGTCCACGTGGTCACGCCCTCTATCCGCCACGTGCCGCCTCAGTGCGTCGACCCCAAGACCAAGAACCGGTCGCGCCTGCACTACTGGATGGCCGACAGGCAGACCCAGGCCGTCGACCCCGCGGCCACTTCGCTGCTGCTCGATCTGGACGGCAACCTCACCGAGTGCTCGGGCGCCAACTTCGTCGTGGTGGAAAACGACACGATCTTTACGCCCACCAGCCGCAATATACTGGAAGGGGTAAGCCTGGTCACGCTGCGGGAACTGGCGCCTGGCCTGGGGCTGGACTGGGTGGAAAAGGATCTGCAGCCCTACGACGCCGTCAACGCCGACGAAGCGTGGCTGTCCAGCACGCCTTATTGCCTGGCGCCGTGTACACGCATCAACAATACGCCCATTGGCGACGGCAGGCCCGGGCCGCTGTTCGGACGGGTCATGGAGGCGTGGAGCCGCCGGGTGGGGATGGATATCATGGAGCAGTTGAGCAACGTGGACTAGGCGGCCCGCGTAAGTGCGACGGGTTCCATTAAACGCCAACCGTTCCCATGACCGACCGGGTCGCCACGGTTGCTTCATACACCCCTTTAAACTTGATAAATACATGATATGACGGTATTTTAGGGTATCTTGTCAGGCTTGGTAATTTGACCCGGGGTCGAGTCGAGGCCGGTCACATGGGTACTTACATTCTGCACGGGTTGATTCTGGCGGGTTATGCGGTCGCCACGGTGATCTATTTCCGTCATTTCTGGACGAGACAGCCCCGGACCGGGTTCTACGCGACGCTGTGCCTGGTCCTGGCGCTGGTTTTCCACAGCGCCTTTCTGATCGCCCGCGGCTTCGAATCCAGCCATGCGCCCTTCGTGGGCCTCCACGAATCCATGAGCTTCTTCGCATGGCTCATCGCCGTGGTCTACCTGTTCCTGGAGCGGCGTTTCCACGACCGGTCGCTCGGCGTGTTCGTGCTCCCTCTCGTCCTGGCGGCCCAGGCGGCGTCCACGGCATTCATGAGCCCCGTCGACCCCCTGCCGCCCCTGCTGCAGAGTCCCTGGTTCAATTTCCACGTAACGGCCAGCTTCCTGGCTTACGCGGCGTTTTCCTTCTCCTTCATCACGGGACTGCTGTACGTCATGCAGATGTACTACATCCACCACCGCCGGGTGGGCCTGGTGTTCTCGCGGCTGCCCGCGCTGGGCATGCTGGACGAGATGAACCTCAAGGCGACGCTCATCGGCTGGGTGTTCCTCTCCGCGGGCATCGCCACGGGCATCTGGTGGGCGACGGCCGCCTGGGACTCGATCACGCCCTGGCTGCTGGACCCGAAGGTGCTGTGCGTGATGCTGACCTGGATCATCTTCACTTCCCAGCTCGTAACCCGCTATACCATGGGATGGCAGGGCGAGCGGTCGGCGATCATCTCCATGGCCGGGTTCGCGTCCGTGCTGCTGGCCTATCTCGGCGCCGGACTCTGGACGAACCTGCACATCTTCGACTGACCGGAGCGACTGACTCGGTGAATGATGGAAATCAGACCATGAAGAAATACTATCCCGCATTTGTGGACATCGAGCATCAGTCCTGCCTGGTCGTGGGCGGGGGCGCGATCGCGGCGGAAAAAGCGGCCGCGCTGCTCGATTGCGGGGCCGACGTCACAGTGATCAGCCCCGATCTGACGGAGGAACTGCGTGACCGTGTGGATCGCGGCGGACTACGCTGGATCGCGAGGCAGTACGAACCCGGCGACGCCCGGGGTCACAGGCTGGTCATTTCCGCGACCGACTCGGCGAAGGTCAACGAGCGTGTCTACCAGGACGCCGAGGCCGAGGGCATCATGGTCAACGTGGTAGACGTGCCGGCGCTGTGCCGATACATCGTGCCTTCCGTCGTTCGGCAGGGCGACCTGTGCATCGCCATATCCACGGGAGGCAAGAGTCCCGCGCTGGCGAAGAAGATCCGCGGTCAACTGGAAGGGGCTTTCGGGACCGAATACGCCGTCCTGCTCGACCTGCTGGGACGATACCGCCCCCAGATGAAGGCCAGGCACCCCGATGAAATCGAAACGCGGGCGAGGCTGTGGACGTCCCTGGTCGATTCCGATATCCTCGATCTCATACGCGAAGGGCGCGCGGAGGAAGCGCGCGACCGGGTAGAGTCATGCATCTTACACTCGTCGGACTGAGTCACCATACGGCGCCCATCGACGTGCGCGACCAGGCGGTGCTGACGAAGACGCTCCAGGAGAAGGCCCTCTCCTTCGTCAGGTCTTCCAGCGGCATCCTCGAAGCGGTGCTGCTGTCCACGTGCAATCGCAGCGAGATGTACGCGACCACCGACGAAGAGCATACCGACCCCAGGCCCATCGAGGCGTGGTTCCACGAGATCCACGGCCTGGACGAGGGCGTATTGTCCCCCTATCTCTATCACCGGAAGGACGAGGCCGTCATCCGGCACCTGTTCCGCGTCGTCTCCAGCCTGGACTCCCTCGTCGTGGGCGAACAGCAGATCCTGGGCCAGGTCCGGGAGGCCTACATGCAGTCGCTGAACACGAAGACCACGGGCGTGGTGCTCAACAGGCTGTTCGAGAAGGCGCTGGCCGTGGGCAAGCAGGTACGGGAGACGACGGAGATCGGGGCGGGCGCGGTGTCGGTCAGTTCCGTGGCGGTCGAACTGGCCAGGAAGATCTTCAAGGACCTGCGGCAGCATACCGCCATGTTGATCGGCGCGGGCGAGACGGGCGAACGGACCGCGGAGTACCTGGTCGACCAGGGCGTGAAACGGCTTATCGTCGCCAACAGGACCTACGAGCGGGCCGCCGACCTGGCTCATCGCTACGACGGCATCGCCGTGTCCCTGCATGACGGACTGCAGATGATCTCCGACGTCGATATCATCATCAGTTCCACCGGCGCCACCGAGCCTGTGCTGGGCCGGGAACGGATGGCGGATCTCATGCACGACCGGCGGAACCGGCCCATCTTCCTGATCGATATCGCCGCGCCGCGGGACATCGACCCGCGCGTGCGCGACCTATACAATGTCATCCTGTACGACATGGACGACCTGCAGTCGGTGGTGGACGACAACGCCGAGTCAAGGAAGGTGGAAGCGCGGAAAGTGGAAGGAATCGTGGAATCGGAAGTAGACCGGTTCCTTGCCTGGTATCAGAACCTGGCCATTACGCCTACCATTACGCAGCTCCGCCACTTCGCCGACGACCTGCGGCACCAGGAAGTCGACCGGGCCCTCGCTCAGCTCGGCCACCTTTCCGAGAAGGACCGGGAAACGGTAGACAAGATGAGCCGCGCCATCGTGAACAAGTTGCTGCATCAACCGACGGTCCAGCTCAAAAACACCGCCGATCCGGAGCACAAGGACTACCACCTCTACAGCCTGCGTCATCTCTTCGGTCTCGATGAGCAAGGGAACGACAGAAACGGCACCGGGAACGAATAGCCCGCAGGCCCGGGCTTGACCCGGCCGCAGCAAGCATTGGTCCCCCATATCCATGTCTTCCTCCATCACCATAGGCACCCGCGGCAGCAGGCTGGCCCTTGTCCAGGCCCATTCCGTGGCAAAGGACATCGAGACGGCCAACCGGGACCTGACCGTCCACGTGCGCGTCCTCAAGACCAGGGGAGATGCGGACAGGGACGCCTCGCTGGACACTTTTGGCGGCGAGGGCGTCTTCGTCAAGGAACTGGAACGGGCCCTGGTCTCGGGAGAGATCGACGCGGCCGTACACAGCCTGAAGGACCTCCCAACCATCCTGCCTGATGGCCTGGCCATCGCCGCGGTACCGGAACGCGTGGACGTGCGGGACGCCCTGATCAGCCGGAATGGGACCGGCCTGGACGGCCTGCCGGCGGGCGCCCGGATCGCCACGGGCAGTCCGAGGCGGCGGGCGCTCCTGCAACACTACCGGCCGGATCTGCGCTTCACCGGTATCCGTGGGAACATCGATACCAGGTTGAAGAAGCTGGAAGAAGGGGGCGGTCCGCACGAACCGGATGGACCGGATGGACCGGATGGACCGGAAGAAGCGCGCGAAGCGCATGGACTTGACGCCATCGTACTGGCCGTGGCGGGCCTGCAGCGGCTGGGCTGGTCGGACCGCATTTCCGAAGCGCTGTCCCCCGATCTTTGCATGCCGGCCGTCGGCCAGGGGGCCCTCGCGTTAGAAACCCGGGTGGACGATGAGCGGACCCTGACAGCCGCGCGGAATATCGAGCATCTTCCGTCGAGGCAGGCGGTGATGGCTGAACGGGCATTCCTCCACGGTATCGGAGGCGGTTGCCATACCCCGGTCGGCGCCTGGGGAAGAATCGACGGGGACGTCCTCCGGCTGGACGGCGTGCTTGCCACCGATGACGGTAGCTGGATCGTGCGTCATGCCCTCCATGGGGACCCTGAAGACGGCCCCGACCTGGGTCGCCGACTGGCCGAAGCCGTGCTGGCGCGGAGCGAGCGACCAGACGGGCCAGGCGGACCAGGCGGACCAGGCGGACCACAGAAACCCGGTGAATGATGGAAACCAGATAATGAACGCAACAGTTCCACGGACCCCGGGTGTCGTTTACCTGGTGGGCGCGGGGCCCGGCGACCCCGGACTGATCACCGTGAAAGGCTTGGCCTGCGTGCGGAAGGCCGACGTCGTGATCGCGGACTACCTGGCCGACGAGCGGCTGGTAGCCAAGGCGCCCGCCCACGCCGAGCGTATCCACGTTCCGTGGCGTCCGGGGCGGCAGGAGGAGATCAACGACCTGCTGGTGCGTCACAGCGAGGCCGGAAAAACCGTGGTCCGGTTGAAGGGCGGCGATCCTTTCGTGTTCGGCCGGGGAGGCGAAGAAGGGCTGCATCTTCAGCGCCGCGGGATTCCTTTTGAGGTCGTTCCCGGCATCACGGCGGCCGTCGCGGTACCGGCCTACGCGGGCATACCGGTGACCCATAGAGAGATCACCTCGACGATGACCGTCGTCACCGGCCACGAAACGCCGGACAAGGACCGGAGCGACCTGGACTGGGACGCCTTCGCAAAACGGATCGGTACGCTGATCTTCTACATGGGCGCGCGCAACCTGTCCGTCATTGTGGAGAGATTGATCGATCACGGACGCTCGAAGGATACGCCCGTCGCGCTGATCCAGTGGGGCACCACGCCGGAGCAAAGGACCCTTGTCGGCACGTTGGACGATATCGTGTCGAAGGCCCGGTCGGCTTCCTTTTCCCCTCCCGTGCTGATCATCGTGGGCGAAGTGGTGGCGCTGCGGCCGCAACTCGACTGGTTCGAATCGAAACCGCTTTTCGGCGTGCGGGTCCTGGTCACGCGCGCCCGGGGCCAGGCCGGCGAACTGTCGGAATCGCTCGTCCGGATGGGCGCGGAGCCGGTCGAAGCGCCCCTGATACGGATCGAACCGCCGGATGACTGGTCGAGCGTGGATGTGGCGCTGGCCGATCTTCCCAACTTCGATCACGTGGTGTTCACCAGCGGGAACGCCGTGGAGTCATTCTTCTCGCGGTTAGTCGAAAAGGGGCAGGACGCCCGGGCCCTGGGCGGGGTCCGCATCTCCGCGGTAGGCCGTGCCACGGCCGACGCGTTGCGACGACGGGGAATCGAAGCGGATTATCAACCCGATGTCTTCCGCGCCGAAAAGCTGGTGGAGACCCTGATTGAAGACTGCGATATTCGGGACGCCCGGATCCTCTTCCCCGCGGCGGACATCGCGGGTCCCGCCGTGGTCGATGGACTGACCGCCGCCGGTGCGAGCGTGAAGCGGGTGACGGTCTACCGGACGGCCATGGAAGAGGTGCTTCAGGACGGCATCGCGTCCATGCTGGAAGACCGGAAGATCCACGTAGCCGTATTCGCGAGTTCTTCAGCCGTGAAGGCTTTTGCACAGGCCGTGGGGCCGGACCGGCTGCCACGATTCACCGGGGGCGTCCGTGTAGCCTGCATAGGTCCCGCCACGGCGGCGACGGCCGAAGAGGCGGACCTGACCGTGGACATCATGCCCGATCAGGCTACGGTCTCCGCACTCGTGGACGCGATCGTGCGCGACCGGCTGACCGCGGGGGAACAGCATACGTGACCGGCTCGGCTGGCCGCGAAGACCGGCATACGGATCCGCTGGCCGCGAGAGAACAGACCCTGAATAACAATTGCCCTGCCCGGACGCCCCGGTGTATATTTCCCGGGCTTGCGTTCAACTGACAAACCGTTGCGGTTTTCTATGCCTTTCTGTCCGGAATGCGAATGTGAATACTCCCCCGGTGTGGAAAAATGCCCCATCTGCGCGACATCCCTGGTCTCCGCGCTGAATGAGGAGTCGACGTGGGTCTGCGACGAATGCAAAGCGGAGATCCCGGGCGACGCGGGGTTCTGTCCGGTCTGCGGGACCGTATTCATCGACGATCTTCGTTGTCTGACCCATCCGGCCGGCCCCGCCCACGGACGGTGCGTCGTCTGCGGACAGCACCTGTGCGCGGACTGCGGGTCTCGCAGGCTGGGACGGTATTTCTGCGAAAGACACGGATCGGACGATGAGCCGCCGGAGGAGGAGATTCTCTATCGGGCCGAAGACCGGGAAGCCCTGAACTACCGGCGCGCTCTTGCGCAGCGGGGGGTGGAGTGCCGGGTATTCTCGGCCGATCAGGATACCGGCCTTCTCATCGGAAAGGGCTCGATCGAAACGGCCAGGATCATCGTGCCTTCGAAACACCGGGAGCCTACGCGGAAGTGGATGGCATCGATGTCAATCGACGACGGCCACGTTTTATTCCAGTGTGAGCGCTGCAGCGCCTTGAACGGCTTCGACACCGGCGGATGCGCCAACTGCGGCGGACGATGACGGCCTGAAAGCGGACGCTGAGAACCTTTCGGGGGCAGGAGACGATCCATGGCATTTCCCGTACACAGGCTGCGGCGCCTGCGCCGGACTGAAAGTCTGCGCAGGATGGTCGGCGAGGCCCGGCTTTCCGTGGACGACCTGATCTATCCCATGTTCATCTGCCCGGGAGAAGGCGTCCGTTCCCCGGTGGATTCGATGCCCGGCGTGGACCGGCTTTCCGTGGACCAGGGCGCGGAGGTTTGCCGTGAAGTTTCGGACCTGGGCATCCCGGCCGTCATGCTCTTCGGCATCCCGGAGAGCAAGGACGCCTACGGCTCCGGTGCCTACGCGGACGACGGCATCGTCCAGCGGGCCATACGGGCGATCAAGCGGGCGGCCCCAGAACTCACCGTCATCGGCGACGTATGCCTCTGCGAGTACACCGATCATGGGCACTGCGGCGTGATCCGGGAAGGCGACGTGGAGAACGACGCCACGCTTCGGCTGCTCGTCAGGACGGCGCTTTCGCAGGCCAACGCAGGCGCCGACGTGATTGCGCCATCGGACATGATGGACGGCCGCGTGGGTGCGATACGAGAAGGCCTCGACGGCGAGCACCTCAAGCATGTCCCGATCATGGCCTATTCCGCCAAGTACGCTTCGGCCTATTACGGACCCTTTCGAGACGCCGCGGACTCGGTCCCGCAATTCGGCGACCGCCGTTCCTACCAGATGGACCCGGCAAACTCCAACGAAGCGCTCCGGGAAGTAGAACTGGATCTCGAAGAAGGCGCCGATATCGTCATGGTCAAGCCGGCCCTGGCCTATCTCGACGTGATACAAAGGGTGAAATCGACTTTTGAAGTGCCGGTGGCCGCCTACAACGTGAGCGGAGAATACGCCATGATCAAGGCGGCGGGACAGAAGGGATGGATCGACGAGGAGCGGATCGTCCTGGAGTCGCTGACCGCCATGAAGCGCGCCGGCACCGACATGATCCTCACTTATTTCGCGCGGGACGTCGCACGCAGACTGTGCGGAACCTGAAAGGCGGACTCTGAAAATCCCGCGTCCGCACGCGCGCCCGAAGATCGGCCCGCGAGCGCGTCACAATGCGTAACAAGAAGCTTGACACGTAACAGGAAGCTTGCACGGAGTGGAGCCATGAACCGTTCCCGGTCCAATACCCTTTTCAATCAGGCCCTCCGATCCATGCCCGGCGGGGTGAACAGCCCCGTGCGCAATTTCGGACGGGTCGGAGGCGGCCCCGTTTTCATGGACCGGGGCGCGGGATCGAAGGTTTACGACGTGGACGGCAACGAGTACATCGACTACCTCGGATCCTGGGGACCGCTGATCCTGGGCCACGGCAATCCCGCCGTGGTCGAAGCCCTGAAGAAGGCCTGTGAACGGGGCACGAGTTTCGGCACGCCTACAGAAGCCGAGATCAAGCTGGCGGAACTGGTCAAGACGGCCTTCCCGTCCATTGAACTGGTACGCATGGTCAACTCCGGCACGGAAGCGACCATGAGCGCCCTGCGCGTGGCCCGCGGATACACGGGACGCGACCTGGCGGTCAAGTTCGAGGCGGGGTACCACGGCCATGGAGACAGCTTTCTCGTCCAGGCCGGTTCCGGCGCCGCGACGTTCGGCATCCCCGACAGTCCCGGCGTGCCTGCGGACCTGGCGAGAATGACCATCAACCTGCCGTACAACGACAGCGAGGCCGTCCGGCGCACCCTGTCGGAGCGGGGCGACGACATCGCCTGCTTGATCGTCGAACCGGTCGCCGGCAACATGGGCATGATCCCGCCGGTCGAAGGCTTTCTCGAAACCATCCGGGAAGAGACGGAAAAACGGGGGATCATCCTGATTTTCGACGAGATCATCACAGGATTCAGGATCGCCTTCGGCGGCGCCCAGGAACGATTCGGCATCTCAGCCGACATGACCTGCCTGGGCAAGATCATCGGCGGGGGTCTTCCCGTAGGCGCCTACGGCGGGCGGCGGGAAATCATGGAAACCGTGGCGCCCATCGGCGCGGTTTACCAGGCCGGCACGCTTTCGGGCAACCCGCTGGCCATGACCGCGGGGTACGAAACGGTGCGGCAGCTTCAGGAGCCCGGAGTCTACGAGCGGCTGGAAGTACTGGCCGCCCGGCTCGGCGACGGCCTCCTCGCCGCGGCGGAAACGGCAAGCGTGCCGGCCTATCTGACACGGGTCGGTTCCATGATGTGTACCTTCTTCACCGACCGGACGGTCAGCGATTTCGACGCCGCCTCCACTTCGGACGCGGACACGTACGGGCGTTACTTCTGGAACATGCTGGACCAAGGCGTCTACCTGGCGCCTTCGCGCCTTGAAACAGGTTTTGTATCCCTGTCCCACACCGAAGACGATATCGACCGGACCCTCGAATCGGCCCGGGAGAGCATGAGGCATTTAAAGGCATAGACTATCAAAAGTATAGACTACACATATCCTGTTTATTAAAGTCACTTGTGGAAGATTAAAGCGAACCGCTATTCAGTCCTTATCCGAGAGGAGTCCAATGTGATTCGCCCATCTAGGCGCGCGTTCGCCATGATCACGGCATCTATGTACTTTATGATCCTGGCGGGATGCGGCGGCGGGGACAGCGGTCCGACGAGCCCCACGCCGTCCACACCGACACCGACACCGACACCACCACCGCCACCAGCTCCGGTGGCGACGAGCATTGCCGTCACGCCTTCTTCGCACACCCTGGCAACGATCGGCGCGACGGTGCAACTAACCGCAACGGTCAGGGACCAGAACAACAACCCGATGTCCGGGCAAACGGTTAACTGGACGAGCAGCAACACCGCCGTGGCGACCGTGAGTGGCAATGGGCTGGTGACGGCGGTGAGCAATGGCACGTCGCAGATTACGGCGCGGTCCGGAAACGCGTCGGGTACCGCGAACATAACCGTCGCCGAGCCGGTGCCGACGCGAATCACGATCACGCCTTCGTCACATACGCTGGAGGCGATTGGGGCGACTGTTCAACTTAGCGCAACGGTGCGGGATCAGCGGAACAACATCATGTCCGGCCAGACCATTACCTGGACGAGCAGTGACGAAGCCGTGGTTACCGTGGACGGGGATGGACTGGTAACGGCGGTGGGCAACGGCATGACTGAAATCACGGCCAAAACCGGCAATCTGTCTTCCAGTGCGGCCATTACCGTTGCGAATCCTGTGCCGACAACCGTCACAGTCGATCCGGCGTCGCATACGCTCGAAGCGATCGGCACGACTGTCCAACTCGCGGCCGTCGTACTGGACCAGCACGAGAACGTGATGACGGATGTGGCCGTGACCTGGTCGAGCGGAGACGAGGCCGTGGCGACCGTGGACCAGGACGGCCTGGTGACCGCAGTGGATAACGGCATGGCGGATATCACCGCCCAGGCCGGAGACGCCATGGGCAGTGCGGAGATCATAGTCGCCCAGGTCCCGGCCGCCATCAGCATCGAGGTTGACGCCGAGGCTACCACCCTGACCGAAATCGGACAGACCCTGCAGTTCACGGTTTCCGTCAGCGACGCGAATGACGTGCCCATTGCCGAACCGGACGTCACGTGGACGAGCAGTGACGAAGCTGTGGTTACCGTGGACGGGGATGGACTGGTGACGGCGGTAGGCAATGGCATGGCCAAAGTCACGGCCACGGCGGGCGACATCTCGGCCATGGTGGGCATTACAGTGATGGAGACATCCGAGCCCGTGGCGACGAGCGTCACAGTCGAGCCGGCGTCGCACACGCTCGAAGCGATCGGCGCAACTGTGCAACTCGCGGCCATGGTGCTGGATCAGGACGGGAACGAGATGGCGGACGTGACCGTGACATGGTCGAGTAGTGACGAGGCCGTGGCGACCGTGGATGGGGACGGCCTGGTGACTGCGGTGGATAACGGCATGGCGGAGATCACGGCCAAGGCCGGAGACGTCATGGGAAGTGCGGAGATCACAGTCGCCCAGGTCCCGGCCGGAATCAGTATCGAAGTTGACGCCGAGGCCACCACGCTTACCGAGATCGGACAGACCCTGCAGCTCATGGTCACCGTCAGCGACGCGAACGACGCGCCTATCTCAGAACCAGCCGTGACCTGGACGAGCAGAGACGAAGCCGTGATCACCGTGGACGGGGAGGGATTGGTCACTGCGGTCAGCAACGGCATGGCCGACATTGTGGCCACAGCGGGCGACGTGTCGGATATGGTGAACATTAAGGTGATGGTGCCGGCAGAACCCGTGGCGACAACCGTCACGGTCGAACCGGCGTCGCACACGCTCGAAGCGATCGGCGAAACCGTGCAGCTTGCAGCAGTCGTACTGGATCAGCACGAGAACGTGATGGCTGACGTGGCCGTTACCTGGTCGAGCGGAGACGAGGCTGTGGCGACCGTGGACGCGGACGGCCTGGTGACC